>NZ_JBITLM010000003.1:210105-769436 GCF_044465295.1 Nonomuraea sp. NPDC049714 | reverse complement strand
ACCCCCCCCCCCCCCCCCCCCCCCCGCGCCCCGCCCCGCCCCCCCCCCCCCCCCCCCCCCCCCCCCCCCCCCCCCCCCCCCCCCCCCCCCACGTCAGGGGTCAGTCCATGACCACGATCTGGCGCAGGACCTCGCCGCTCTTCAGCGCGGCCACCGCGTCGTTCAGGTCGGCCAGCCGGATCCGGGCGCTGATCATCGACTCCAGGTCGAGCTGCCCCGCCTTGTACAGGTTGGCGAAGTAGGGGAAGTCGTGTCGTACGTCTGACTCGCCGTACAGGCTGGACAGCAGGTTCTTGCCCTCGAAGAGCAGGTTGAAGGCGGAGAAGGAGACCATGTCGTCGGCCGCGCCGGCGCCGACGACGATGACGTCGCCCCCGGCGCGGGTGATCTGCCAGGCGTTCTGGATGGTGGCCGACTTGCCGACGACCTCGAAGCCGTAGTCGAAGCCGTTGCCGCCGGTGAGCTCGTTCAGCGCGGCGGGCACCTGCTCGGGCGTGACCGCATGGGTCGCGCCGACCTTCTTGGCCAGCGTGTGCTTGGACTCCAGCGGGTCCACCGCGAGGATCGTCCGGGCGCCGGACACGCGGGCGCCCTGGATCACCGACAGGCCGACGCCGCCGCAGCCGATCACCGCGACCGTGGAGCCCGGCCGCACCTTCGCGGTGTTGATCGCGGCGCCGACGCCGGTCGTGATGCCGCAGCCGATCAGCGCCCCGACCTCCCACGGCACCTCGGGGTCGAGCTTGATCGCGGCCTGCCACGGGATCACGATCTCCTCGGCCCAGGTGCCGCAGCCGGCCATGCCGAAGGCCGTGGTGCCGCCGCCGAAGCGGAAGTTGCCCTTGGTGAACGACTCGATGATGTACTTCAGGCAGAGGTACGGCTGGCCGCCCAGGCACAGGTCACACTCCTGGCAGGCCGGGCGCCAGCTGATCACCACGTGGTCGCCGGGTTTGACCGTGGAGACGTGCTCCCCGACCTCCACCACCTCGCCCGCGCCCTCGTGGCCGAGGACGAGCGGCACGGGCTGGGGCAGCACGCCGGTCATGGCCGACAGGTCGGAGTGGCAGACGCCGGTGGCCTTGATCCGGACCCGGACGTCGGTGGGCCCGACGGGGGCCAGCGTGACGTCATCGCGGATGTCGAGCTTGTCATCGCCTACGGCATGCAGAAGTGCGGCGCGCATGGGGGGTTCCTTCCCGGCTATTCCTCAACGGAAAGTGCGGCTTTCGGACAGGACCGCACCGCGTGGCGTACGCGATCCCGCAGTTCTGGAGGTGGTTCGGGGAGGAGGATGTGGAGCTGATCGTCGTCGTCCACCTCGAACACCTCGGGCGCGAGTCCCATGCACACGGCATTGGCCTCGCAGACCAGTTCGTCCACCTTGACCTTCACGAGAGCCTCCTGTGATCCCATGAGACCATCTTGGTGGGCTCGACCACGTAAGCGACCCGCTTGCGGCCTGTCTGTTCGACGTAGGGGAGCAGGAGCTCGTCCGTCACCCCCGGGGTCATCCTGCGCGCGACGTCCATGCCGACGGCCATGACGTCCTCGGCGTCGTCCATCGCCGTGACCCGGCCGTACACCAGGACGCCGCGCAGCTCGGCGTAGTCCTCGCCGGTCTCGATGAGACAGCTCACCCGGGGGTCGCGCGCCAGGTTGCGGGCCTTCTGGGACTTGCCGTAGGTCCAGAAGGTGATCCGGCCCTTGTCGATCCCGTAGAACATGGTCACCAGATGCGGCGTGCCGTCGGGGTTGATGGTCGCGAGCTGCAGCTTGCGTGCCCCCTCCAGCAACGCGGTGACCTCGTCTTCCGACATGGCGATCCGAGTACGCTGATTCACGCCTGCTAGTAGAACAGGTTCCATTATAGCGGGCAAGAGGACGCCGGAATGTTGTTCGGTTCTACTAGGGTGCAGGGCTATGACGATGCCGCCTGAGCTGCTGCGAGCCGCCGAGGACGCCAAGGGTTTCATGCCGTCGAAGGAGGGCCTGGCCCTGTTCGAGGCGGCCCGGGATTACGGCGCGCGCGGTCCCATCTGCGAGATCGGCACCTACTGCGGCAAGTCCGCCATCTACCTCGGCGCGGCGGCCCGGCAGGCCGGGTCCGTGGTCGTCACCGTCGACCACCACCGGGGCTCGGAGGAGATCCAGCCCGGCTGGGAGCACCACGACCCGGAGCTGGTCGACCCCCGCTTCGGCAAGATGGACTCGCTGCCGGTCTTCCGCGCCACGATCGCCGCCGCGGGCCTGGAGGACGAGGTGATCGCGATCGTCGGCGGGTCCGAGCGGGTGGCCGCGCTCTGGCGTACGCCGCTCGGCATGCTGTTCGTCGACGGCGGCCACTCCGACGAGCCGGTCACCCGCGACTACGAAGGCTGGGCGCCGCACGTCATGACGGGCGGCGCGCTGGTCTTCCACGACATCTACCCCGACCCGGCCGACGGCGGCCAGGCGCCCTACCGGGTCTACCTGCGCGCCCTGGCGTCCGGCGCGTTCGCCGAGGTGCGCGCCGAGGGCTCGCTGCGGGTTCTGGAGCGGGTCGCTCCAGGCATCTAGCCGGCTTTCAGGCGGCTTTCAGGCGGCGCTGGCGATATCTAGACGGTCTGGTGGCGGCGGGCCCACATCCTGCGGGTGTGCGCCTGCCAGGCCTGGAAGTCCTCGTGGCCGCGCGGGTCGTGACCGAGCGCGATGAGCGCGCTGTCCGCCCAGCCGGCCGCCTCTCCCGGAGTGCCTCCCGCGAGGATCGGCACAGCCTGCGCGACATGATCGGGCAGCGGCCCGGCCTGCGTCCTGGCCGCGACCGCGAACGCGCAGCCCTGGGCCAGATGCCCCCGGAACCCGTCGGCCCCCGCGTGCTCGGTCAGCCACCACAGCTCGTCGGCCTCCGCGCCGCCCGTGTAGGCGGCGGCGAACCCGACCCCGCTCCACAGCGCGGCCCGCCTGCTGACCGGGTACGCGGCGATCCTGGCGGCCACGTCGTCGGGCGAGGCGCAGTCGTGGTACCAGAGCAGCCGTCCCAGGCCCTGGTCGAAGAGCGCGCAGTGGGACCTGGTGAGCAGGTCGGGCATGGCCCGCTCGCCCACCATCCGGTCCGCCCGCGCCATGCTCCAGCCGAAGCCGAACCCGTCGAGGGCCAACCACCGCAGCAGCGGATGGGCCCGCCGGGACGCCCGGATCGGCCGCAGGCGCAGCATCGCGTAGCCCCGGCCGACGCCGAGATGGACGGCGAACTGGTGACGTGCCCCGGGGCCGGACAGTAGCTCATGAAGGCGCCGGCCCCGAGTCGCGGTGATCAGATCGAGCACCGCGCACGCCGCCCCCGCCCCCTCGAAGGCGAAGGCTTGCTGCTCACAGGAAATCTCATCGATCCTCACAACTTCCCGTGAGATAACTGCGTTGAAGCCATACAGATACGACTTTTCCGCATTCTCAATGACCGCCCGAGAAGGCCCTCGGGTAAGCCGGAACCTCCGTCTGCTCAGATCGGACTCGCGAGGATCCTTGACCAGAAACCTCCGCCAGCCCCGGACCGGGGTCAGCGTCGGCTGGATCCCGACCTGCTCCAAGAACGATGTTGTGCCCGTGTCGCCCACGCTTCCCCCGAAGACGCCTCGTACGGCCACTCCCGAAACTAGTGACCCCAATGCGGGCATCCATCGAGCCGCCACGCTTTCCCCGGCAAAGAAGCGGCAAAACCCCTTGCGGAGTCAGCGGCGGGCCGGGGCGCAGCCGCACCCATCGGGCTGTGCCACCGACACGGCGGCGGCGTCGCGGAAGACACCGGAGGCGCCCGTCAGGCCGCCCAGGGCGTCGGCGGCCAGCACCACGGCGGCCGCGGTGTATCCGGACCGCTCGTGCGGGAAGTGCTTACTGTTGGCGAACTGCCAGCCGGTCCAGTAGGAGCCGTCCTCGTGCCGTAGATGCTGCATGTCGGCGAAGAGCGTCGCCGCGCGCCCGCTGTCGCCCACCGCGTCCAGGGCCAGCGCCAGCTCGCACGTCTCCGCGCCCGTCACCCACGGCTGGTCGGACACGCACCGGATGCCGAGCCCCGGCACCACGAACGTGGCCCACTCGCGCTCCAGCGACTCCCACGCCTGCGCGCCGCGCACCGCGCCGCCCAGGATGGGGTAGTACCAGTCCATCGAGAAGCGGCTCTTGTCGGCGAACGCCTCCGGATGGGCGGCCAGCACGTGCGCCAGCCGGTCGGCGGCCAGTTCCCAGTGCGGCTGGGGGTCGCCGAGCTGGTCGGCGAGCAGCACAGCGCAGCGCAGCCCCTGGTGGATGGAGGAGCAGCCGGTCAGCAGCGCGTACGTGGCCGCCTGGCCGCGCGCGTCACGCTCCCAGACGATCTCCCCGCGCTCGGTCTGCAGCCCGGCGACGTAGTCGAGCGCCGCCTTGGCCATCGGCCACCGCCGCTCGGCGAAGGACCGCTCACCGGTGACGAGAAAGTGGTGCCAGAGCCCGACGGCGATGTAGGCGGCGTGGTTGGACTCGCCGCCAGCCTCGATCGCGACCCCGTCGAGCAGCTTCATCGGCCAGGAGCCGTCGTCGCGCTGGTGCCTGGCGAGCCAGTCGTAGCCCCTGCGTACAGGCTCGTCCAGCCCGGCGACCGTCATGGCCATCAGGCACTCGATGTGGTTCCACGCGTCGACGTGCCCTTCCGGCCAGGGCACTCCGCCGTCTTCCCGCTGGATGGCCGCGATGCTCTCGGCCGTCTGGACGACCTGCTCGCGGGAGATCACGCCGCGGGCTTCCTGACATAGAGCACGACGCTCTTGCCGATGACCGGATTGAGCAGGGCCTCGGCGATCCTGGTCGCGGCGGGGCGCTTCATGATGTCCCAGACGAGCAGCTCGTGGTACGCCTTCGCGACGGGATGGTCGTCGTTGTTGACGCCGACGGCGCACTTGATCCACCAGTACGGCGCGTGCAGGCCGTGGGCGTGGTGGTGCGGGCCGATCACGAACCCGGTGGCCTTCAGCTTGGCCGACAGCTCGGCCAGCGTGTAGATGCGCACATGCCCGCCGGGGGCGGTGTGGTAGTCCTCGTCGAGCGCCCAGCAGATCCGCTCGGGCAGGAAGCTCGGCACGGTGATCGCGGCCGTGCCGCCGGGCCTGAGCACGCGGAAGATCTCGGCCATCGCCGCCATGTCGTCGGGGATGTGCTCCAGCACCTCGGCGGCGATGACGCGGTCGAAGCCGCCCTCGTCGAACGGCATGTCCAGCGCCGTGCCCTGGACGGTCTCCCCGGTGCCGCCGGGTGGCACCTCGCCCGCCTTGTCCATCGCGGCGAACATGGCCGCCACGTTGTCGAGCTCGGCCTGGTCCATGTCGAACGCGACGACGTCCGCGCCTCGGCGGAGCACCTCGAAGGCGTGCCGGCCGCCGCCGCACCCCAGGTCGAGCACGCGTACGCCGGGGCCGACGGGCAGCCGGTCGAAGTCGACGGTCAGCACTGGACGATCTCCTCTGATCAGCGGGTACGACGGGCCGCGATGGCCTCGCGGTAGGCCTCGACGGTCTTCTTGGCGACGACGTGCCAGGTGTAGCGCTCCATGACCCGGTCGTATCCGGCCTGGCCCACCCGCTGGCGCTCCTCGGGCGAGTCGTGCAGGCGGCGCAGCACGGCGGCGAGCTCCTCGGCGTCGCCGGGCGCGACCTGGACGGCGGCGTCGCCGACGACCTCGGGCAACGCTCCCGTACGGCTGGCGACCAGCGGCGTGGCGCAGGCCATGTGCTCGACGGCGGGCAGCGAGAAGCCCTCGTACAGGGACGGCACCACTGAGATCTCGGAGGTGGCGATGAGCTCGCCCAGCTCGTCGTCGGAGATGCCGTGCACGAAGCAGACCCGGTCCTCCAGCGACAGCTCCCGTACCAGCTTCTCGGTGGGGCCGCCGGGGGTGGGCTTGCTGACCACGGTGAGGTTCACGTCGCGCTCGGTGGCGAGCTTGGCCACCGCGCGCAGCAGCGTGGAGACGCCCTTCATGGGGGAGTCGGCGCTGGCCACGGCCACGATCGAGCCCTTGCGCCGGGGCTTGTCCGGGCGCGGGTGGAAGTAGCGGGTGTCGACGCCGAGCGGGATGAGGCGCATGTTCGCCTGGGGGACGTTGAAGTCGCGGTGGATGTCGGCCAGCGACGACTCGCTGACGGTCAGGATCGGGCTCAGCCGGGGCGCGACCTTGGCCTGCATCCGGACGAACCCGTACCAGCGGCGCATGGTCAGCTTCTTGGCGCCCTTGGCGGCTTCCAGCTCGATCCGCCGGTCCACGCTGATCGGGTGGTGGATGGTGCCGACCACCGGGAACAGCTTCTGGATGCCGAGCAGGCCGTAGCCGAGCGTCTGGTTGTCCTGGACGACGTCGAAGTCGCCGACGCGCTTCTTCAGCTCGCGGTGGGCGCGCAGGGTGAAGGTCAGGGGCTCGGGGAAGCCGGCGGTCCACATGGTGCCGACCTCCAGGAGGTCGATCCAGTCGCGGTATTCGGCGAGCTTGGGGGTCCTGAACGGGTCCTCGTCGCGGTAGAGGTCGAGGCTCGGCACCTTCCGCAGGATCACGCCCTCGTCGAGCTCGGGGTAGGGCTGGCCGGAGAAGACCTCGACGTGGTGACCGAGAGCGACCAGCTCGCGGCTCAGATGGCGGAGATAGACGCCCTGGCCGCCGCAGGTGGGTTTGCTGCGGTAGGACAGCAGTGCGATCCGCAGCGTGTCACTCACGGACACCCCTTTCTCCGCCCGGTAGGCCCAGAGAAGGGCGTGTACCGTGAAAGATGACCTTAGTCCGAGAAGGCTACCATTCGGTAGGTCGTCTGGAATTGTTCGCAGCGGCAGCCATATGCCGTGCGAACTGCGACGTTGCCGTGACCGAGCGTGGTTCGGTAGAACGTGTTCTAGATGGATCTGAGGGCATGGCGTACATTTCCGTCGCAACGGACGCGGCAGCGATAGTTGGAGGACCCCGTTGGCCAGGCGCGCTCTGATCACCGGCATCACCGGCCAGGACGGTTCCTATCTGGCGGAGCACTTGCTCGGTCAGGGATATGAGGTGTGGGGGCTGGCCCGCGGCCAGGCGAACCCGCGGCTGTCGCGGATGCGCAGGCTGCTGGCCGACGTCCAGGTGATCCGGGGCGACCTGCTGGACCAGGGCTCGCTCATCTCCGCGGTGGAACGGGTTCAGCCCGACGAGGTCTACAACCTCGGGGCGATCTCCTTCGTGCCGATGTCATGGGAGCAGGCCGAGCTGACCGCCGAGGTCACCGGGATGGGCGTGCTGCGCATGCTGGAGGCCATCCGGGTCTGCTCGGGCGCGTCGCGCGGCGGCCGCCCCTCCGGCCAGATCCGCTTTTATCAGGCTTCGTCGTCTGAGATGTTCGGGCAGGTCAGTGAGACGCCCCAGACGGAGACGACCGGGTTCCACCCTCGCTCGCCCTACGGCGTCGCCAAGGCGTACGGCCACTTCCTCACCCAGAACTACCGCGAGTCGTACGGCATGTACGCCGTCTCCGGCATCCTGTTCAACCACGAGTCACCGCGCCGGGGGGCCGAGTTCGTCACCCGCAAGGTCTCGCTCGGGGTGGCGCGCATCAAGCTCGGCCTGGCCGCCGAGCTCCGCCTCGGCAACCTGGACGCCCGGCGCGACTGGGGCTACGCGGGCGACTACGTCCGTGCCATGCACCTGATGCTCCGGGCCGAGACGCCGGAGGACTACGTCATCGGCACCGGGCGGATGAAGTCGGTCAAGGAGCTGGTGGAGGCCGCGTTCGCGGCGGTCGGGCTGGACTGGGAGCGCTACGTCGTCACCGACCAGAGCCTGCACCGCCCGGCCGAGGTGGACCTGCTGTGCGCCGACCCGAAGAAGGCCCGCGTCCAGCTCGGCTGGGAGCCCACGGTGTCCTTCGAGGAGCTGGTGGCCATGATGGTCGAGTCCGACCTGCAGCTGCTGACCAACGGCGGCGACCCCGACCAGGAAGGCTCCTGGCCCTGATCTCATCTCTGCCCGGCCGATTCTCGGCATGCCTCATTGACAAAAAGCATTTTTACGTAAAGACTCATTTTTGCGATGAGAGATGTCCTGTACCTAGAAGAGATCGAGCAGGCCGAGGCGCTGCTCAAGCCGCAGCGCGTCGAGGTGCTGCGGCAGCTCGCCGAGCCCGGCACCTGCGGCGAGGTCGCGGTCCGGCTCGGGCAGACCCCGCAGCGGGTCTACTACCACGTCAAGCGGCTGGTGGACGCCGGCCTGGTCGACCTGGTGTCCGAGCGCCGGGTGCGCGGCATCAACGAGGGCATCTACCAGGCGGCCGCCCGCTCCTACTGGCTGTCGCCGCGACTGGTCGGCCGGATCGGGCTGACCAAGGCGCGCGACGAGCTCAGCCTCGGCTATCTGCTCGACCTGATGGAGGAGGTTCAGGCCGACATCGCGGCGCTGGACAGGACCGCGCCGGAGCTGCCGTCCATCGGCCTGTCCGGAGAGATTCACGTTCAGCCTGAAAAGCGGCAGGAGTTCCTGAACGACCTGCAGACCATGATGCGGGAGCTGTTCACCCGCTATGGCGGAGACGAAGGCGACGCCTTCAAGCTCGCCGTCGCCTGTTATCCCAAGGGAGAAGACCATGAGTGACCCGATGATCATCCGTGCCCGCGTCCCCGCCCCCGTCAAGCAGGTGCGGCACGCCCTGACAGACCCGGACACCCTGCGCGTGTGGCTGGCCGAGCACGTCGAGGTGGAGCTGCCCGACCGCTTCGAGTTCTGGGGCCGCTTCACGCCTGAGGGCGATGCGCCGCACCAGCGGCTGCTGCACGCCGATGACCGTACGGTGCGCTTCGCCTGGACGCTCGACGGCGTCGAGACGACGACGGAGTTCGCCGTGGAGGAGGACGGGCCCGACGCGGCGATCGTGTCGGTGTCGCAGAGCCACTTCGACATGCAGGAGGCCATGGAGGAGAGCAACGTCCGCGGCGTCCTGCAGACCTACTGGTACCTCGTGCTGGCCAACCTGGTCGAGCACTTCGAGGGCCGCGCCCTCACGCCCAAGCCCGACTTCACCTCCGCCGAGCTGCGCGCGGAGGTCCTCATCGACGCCCCGCCGGCCAAGGTGTACGCATCCCTGATCGACTCGGAGGCGGTCACCCGCTGGTTCGGCTACCCGATCGAGATCGAGCCGCGCGTCGGCGGACGCTACGCCATGGGCGGGTTCGACGCCGAGGGCGAGCCGGCGAAGATCCTGGAGCTGGAGACCGACCGCAAGATGTCCGTCGACTGGGGACCCGTCGGCGTCGGCACCTGGGAGCTGGAGGGCAGCGGCGGCAAGACCCGGCTGACCCTGGTCCAGAGCGGCTTCGACCGCACGCCCTACGCGGGCTGGCTGGGCAGCGTCTCCGGGCTGGCCGACCTGCGCCGCTTCGTCGAGATGGCGGACTGGAGCCCGATCTGGCTCAGCTGACCTCGGTGGGTGGCTCCGACAGGTGAGCGAGCACGGTCTCCGCGACCGTGCCGAGCACCTCGATCTGCTCCCTGGTCAACAGGTCGATGAAATGGCGGCGCACGGACTCGACATGGTCCGGCGCCGCCGCCTCGATGGCCCGCAGCCCGCCCTCGGTCAGCACGACCATGGCGCCCCGGGCGTCGGACTCGCACTCCTCGCGGGTGACCAGCCCGCGCTGCTCCATCCGTGAGATGTGCCGGGACAACCGGCTCTTGGACCAGAGCATCCGCTCGGCGAGCTTGGTCAGCCGCCAGCGGTGATCGGTGGTCGAGGTCAGCGCCGTCAGCACGTCGTAGTCGGGCGCGGACAGCCCCGAGTCGTGCAGCAGGTCGCGGCTGACCTGGGCGTCGAGCAGCAACCTCATCCGGCGATAGCCGATCCACGCCCGGAACTCGGCATCGTCCAGCCAGCGGGGCTCGTCCATGCTCCCACCCTAGTTCTGTTTGGTTGACGTGTAACCAACTGCGGCTTTAGGTTTACATGTAAACCGTCATAGGGAGGGGCTGCCATGACCACGCCGCTGTTCGGGCTCGGCATCTCGGCTTCGGCCGCTCAGGGGGCCGATCCGGTGAGTGACGCGCGGGCCGCCGAGGAGCTCGGGTACGACTTCGTCTCCACCTCCGACCACCCGTCGGGCACCGAGCCGAGCTACGAGGTATGGACGATGCTCACCTGGGTGGCCGCCGCCACCTCCCGGGTCAAGATCGCGACCCGGGTGCTCGGCGTGCCGTACCGGCCGCCCGCGATGGTCGCCAAGATGGCCGAGAGCCTGCACCGGCTCTCCGGAGGACGGCTCATCCTGGGGCTCGGCGGCGGCTACTCCGACGAGGAGTTCCGCGCGTTCGGCCTCGGGGTGCCCACGCCGCGGGAGAAGGTCGACGGGATGGTGGACGCCATCCACATCATGCGCGGGCTGTGGTCGCAGCCGGAGTTCTCCTACAGGGGCGACCGCTACCACACCGAGCAGGCCGCCATGGAGCCCAAGCCGGACACGCCGATCCCCATCTGGCTCGGCACTTACGGGAACCGGGCGCTGGCGGCGACCGGCCGGCTGGCGGACGGGTGGATCCCCTCGCTCGGGTTCGCGCCGCCGGAGCAGGCCGCCGTCATGCGCGAGCGGGTCCTGTCGGCCGCGCAGGGGCGGCCGGTGCGGTGCGTCTACAACGTGCCCTTCGAGATCGGTACGGGCTCCGGCTCGCCGTCGGTGGTGGCCGGGTCCCCGCAGGCCGTGCTGGATCGGCTCGGGGCGTTGGCGGCCCTGGGCTTCACCTCGATGAACTTCATGCCCGCCGGTCCGGATCCCCGTGGCCAGGCCGAGCGGCTGGCCCTGGAGGTCCTGCCGGAGTTGCGCGCGCTGGTGTGAGTGGTGGGGCCGCCTGTCTGATGGCGGTCCGTGGGGCGCTGGTCGTGAAGGCTGGCTTTTGCCCGGTGCTGTTGTTCTGTCTCGGTTGCCCTCCGGGTGGTTCGGCGGTCGGTGATGGGCGATGGTCAGGCGGGTGGGCGAACTCTGCGGTGGCGGATGGAGTCGTCCTGGTCGAAGCGGCTGAGGATGGCGGACAGCAGGGCGCGGGCGTCGGTGACGCGGGCCGCGCCGTACTCCTCGGTCAGTTCGGCTTCGAGTGCGGCGCGGTGGGCGCGGGCGGCGCGCACCGCCGCCTCGCCGTGCTGGGTAAGACGGAGCAGCCTGGTACGCGCGTCGTCGAGGGACGGCTCTCGGGCGAGCAGGCCACGGCGCTCCATGTCGGCGACGGCCTTCGACGCGCCCTGCTGGGTGACGCCCATCCGCTCGGCCAGCGCGGTGATCGACAGGGGCCCCGCGAGCACGTGCTGGATGATCACGCCGTCGTTGAACCGCAGCTCGCCGAAGCCGTCCGCGGCCAGCCGTCGCTGCACCTCGTCCGCCATCGCCCAGCCGGCGAACAGGCTCACCAAGGAGAGGTCCAGGGATTCTGGAGTAAGATTCACAACCATGGTTGTGAAATCTAGCGAACCACCGGCGGCCATGCGTGCGGAGTTCGTCCGCGTCGCCCATCGGATCGTGTGGTGCACGCTGGTCACCGTGGACAGCCGGGGCCGGCCGCGCTCCCGTGTGGTGCACCCCTACTGGGAGGAGGCGGGCGGGGAGCTCGTCGGATTGGTGTTCACCAGGCCCACACCGCTCAAGGTCGCCCACCTGGCGCGTACGCCGTTCGTGTCGTGCTCCTACTGGGACCCGGCCCAGGAGGTCGCGGTCGCCGAGTGTGAGGCGGCCTTCGCCGGCGATGAGGCGACTCGGCGGAAGGTGTGGGACCTGTTCGCCGGCGCGGAGGAGCCGCTCGGGTACGATCCGCGCATCCTGGGCGTGGTGGATCATCGCGACGAGAGCATCACGGTGCTGAGGCTGACGCCGTGGCGGCTGAGCACGCTCAAGAGCGCCTGGCAGCGCCCCGACGGGGCAGCACAGCACATCGCCACGCTGTGAAAAAGCTCGGTACGGCAGAGCGGCCCTTTGCGGCGCCTGCCTGTGGATGACGCGATGTTCTCCACAGAACCTCGTTCGCACGATCGGCCGGTGGCGGCGGGCGCGCATCCTGGACGGCGTGAACACCCCCGCCTCGCCGCTGATCGATCGCGCCCGCCGCGTCACCCGCGCGATCCCCCAGGCCGTCGCCTGCCGCCGGACGGCGGCGCACATCTGGGTGTGGACCCCCTCACCAGTGCCACCCGAAAGCATTTCGGCGGGGGCGATCTGGTCGGCCCGATTCGGTGGGCCGGATCCGAGGACGATGCGCGTACGGACGGCCGCCGGCTTCGTCTCGGACGTCGGACAGCGGTGACGCGATCGCCGGGCGAGGCCGGGGCAGAGCCGATGCCGAGCCAAGTTCTGTGGAAATCCAGCCATCGGAGGGGATGAATTTGGCTCGTCTACCCAGATCAGCTATTACGTAGATGGTGATCCCGCAACCTGTGCTCGTCTCTGCCCCGCCGCCGGACGCCCGATGCCGCTGTCGCTGGGCCATCGCGCCGATCGAGCCGGAGGCACGGCGATGACGACGAGCGGCGTTCCGGTCGACGCCGATGCCGTGGACGATGCCGCAGGGCGCCTGGCCGGTGTGGTGCGGACGACGCCACTCGAACGCAACACGCGCCTCTCCGATGCGATGGGCGCCGAGGTGTGGCTCAAGCGTGAGGATCTGCAGACCGTGCGCTCCTACAAGGTGCGTGGCGCGTTCAACCTGATCGCGCAGCTGGACGGCATCGCGCGAGCGGCCGGGGTGGTCGCCGCCAGTGCCGGCAATCATGCGCAGGGCGTGGCCTACGCCTGCTCGGCACTCGGCGTACACGGCCGGGTGTATCTGCCGCGCACGACGCCGCGCCAGAAGCGCGACCGGATCGCGGCGCTGGGCGGCAGCATGATCGAAACCGTCCTGGGCGGCGACACCTACGACGAGGCGGCGGCCGCCGCGGCCGCCGATGCCCGCGCGACCGGCGCGACGATCGTGCCGGCGTTCGACGATGCGCGGACCATCGCCGGCCAGGGGACCGTCATCCGCGAGGCGGTGGAGCAGCTCGGCACCGGCCCGGACGTGGTGGTGGTGCCTGTCGGCGGCGGCGGGCTGCTGGCCGGCTCCCTCGCGTGGCTGGGCCGGCGGCACCCGCGCACTCGGGTCATCGGCGTCGAGCCTCAGGGCGCCGCCGGCGTCGCCGCGGCACTCGCCGCCGGAAAGCCCGTCACCCTGAGCGAGATCGACACCTTCGTCGACGGCGCAGCCGTGCGCAGAGCCGGGGACATCACGTTCCCGATCATCGCGGCCGCGGATGTCGAGCTCGTCGCTGTGCCGGAAGGCCGGGTGTGCAGCGAGATGCTGGCCCTTTACCAGACCGACGGCATCATCGCCGAGCCCGCCGGTGCGCTCGCCGGCTCCGCTCTCGGGCTGGTGGAGATCCCGGACTCCGCCACAGTGGTCTGCGTGCTTTCCGGCGGGAACAACGACGTCAGCCGTTACGCCGAGGTCGTCGAACGCGCCCTGATCCACGAGGAGCGCAAGCACTATTTCCTGATCGAGTTTCCCCAGGAGCCGGGCGCGTTGCGCCGATTCCTCGACGAGGTGCTCGGCCCGAACGAGGACATCACCCTGTTCGAGTACGTCAAGCACAACAACCGCGAGACCGGCCCCGCCCTGGTCGGTATCGAGCTGACCGCCCCCGACGACCTGCCGGGTCTGCTGAAGCGAATGGAGGCCGCCCCGCTCCGGATCGAACGCATCGACGCCTCCAGTCCGCTCTTTCGATTCCTGCTATGACGCGCCGATCCGGGAGGACCGAGTGGTGCCTGCAGGCTGGTCGAGGAGAACTTGTCCACGACCTTCGACTCAGCGTGTACCGCCGCACCTACGGGCATACTCCCGGCGGGCGTCAACGCCGGATAGCCCGGCAGGACGTCAGCTGTTGAGGAGGCGGCTCGCCTGAGCGAGGATCTGCTCCGGGTCGTCGACCGCCGGGTAGATCCACTTCGTGTTGATGTCCTGCTTCATGGTCTTGGCCTCAGGGCCGGTCGCCGTGACCGTACGCTCCCAGCCGTTCGTGAGAACGGCGCCGGCGGACCCCAGGTCCAGGGCGTTGCTGTAGGGGTCAGCGGTGAAAGGCAGGAGGTCGGTCCCGAGGAGTCCGGCTGCCACGTTGTATCCGGCGCACTTGCCCATCGGCTGGGCGTGCTGGCAGCTCTGGATCGTGTAGTGCCCGTCCTCGGCGGCGGCCACCGCCGTGTCGCCGGCCGCGTACACGTCGGGGACTCCGATCACCCGCATGTAGCTGTCGACGGTCAGCCTGCCCAGGTGGTCGCGTTCTCCCGGGATCTGGGCCGTGAGCGGGCTCGCGGCCATGCCGGCCGTCCAGATGACGGTCGCCGCCGGGATGACCTCGCCCTCCGAGAGAACGACCTTCTCAGGGGTCACTGACGCCACGGTGGAGCCCAGACGTCGTTCGATCTTCAGCTGGTCGATCGCGCCGTCGATGTGCGGGCGAGGTCCTGGGCCGAGCTCCGGGCCGAGGACGTCGGCGCGGTCGACCAGGACGATCCGTACTGTCTCGCGGGCGCCCTGCCCGTCGGCGATCGCCCGCAGGCGCTCACCCAGGACGGTGGCGATCTCCAGGCCGGTGAAGCCGGCGCCCACGACGACGGCCGTGTACCGGCCGTCGGAGGGCTCCCGCTGGGGCAGGCGCCGCAGGTGGTGGTCGAGCGCGGCCGCCGCGGGCAGGGTGTCGATGTCGAAGACGTCCCCCGCGCCGGGGAAGGTGGGGCGTACCAGCTGACTGCCGGTCGCCAGCACGAGCTTGTCGTAGGACAGGGTCTGGCCGGTGCCGTCCCGCCCGACCGTGCGGACGGTACGGGCTTCGGTGTCGATGTCGGTCACCGTCGCGGTGAGGCGGCGTACCCCGATCGGGCCGAGGACGCGGTCCAGAGGAACCCGCATGGTCTCGGGGTCGTCCTCGTACAGGCGCGGACGGATGACCAGGTCGTCGCCGCCGCTGACCAGCGTCACGCGCAGCTCGTCCCCGGTGCTTCCGGCCGCGCGCGCGGCGCGAACGGCTCCTGCCGCGCTCCACACGCCGGCGAAACCGCCACCGATGACCAGGATGTCCTTCATGCTTTCTCCCCTTTGACGTGCGTGCGGACGTCGCCGCCAGGACCGATTCCCGGCTCGTCGAACGCGGTCCGCCGTACATCCTGGACGTTATATATCCTGGATATTAAATGTCAAGATTAGGCGACAGCTCGGTTCCGGACATAGGATGTCCACATCATGAGAATGGCCAAGGGCGTCGAGTGGGCCCTGCACACACTCCTCAACCTGGACATGATCGGCGGCGGCCCGGTGGGCAGCGGTCAGCTCGCCGAGGCTCACGGCCTGCCGGCCCCGTACCTGATCAAGCAGTTGCAGCAACTCGTCAGGGCGGGGCTCCTGACCTCCGTTCCCGGGCCGCGTGGCGGCTTCCGCCTGGCCAGGCCGCTCGGTGAGATCACTCTCCTCGACGTGGTCGAAGCCATCGAGGGTGACGCGTACCTCTTCCACTGCACCGAGATCCGTTGCTGCGGCAAGATCGGCGAGCTCTCCCCGCCACCGGACGGTCCATGCCCCGTCAAGACGGCCATGCGCCGCGCGGAGCAGGCTTACTACGACGCGTTGGCCGCCCAGACCCTCGCGGACGTCAAGGCGGAGCTCGACCGCACGCCCATGGCCGGGCAGGTCATCCGGTCCGCGTTCACCTGAGCGGTCAGTCCGTAGCCGGACCCGGAACAAGACGCGGAATCCGGCCGGACCCCTGTTGGAGCGTGCCACCACGTGACCGGGCTGGTCGCCGCCGTCAACGAATGGCTGTGACCAGCGCGTTGCTATCCGCCCTGCACGGTCCGGCCCTCTGGAGTTCCGTAGTACCAGTGCCGCTCAGCCGGAGCGGGAGGGAGGGTGCCGGCAGCCAGATCGACCAGAGCCTCTGCCAGCTCGACAAGCGGGGCCGCGTCGATGTGCTCCGCACCGCGCAGGAAGCTGGTCGCACTCTCCTCCAGCTCGGACCAGATCGAGACTTCGGCCCGGTCCACGCCGCCGCGGGCCTCGATCCGGCGGGCCGCCTCCACGACACACTGCAGGAGCAGCTGTCGCCGATCCTCGCTGAAGTCGTCCAGCAGGACGGCGAAACCGCTGCCCGCCAACGCGTGTGTGCGGAGACCCCGCTCCAGCTCCGGCCACCACGAGGGCCGGAGGTCCGCCGGCGTCTCCGCACCGACTCGCGCCGCTTCGATGAAGAGAACCCCGAGCGCCACGTCATAAGCCCAGAACATCGCGCCGTCGGAGATCACCGGCACTGTCTTGCTCAACGGCACTCCTCTGCAGCAGATGGTTCCAGCGCGAAACCATGGCCTATCGACCCAGGTGCTTTCCCCGGCTGATCGCGCCTTGGACAGCGACCAGCACTTTCGCGGCAGCCCCTAGTGCAGCTTGACCGGGAGTTCCTTGATGCCGTTGATGAAGTGGGAGCGCAGGCGGCGGGCCTCGCCGGTCTGGCGGAGCTTGGGGTAGCGACGGGCGAGCTGCTCGAACAGGACGCGGAGTTCGAGCTTGGCGAGGTGGTTGCCGAGGCAGAAGTGGGCGCCGCCGCCGCCGAAGCCGATGTGGGCGTTGGGGGAGCGGCCGATGTCGAAGACCTCGGCGTCCGGGAAGACGCTGGTGTCGCGGTTGGCGGAGGAGTAGAAGACGACGACCTTGTCGTTCTCCTTGATCTCCTGGCCGCCGAGGATCTGGTCGGTGGTGGAGGTGCGGCGGAAGAGGTTGACGGGGGAGACCCATCGGACGATCTCGTCGGAGGCCGTGCCGGCGAGTCCGGGGTCGGCCACCAGGCGGGCCCACTGGTCGGGGTGCTCGAAGAGGGCGAGCATGCCGCCCGAGGCCGCGTTGCGGGTGGTCTCGTTGCCCGCCACGACGAGCAGCAGGACGAAGAGGTCGAACTCGGTCTCGTCGAGCGTCTGGCCCTTTTCATCGGATTGGAGGAGCTTGCTGACGATGTCGTCGCGAGGGTTGGCCTTGCGCTGGACGGCGAGTTCGTTGGCGTAGGCGTAGACCTCCATGGCGGCGGAGCTGCCCTCCTCCGGGGAGTCCGCGTAGTCCGGGTCCTGGGCGCCGATCATGCGGTTGGACCAGGCGAAGATCTTGTCGCGGTCGGTCACCGGGGCGCCGAGGAGCTCGCAGATCACGTACAGCGGCAGGGGCGCCGCCACCTCGGTGACGAAGTCGGCCTCGCTGCCGCACTTGTCCAGGAGGTCGTCGGTGATGTCACGGATGTGCTGTTCGAGGGCGCCGATCGTGCGCGGGGTGAAGCCCCGGTTGACGAGCGAGCGCCGCCGGGTGTGCTCCGGCGGATCCTGGTTGAGCATCATCATCCGCTGCATGGCGATCTGCTCTTCCGGCATCTCCGCGAAGAGCGCCAGCTTCCTGGAGGAGGAGAACAACTCGGAGTGCCGGGAGACGTGCACCACGTCCTCGTAGCGGGTGACCGCCCAGAAATCCGGCTCACCAGGGTGCCGGTGGACGGGGTCGTTGGCGCGGAGCCAGGCGAGTTGCTGGTGCGGCGGTCCCGCGGCGGCGTAGTTGTCCTGGTCTACGAGGTCGATGTGCACCCGGATTCACCCTCTTGATCAAGCGCTTGGTTTTTGGTATTGCAACGTGTTCTATTACGGCACTGTACGACCGTCAAGGAGGAACGCGAACCCGTGCGCACCCCCTTGACATGCCCGCAGCCTCCCCACCAGCATCTGGAGGGAAGAGACATCCGATGTCTGACGAAGGATGCGTTGTGAAGCTGCTGCGAGTAGGAGCCGTCGGCCAGGAGCGGCCGGTGGTCATGGACGACGCCGGTGACCTGCGCGACATCGGAGAGCCGGAGATCGACGGGGCGTTCCTGGCCTCCGGAGGCGTGGCTCGGGTGCGCGAGGCGCTCGAACGCGACGCGCTGCCCGTCATCGACGCCGAGGGGCTGCGGATCGGCGCGCCGATCGCGCGGCCGGGCAAGATCGTGTGCATCGGGCTCAACTACAGCGACCACGCCGCCGAGTCCGGCGCCGACGTGCCGGCCGAGCCCGTGGTGTTCATGAAGGCGAGCAACACCCTGGTCGGGCCGTACGACGAGGTGCTCGTGCCGCGCGACAGCGTGAAGACCGACTGGGAGGTCGAGCTCGCGGTCGTCATCGGCAAGCGGGCCCGCTACCTGGAGTCCCGGGAGGAGGCGCTCGACGTCGTGGCCGGGTACGCGGTGGCCAATGATGTGTCCGAGCGGGAGTTCCAGCTTGAGCGCGGCGGCCAGTGGGACAAGGGCAAGTCGTGCGAGACGTTCAACCCGATGGGCCCCTGGCTGGTGACCGCCGACGAGGTGGGCGACCCGCAGGCCCTGCCGCTGCGCCTGTGGGTCAACGGCGAGCTGCGCCAGAACGGCGACACCAAGAACATGATCTTCGACGTGGCCGAGGTCGTACGCTATCTGAGCCGGTTCATGGTGCTGGAGCCGGGCGACGTGATCAACACCGGCACCCCCGCCGGAGTCGCCATGGGCATGCCCGGTCAGCCCTACCTGCGCGCCGGTGACGTGGTCGAGCTGGAGATCGGCGGGCTCGGGAGACAACGGCAGAGCGTGGGCCAGGCATGACGGAGCACGGCGCGCGGGCGTACGAGATCGTGGGGATGCGGACGCACGACGTGCGCTTTCCCACCTCGCGTGAGCTCGACGGGTCCGACGCGATGAACCCCGACCCTGATTACTCCGCGGCCTACGTGGTGCTGACGACCGACGACGGGTTCGCCGGGCACGGGTTCGCGTTCACCATCGGGCGGGGCAACGACGTGCAGACGGCCGCGATCGGCGCGCTGGAGTCGTACGTGCTCGGCCGGGACGTCGAGGACCTGGGCGGGCTCTACAAGGAGCTGGTCCACGACTCGCAGCTGCGGTGGCTCGGGCCGGAGAAGGGCGTCATGCACATGGCGATCTCCGCCGTGGTCAACGCCCTGTGGGACCTGAAGGCCAAGCGGGCGGGCAAGCCGGTCTGGCGGCTGCTGTCCGAGATGTCGCCGGAGGAGATCGTCGGCCTCGTCGACTTCCGGTACCTGAGCGACGCGCTGACCCCGGACCAAGCCCTCCAGATCCTGAAAAATGCGGAAAGCGGCAAGGAAGAGCGGATAAATCGGCTTATGGCCGATGGGTATCCCGCCTACGCCACCTCCCCCGGCTGGCTCGGGTACGACGACGACAAGCTGCGCCGCCTCTGCCAGGAGGCGCTGGAGCAGGGCTTCGGCCAGATCAAGCTCAAGGTCGGCGCCGACCTGGCCGACGACATCCGCCGCCTCAGGGTGGCCCGCGAGGTCTGCGGTCCCGATTACCCCATCGCGATCGACGCCAACCAGCGCTGGGACGTCGGCTCGGCCATCGCGTGGGTGCGCGCGCTCGCCGAGTTCCGCCCGCACTGGGTCGAGGAGCCCACCAGCCCCGACGACGTGCTCGGCCACGCCGCCATCGCCGAGGGCATCAGGCCCGTCCCGGTCGCCACCGGCGAACACGTCCAGAACCGGATCGTGTTCAAGCAGCTCCTGCAGGCCGGCGCGCTGTCGTACCTGCAACTCGACGCCGCCCGCGTCGGCGGCGTCAACGAGAACATCGCGATCCTGCTGCTCGCCGCCAAGTTCGGCGTCCCGGTCTGCCCGCACGCGGGCGGCGTCGGGCTGTGCGAGCTGGTGCAGCACCTGGCGATGTTCGACTACGTGGCCGTCAGCGCCGCGATGGACGACCGCGTGATCGAGTACGTGGACCACCTGCACGAGCACTTCGCCGACCCGGTGGTGATCGATCACGGCCGCTACCGGGCGCCCACGGCCCCGGGGTTCAGCGCCGAGATGCACGCCGCGTCGATCACCGCCCACACCTACCCTGGCGGAGAGGTCTGGAGATGAGCCTCAAAGCCATCGTGACCGGCGGCGGTTCGGGCATCGGCCTGGCCACCGCCACCCTGCTCGCCGGGCGGGGGATGCGGGTCGCCTGCCTCGACCTGCACCCGCCCGGCGAGCCGTTCGTCGGCATCGCGGTGGACGTGCGGGACGACGCGCAGGTACGGCAGGCCGTCGCGGAGGCGGCCGAGCGGCTCGGCGGCATCGACATCGTGATCAACAACGCCGGCATCGGAGCCCAGGGCACCGTCGAGGACAACGACGACGACGAGTGGCGCACGGTGTTCGACGTCAACGTCCTCGGCATGGTCCGGGTGAGCCGCGCGGCGCTCCCGTACCTGAGGAGGTCCGAGCACGCGGCGATCGTCAACACGTGCTCGGTGGCCGCCACGGCGGGCCTGCCCGGCCGCGCTCTCTACAGCGCGACCAAGGGCGCGGTGCAGTCGCTCACGCTCGCGATGGCGGCGGATCATGTACGCGAGGGCATCCGGGTCAACTGCGTGAACCCGGGCACCACGGACACCCCGTGGGTCGGGCGGCTCCTCGACGCGGCCGACGACCCCGAGGCGGAGCGGGCGGCGCTGAACGCCCGGCAACCCATGGGCCGTCTGGTGAGCGCCGACGAGGTGGCGGCGGCGATCGCCTATCTGGCCGGCCCGGAAGCGGGCGCCACCACCGGGACCGCGCTGGCCGTGGACGGCGGCATGCAGGGGCTCCGCCTCCGGCCCCCGACTTCGGACGACTCCAGGAGCTGATGTGATCGAGCTGCCCCGCCACGGGCTCGGCACCGCGCCGATCGGCGGCCTCTTCCGGGCGGTGACCGACGAGCAGGCGCGGGCCACCATCGACGTGGCCTGGGAGGGCGGCGTCCGGCTGTTCGACACCGCGCCGCACTACGGACTCGGGCTGTCAGAACGCCGCCTCGGCGCGGCGCTCGCCGGCCGCTCCGGCTACGTGCTGTCCACCAAGGTCGGCCGCCTGCTGGTGCCCTCCTCGCGGGGCGGCCGCGACGACGAGGGCTTCGACGTGCCCGCCACGTACGAGCGCGTCTGGGACTTCTCGCGCGACGGCGTGCGCCGCTCCCTGGAGGAGTCCCTGGAGCGGCTCGGCCTGCCCCAGGTGGACCTCGTCCTCATCCACGACCCCGACGCGCACGTCGACCAGGCGATCGCCGAGGCCTATCCGGCGCTGGCCGAGCTGCGCGCGCAGGGCGTGGTCAAGGCGATCGGGGTCGGTATGAACCAGTGGCAGGCGCCGCTGCGGTTCGTCCAGGAGACCGACATCGACGTGGTCATGCTGGCCGGCCGCTACACCCTGCTCGACCAGTCGGGCCTGCCCCTGCTGGCCGCCTGCGCCGAGCGGGGCGTGCGGGTGCTGGCGGCGGGCGTCTTCAACAGCGGCCTGCTGGCCACCCCCGAGCCCTCGGGCACCTTCGACTACGCCCCCGCCCCGCCCGCGCTCGTCGAGCGCGCCCGGCGGGTCGCCGCGATCTGCGAGCGGCACGGCGTACGGCTGCCCCAGGTGGCGATGGCCTTCCCGCTGCGCCACCCGGCGGTCGCCGCCGTCGTCCTGGGCGCCCGCACCCCTGAGGAGGTCCGTACGAACTTCGCCCTGCGCCGGCGCCCGGTGCCGGACGTCTTATGGCGGGACCTGCGGGCCGAAGGCCTCCTTCAGCAGGCGTAGCGCACGATCCACAGTCCGGGCACCGGCTCGGCCTCGCCCTGCAACGTGAACCCGAGCCCTTCGTAGAGCGCCCGCGCGGGAGCGTTGCCGCGGCCCGTGGACACCACGATCCCGCGCCCCTCCGCCCTGGCCATGACCTCCTTGACCAGCGTCCGCCCGATCCCCTGCCGATGCGCGCCGGGGTGCACGATCAACCGGTCGAGGTCCACCTCGTCGGAGGTCCGCGCCCACGCCACCGCGCCGACCAGCCGCCCCTCGTCGTCGAAGGCGCCCAGCCAGGAGAGCGGCAGGGCCAGCAGGTCGTCCGGCGTCTCGTGCAGGGGCGGGATCCGGTCGTCCCCGATGATCTGCGCTTCCACTCTGTACGCCGCGTGCTGCAGGTCGAGCAGCCCGGCCTGATCAGGGGATATTTCGGTAATGTGCATCGCTCGAGTATCGCCTACCCGACCTCCCACAGCGCGCTCACCGGCATGGCCCGCATCCTGTCGCCGAAAGGCAGCGTCAGGGTGCCGGTATGGAGCACGATCCCGGCGAGGAAGTCCTCCCCGAGTCGGTCGGCAAGATGCCGCAACCCTCTGAAATCGTCCGCCCGGACAGTGGAGGACGCTTTCACCTCGATGCCGACGACCTGGCCCCGTCTGTTCTCCAGGACCGCGTCTACCTCCACCTGGTCCTTGGTGCGGTAGTGAAAGAGGTCCACCTGCTCATCGGCCCAGGTCAGCTGACGTGCGAGCTCCATAAGGACGAATCCCTCCAGAAGCGGTCCGAAAGGTCCGCCAGGGCGGATGAGGCCTCGAGCGTCAGCGCCGAGCAGATGCGCCGCGACCCCTGAGTCGACGAACGCCATCTTGGAAGTCCGGATGGCGCGATTGCCCAGATTCCTGGACCAGGCCGGGATGCGTTTGATCAGGAAGACTTCCTCAAGAAGATTCAGGTAGCGCGAGGTCGTGGTAGCTGATAGCCCCGCCTCTCTCCCGAGGGCTTGGCCGACGAGAAGCCGGCCAGAACGAGCGGCGAGTAGACGGATGAGCGTACGCATCTCCGCCACCCGCTCGACTTCGAGAAGCGCTGTCATGTCCCGGCTGATCAGATCGCCCACGTAGGAGCTCAAGAAGTGCTGCCGTCTGCGGTCGCTCGCCCGAGCCACGGATTCGGGGAAGCCGCCACGCACGATCCTGTCCGCGTACTCGCTGCGTGTCACGGTGGAGTTGTGCTGCAGGGCGGCACCCTGATCGAAGATGGAATCAACGAACCCGTCAGACGTGTTGTCGATCTCTCCTTGGGAGAAGGGCCAGAGTTCTATGGTCTCCATCCGCCCGACGAGGGTGTCCGGCAGCGTGCGCAACGCCAGGAGGCGGGAGGAACCTGTCAATAGGTATTGACCCGGCTGTGGGTCAGCGTCCACCCGAGCCTTGATGGCGAGCAACAACTCGGGTACTCGTTGAATCTCGTCGATGACCATGATCGGGGAGAAGTCCACGAAACCGTCCGGATCCGCCATCGCGGACTGGCGGACGAAGCTCATATCCAGATCCCGCCATTCAGCGGACCTCTCGCTCGTGATCTGCTTGACGAGCGTGCTCTTGCCGCTCTGGCGGGCACCGTTCACCAAGACCACTCGGGTGTCTGCCAGGGCTTCAGTCACGGCACGTGTGGCATGTCGCCTGACCACCCTGCCCAGAGGAGTGCTCACCATGAGTTAAGCATGGCATGGACGACCTCTGCTGTGGTGGTTTGGACGCTTGGTGAGTGGTGATTGGACGGATGCTACGTGGTTGTTTGGACGCAGTCACTCTGGCGCAATGGTCGCAATCATGCTGACGCATTGGTCGCCGCTGATGTGGTGGTCTGGTCGCCGGTTCGGTGGTGGATCGGTCGCTCAGGACGGGATGAAGAGCCAGGCTGTTGACTCGCCTGGTTCGTACGGGGAGTCGAGGCGTTTGGCCACCACGCCGGGCAGGCCCTGTTGTTCGGCCGCCTGGCGGACGGGGTGGGCCTGGCCGGGCCAGGACGGGGCCGTCTGCCAGTGGGAGGTCGACAGGTTCAGGGCTTCCAGGGCGGTGCGGCGTACGGTGTAGGGCTGGTCCACCAGGGAGCGGCCGTCGTCGTACAGCAGGTCGTAGAAGACCAGCACCTCCGCGCCCGAGAGGGTGGCGAGCTCGCCGTCCAGCAGGGCGGTCCTGCTGCCGAACGACTCCGCGAGCGCGCGCAGCCAGGGGTGCTCGCGGGCGGCGGTGGTGCGGCCGCCCTCGATGGGGACCAGGAGGCGGCGCCCGCCCCAGGCGAACTCGTAGGCGTAGGCCGCCTGGTCGCGGGGCGGGCGGGCGCGTTCGGCAGGGAGCATGGGGGACAGGTCCGGCAGCGGGTCGCGGGCCGGGGGGTCCATCCGGTGGATCATCCAGTTCTTGCCGTTGGTCTGGAAGAGCACGAAACGACCGCTGGCCCGCGAGCCGCGCAGGACGACCTTGACCTCCCGGTCGGACCATTTCTCCAGCTCGTACGTGCCCTGGTCCCAGATGGTCATCGCGCCGCCGCCGTACTCGCCCTGGGGGATCTCGCCGTGGAAGGTGAGGTACTCCATGGGGTGATCCTCGGTGTGCACGGCCAGGTGGTTGGTGCCGGGGTCGTCGGGGAGGCCCTTGGGGATGGCCCAGGAGGCGAGCACGCCGTCGTGCTCCAGGCGCAGGTCCCAGTGCAGGGAGCGGGCGTGGTGCTCCTGGATGACGAAGGCGTCGCCGCCCTGCGGCTCCGGGGGTGTCTGGGGGACGGGCTCGGGGGTACGGCTGGCGTCGCGTTTGCTCCGATATTTCGTGAGTTTGTCAGCCATATGGGCGTACTACCCCGTAATGGCGTGCGAAAATGATCTCTCCCCCAGCCCCGATGAGGATGAAGACTCCCATGAGACGTTGGATGGTCATGGCGACCGCCGCGCTGTTCGCGTGGGCGCCGAGCGCCGCCGTCGCGCAGACCGCCGCTCCGGACCCCGTGCAGGCGCTCAAGAAGCAGTTCCGCGCCGAGCGCGGCGTCGACTTCACCGAGATCTCCCGCAGCGGCTCGGGCGAGGTAAGGGTGCGACGCCATGGGCAGGTGCAGCTCGGGACCGGCGGCCCCCTGGCGGCGTACATCACCGGGTGGAACGTCCACAACGACGACCGGCTCAACAACGTCGAGCCGGAGGCGCGGCTCATCGTCGCCGACGACACCTACTATCTGGCCGGCGAGTCACTGCCCGAGGGCAAGAACTGGATGGGCCTGAAGTACGGCGAGAAGCTCAAGATCGAGCCCGAGTCCCTGATCACCGAGCAGACGATCAACGTGTTCGACCCGGCCGTTCTCAAGGTCACCATGAAGGGCGCGACCGCAAAGCCCGTCTCGGGTGGATTCTTCTACCGCGGTGACGTGACCTACGCCGAGCTGAGCAAGGTGGCCAAGAGCTATTACGCCGCCGACCAGGAGGGCGTGACCTCGAAGAAGAACGCCAAGATCAAGATCGAATGGCGGCTCTGGACCGACGGCAACGGCCTGATCAAGCGCTTGACGGCCAAGACGATCTCGGTCAAGGGCGCGGTGCTGGAGCGGGTCGACACCCGTTACTCCGACTGGGGACGCTGGCAGATCATCCCGCCGCCGGCCGCCGACGAGGTCATCGACTGGGAGGACGCCCAGAACCTGCCCCGCGACCTGCCCGACCCCAACGCCATCGACCTCGGGGCCACCCCCTAGGGAAGCACCTTGCGCAGCCACGCCTCCACACCCGCGATGTGCACCGTGGCCCAGGAGCGGGCCACGTCGGCCTGGCGGGTGGCGATGGCCTCGTAGATCGCGGCGTGCTGCTCCCGCGTCTTCCGCATCGCGCCCTCCTGCGTCAGGCCGCGCCAGATCCGGGCCCGGGTGGTCGGGCCCGACAGGCTCTCGATGAACGAGCAGAGCACGCTGTTGCCCGACCCCACCGCGATCCGCCGGTGGAACTCCAGGTCGTTGGCGACGAGCTCCTCGATCGTGGGATCGGGGGGCAGCGCCTCAAGGATCGCGCGCAGCTCCTCGATCTCCGGCTCGGTCATCTGCTCGGCGGCCATCGCGGTGGCGGCGGGCTCCAGGATGCGGCGCACCTCGAAGAACTGCAGAACGGTGTCGTCGCGGTGCAGGTCCAGCACGAACGACATGGTGTCGAGCAGCAGGCGCGGTTCCAGACTGGTGACGTAGGTGCCGTCGCCCTGGCGTACGTCGAGCACGTTGATCAGGGCGAGGGCGCGTACGGCCTCGCGCAGCGAGTTGCGTGACAGGCCGAGCCGCTCGGCCAGGTCGGACTCCTTCGGCAGCCGGTCGCCGGGGGTCAGCTCGCCGGAGAGGATCATCTGCTTGATCTTGTCGATGGCCGCGTCGGTGACCGCCACGCTCTTCTCCCTAGACATCGGACGTCTAGGATTCTATGGCCTTGAAGCGCACCGGGCCGTCGCCGGACAGGCGGCGAACCGCGCCGCGGGCCTCCAGGGTGCGCAGATGGGCCGCGGCCTCGCCGGCCGCCATGCCGCGCAGCACGGGCGGCAGATCTGCCCAGGGCCTGTTCCAGGTCATCATGGCGGCGGTCTCCCAAATGGTCGGCGGTTCGGCGCGCTCGGACAGTTGGGCGTGCAGCCGTTCGAGCTTCTCCTCGTGATGGTGGCGGATCTGTGCCGTCCGTGCTGCTACATCGGGAAATATCCACTCATGGGCGGGGAGGGCGTCGAGCATGCCGAGCTCGCCCACTCGGCCGAGTGACTCCAGGAAATCACCCAATGGGTCCACATCGGTCCGGTCATAGGGATAGATGCCGACATGTGGGGTGATGTCGGGGAGCACATGGTCGCCGGTGAACAGCCGGTCGGCGTCCTCCAGGTGCAGGCAGATGTGCCCGGGGGTGTGTCCGGGCGTGTGCACGGCCCGCAGTTTCCTGCCCGGCAGGTCGATCAGATCCCCGTCCCGCAGCCGCAGATCGGGCATCGCCGGCACCTGCCTCCCCTGCGGCGCAGCACTCCTCGACTCCCGGCCTCCGGCTCTCGCCGCGCCGGTGGGCTCGGTCGCGGGTCTGGCCGGGCCCGCGTGCACCGCCGCGATCTCGTCGGCGCCCGCGCCCGCCAGTTTCAGCATCTCCGACTGGAAGTCCCGGTGGGCGTCGTCGGACAGGCCGTGCATGAGCTCGACCAGCGCCGCGTCCGCCTCGTGCATCGCGATCCAGGCGCCCGACTCCTGCCGCACCTGCCCGGCCAGCCCGGCGTGGTCGGGGTGGAAGTGGGTGACGACCACGCCCCTGACCGACGCCACGTCGATCCCGAGGCCGGCCAGCCCGCCGCTGAGCGCCGCCCAGGCGTCCGGGTGATTCCACCCGGCGTCCACCAGAACGGGCCCTTTGGGCGATTCCAGGGCGTACACCAGCGTGTAGCCCAGCGGGTTGCCGGGGATCGGCACCGGCACGCTGCACACCCCGCCGCCGAGGTCCTGCGGGCGCTGCTCTGCGTACGGCCTGCGCCGCGATCTGCTCATCGAAGATCCCCCGTCGTGCGTCTTGCGTAGATTGTGGGGGAGAGACGCGGAACTTGGATACGGATGATCCGGCTCTGTCCCCTCAAGCGATGCGCTCGATGATCGTGGCCGTGGCCAGCGCGCCGCCCGCGCACATCGTCACCAGCGCCGTGGCCGAGTCCGACCGTTCCAGCTCGTGCAGCGCCGTGGTGAGCAGTCGTGCGCCGGTGGCCCCGACCGGGTGGCCGAGCGCGATCGCGCCGCCGTTGACGTTGACCCGGTCGAGGTCCGGCCGGTGCACGCTCGCCCAGGACAGCACCACGGAGGCGAACGCCTCGTTCACCTCGAACCGGTCGATGTCGCTCATCGCCATCCCGGTCGCCGCGAGCACCTTCGCCGTCGCGTCCACCGGCCCGTCCAGGTGGTAGTACGGCTCCGCGCCGACGAGCGCCTGGGCCAGGATCCGCGCCCGGGGCCGCAGCCCGTGCCTGACGGCGACCTCCTCGCTCATCACCAGCACGGCGGCGGCGCCGTCGGAGATCTGCGAGGACGTGCCGGCGGTGTGCAGCGTGCCCTCACCCCGGACGGGCTTGAGCGCGGCGAGGCTCTCGGCGGTGGTCTCGCGCAGTCCCTGGTCGCGGGTGACCTCACCCACCGGTACGATCTCGCGCTCGAACCGCCCGTCGGACCAGGCCTTCGCGGCGAGCTGCTGGGACCGGGCGCCGAAGGCGTCGAGCCGCTCACGGGTGAGCCCGCGTCGCCGCGCGATGCGCTCGGCGGCGGTGAACTGGTCGGGCAGGTCGATGCTCCAATCGTCCGGCCGTGGCTTGGCCGGTAACACGTTGCTGCCGAGCGGCGCCCGGCTCATCACCTCGACCCCGCAGCCCACGCCCACGTCGATCACGCCGGCGCGGATCAGCGCCGCGGCGAGGTGCACCGCCTGCTGCGAGGACCCGCACTGCGCGTCGACGGTGGTGACGCCCGCCTGGTAGGGCAGCCCCGCATACAGCCAGGCGTGCCGCCCGACGTGTCCCCCCTGCTCGCCCGCCTGGGTGACGCACCCGGCGAACACCTGCTCGACCAGGGCGGGGTCAATCCCTGAACGATCGAGGAGGCCGTTCAGCGCGGTGGCGAGCACCTGCTGCGGCTTGAGGTCGGCCAGCAGGCCGCCGCGCTTGCCGATGGGAGTACGGACGGCCTCGACGATCACCGGTGTGCCCACAGTCGCCTCCAGAACGATGCTCTGGCCGAGACTGTAACCCGTTCTACTTTGTCGCGAAAGCCCCGTCCAGGGTGCTGGGCAGGCCGAACAGCTCGAACAAGCTGAGGTCGAAGAACATGGACACGTGGCTGATCAGCGAGCCGGTGAAGGTGAGCACGGGCAGCGCGAACGGCCGATAGTGGTCGCCCTCGCGCAGATACATGCCGAACGCCGGCTGCCCATTGGCCCAGGTGGGCACCAGTCGCAGATCACCGGGGCCGCGCGCCGGGCAGTTGGTCGTGATGAGCGCGACGATCGCCTCCACGCCTTGGTACCAGCCGTCGAAGGGAGGCATCTCCCAGATCGCTTCCTTGGTGAGCAGCTCCGTGATGGCGCGCATGTCGTAGCTCTCGAACGCCTTCATGTAGCGGTCGAGCTGGGCCTGCTGCTCCTGGGTCAGCGGCTGCGGCCGGTCGTCGAGGCTGGGCGCCACCTCCTGGAGCTGTGCGCGGGCCCGCTGCAGGATGCTGTTGACGGCGACGGTGGTGGTGTCGAGCACCTCGGCGACCTCGGCCGCCCGCCACTTGAGCACGTCCCGGAGGATGAGGACCGCCCGCTGGCGCGGCGGCAGATACTGCAGGGCCGCGACGAGCGCGAGCCGGATGCTCTCGCGGGCGGTGACGATCGCGGCCGGGTCGTCGCCCCCGGCGCCCACCATCCCGTCGGGCACCGGCTCCAGCCACGGCACCTCACCCCGCTCGACCGGCGGCGCGGTCGGCTCGGCGGCCGGCGCGCCGAGACCGGTCGGCAACGGCCGGCGGCCCCGGCTGTCGAGCGCGGTGAGGCACTGGGTGGTGGCGATCCGGTAGAGCCAGGTGCGGAGCGAGGAGCGGCCCTCGAAGCCTTCGTAGCCGCGCCACGCCCGCAGGTAGGTCTCCTGCACCAGATCCTCGGCGTCGTGCACCGAGCCGAGCATGCGGTAGCAGTGCGCGAGCAGCTCACGTCGCATGGGATCAGCCAGGCGGAGGAAATCTTCGCTCGATGGCTTGTCGCTCATACCTCCTGTATAGGCCAAGCCACCGACAGACTGAGAAGGGACCCAGACCAAGCCATCGACAGACTGAGACGGGAACCAGGCCAAGCCGCCGGCAGACCGGGACGCGGGCCGGGGCCGGGCCATCGGCAGACCGGGATCCCGTCCTTCTTCGGGGTGCAGGTCGTAAGGGATTCGGGTCAGTCCGGGACGGTGAGGACGATCTTGCCGGTGGTACGGTTCGTCTCGCCGAGTTCGTGGGCCTTGGCCGCCTCGGCCAGGGGCACGGCCGCGGCGATCTCCGCGTGCAGCTTGCCCGCCTCCATCAGCGCCGCCAGGGCCCGCATCGCCGCGTGGTCGGGCTCGACGAGTATGGCCTCCGCCCGGATGCCCAGCTCGGCCGCCCGGGCCGCCACCTCCTCGCTCATCCCCAGCAGGGACACGATCGTGCCGCCCTCGCGCAGCGTCTGCAGGGAACGCATGGCGTAGTCGCCGCCGATGGCCTCCAGCACCACGTCGACGTCGCGTACCACCTCGGCGAAGTCCTGCTCGTGATAGTCCACGAGCTCGTCGGCCCCGAGACCGCGCAGCAGGTCGTGCTTGCCGGCGCTCGCCGTGCCGATCACGTACGCGCCGCGCGCCTTGGCGATCTGCACCGCGAGGTGCCCGACCCCGCCGGCGGCGGCGTGCACGAGCACGCGCCTGCCGGCCGTCACCCCCGCGACGTCCACCAGCGCCTGCCAGGCGGTGAGGGCGGCGAGCGGGATCGCGGCCGCCTGCGTGTGGTCGATGCCGGCGGGCTTGCGGACGAAGTGCCTGGACGGCGCGGTGACGTACTCGGCGTAGGCGCCATGAGCCACCGGGTAGCGGAGCATGCCGAAGACCTCGTCGCCCGGCTTGTACAGGGCCACGCCGAATCCGACGGCCTCGACGACACCCGAGACGTCGAAGCCCAGCACGAACGGGGGCGGCGTGCCCCACACGTTGCCACTGGCCCGGCTCTTCCAGTCGGTGGGGTTCACTCCCGCCGCCTTCACCCGCACGAGCACCTCGGTCGGCCCGGGGGCGGGCTTGTCGACTTCCACCATCTTCAGCACTTCTGGACCGCCTGCGGTGTCCTGGCTGATCGCACGCATCTTCATGTGGACCAGCTTGCTGGACGCGGCGGCGTTCGGCGAGTGACCCGAAGGCCAATATGTGCAAAAATCGGGCCATGCATCGTGTAGCCGTCCTCGCGCTCGACGGTGTGATCCCGTTCGAGCTCAGCATCCCGTCCCGGATCTTCGGCGGCGCGTTCACCCCCGACGGCCAGGCGCGCTACGAGGTGGTCACCTGCTCGCTCGACGGCCGCCCGGTCGTGACGGCCGCCGACTACTCGGTGATGGTCGAGCACGACACCGCCGCGCTCGCGACGGCCGACACCGTGGTCATTCCCGCAGTTGAGGCCTTCTCCGACATCACCGGCCCGGAGGAGCTGCCCCCGGGCCTGCTCGCGGCGCTGACCTCCCTGCGTCCCGGAACGCGGGTGGTGTCGATCTGCGTCGCCAGCTTCGTCCTGGCGGCGGCGGGCCTGCTGGACGGCCGGTCCGCGACCACCCACTGGAAGCAGGCCGAGCACTTCGCCCGCCTGTACCCCCAGGTGCGGGTGGACCCCGGCGTGCTGTTCGTGGACGACGGCGACGTGCTCACCTCGGCGGGCGCCTCCGCCGGTGTGGACCTCTGCCTGCACCTGCTGCGCCGCGACCACGGCAGCGAGGTCGCCAACCAGGTGGCACGCATGTGCCTGGTGGCGCCGTGGCGGGACGGCGGCCAGGCGCAGTACGTCGAACGCCCGATGCCCGAGCTGTCCGACTCAGGGACGGCCCCCACCAGGGCCTGGGCCCTGGAGCGGCTGGGCGAGCCGCTCCGGCTGGAGGATCTGGCCCGGCACGCCGGCATGAGCAGGCGGACGTTCACCAGGCGCTTTCGCTCGGAGGTCGGCACCAGCCCCGGCCAGTGGCTCACCCTGCAGCGGGTCGAGCTGGCCAGGCGGCTGCTGGAGAGCAGTGACCTGCCGGTGGACGCCGTCGCCGAGCGCGCCGGTCTCGGCACCGCGGCCTCGCTGCGGCAGCACCTGCACGCGGCGGTCGGTGTCTCACCCCACGCCTACCGCCGCACCTTCAAGCTCTCCCCGCCCACGCCATCGCCCACGCCCCCGGACATGCTCTCCACGCCTACGCTTCCCACGCCTGTCTAGAAGTCGCTCAGCAGCCGGTCGGAGGCGATCTCGATGCGGCGCTGGATCTGCTCGTAGGTGCGGCGCCCGCGCAGCATCTCCAGCAGCTCCTGCACCCAGATGCTCGACAGGGAGCCGGCCAGCGCGATCTGCTCCTCGCTCGCCTGGTCACGGCCGATGCCGCCGGCCGAGACGCGGAGCAGCAGGCCGGCCATCCGGTCGCCGAACGGGGTCTCGACCTCGGCCAGGATCAGCGAGCGGATCAGCGCGTCGGCCAGCTCCGGCTCGCGCATCAGGCCGCGGGTGGCGCGCATCAGGACGTCGACCGCGCGCCCGGCGGGGGTGGAGGCGCTCGGCGGCCTGCGCTCGATGCTGCTCTCCAGCAGGTCGATCTCCTCGCCGACGACCGCCACGACCAGGTCCATCTTGGACGGGAAGTAGCGATAGAGGGTGCCGAGCGCCACGCCGGCACGCTCGGCGACCGTGCGCATCTGCATCGCCTCGACGCCGCCGCGTGAGGCCAGCGCGGCGGCCGCCTGGACGATGCGCTTGCGGCGCTGGTGCTGGCTACGCGTCCGGACGCTGTGCCCGGCGTTGGGTCCACTGTCGGGCCCGCTGTCGGGCCCAACGCCGGGCCCACTGGTGTGCCCGCTGCTGGGCTCGTGCTCCATGGTCCCCTCGGTGTCGCTGGGGGGCGTGGCGATGGCCGCCTGCGGGGTGCGCATGAGAACACGTTACTTGATTTGTCAGCGGCCGGGCTTGTTACTCGTCGGTCACAAACGGCGCCTATAGATGCATGTCTCTAGCGCTACAGGCATATATCGGGACTTGTCGTAACGGGTTACCTCTGGACAGATTTTAGAATCTGTTCTAGTTTGCGGTTCGACCGAGCGCTTGGTGGAGGCACCATGACCGCGGACACCCTCGCCGCCCTGCTGGCGGCCCGGGAGGAGGACGACCGTCCCGGGCTGCTGTTCGAGGATCGGCGATGGTCGTGGCGCGAGTATGTGCGCGCCTGCCGGCGGGCTGGGGCCTGGCTGGACCGGCGTGGCCGCCCCGGCCAGGACCGTCCCGTCCATGCGGGCGTGCTCTGCGACAACGTGCCCGAGCTGGTCTTCCTGCTGGGCGGGGCGGCGCTGACGGGGCACGTGGTGGTCGCGCTGAACCGCACCCGGTCGGTGGCCGAGCTGTCCCGCGACGCCCGCGCGACCGACGTGGACGTGCTGCTGTGGGACGAGCCCTACGAGGCCCTGGCTCGTGAGGTCGCCCACGACACCGGCGTGGAGCCCGTCCCCGTCTCGGCCCTGTCCCACCCACCCCAAGCCCGAACCGAGCAGAACGGCCTCAGCCCGGACGAGCCCGATCCGGGCGGGCATGAGCAGGGTTGGCACGGCCCGGGTCGGCACGGCCCGGGTCGGCGCGGCCCGGGTCGGCGTGTGATGGGCGTGCCCAGGCCGGGTGAGCTGGTGATGCTGATCTTCACGTCCGGCACCTCCGGGCGCCCGCGTGCCGTCCGCGTCACACAGCGCAAGATCGCGCTGCCGGGGATGTCGCTGGCCGCGCTCCTCACCCCCGACGACGTCGTCTACTGCTCGATGCCGCTTTTCCACTCCGGCGCGATCATGGCCGCGTACGCCCCGGCGGTGGTCTCGGGGGCCGCGCTGGCGCTGCGCCGGACGTTCTCCGCCTCCAGCACCCTGCCCGACATCAGACGGTACGGGGGCACGTACCTGCATTATGTGGGCAAGGCGCTGTCCTACGTGCTGGCCACCCCGGAGCTGCCCGACGACGCCGCCAACCCGCTGAGGATCGCCTTCGGCAACGAGGGCAGCGCGTCGGCGACCCGGCGGTTCGGGGAGCGCTTCGGCTGCCGGGTGATCGACGCGTTCGGGTCCACGGAGACGGCGATCTCGGTCTCTCCCGACCCGTCGGGCCCGCCCGGCAGCCTCGGCAGGCTCCCGGAGGGCGTCGAGGTGCGCAACCCGTACACCGGCGAGCGGTGCGCCACGGCGGTGCTGGAGGAAGGACGGCTGCGCAACCCGGACGAGGCGATCGGCGAGCTGGTCAACGTGGCGGGGCTGGGCCTGTTCGAGGGCTACTACAACGACCCGGAGGCCGACGCCGAGCGCGTCCGCGACGGCGCGTTCTGGTCCGGCGACCTGGCCTACGCCGACGGCGACGGCTACGTGTTCTTCGCCGGGCGCGGCTCCGAACGGCTCCGGGTGGACGGGGAGAACCTGGCCGTCGCCCCGATAGAGGCGGCGGTACGGGAGTTCCCAGGCGTGGTCGAGGCGGCGGTCTACCCGGTTCCGGACGCCCAGGCCGGCGACCAGGTGATGGCGGCCCTGGTGCTGAGCACCGCCACAGAGACGCCCCACCCGGCAGCGTCCGACCCCGCGTTGTCCGACTCCGCGTTGTCCGACTCCGCACTGCCCGTTCCTGCCGCGTCCGATCCTGCGGGGTTCGATCCGAAGGCGTTCGCCGCCTTCCTGGCTGCGCGGCGGGATCTCGGGGCGAAGGCGCTGCCCCGTTATGTACGGCTGTGCCGCGCGCTGCCCCAGACGCCCTCGCACAAGGTCATCAAGCGGCTCCTGGCCAAGGAGGCCTGGCGTACCCCCGACCCCGTCTGGTGGTGGCCGGGAGCCCGTGCCGAGCCGCGATTACTGGGGCCGGAGGACGTCGCGGCGATCGAGGGCGAGTTCATCCGGCATGGCCGGCACCACCTACTGGAGGATTGGTGACTCCTCCGCTCCCTGAAGAGAGCGGCTTCTCGCTAAGCCGCTTGTGCAGCCTGGCGAAGGGCAAGCCCTGCCCTCAAGATGTTGATCGCCGCGTTCACGTCGGCGTGCGCGGTGTGCCCGCACGTTGCGTCCTTCGGCCACTCAACCGTGTCGAACCGGCCCCGGCCCTTGAACCGGGGGAACCCCGGCGTGCGGGCGACCTTGACGCGGTCGAAGAACGCAGGGAACGCCTTGTCCAGACGGCGCAGCGTGGCCTGCTGGGACGAGAACGACCACCGGCCCTGCCCATCGGGGTCATCGCCCCGGATGTGTTTCAGCTCGGCGGACTGGTCGCCGTACCGGATGCTCACGCCCGCCTTGGCGTAAGCGGCACGGCGGTGCTCCAGGGCGGCGTTGTACAGCTGCCGGTGATCCTCCAGACACGCCGCCAGCGCCGCAACCTGCCGGGCGGTGGGACGCAACACGAACCTGAACGACCTGCGCACACCCACCTCCCATCACGCTCGGTAATGACAACCACGATATCGGCCGGCGCCGACAAAACCAGGAAGGACATCCGTGATGCGCGAACCAGACAGGCCAGGGCACGCTCGGGCCTTGACGGCCCTCCCGCTCCCGATTCCCCCGTCGCCTCAAGGCGACGGTCCCCTGGGGCGGCACTGATGGATTTCAAGCTTGACGAGACCCAGGAGGAGCTGCGCGCCCTGGCCTCGGACGTACTGGCGAAAGAGGCCTCTCACGAGCGGCTGGAGTCGCACGAGAAGAGCGGCAGGCCGTACGACGAGAGGTTGTGGAAGGCGTTGCGGGAGGCCGGCCTGACGGCCGTCTGCGCGGCCGAGCACGCCGGCGGCGCGGGGCTGGGGCCGGTCGAGTTGGCCGTGGTGCTGCGGGAGGCGGGGGCGCGGGCCGCGCCGGGGCCCCTGGCGGCCACGCTGGTGAGCACGCTGGCCGTCAGCAGGTACGGCTCCCGCGAGCACCAACGGCGGGTGGCCGGGACGGCCGTGTCCACGGTGGCGATCAGGGAGCCGGGCCGGGCGCTCACCGCCCCTCCCACGACCGTGGCCGAGCCGGTGGCAGGCGGATCAGGCCCGGTGGCGGCCGAGCCGGTGGCGGGGGCGGGCGGATCGGGTCCGGTGGCCGGCGGCTGGTTGCTCAGCGGGCGCAAGAGCGGTGTGGCCCATGCCGAAGGCGATGTGCTGGTGACGGCCGATCAGGGTCTGTTCCTGGTGCACGCGCCACCGGCGGCGCCCGAGTTCGCCTCCACCGGGGAGCCCACGGCCACGATCACGCTCGACCGCACCCCGGCCGAGCGGGTGGCGGGGCCCGAGGCGATCGAAGGGGTGCGGCAGCTGTACACGGCGGCCGCCGTCGCGCAGGCCTCCGGTGTGCTGGCGGGCGCGCTGCGGCTCACCACCGAGTACATCAGGACCCGGAAGCAGTTCGGCCGGGCGCTGGCCGAGTTCCAGGCGGTGACCATGCAGATCGCCGACGTCTACATCGCCGGCCGCGCGCTGGACGTGGCCATGTGGTCGGGCGCCTGGCGGCTGGCGGAGGGACTCCCCGCCGAGGAGGACCTGGCCATCGCGGCGTTCCACACGAGCGAGGCGGTCAAGGCGCTCTACACCTGCCAGCACCTGCACGGCGGCCTCGGGCTCGACGTGACCTACCCGCTGCACCGCTACTTCGCGCACGCCATGCACCTGGCCCACCGGCTCGGCAGTGGAGACGTCCAGCTCGACCTGATCGGAGGGCTCGCCTGATGCTGATCGACCTGACCCCTGACCAGCGCAGGCTCCGCGATGAGCTGCGCGAGTACTTCGCCGGCTGCCTGACCGCCGAGGACCGTAAGAACATCGCCGAAGACCCGTTCGGCGAGGCGTACATGGCGCATTGCCGCAGGCTCGGCAGGGACGGCAAGCTGGGCCTCGGCTGGCCCAAGGAGTACGGCGGCGGTGGCCACGGCCCCCTTGAGCAGCAGATCTTCGCCAACGAGATCGCCCGCGCCGGCGTGCCGTACCCGATCATCACCGTGCAGACCGTCGGACCCACCCTCATGCAGTACGGCACGAAGGAGCAGAAGGACCGGTTCCTGCCGAGCATCCTGGCGGGCGAGTGCCACTTCGCGATCGGCTACAGCGAGCCCGAGGCGGGCACCGACCTGGCCTCGCTGCGGACCACGGCGGTGCTCGACGGCGACCACTACGTCGTCAACGGCCAGAAGATCTTCACCAGCGGCGCCCACTACGCCCAGTACATCTGGCTGGCCACGCGCACCGATCCCGAGGCGAAGAAGCACAAGGGCATCACCATGATGATCGCCTCGACCGCCGACCCCGGCTACTCCTGGACCCCGATCGTCACCATGGACGGCCGCCACCACACCAACTCCACCTACTACGCCGATGTGCGCGTCCCGGTGGACATGGTCGTGGGCGAGGTGGACAAGGGCTGGGACCTGATCGTCAACCAGCTCAACCACGAGCGCGTCACCCTGGGCCCCGCCGGCAACCTCGGCCAGGCCTACGACCGCTTCCTCGCCTGGGCCCGCCGCACCGGGCTGGCGGACGAGCCCGACGTACGGCGAGCGCTCGGCGTGGTACGGACGAGTTTCCGCACCAACGAGCTGCTCAACTGGCAGGTCGCCGCCAACATGGACCTCGGCTGGCTGGGCGCGCCCGACGCGTCGGCCACCAAGATCTACGGCTCGGAGCGGATGCAGGAGACCGGCAGGCTGATCGGCGACATCCTGGCCCGCTACGGCGACCCCGCCGACCCGGAGACGGCCCGGCTGATCGAGCTGACGGACCACGGGGCCAAGGGCGCGGTCGTCCTCACCTTCGGCGGCGGCGTCAACGAGGTGCAGCGGGAGCTGATCGCCATGCTGGGCCTGAACCTGCCGAGGCCGCCCCGATGAGTGACCCGATGGATGACAAGATCGACAGGGACCTGCACGAGCTGGCCGTCAAGCAGGCCGCGCTCGGGCAGGTGCCGGGCGCCCCGGCGGCGGACCCGGTCAACGTCCCCATGATCAGGCACTGGCTGGACGCGATGGGCGACACCAATCCCGTCTACCTCGACCAGGGGATCGCGCCGCCGGCGATGGCGCAGGTGTGGACCATGCAGGGGGTGCGCCGAGACGCCGGGCAGCACTCGCCGGTGGACGACGTCATGGCCGCGCTGGACGCCGCCGGTTTCACCGGCGTGGTGGCGACCAACTGCGAGCAGGTCTACCACCGGTACGCGCGGCTGGGCGAGCGCCTGACCTCGGCGACCCGCTTCACCGATCTGGCCGGGCCGAAACGGACGGCGCTCGGCGAGGGGTACTTCGCCACCTGGAACATCACCTGGTATGCCGAGTCGGGCGAGGCGGTGGCGGAGATGATGTTCCGGGTGCTCAAGTTCCGCCCGCCGGCGGCGGTGGTGCCGCGCGAGCCGTATCCGCTCAGGCCCGCCGTCAACAGGGACACCGCGTTCTTCTGGGACGGCGTGCGGCAGGGTGAGCTGCGCGTGCAGAGCTGTGCCGGCTGCGGTGAGCTGCGCCATCCACCCGGCCCGGTCTGCCCCCACTGCCGCTCCACCGACCGCGCGTATGTCGTCGCCGGCGGCGAGGGCACGGTCTACAGCTACGTGGTGCACCACCATCCGCCGGTGCCGGGGCTGGAGCCGCCCTTCGTCGTGGCGGTGGTGGCCCTGCCCGAAGGCGTGCGGATCGTGGGCGGCATCGTGGACTGCCCGCCCGAGGCAGTGGGTATCGGTATGGCGGTGCGGGTCACGTACCGCTCGATGGATGACGAACTGGTTCTGCCCATGTGGGCGCCACGGGAGCCGTGATGCGGACGTTGAGCGAAGATCAGGTCGTGCTCGGCTCGGTGCTGCCCGAGCTGTCGATCGACCTCACGCCCACGGTGGTCGTCTCCACCGCGCTGGCCACGATGGACTTCACCCCCGTGCACCACGATGTCGAAGGCGCTCGCGCGCAGGGCTCCAAGGACATCTTTCTCAACATCCTGACCACGATGGGGCTGGTCGAGCGGTACGTCACCGACTGGGCGGGCCCGGAGGCGGTGATCCGGCGGATCAACGTCAAGCTGGGCGTCCCGGCCTACGCCGGCGACCGGCTGCTCTTCACCGGCGCGGTCACCTCGATCGAGTCCGGCGAGATCACGGTCGAGGTCCGCGGCAAGGTCAGCCTCGGGGATCACGCCACCGGAACCGTCGCCCTCGTCCTTCCCGCACGCCGGTGACGGCCGCGCCATCACGCAAGGAGCGAACGTGTTGAGAGCCCGCGCGGCCGTCGCCGGCATCGGCGCCACGGATTTCAGCAAGGACTCGGGCCGGTCGGAGCTGCGGCTGGCGGCCGAGGCGGTGTTCGCCGCCCTGGATGACGCCGGGCTGTCGCCCTCCGAGGTCGACGGCCTGGTCACCTACACCCAGGACGCCAACCAGGAGATCGCGGTCGCCAGGGAGGTGGGCATCGGCGAGCTGAGCTTCTTTTCCCGCGTGGAGTACGGCGGCGGCGCGGCCTGCGGCACCGTGGCGCACGCGGCGATGGCCGTGGCGACCGGGGCCGCCGACACGGTCGTGTGCTACCGGGCCTTCAACGAGCGCTCGGGCCGGCGCTTCGGCCAGCCCGACGCCCGGGTCGGCGGGCAGCCGTCGTCGCAGGGGCTGGAGATGAGCTGGCACGTGCCGTACGGGCTGATGACGCCCGCCGCCTGGGTGGCCATGTTCGCCCAGCGGTACATGCACGCCTATGGCGCCACCTCCGAGGACTTCGGGCGGGTGGCCGTGGCGATGCGCAGGCACGCGGCGACGAACCCGGCCGCCTGGTTCCACGGGCGCCCGATCACGCTGGCGGAGCACCAGGAGTCCAGGTGGATCGTGGAGCCGCTGCGGCTGCTCGACTGCTGCCAGGAGAGCGACGGCGCGGTGGCGCTGGTGGTGACGTCCGCCGAACGGGCCCGCGACCTGCGCCGGTCCCCGGCGGTGATCACGGCGGCGGCCCAGGGAGCCGGCGCCGGGCAGATGATGATGACCAGCTACTACCGCGACGACATGACCGGCCTGCCGGAGATGTCAGTGGTCGGCAGGCGGTTGTGGGAGATGTCCGGGCTGACGCCCGCGGACATCCAGACCGCCATCCTGTACGACCACTTCACCCCGTTCGTGCTGACCCAGCTGGAGGAGCTCGGGTTCTGCGGCAAGGGGGAGGCCGCCGACTATCTCAAGGACGGCGGCATCGAGCTCGACGGCCGGCTGCCGGTGAACCCGCACGGCGGCCAGCTCGGCGAGGCGTACATCCACGGGATGAACGGCATCGCCGAGGCGGTGCGCCAGATCCGGGGCACGTCCGTCAACCAGGTGGGCGGGGTCGCCAACGTGCTGGTGACGGCCGGCACCGGGGTGCCGACCAGCGGCCTGATCCTGTCGGCTCCCTGAGCGTCAGGGGCTGAGGATCGTCGGCACCGAGAAGAACACGATCATCGCGATCACCACGCAGATGACGAAGCCGATCAGCTCCCAGGCCCAGTCGAGGTGGCGCGAGCGCCGCTTCTTGCTCGGACGCCGCTTGGGCGGGCCCTGGGCCGGCCGCGCCTTGCGGACCACGGGCTTGCGGGTGTCGTGCGAGTCGAGTCCGGGCCTGGTGCTGCCGGGCTTCTTGCCGGCCGCTGCCTTCTGCTGCCCGGACGGCTTGGGGGTCGCGGCCGTGCGGGGCGGCGGCCAGGACTCGCTCTTGACGGCCTCGGGCTCGCGCGCCGCGGTCGCGGCGGTCATGGATACGGCGGCGATCGGCTGGGTGTCGGCGGGGGCGGGCATCGGCATCCGGTAGACCGGCTCCCGGTCGCGCTCCTTCGCCGGTGACCGGGGGGTGAACAGCGGGCCGGCGTCCCTGGGCAGGAGGAAATCGCCCGTCGCGGGCGGCACGTCCATGGGCAGGATCACGTCACCGGTCGCGGGCGCCGCCTGCGGCCTGGGCGGCAGGTCGTCGAGCACGTCGGCGGGCATCGGTGTCCGCATGACGAACGGCCGCTCGTCCTGCGCCTTCGGAGGCTGCCCGCCGGGCTTCTTGCGGCGCGGCTCGAACGCGGCGAAGGGCGTCGGCTTCTCGCCGAAGCGGACCTGCGACGGGAACGGCGCCGGGCCTTCGGCGCCGGGGTGGCGCAGTTTCGGCATCGGCGCCGTGGTGGCGTCGTGCTCGGGGGTGCGCGACGACGACGGGGGCGTCAGCAGCTCGGCGGGGAAGAGCCTGGTGGTGCTCGCCGGGTCGGCCTCGCCCAGCGGCAGCGGCCAGTTGGGCGGCACCGGCCAGCGCGGCTTGACGAACAGCGGCGCCGGGGCCGCCGAGAGCGATCCGGCGAAGTGGATGCGCAGGGTGCCCGGCGGCGTCGGCCACGGCAGGCGGCCGAGCACGTCGCGCAGCGGGGCGACGCTCAGCGCGATGTAGATGTCGGCGATCGGCTTGGGTACCCGCTTCTCGGCGGCGGCCAGCGCCTGCCCGAGCGACTGCTTGAACCGGTTCGCGGCGTTGACCGCTAGCTCTTCCGCGGTGTCGGGCGCCACGTCGAGCACCCAGGCCAGCTCGGTCCGGTTGAGCCCGCAGACCTGCGTCAGCAGCAGCACCTCGCGCTGCTGCAGGCGCAGCTCGCTCAGCGCCCGCTCGACCAGGGCGGAGGCGGGGTCGATGAGCGGGTCGACCACGGGAGGCGCGTAGACGACGTCCCGCCGGTGGATCTCGCGCCGGGCGAACGCGTAGAGGGCGGCACGCGGGGGCGCCGGCTGCCCGCCCGTCATGGGCACGCCGCCGAGGACGGCCACCAGGACGTCACCCGCGGAGCCCAGGTCGCCGAGCTGGTCGGCGCAGTACGCGAACAGCCCGGCCGCGTGCCGGTCGTACAGCTCTGCGACCAGCTCGGGGCGCGAGCGCTGCTCGGTGATCGAGTGAGTCACGTGACCGGTCCCTCTTAGTGGAGAAGCGGACGCTTTGGGGGGCGTCGGAGGTTTATGGAGGCAATCATGCCAACACACCCTGGTCCGGCGCACTACCAGATCGATAATTCGTAGGGAATAGCTGGTCAGTGAAGCGTTTAAGCATGGGGCGACAGGACAGACCCGGTCGGATCGCCGTAGTCTGGGGCCCAAGAGATCATGCGGCGGTCGTGGCAGGGGGGCCGCGACCCTGCCCTGAAGCGGAAGGTCGCGCGTGATCACGTTCGACGCTGTCACCAAACGCTATCCAGACGGGACCGTCGCCGTCGACGGTCTCAGCCTGGAGGCTCCTACAGGCGAGATCACCGTGTTCGTCGGCCCGTCGGGCTGCGGCAAGACGACGTCTCTCCGGATGATCAACCGGATGATCGACGCAACGGAAGGACAGATCCTGCTCGACGGCGAGCCGGTGCGCAGCATCGACCCGCCCACCCTGCGCCGGGGCATCGGCTACGTCATCCAGCAGGCCGGGCTCTTCCCGCATCGCAAGATCGTGGACAACGTGGCCACCGTCCCGTTCCTGCTCGGCTGGAGCCGCAAGAAGGCCCGTGACCGGGCCATGGAGCTGCTGGAGCGCGTCGGCCTCGACGTGGGCCTGGCCGAGCGTTACCCGTTCCAGCTCTCCGGCGGCCAGCAGCAGCGCGTGGGCGTGGCCAGGGCGCTGGCCGCGGACCCGCCCGTGCTGCTGATGGACGAGCCGTTCAGCGCGGTGGACCCGGTCGTCCGCACCAGCCTGCAGGAGGAGTTGCTCCGGCTCCAGGCGGAGCTGAACAAGACCATCGTCTTCGTCACCCACGACATCGACGAGGCCATCAAGCTCGGCGACCGCGTCGCGGTCCTGCGCGTCGGCGGCACGCTCGCGCAACTGGCGGACCCGAAGACGCTGCTGTCGGAGCCGGCCGACGACTTCGTCCGCGAGTTCCTCGGCCGTGACCGGGGCATCCGCCGCCTGCAGTTCGTGTCCACCGCGGGCCTGCCGCTGCGCACGGACCTGACCGTCCCGGAGGGGTTCGAGGGCAGTACGGACGAACCGTGGCTGCTCGCCGTCACCCCGGACGACCGGCCGGTGGGCTGGATCGCCAAGGAGCGGCCCGGCGAGCTGGAGCGGTTCGGCTCGTTCCTGTACGGCCAGGACCCGCTGCGCTCGGCCCTCGACGCGGCGCTGCTGTCGCCGTCGGGCAACGCGGTGGCCGTGGACGAGACGGGCCAGGTCGCCGGCGTGCTCACCAGGAAGGCGCTGGACCAGGCGATGGCGGAGGCCGCCGATGGATGACGGCCCGCCCACACTCTGGGAGTGGTTCGCCCGCAACTGGGCCACCGGCCGGGTGGGCAGCATCAGCGACCTGCTCGGCGACCACCTGCTGATGTCGCTGGTGCCCATCGTGGCCGGGCTCGTCCTCGCGCTGCCGCTCGGGCTGGCCAGCGTGCGCTGGCGGTGGCTCTACCAGCCGACGTCGGGCCTGTTCAACGTGATCTACGCGCTGCCGTCGCTACCGGTGTTCATGCTGCTGATCTCGGTCACCGGGCTCTCCCCGATCACCGTGATCATCCCGCTGACCTTCTACGCCATGGCCGTGCTCATCCCGGCGGTGGTCGACGGGCTCGGCTCGGTGCCCGACCACGTCCGCCAGTCGGCGGTGGCGATGGGCTTCACGCCGCTGCGCCGCCTGCTCCAGGTGGAGCTGCCGATCGCCGCGCCCGTGGTGCTCGCCGGGCTGCGCGTGGTGGCGGTCTCCAGCATCAGCCTGGTGAGCGTGGGCGCGCTGATCGGCCAGGGCGGCCTCGGCATGCTCTTCACCAGGGCCTACCAGAACCCGTTCCTGCCGCCGGTCATCGTCGGGATCGTGCTGATCGTGGTGCTGGCGCTGGTCGTCGACGGGTTGCTGATCCTCTGCCAGCGGCTGCTCACGCCGTGGGTGCGGGCGAGGAGGGCGTCGTGAACTGGCTGAGCGACTTCTTCGGCGACCCCGCCCGGTGGTCCGGGCCCGACGGGATTCCCGTCCGGCTGCTGGAGCACCTGGAGTTCTCCGTCCTGGCCCTCGCGCTGGCCATGCTGATCGCGATCCCGCTCGGGCTGCTGATCGGCCACACCGGCCGGGGCGAGGTGCTCGTGGTCGTCTCGGCCAACCTGGCCAGGGCGCTGCCCACGCTCGGCATCCTCGTTCTGTTCGTGCTGCTGCTCGGCACCGCGTCCATCTGGCCGGTGATCATTCCGCTGGTGCTGCTGGCCGTGCCGCCGATCCTGGTCAACACCTTTGAGGGCATCAGGGGAGTAGACCCCGAGCTGCGTGACGCGGCGTACGGGATGGGGTTGCGCGGCGGGCAGGTGCTCGGGCGGGTGCTGGTGCCCGTGGCGCTGCCCCTGATCCTGCTCGGGCTCCGGCTCTCCGCCATCCAGGTGGTGGCGACCACGACCGTCGCCGCCTACACGGGGCTGGGCGGGCTGGGGCGCTTCATGATCGATGGATTCGCGACCCAGGATTACTCCAGCGTTGTCGGTGGTTCTGTGTTGATTGTGCTGTTCGCACTCGTGGTGCAGCTCGCCTTCATGCTCGCGCAGAGGGTGACCGTCTCCCCGGGGGTGAGCCAGCGGTTGAAGGTTCGTTGATGTGTCGTACCAAAGGAGTTTTCTTGTGAGACGTATGTTCAGCGCGGCGGCCATGCTGTTGTCCGCGACACTCGCGTTGTCCGCCTGCGGCGGTGGCGGCGGCAATCCGCTGCAGACCACGAGCGCGGTGCCCACGGGCTCGGCCACGGGGTCGGCCGCCGCCGGCGGCCCGGTCGTGATCGGCTCGTTCGACTTCGACGAGAGCGTGCTGCTCGGGTCGATCTACGCCCAGGCGCTGGAGGCCAAGGGCGTCCAGGTGGAGGAGAAGCCGCGGATCGGCAGCCGTGAGGTCGTCTACGACCAGGTCAAGAGCGGCGGGCTGACCCTGGTGCCCGAGTACAACGGCAATCTGCTGGCCTTCATCGACCCGGCCACCACGGCGGCGACCACCGAGGAGATCAACACCGCGCTGAAGGAGAAGCTCCCGGCCGAGCTGGAAGTGCTCGACGCCGCCGCGGCCGAGGACAAGGACACCCTGTCGGTCACCAAGGACACCCAGACCAAGCAGTCGCTCACCACCATGGAAGACCTGGCCAAGGTGTCGAAGGGCATGATCGTGGGCGGTCCGCCGGAGTTCAAGAAGCGCTGGGAGACGCGTTTCAAGGACGTCTACGGCATCGAGTTCAAGCAGTGGAAGCCCACCGGCCCCACCACGGCCGACGCCATCAAGGACGGCTCGATCCAGGTCGGCAACGTCTTCTCCACCGACCCCAAGATCACTGCCAACGACCTGGTGCCGCTTGAGGACACCAAGAACATCTTCCCCGCCCAGAACGTGACTCCGCTGCTCTACAAGGCCGGCGCCACCGACACCGTCAGGACCACCCTCAACGGCGTCTCCGCCAAGCTGACGACCGAGGGCCTGCTGGAGATGATGCAGAAGATCTCTGTCAACAAGGACGAGCCCGCGACGGTGGCCAAGGAATGGCTGACCGCCAACGGCCTCGGCTGACCCGTCCCGTTCCCAGGAGGCCTTCGCCGTGAGCGAGTTCACCGACGCCATGGCACAGCTCGCGGGGGGCGTGGCGGTCATCACCGTCCGCGACGGCCGCGACGACCTGGGCGTCACCGTCTCGGCGCTGGCCTCCGTCTCGCTGGAGCCGCCGCTGGTCCTGGTCAGCCTGGACAGCGGCGGCTACCTCAACGAGGTCCTGCTCCGGCGGGACCGCTGGGCGTGCTCCCTGCTGTCCTCCGGCCAGGCGGCCATGGCCAGCAGGTTCGCCGCCGCCGGCCGCCCCGGCGCCCGCCACCTGGTGGCGGGCACCCCGCACCACCGCGGCCCGCACTCGGACGCGCTGGTGGTGGAGGGCGGCGTCGCCGCCCTGGAGGCGGAGACCTCCCAGGTGGTGCCCGCCGGCGACCACACCCTCTTCATCGCGACCGTCCTCGCCGTCTCGTACGTGACCCCCACCCTCCAGCCCTTGGTACGCCTACGCGGCCGTTATCGCGCGGTGGGCGGCTAGCTCTCCATGCGGATGATGTCCGCCTCATCCACCTTTGTCCCACCAGGTGGCACGCTGTGGGATGGCCGGATATGATTTTCCCATGAGCGAGGCATGGCACGAGCCGCCCGAGATCAACCAGCGCGATTTGAAGAACCGGGCGAGCGAGATCATGGACGCCGTCGAGCGAGGCGAGTCCTTCACGCTGACACGCCACGGTCACAAGATCGCGACCGTCACCCCCATAAGCCGCCGCCGGACCTTCGTCCCGAAAGAACGGCTCATGGCGGTTTTCGCGAATGCTCCGGTCATTGACGACAAGGAGTTCGAGGACGACGTGCGGACCGCCTTCAACGACGAGGACTACGATCCCTGGGAGCGTGCCAAGAGGAGCGCCACGTGATCGGCGAGGAGGCCGGGCTTCTCGACACCAACATCTTGGTTCTCGCTGCGCGGTTGGATCCGGCGGAGTTGCCGGAGCGTCCCGCCATCTGCACGGTGACGCTGGCCGAGCTCGCGGTGGGGCCGCTGGTGGCTGACGACCCCCTCAAGCGGGCCAGCAGGCAGGACGTGCTCGCCCGCGTAGAGTCGGAGTTCGAGCCGATCCCGTTCGACGTCGCGGCGGCTCGCGCCTTCGGACGGGTTTACACGGCCGTCAAAGAGGCAGGCCGCAATCCCAGAAGCAACACCGCTGATCTGCTGATCGCCTCCGTGGCGGTGGCCAACCGGTTGCCGCTCTACACGGTCAATCCCGGCGACTTCAAGGGCTTGGAGGGCCTGCTCACAGTGGAGCCGGTCACCCACCCCGACCAACGCTGAGGGCGTTGCCGACGATATCGGCAACGCCCTGGTAATGGAGCCCATGCCGACCGGGGGAGTATGTCATGGCCGGGTGGCCGGCGTACCCGGTCAGCGGATCGTGTACCACGCCGGGAGGGTGAGGGGGCCCGTGGCCGGGAGGCCGAGTTCGGCTGAGAGGCGGGCCAGGGGGCCCCAGGCGTCGAGCCGGATCCGGGTGAGTGCGGCGGCCCGGTCGTCGCTGGAGTCCGGGCCGCGCAGCCGCTCCAGCGGGTTGAGGCGGGGGAAGGTGCGCACCGGGGCGTCGTCGGACAGGCGGGCACGCTTCCTGGCCAGGGCGATGGCGTCCTCCAGGCCGCCGAGCTCGTCCACCAGCCCACGGGCGTGGGCGTCGGCGCCGGTCCAGACGCGGCCCCGGGCCAGCTCGTGGGCCCGGTCGCGGGTGAGGTCGCGGCCTTGGGCCACCTTGCCGACGAAGTCGTCGTAGATGCGGTCCAGCCAGGCGTTGACCCGCTCCCACTGCTCCGGCGAGAAGGCGCGTGAGGTGGAGAACATGCCGGCGTTGGCGCCCTCGGCGACCAGCTCCGTGTTGACGCCGATCCGCTCCAGGAGCTGGGAGAGCACCGGCTTGCCGCCGAAGACGCCGATGGAGCCCGTCAGCGTGCCGGGCTGGGCGACGATCATGTCGGCGGCCATGGCGACGAAGTAGCCGCCGGAGGCGGCCAGGTCGCCCATGGAGACGATGACCGGCTTGACCTTGCGGGTGAGCACGACCTCCCGCCAGACGGTGTCGGAGGCGACATACGAACCGCCGGGGCTGTCCACCCGGAAGACGACGGCCTTGACGTGCTCGTCGCGGCGGGCGGCCCGCAGTGCGGCGCTGATCGTGTCGGAGCCCATCGCGCCGCCTCCGCCGAGCGGGCTGCGGCCGCTGCGCCCGGTGCGGATCTGGCCGATGCCGTGGATGAGGGCGATGCCGGCGGCGGTCGGCTGCGGCAGTTTGCGTGCGGCGGCGCCACGGGCGTAGCGGGAGACGTACAGCAGGTGGGTGTCGCCGCCGGTGGACTGCTTGACCTCGTCGTACACCTCGTCCCGGTAGGCCAGCCCGTCGACCAGCCCGGCCTCCAGCGCCTCGCGGCCGATGAACGGGCCCCGGTCGATGTGCTCGCGGACCTTGGCCGGGTCGAGCCGGCGGCCCTCGGCGATGCCCGCGACGAGGTGCTCGGTGACCGACTCCACGATGCGGGCCATGGACTCGCGGTGCGGCTCGGTCATGTGGTCCTGGGTGAAGGTGTTGGCGGCGGTCTTGTACTCGTGCCGCTGGCCCATCTCGTAGTCGACGCCCAGCTTGGTCAGCGCCCCCTTGACGAACCGCTGCTCCAGGGCCACGCCGGTCAGCCCGATGTCGCCGCTGGGCTGCAGGTAGACGCGTTCGAAGGCGCTGGCCAGGTAGTAGGGCACGGTGCCGCCGCCGAACTCGCCGAACGTCTCGCCGAAGGCGACCGTCAGCTTGCCCGAGGCGCGGAAGGCGACCACGGCCTGGCGGAGCTCCTGGACCATCGCCAGCCCGATCGGGTTGCCGCCGATCTTCACGATCAGCGCCTTGACCCGCGGGTCCTTGACGGCCCGCTTGAGCCCGGACAGCACGTCGGCCAGACGGGGCTTGCGCATGGACAGCACCGCGGCGAGCGGGTCGGAAGGCGGTCCTTCCGTCAGCCCCTCGGTGAGGTCGAGCTCGAGAACCAGGGGCGCGGTGCGCCGCTGACGGAGCTTGTCGATGCCTTCGAAGATCGCCTTGCCTGCGTCCATAGAGCCACCCTAAGCGGCAGTAGTCGGCCATGGGCGGCCAACTACTGCCGAAGCGGACACCGGCTCAGACGCGTGCTCCGGCGGTGGCGGCACCGACGTTGACCTGAACCGTGGTGACGCGCGGAGGGAAGAGGTTGTAGGTGATCGGGGTGCCGGTCGCCTGCATCCGCTGAAGGACCTGCGCCGGGCTGAGGGTGGGGTACGCCTGCTTCATCAGCGCGAAACTCCCGGCCACATGCGGCGTCGACATGGACGTGCCGCTCAGCGACCGGTAGGCGTCGTCCGGCACCGAGGAGGTGACGCGCACGCCCGGCGCGAGCAGGTCCAGCAGTCTGCCCCGGTTGGAGAACGTGACGACCTGGCCGTTGTCGTTCGTGGCGCCCACGGCGACCGCGCTGGAGATGCAGGCGGGGGAGGCGACGGCGTCCCGCCAGCCGGCGTTGCCCGCCGCGACGATCGGCGCGACCCCGGCGCCCAGCAGCGCGTCGAACTGGGGCTTCAGGGCGGCGGCCTGCGGGTCGGCGTCGCAGTGCTGCCGGTGCGGGCCGCCTCCGCCGAGGCTCATGTTGACCGCGGCCACGTTGTGCGTCCTGGCCACGCGGGCGACGTACTCCAGCGCGAGTTTCTGGTCGGAGGTGTAGCTCATGTAGCAGGGCGCCGCGCCACCGCAGGTCTGGATGTCGTCGAAGCGGCTGAAGACCTGGACGGGCAGGATGCCGGCGGCCGGGGCGACGCCGTTGGCGGGCGCCCCCGCCACCGCCCGGCCCGCCGCGATGCCCGCCACGTGCGTGCCGTGGGCGCACCGGTTGGCGCCGCCGACGAGGCACTGCGCGGTCTCGGCGTCGGCCGCGCCGGGGCCGGTCTGGCTGGACTGGCGGTTCGGGCAGAGCGACACGGCCCCGGAGCTCGGGTCGGAGGTGGAGAAGCAGGCCTCGTCCACGATCCGGCCGGCCATGAACGGATGGTCACGGTCGATCCCGGTGTCCAGGACGGCCACGGTGGTGCCGGTGCCGGTCCAGCCGGCCGCGTTGGCGACGTCCGACGAGATCGCCCTGGTGCTGGTGTCCAGGAAGGCCTGGCTGAGCGTGTCCGGGTACACCGACCTGACCCGGGGGTCCTTCCGCAGCCCGGCCAGTGTGGCGCTGTCGACCTCGGCGACGAAGAAGTGCGGGGAGCGGGTGGCCTCCAGCACGCTGGCCGTGGCGGAGATCTTCTCGACGTCGCCGGCGACGGTGCTGACGCTCTCGCCCGGGTTCAGCTCGACGATCGAGCGCACCTTCGGCCGGCTGCTGAGCTCGGCGATCAGGCCGGGACTGATGGTCGGGTCACCGACGTCGGGGACGTGGGCATGGGCATAGCCGGGCTGGGCTGCGGTGAGCACCGCCGTGGCCGTGGCGAGCGCCAGGACGCCTGCCGTGAGTGAGCGTGAACGCACCGATCCTCCGAGGTAGCACAGACGGACGGGGGAAGTCCTGGCGAAGATCCCCACGGGTGTTGTCGGTGATGCCTCGGTTGTCGAAGTGACGGAGGTTAGAGATGCGAATGTTGGCGGAGGTAGGCAACCGCCAAGGTGCTCTTTAGCGAGATTTAGTGATATTCGTGGCTGCCCGCTTGAGGGCCGCGCTCGTGGACTTACTGGTCAGCCGTACCTTTTCCGAGGATTTAAGGGTCTTGGTGCTGTTCACCCCGTGGGCCCAGTTGAGCCAGCCGGTGAGCAGGGCGCTGTCCAGCTGCCGCTTGGCGGCCTTGGCGCCCTTCAGCACCCGGTAGGCCTTGCCCAGCGACGAGGCCTTGGTCAGCTCGGGGAAGACCTTGCTGGCCTTGTGCGCCAGCTGCAGATAGCAGGTGAGCGTCGGGTCGGACATCTTGCCGCTGTTCCGGTGGATCTCCACGGCCCACTGCTTGGCCGTCATCCGCTTGGTGGCCGTGCCACGCGTGCAGACGGCCGGGGCCTTCGCGGTGGTGGTCGGCGTCGGCGTCACCGTGACGGTCACCGTGACCGTGACGGTCGGCAGCGGGATCGGCGTCGGGTCCGGCTCGTCGTCCACCGGAGGCTCGGGCGTGGGCCCGCTGCCCGTCGGGTCCGGCTCCGGGTCGGTGCCGGGATCCGGGTCGGGGTTCGGGTCGTCAGGGCCGGGGCCGGGAGCGGACGGCGGGTTCTGGCTGATCTCCGGCTGCGGGGCCGTGCCGTTCAGCGCGGCGGCCACGTCCAGGCGTGGCGTGCGGACCTCCGCGCCGTCCACCTGATAGACGTACGGCCTGCCGGTGGTCTTCAGCTTGTCGATCAGCTCGGGCATCGGTGTCTGCGGCGACTGGACCTTCAGCAGCGCCAGTGCGCCCGCCACATGCGGGGCGGCCATCGAGGTGCCGCTGTGCACGGCCATCTGGTCGTCCGGCACCGACGACTCGATGTCCACACCGGGCGCGAACAGGTCGACCAGCGCGCCCCGGTTGGAGAAGTCGGCGATGGCGTCGCCGTCGTCGTTGGCGCCCACCGCCACCGCCGAGGAGATGCACGCGGGGAAGGAGGCCCCCTCGAAGAACTCGTTGCCCGCGGCCACCACGGTCGCCGTGCCCTTGGCGAGCAGGGCGTCGATCGACGGCTTGAAGGCCCGCGCCTCCTCGCTGTCGTCACAGGAGACGTCGGACGGCATGCCGCCCAGGCTCAGGTTCACCGCCGCGATCGGCTCGCTCATCGCGGCCACGTGCTCCATGGCCAGCCGCAGCGACGACTCGAAAGCCAGCAGGCAGGACGGCTCGCCGCAGATCTCCTCGTCGTTGACCCGGCTGAAGACCTGGATCGCGATGATCCCCGCGCCGGGCGCCACGCCGCCGCTGCCGGCCGCGATGCCGGCGACGTGCGAACCGTGCTCGCACAGGTTCACGCCGCCGGCCTGGCACTTGGCGGTGGCGGCGTCGGCCGAGCCGGGCCCGGTCTCACTGATCTGCCCGTTCGGGCAGAGCGACTCGGCGCCCAGGTCCGAGTCCGTCGCGGAGAAGCAGGCCTCGGCGACGATCCGGTTCGCGAAGAACGGATGATCGCGGTCGATGCCGGTGTCCAGGATGGCGATGTTCTGGCCGCTGCCGGTGTGGCCCGCGGCGTGCGCCTGGTCGGCGCCGATCAGCTTGAGGCTGGAGGCCAGCGACGGCGGATAGGCGCGATCCCGGTGGATGGAGGTCACCCGGGAGTCCTCGGCGAGCGCGGCCAGCTCCTCGGCCGTGCCCTCGACGACCATGAACGGCTGGCTCGCCGGCTGGAGGAGGACCTCCACGCTGTCGGCCGCCGCCCGGCCGGCCACCGGCGCGTGCTGCGCCGGGTCGGTCAGCTCGACGATGGCGCGCACGGTGCCGCCGTCGACGGCTAAGCCCTCCTCCACCTTCTCCTCAGCGCTCTGGGCGACACTGGGGGTGGGCGTCGGCGTCGGATCATCGGCGAAGGCGGGCACCGCGGGCAGCAGAGCCAGCACCATCGAGCACACGATCAGGGGGCGAAGTCGCACCGGCGTCCTCCGAGACGGGATGATCTCGGAGTTTACGGTGATTTGTCAGGACCGCACAGCCCCTGCAAACCCTTTCTCATCAGACTTTCAGGTCGTACCGCCGCTCGGCGCCGGCCTCGACAACCACACCGCCCCCAGCGGCGGCACCCGCAGGGTCGTGGAGTACGGCAGGCCGTGGCAGGGCTCCTCGACGGCATCCACCGAGCCCAGGTTGCCCACCCCGCTGCCCCAGTACTCGTAGGCGTCGGTGTTGACCGCCTCCGTCCACTGCCCGCCGTACGGCAGGCCGAGCCGGTAGCTCTCGTGCGGCCCGCCACTGAAGTTGACCACGCACGCCACCGCGGACCCGTCGTCCGCGTAGCGCAGGAACGACAGCGTGTTGCCCGGCGCGTCGTCGGCGTCGATCCACCGGAACCCCTCCGGCTGGGTGTCCTGCTCCCACATCGCGGGCGTCTCACGGTAGAACCGGTTGAGGTCGCGCACCAGCCGCTGCACGCCCTGATGCCCGTCGAACTCCAGCACCCACCAGTCGAGCCCGCGCTCCTCCGACCACTCCGAGCCCTGGCCGAACTCCCCGCCCATGAACAGCAGCTGCTTGCCCGGATGCGCCCACATGAAGGCCAGCAGGGCCCGCAACTGGGCGAAGCGCTGCCACTCGTCGCCCGGCATCTTGCCCATCAGCGAGCCCTTGCCGTGCACCACCTCGTCATGCGACAGCGGCAGCACGTAGTTCTCGGAGTAGGCGTAGATGAGGGAGAAGGTCATCTGGTGGTGGTGATACTGCCGGAAGATCGGCTCGTGCCGCAGATACTCCAGCGTGTCGTGCATCCAGCCCATGTTCCACTTGAAGCCGAACCCGAGCCCGCCCAGGTGCACCGGCCGCGACACACCCGGCCAGGCCGTCGACTCCTCGGCCACGGTGATGATGCCGGGCGCCTCCCGGTAGCAGACCGCGTTCATCTCCTTGAGGAACTCGACCGCGTCGAGGTTCTCCCGGCCGCCGTAGACGTTCGGCGTCCACTCGCCCTCGCGCCGGGAGTAGTCCAGGTAGAGCATCGAGGCCACGGCGTCCACCCGCAGGCCGTCGATGTGGAACTCCTTCAGCCAGTAGACGGCGTTGGCCACCAGGAAGTTACGCACCTCCCTGCGGCCGAAGTCGAAGACGTACGTCCCCCAGTCGGGGTGCTCGCCCCGCCCCGGATCGGCGTGCTCGTACAGCGGGGTCCCGTCGAAGCGGGCCAGCGCCCAGTCGTCCATCGGGAAGTGCGCCGGCACCCAGTCGAGGAGCACCCCGATGCCCCGCCGGTGCATCTCGTCCACGAACCGGCGGAAATCGTCCGGCGTGCCGAACCTGGCCGTCGGCGCGTAGTAGGAGGTCACCTGGTAACCCCATGACCCGCCGAACGGGTGCTCGGCCACCGGCATCAGCTGCACATGCGTGAACCCCAGGTCCGCGACGTACTCCGAGAGCTGGTCCGCCAGCTCCAGGTAGGACAGGCCGGGCCGCCACGAGCCCAGGTGCACCTCGTAGATGCTGGTGGGGCTGCGCTGCGCCTGCCTGTCGCCGCGCTCGGCCATCCACTCCGCGTCCTGCCAGACGTAATGGGACTGCTCCACCACCGACGCCGTCTGCGGCGGCACCTCGGTCCGCCTGGCCATCGGGTCGGCCTTGTCCCGCCACACGCCGTCGGCGCCCAGCACCTGGTACTTGTACCGCTCACCCGCCCCGATGCCCGGGACGAACAACTCCCAGACCCCCGAACGACCCAGCGAGCGCATCGGGTAGGCGGTGCCGTCCCAGTGGTTGAAGTCGCCGACGACCCTGATGCCACGGGCGTTCGGCGCCCAGACGGCGAACGCCGTGCCGGCCGCGTCCTGGTGCTCCATCACCCGCGCGCCGAGCACCTCCCACAGCCGCTCGTGCCGGCCCTCGCCGATCAGGTGCAGGTCCACCTCGCCCAGCGTGGGCCAGTGGCGGTAGGGGTCGCTCGTCTCATGCGGCTCACCCCCGGCGTACTGAACGCTCAGGGTGTAGCCGGGGACCTTGTCCAGTCCCGGCACAGTGGTCTCGAACACCCCATGCGCCTGGTGTCTCATGTCATGCGTGGTGCCGTCCTCCAGCACCACTTGGACACGTTCGGCGAGCGGGCGCAGCGCGCGGAAAGTGACCCCGCCCGCGACGGGGTGCGCTCCCAGCACGGAGTGCGGATCATGATGCGCCCCGCCCGCGAGGCGGTCGAGCTCTGTCCTCATCGGCATGTTCCTTACCCTGCCCTACGGCGACCGTCCAACCCAGCCACTGCCCGCATTCACCGCGACAATCACCGAAAGTGCTGAATCTTGGGTTTATCCGGCCCGTAAACACCACTTCGATCAGTTGACCTCAAGTTTGCTTGAGCTCCTAGCCTTCCATGCATGAACATGAAACGTGCGGGCAAGCGGGAGTGGATCGGCCTGGCCGTCCTCATCCTGCCGACCTTGCTGCTGTCCATAGACGTGACCGTGCTGCACCTGGCGGTGCCCGCGCTGAGCGCGGACCTCCGGCCGACCGGGGCGCAGCTGTTGTGGATCAACGATATCTACGGGTTCCTCATCGCCGGCTTTCTGATCACGATGGGCACGGTGGGCGATCGGATCGGCCGCAGGCGCCTGCTGCTGATCGGCGCGGCCGCGTTCGCCGTCGCCTCGGCGCTGGCCGCCTTCGCGCCCAGCGCCGAGGTGCTGATCGCGGCACGGGCACTGCTGGGCGTGGCCGGGGCCACCTTGATGCCGTCGACGCTGTCCTTGATCCGCAACATGTTCCACGACCCCGCCCAGCGCACCACCGCGATCAGCGTGTGGATGGTCGGCTTCACCGGCGGCATGGTGATCGGGCCGCTGGTGGGCGGCCTGCTGCTGGAGCACTTCTGGTGGGGGTCGGTGTTCCTGCTCGGCGTGCCGGTGATGGTCGTGCTGCTGGTCGCCGGGCCGTTGCTGCTGCCCGAATACCGGGCGCCCGCCGTCGACCGCCTCGACCTGGCCAGCGTCGGCCTGTCGATCGTGGCCGCCCTCGCGGTCATCTACGGTCTCAAGGAGCTCGCCGCCGAAGGCCCCGGCGTGGCCGCGCTCGCCGCGCTGCTCTCCGGCCTCGTCCTCGCCCTGGTGTTCGTACGGCGACAGCGGACGATCCCCGGCCCTCTTCTCGACCTGAAGCTCTTCGCCGAGCGGCGCTTCAGCGGATCACTGGGCACGCTCATGCTGGTCATCCTGACCGGGCCGGGCATCGGTCTGCTGGCCGCGCAGTACATGCAGCTCGTGCTCGGCCTGTCACCGCTGGAGGCAGGGCTGTGGAGCCTGCCGCCGACCCTGGCGGTCATCGCCGGGTTCGTCTTCGCGCCGATGCTGGCCCGGCGGCTCCGGCCCGGCCTGGTCGCGGCCACCGGCCTGGTGCTCTCGGCCGCCGGCATCCTGCTGCTCACCGCCCTCTCCGCCGCCGGGCCGGAAGCCGGGCTCTGGCTGCTGGTCGCCGGGCAGTTCGTGTTCTTCCTGGGGGCGGCTCCGATGCTGGTCCTGGGCACCGACATGGTGATCGGCTCCGCGCCGCCCGAACGGTCGGGCTCGGCGGCGGCCCTGTCGGAGACGGTCCAGGAGTTCGGCGGCGCGGTCGGGCTGGCCGTCTTCGGCAGCATCGCCGCCGCCGTCTACCGCAGCGTGCTCGACGTACCGGAAGGCGTTCCCGCGCAGGCGGCGGAGGTCGCCACGGACACCCTCGGCGGTGCGGTGGCGGTGGCCGGCGGCCGGCCGGCCGAGGTGGCGGACGCGCTGCTCGCCGCCGCCCGCGCGGCCTTCACCGACGGCCTGGCCGTCACCGCGGCGGTGAGCGCCGTGGTGCTGATGGCGGCGGCGGCCCTCGCCGTGACCACCCTCCGCCACGTCCCCCCATCCGCGCTCCAGCCGTCCGAAGAGCCCTTGGTCCGGGAACCGGCGCACTCGGCTGAGTGACGCGCCCTACCCGCACCTCCAGCCTTCCGGGCAGCCCTCGGTCCGATTCAGAAGGTTTCGTTGGGTTGGGCGGCGGCCGTCAGCGCGGCGGTGAGCGCCTCGTCGCCGAGGGCCTGGCGTACAGCCTCGGTGATGCGGTCGACGTCGCCGCGTTCGGCGGGAGGCAGGGGCGCTCCCACCGACTCCCTGAGCGCGGCGGCCCCGCCCAGCAGTCGCGCCGCCTCCTCGTGCCGTCCCTCCAGCGCCCGAGCCCCCGCGAGCCCCTCGAACGCCAGCGCCACCGCGCGCGGGTCACCGACCTTGCGGGCAGCCGCCAGGCTCTGCTGGTGGAGGCCGAGCGCGCCCGCCGCGTCGCCGCGCCGCTCGGCGACGAAACCCAGCTCCGCCAGGATCAGCGCCGCCCCCGGATCGCCCGACACCTCGCGCACCCACCCCAGCTGGGAGCGCAGCCGGCGCTCCGCCTCATCCAGCCGCCCCTGCCTCCTGGCCACCAGCGCCAGCCCCACCTCGGCGAACTCCTCGGCCGGCCGGTTCGACTGCGACACGGCCAGCACCCTGGCCCGCTCGTGGTAGTCCTCCGCCAGCGCGTGGTCGCCGGTCAGCAGGGCGATCCGGCCCAGCCGGGACAGCGCGTCCGACACCGCGCTCCACAGCCCCAGCTCCTCGGCCCTGCGCAGTCCCTCGCGTCGCAACTCGGCGGCGCGCTCGTAGTCGCCGGTGATCTCGGCGTGCGTGCTGAGGTTCTCCACGGCCCGCATCTCACCCCACCGGTCGCCCGCCTCGCGGAACAGCACCAGCCCCCGCTCGCCGTCCTCCCGCAGCGCCGCCACGTCGCCGCGCATCGCCGCCCATCTGGCCCGTACGTTCAGCGCCGCGGCGGTGCCCCAGGTGTCGCCCAGCGCCTGGAACTCACCCAGCGCCTGGTCGATGAGCCGCACACTCGCCGACAGGTCGTCGAACCCGAACAACGTGAACCCCGCGAACCACCGCGCCCTGGCCCGCGCAAGCGGATCCTCGACAGCCTCGAACAACCCGGTATCGAACCACCGCAACTCACCCTGACCCGATGTCCTGTCCTCGGTGACGGGCTGCGTCGTGCCGGGTTGCCGGGGGTCTCCGGCGAGGAGGGACAGGCCGGTCAGCCAGATCCGGGCCTGGGCGTCGCCGGAGATGGCCACCACCGACTCCAGCGCCCGACGGCCCTCGCCCAGCCTGCCGCGCAGCACCCAGTACCAGGCGGTCGCGTTCACCAGCCGGACGGCCTCTTCCGCCGCGCCGAGACGTACCGAAGCCTCGATCGCGGCGCGGATGTTGTCACTCTCGGCGTCGAGGACGGCGAGCAGGCGGCGCTGCTCGCGCCCGCGCAGGTGCGGCTCGGCGCGCTCGGCCAGGTCGGCGTAGTGGCGGGTATGCCGGAGCAGCACCACGTCCAGCTCCCCGGCCTCGGCCGAACGCTCCCGGCAGTAAGCGGCCACCGACTCCAGCAGCCGATAACGCCGCCCACCCACCTCCGACGGGCGGTGGACGGAGTGCGTTGATCGGGCCACCTCCGACGGGCCGTCGAGCGGCTGTGCCGGCTCGGCCACCACCAGGGATCGGTCCACCAGGCGCGTCAGCACGTCCACGACGTCCAGGTCCGAGTCCGCGCAGACGGCCTCGGCCGCCTCCAGGGTCCACCCGCCCGTGTGCACGGCCAGGCGGCGCAGCACCAGGCGTTCGGCGTCGGTGAGCAGCTCCCAGCTCCAGGCGATCATCGCGCGCAACGTCTGCTGCCTGGCGGGCGCGCCTCGCCGGCCCGAGGCGAGCACCCGGAACCGATCGTCGAGCCGGTCGGCCAGCTGGCGCGGGGTCAGCGCCCGCATCCGGGTGGCGGCCAGCTCCAGCGCGAGCGGGATCCCGTCCAGCCGCTCGCAGATCTCCGCCACCGCGGCGTCGTCGTCCAGCCGGACGCCCGCCCGCGCGCGGAACAGCTCGGCGGCGGCCTCACGCGTCAGCGGCGGCACGCTCCACACCGTCTCGCCCGCGACCCGCAGCGGCTCCTGACTCGTCGCCAGCACCCGCAGCCCCGGCGCCGCCCGCAGCAACGCCCCCGCCAGCTCGGCGACCTCGTCCACCACGTGCTCGCAGTTGTCCAGCACCAGCAGCGTCCGCCCGCCCCGCAACGCCGTGGCCAGCCGGTCGGTCAAGGAGCCGGGCATGTCGTCCCGCACCCCCAGGACCTTCGCCACCGCGTCCGCCACACCCCCTCGCCCCTGTACGGGCACCGCCCCCAACTCCACCAGCCACACCCCGCCCCCGAACCCCATGCCAGCGGTCTCTCGGGCAGGGTGCTGGGCCGGGGGTGAGAGGGGATCTGCCACCCCCACGTGCCCGGTGGGGGTGGGTTCGGGGTGGTTGGCGACTTCCAGGGCCAGGCGGGTCTTGCCGACGCCGCCGGGGCCGGTGAGGGTGATCAGCCTGGTGGTGGTGGTCAGGAGGGAGCGGACCTCTGCCACCGCTTCCCGTCTGCCGACCAGGGCGGTGAGTGTCGCGGGGAGGTTGGTGCGAGGGCCGGTGGGCAGGGTGGGAAGCTCGGTGCGGGGGAGGGCAGGGGTGTGGAGGTCGGGCGATTGGCGCAGGATCGCCTGGTGTACCGCTGCCAGCTCCGGACCGGGATCGATGCCCAGGTCGTCGGCCAGTCGGGCGCGTAGGGCGGCGTAACGGGTGAGGGCCTCGCTTTGACGGCCGGCGCGGTAGAGGGAGCGCAGGTGTACGGCGTGCAGGCGTTCGCGCAGCGGGTGCCGTCGCACCAGGTCGGTCAGCTCCGCCGCCAGCAGGTCGTGCTCGCCGAGGCCGAGGCGGGTCTCGGCGAGAGACTCCATCGCCACCAGCCGCTGCTCGTCCAGCCTGGCGATGGCGGTCCTGGTGAACTCCTCGTCGGCGAACTCGCCGTACGCCTCTCCTCGCCACAGCTCCAGGGCCCGGGTCAGCAGCGCACGTCGTACGGTGAGGTCGGTCGTGTGCCCGGCGCGGCCGAGCAGGGCCTGGAACAGGCCCGCGTCCACCTCCTCGGCGGCCACCCGGAGCAGGTAGCCCGGCGGCTGGAAGGTCACCACGTCGCGGTCGGCCAGCGCCTTGCGCAGCTGGGAGGCCTTGACGCGGAGTGCGGCGGGCGCGTTGCCGGGCGGACGGTCGCCCCACAGGTCCTCGATCAGCCGGTCGGTGGACACGGGCACGCCCCGGTGCACGAGCAGGTCGGCCAGGAGCGCGCGGACCTTGACCTCGGGCACCTGGACCGGCTCCCCGGCCGCCGTCCACACGGCCAGGGGCCCCAGCACCCCGAACCTCATCCGCCCCCCCATAACCATCTCCGAACCGCACCATAACCGTCGTTCCGCATCGTGGTGTCAGTCCAACACCTCGTAGAAGGAAATGCGGAAATGTCGAACTCTATTTCGATCCTGGGCCTCGGTCTCATGGGGCAGGCGCTGGCCGGCTCCCTCCTGGACGCGGGCCACCAGGTCACCGTGTGGAACCGCTCGGCGGGCAAGGGCGACGACCTGGTCGCCAGGGGCGCGACACGGGCGGCGACGGTGGCCGAGGCGGTGGCGGCGAGCCCGCTGGTGATCGTGTGCGTGCTGGACTACGTGGCGGTGCACGCGTTGCTGACGGACGTCCCGCTGGACGGCCGCGTCCTGGTGAACCTCACCAACGGCCGCCCCTCGGAAGCCCGTGAGACGGCTCGGCTGGTGGCCGGGCGGGGTGGCGACTACCTGGACGGCGGCGTCATGGCCGTCCCCCAGATGATCGGCAACCCCGGCGCGCTGATCCTCTACAGCGGCTCGCAGGCCGCCTTCGACGGGCATCGGGACACGCTGGGGATCATGGCCGAGCCGCGCTTCGTGGGCGCCGACCCGGGCCTGGCCCCGCTGCTGGACCTGGCCATGCTGACCGGCATGTACGGCCAGTTCGCCGGAGTCCTGGAGGCCGTGGCGCTGGTGGCCTCGGAGAAGGTGCCGGTGGTCGAGTTCACCAGCACGCTGCTGGTTCCGTGGCTGAACGCGATGGCGAGCACCATGCCTCAGTTGGCCGAGCAGATCGAGGCGGGCGACTACAGCACCGACGTGTCGAACCTGGAGATCAACCGGGTCGGCGCGGCCGGCCTGGTGCGTGCCTTCGAGGAGCAGGGCGTCAAGCCCGACCTGCTCCTGCCCCTGAAGGCGATCATCGACCAGCGCGTCGCACGCGGCCACGGCGCCGAAGGGCTGCAGGGGCTGATCGAGGAACTGCGCTGAGCGGCGGCTGGAGCCCGTGCGCGTAGCGGGTGGTCAACCCTCGTCGAGGAGTTGGCGCAGGCGGTTGACGATCTCGGTGTGGTCGGCGGTGGGGGGTAGGTGGTCGGCGGCGTCGGACCACAGCTCGGTCGCCGCCCGGCCGAGTCTCGGGGTGACGCCGGTGGCCTCGGCCAGTTCGACCCCGATGCGCATGTCCTTGAGCATCAGGCGCAGGCCGAAGCCCGAGTCGAAGGTCTCCGGCAGGATGTGGTCCGGCCACTTGCGCTCGGTGGAGCCGCTGCGCCCGCTGGAGCCGTTGACGGCTTCCAGCATGGTCGCCGGGTCCAGGCCGAAGCGCTGCCCGGCGAGCATGGCCTCGCTGGTGAGGAGCAGGTGGGTGGCCGACATGAGGTTGTTCAGCGCCTTCAGCACGTGCCCGGCGCCGGCGGGCCCGAGGTGCAGCACACGCCGGCCGACGGCCTCCAGCAGCGGGCGCACCCGGTCGACGTCGGCCGGCTCGCCTCCGGCCATGACGGTGAGCGTGCCGTTCCCGGCGCCCTTGACGCCGCCGGAGACGGGCGCGTCCACCAGCCGGACGCCCCTCAGGGCCGCCCGCGCCGCCAGGGCCCGGGTGTTCAGAGGACGGGACGAGCCCATGTCGATGACGACGGTTCCGGACGCGGCCGCCTGAAGGAGTCCGTCGCCGTCCATGACGGCCTCCACCGCGGCGGAGTCGGGCAGCATGAGCACCACGGCCTCGGCGTCGCGGGCGGTGGCGGAGGCGGCGGGCACGGCGGTGCCGCCCGCCGCGACCAGGGCCTCGGACGCGGCCTCGGCCCGGTCGTAGCCGTTGACGCGGTAGCCGGCCGCGATGAGCCGGCGGACCATGGGCAGCCCCATGTTGCCCAATCCGACGAAGCCGATCGTGGCCCCGGGCCGGAGCGGGGTGCCGTTCAGGGGACGGTCGTCGTCGCCGGGGCGGAGCGGGGTGGCGTTCAGGGGCTCTTCACCCCTTCTTCGCGCAGCTCGCCGAGGGTGCGCTCGGCGATGCGGAACGACTCCAGGGCGGCCGGCGCGCCGACGTAGACGGCCGTCTGCAGCAGTGCCTCCTGGATCTCCGCCTCCGTGACGCCGTTGGTGATCGCACCGCGTACGTGCACCGCCAGCTCGTGCCCACGGTTCAGCGCGGTGAGCATGACCAGGTTGAGCAGGCTGCGGGTACGCCGGTCCAGGCCCTCCCTCGTCCAGACCGCGCCCCAGCAGTACTCGGTGACCAGCTCCTGCACGGGCCGGCTGAAGTCGGTCACCGCGGCGAGCGAGCGCTCGACGTGCGCCTCGCCGAGCACCTCCTTGCGCATCGCCAGGCCGGCTTCGAAACGGTCGCTCATCGGTTCTCCTCATCGTGGGCAGCGGTGTAGTCGGCGGGGCTGACCTCGTCGTACCAGTGGGTGGGGCCGAGGGAGATGGCGGTGTGCGTCATCAGGGTGGTGTCGGTCGCGCCGTGCCAGTGCCGCTCGCCGGGCGGCACCCAGACCGTGTCGCCGGGCAGCAGCTTGACCGCTGGGCCGCCCTCGGCGCAGACCCAGCCCTGCCCGGCCAGCACCTGGAGGATCTGGCCGTCCGCGTGCTCGTGCCAGTTGGTCCTGGCTCCCGGGGTGAAGGTGACGAGGTTGATCGTGGTGCCGTCGGTGGTGGGCAGCACCGGGTCGGCCCACACGGTGCCGACGAACGTGGCGGACTTGACGACGGACACCTCTCCGGCGGCGCGTCCGTGGACGATTCTCATGACGTTCCTCCGTGTACGCGTACTCCGCCGGAGACGTCGCCGATGGCGTCGACCACGCGGTTGCTGATCTGGTCGGCGTAGCCGAGGTTGGCGGCCAGACCGAAGGCGGCCAGCGGGCCGGCCGCGTTCAGGGTGGGGACGCCGAGGTCGTGCAGGTGGTCCACGTACAGGACGAGATCCTTGGTCATCAGGGTGGAGGTCAGGCCGCCCTCCAGGTAGTCGCCCTCGACGATGTGCGGGAAGCGGTTGGCCGTGGCCCAGTTGGCGCCGCTGGAGGCGTTGAGCACGTCCAGGAGGGTGCGCGGGTCGAGCCCCGCCTTGCGGCCCGCGACCATGACCTCGCTGGTGGCGGCCAGGCTGACCGCGTTGAGGAAGTTGTTGAGCAGCTTGGCCGAGTGGCCCGTGCCCGGCCCGCCCAGGTGGAAGATCTTCTGCGCGAACGTCTCCAGCAGGGGCCGGATCCGGTCCAGCGCCTCCTGGTCGCCGCCGGTCATCAGCGTGAGCGTGCCCCGCTCGGCCGCGGCGGCGCCGCCGGAGACACCGGCGTCGAGATAGCGGGCGTCCTTGGCGGCCACGAGCGCGGCGATGCGCCGGGTGGAGCCGGGGGAGGTGGTGCTCAGGTCGACGATGGTCTGGCCGGCTCGGGCGTGCTCCAGGAGGCCGCCCTCGCCGAGCACGACCGCTTCCACGGCCCGGCTGTCGGGCAGCGAGAGCAGGATCTGGTCGGCGGCGCCCGCGATCTCCGCGAGGTCGCGTGCCGGGCTCGCGCCCGCGCGCTCCGCGCTGCCGGGCGCGGGGTCGTAGCCGAGTACGGGGTGCCCGGCGTCGGTCAGGCGGCGGGCGATGCGGCCGCCCATGTTCCCCAGGCCGACGAATCCGACGCTCATGCGCCGTCCCTTCTCGTGGTGATCGCTCACGCACCGGCTCCCTTCGGGGTGATGACGCGGGCCGCCTCGTCCACGGCGGTGGGATCCCACGCTCCGGCGCCGCCGCCGGGGCGGACGGTGTTGACCCAGGCGGAGCCGCCGTCCACCGACAGCACCTCGCCGTTGACGTAGGAGGCGTCGGAGCTGAGCAGGAAGGCCACCGCCGCGGCGACCTCCTCGGAGGTGCCGGTGCGCCGCTGCGGGACGGTCGTGCCCCGTCGCCTGAGGTCGTCGCCCGCGCCGGGGCTGCCGGCCGAGCCCGCGAACAGGCCGGTGGGGACGAGCCCCGGCGCGACGGCGTTGACCCGCACGCCCTGCGGGCCGCCGTACATCGCGGCTCCGCGCATGACGCCGAGCACGCCGTGCTTGGAGGACTCGTACGGCAGCAGGTCGTGGCTGCCGCGCAGGCTGGCGATCGACGCGGTCAGCACGATGGCCCCGCCGGCGCCCTGTGCGGCGTACTGGCGGAAGGCGGCGCGGACGCCGAGGAAGGCGCCGCGCAGGTTGACCGCCACGACCCGGTCGAAGTCCTCGACGCTGATCTCGGGCAGCCGGTCGAAGGTGCCGACGATGCCGGCGTTGAGGTGGTGCAGGTCCACCCGGCCGAACCGCTCGACGGCGGCGGCCACGTAGGCGTCGGTGTCGTCGGGGTCGGACACGTCGGCGCGTACGGCGAGCGCGGGACCGGCCAGCCCGTCGGCGACCCGCCGGGCGCCTTCCAGCTCGACGTCCACCACGACGACCGACGCGCCCTGGCGCGACAGCAGGCTCGCGGTGGCCGCGCCGATGCCGGAGGCGGCTCCGGTGACGACGGCGACCGCGCCCTCGAATCTGCTGGTCATGACTTCCTCTCCGGTGATGCCCGCCATCCCTGGTAGACCAGGCCGCGCCTGGGCAGCGTGCGGCACAGCAGGTAGTAGACGAGGTGGGTGCGGGGCCACTGGGTGACGTTCGCGCCCGAGGACGAGTGGTAGTAGTTGTTGCAGCCTGCGTCCATGGCCGAGGCGTGCTTGGCGAGCTGGCGGTCCACCCAGCTCACGTGCCGGTCCAACGCCCGCTCGTCGGTGTCCACCAGCTTGGCGCCGCTCCTGTGGACCCGGCGGATGGCCCGTACGGCCACCTCGGCCTGGCGTTCGAGCTGGGCGATGATGGAGAAGCCGCCGTTGGTGTTGGGGCCGTACATGATGAAGAAGTTGGGGAAGCCGGGCACGGTCACGCCGAGGAAGGCGCGGGGGCGTTCGCCCCAGAACTCCTGGATCTCCTTGCCCCGCCGGCCCGTCACGGCGAACCCGGACAGGAACCTGGTGGGCTGGAAGCCGGTGCTCAGGATGAGCACGTCGATCGGGTGCTCGGTGCCCTGGTCGTCGATCACGCCCTTCTCGGTGACCTTGGTGACCGCGTGCGGCACGAGGTCGACGTTGGGCCGGTTGAGCGCCGGGTAGAAGCCGCTCGCGAAGATCGGCCGCTTGCATCCCCACGGGTAGGAGGGGGTGACCGCGGCGCGCACGGCCGGATCGTCGATGGCCGAGTCGATGTAGCGCAGGCACAGCTCACGCATCCTGCGCTGCTCGCGCCCGCCCGTGTCGTAGGCCTTGAAGCGCCGCATCGAGTCGCGGAAGAGCTTGAGCCGGTAGAGCCGGCGCAGCGCGGGCAGCCGCTGGAAGCGGACCCGTTCGGCCGGGGTGAAGGTCCGCTCGCCCTTGGGCTCCACCCAGCCGGGCTCGCGCTGGAAGACCTCCAGCCGCTCGACCAGCGGGGCGATGGCGGGCACGATCTGCACCGCGGTGGATCCGGTGCCGACGACGGCGACCCGCTTGCCGGTCAGATCCGTTTCCGCGTCCCAGCGGGAGGTGTGGAACGACACGCCGCCGAACTCGTCCAGGCCCGGCCACGACGGGTAGCGGGGCACGTTCAGCAGCCCGACGGCGCTGATCACGAAGCGGTACGGCCGCTGCTCGCCGTCGTCGGTGGTCACCAGGTAGTGCCCGGCGTCGTCGTCCCAGACGACCGACTCGACCCGGACGCCGAACCGGAAGCGGGGCCGCAGCGAGAAGCGGTCCACCACCGCCTCGGCGTAGACCTGCAGCTCCGGCTGGGTCGCGTGGGTGCGCGGCCAGTCGTAGGGCATGAAGGAGAAGGAGTAGGCGTGCGAGGGGATGTCCACCTCGCAGCCCGGGTACCGGTTGTCCCACCAGGTTCCGCCGGGGGCCGGTGACTGCTCGAAGATGGTGAAGTCGGTGATCCCGGCCTGTTGGAGCTTGACGGCGGCGGCGATGCCGCCGAAGCCCCCGCCGATGATCGCCACATTGGTTCCTCCGGGCACGAGCTGGCCCCCTTTCAGGGCTGGACCGGTGGCCGGACGTCGAAGACGGCCAGTTGCGTGGCGATGTGCTGATACCAGCCGACGATCACCGTGACCTCGAAGAGCCCGTCGGTGCCGAGGGCGGTGACGGCGCGCTCGTAGGCGTCGTCGTCGAGCCCTCCGGTGCGCAGCAGGATGCGGGCGGTCTTGTGCACGGCGCGTTCCCGTTCGTCCGTGAAGCCGGGGTCCGTGCCGTCGCACAGCGCGTCGACCTCCTGCTGGGACAGTCCGGCGGCGGGACCGGCGAGCCGGTGGGCGTACAGCTCGTACGGGCTGTCGCGGTGCTGAGCGACGCTGAGGATGATGAGCTCGCGGCTGCGGGCGCTGAGTGAGATCTCGAACCGGACGGCCGCGCCGAGCTGCTCGAAGGCGCTGCCGATCGCGGGGTTGAGCAGCCAGGCGTTGCACGGTCCCGTGAGGGCGCCGCTCTCGTCCACGATGGGGAAGGCCCTGGTCTGGGTGGCGCGGCGGCCGTTGACCAGCGCGTCGTAGATGCTCCACTGCCGGGCGTCGAGGTCGTCGGGGCCGATCGGGGGGATCCGGCTCATGAGGCGGCCTCGGGCATCGGGTAGTCCGCGGCGTTCAGCACCCAGCCGTCCATGAGGGAGAAGTCGGTGCGGGGCGGGGAGAAGATGTCGATCAGGTGGTTGACGCCGGCGGCCGTCGCCTGGCTGGTGTGCTCGGCGGGGGGCGGGATGATCGTCAGCGACGGGCTGTCGCAGTGCTCGTGCTCGTCGTCGCGCCACTGGCTCAGGTCGGTGGTCCACGGCCAGCGCAGGTGGTGGGTGAACGCGCCGTCGATGACGAGCGAGCACTGCTCGAAGTCGTCGTGCGAGTGCGGGGACATCCGGGCGGGATCGCGCGGGCCGGTGCGGGGATGGGTGAAGTTCACCATGAACGAGCTGCACCGGAAGATGCGGAAGGCGGGCTCGGTCAGGCCGGGCACGTCGAGGTCGTAGGTGCGCAGCCGGAACCCGCCGACCGGGTCGGGCCACGAGATCAGCGGGGCGACGCCGGGGTGCGGCTCGTCGTAGGCGGCGGCGTTGGCGGCCTCGGCCGGGGCGGCTCCGGAGCGGGCGGTGAAGATGGTGATGACCCGGCCGCCGCCGTCGAGCCGGACGTCGGCGGCGCCCGGCGGGATGAACGTGAGCGTCTGCCCGCCGACCTTTGTGGCCGTCCCGTCGATGGTGATCGTCGCGGACGCGTCCGCCTCGGGGATCAGTACGGCGCACTCGTCGGAGGTCTCGGGCACCGTGAACCCGGTGGGGGTGACCAGGTCGGTGTAGCCGATCACCAGGTGCTGGCTGCGGCCGTACCAGGTGCGGGTGTCCCCGTCGGTGGTGGTGGGGGGCAGCTCGTAGAACTTCACGTGGCTCGCGGGCGAGTAGACGCCGGCCGGTTTCCGCGTCGCCGTCGCGGTGGGCAGGGCTGAGCGCGCGTCGCTCGGATCGTAGGGCATGGTGGGGTCCTTTCTAGGGGTGGGAGACGGCGGCGTCGCGGCGGATCGCGGCGGCGGCGGTGCCGAAGATGCCCGCGTCGTTGCCGATCATGACGAAGGAGAAGCCGCGCTCGGCCGCCTGGCGCGCGGCCGCGGCGTCCCGGCAGGCGGTGCCGAGCGGCACGTTCCGGGCGCGGGCGGCTTCCAGGAGCTCGCCGGTGTGCCGCTGGAGGAGCGGGTCGTCGGCGGCCAGGCCGGTGGACATCGTCAGGTCGCCCATGCCGAGGAAGGCGGCGTTGAGCCCTGGCGTGTCGAGGATCTCCGTGGCCTGTTCGAGCGCGGAGAGGTCTTCGAGCTGCGGGATGCGCAGGGTCTCCTCGTCGCCTCGCCGGACGTAGTCAGCGGTGGAGTCGAGCCCCCAGGCGCCGGCGCGGGAGGTGGTGCCGAGGCCGCGCCCGCCACGCGGGGGGAAGAGCATGCCGTTCATCGCGCGCCCGGCGTCGTCCGGGCCGGTCACGTGCGGGACGAGGATGCCGTCGGCGCCGGTGTCGAGGACGCGCTGCAGGTGGCTGCCGCCGGCATCGGGCACGCGTACCAGGGCGTGCATGCCGAGCCCTTGGGCGACGACGACCGCGCGGTAGGTGGACTCCAGGGTCATGGGGCTGTGCTCCATGTCGGCGACCACGAAATCGAAGCCCGCGCGGGCCAGCAGCTCGACGGTTTCCAGCGCGGGGATCTTGACCCAGGTCCCGATCAGGCACCGGTTGCTTTCGCGGAGGCGTTGGAGCATGCGCATGGATCCTCCTGTCCCTCTATGAGGGATGAGAGTTCTAGTAAGCGGGATAGGGGCGACGGTAGGCTTTTGGATGCTCTGCGTCAAGAGTCCTGTTTGAACACCTACTTTTCTTGAAGTCGAAATGTCGCAGAAACCTTGACGGCCCCGGTGGGGCGTGTTCTACAGTCCGACGTACCGGATGAGCGAACCGAAGAACCGCATTGCGGGACACAAGTTGATCCGGGTCGAACGCGGGAGGGCCGCACGTGACAATCCCCGACATCCCCAGCGGTGACCTCCAGGTCGTCGCCCGAGTGGTCCAGCTGCTGCGGCTGCTCGGCGAGGCCGGGACCATCGATCTGGTGTCCGCCGCCCAGGAGCTGAGCGTGGGGAAGTCCACGGCGCACCGCTACCTGGCTTCGATGGAGAACCACGGCCTGCTCCAGCGCCGTGACCGCAACCGCTACGAGTTCGGGCCGCTGCTCGCCGAGATGGGCACCATGGCCCTGTCCCGGCTGGGCGTGGTCAACCTGGCTCGCCCGGTCATGGAGGAGATCAGCCTGCGGGTCCGGCACACGGTCGTCCTCACGATCTGGAACGGCCGGCAGGCGGTGGTGGCCCAGGTGCACGAGGACAGCAGCCGGACGGCTCACGTCTCGATAAGGACAGGAAGCGTTCTGCGGGCGGGGACGGCCCAGGACTGTATCTTCCGCGCCTTCCAGGACCAGTCCTTCTACCGCTTCCGTCATGAGGCGGCGGAAGCCGGGCAGGAATCCGACGGGCTTGAAGAGGTACGCAGGACCGGCGTCGCCATCCGATCGAGCGCCAACGAGGGAGTGCGAGCGGTGGCGGTGCCCATCCGGGACGCCGCCGACCGTGTCGTGGCCGCGCTGGCAGTGGTCGGCGTGACCCAGCTCGTACCGGAAGAGGACGACAGCGATGTGGTGATGACGCTGCGTGAGGGCGCGCAGGCCATCCACCAGGCACTGAGCGCTTCACTCGAGCGCGCGGGAGAGTGACCGACCGCTCTCCCGCAGCCGTGGTCCGGTGCGCGCCGGCCGCGGACGAGTGACGGGGGTGGACCCGGAGCCGTGACGTCCCCCTGGCCGTGACGGCTCTCCACTCAAGAAAGGCAACGACATGAGGCACAACCAACTTCTGGCCCTGATGGCCACCGGTGCGCTGCTGGCCGCCACGGCGGCGTGCGGCTCGAACTCCTCGACCGACGCGAACGCCAACACTCTGACCTGGGCCAGCACGGGAGGCCAGTTCCAGGAGGACGAGAAGAAGGCTCTGCAGGAGCCCTTCACGGCCAAGACCGGCACCAAGTTCGTCAACGTGAGCCCCGCGGACGCCGCCCAGGTCAAGGCCATGGTCGCGTCAGGCAACACCAGCTGGGACCTGGCCAACATGAGCTGGATCTACGCCGGTGCCTACTGCGGGGAGCTCTACGAGAAGCTTGACGACCCGAAGCTCGACCGGAGCAAGTTCCCGCCCGGGACCACCCACGACTGCTTCGTACCGACCTACCGCTACGCCAACGTGTTCAGCTACAACGCCGACATGTTCAAGGGCGAAGCCCCCAGCAAGATCGCGGACTTCTTCGACGTCGAACGCTTCCCCGGCAAGCGCATCGTGCACGACTATCCCAAGAGCGGCCTGCTCGAAGCCGCCCTGGTGGCCGACGGCGTGGCGCCTGACAAGGTGTACCCGCTGGACCTGGAGCGGGCGCTGCGCAAGCTCGACACCATCAAGTCGTCCCTGGTCTTCGCCCCCAGCTACGGCGCGATCCAGCAGATGATGGTGGACAAGCAGGGCTCGATGGTCCTCACCGTGACCGCCCGCAGCATCGTGACCGCCCAGAGCGGCGCCAACCTCAAGGCCGTCTGGGACTTCACCACCGTCGACATCGGCGCCCTGGTGATCCCCAAGGGCACCGCCAACAAGGCGCTGGCCCAGCAGGCGCTCGCCTTCATCACCGAACCGGCGCAGGCCACGGCGTACGCCAAGCTGACCGGGACGGCGCCCGCGCGCACCGACGTGGACATCACCAGCATCGGCTACAGCGACGTGCAGAAGAACTTCAACGCGTTCCTGCCCGACCGCGGCACCCTGCTCGAGCAGGACAAGCCCTGGTGGATCGAGAACACCGACATGGTCACGAAGCGCTGGACGAGCTGGAAGGTCAGCTAGGTAACCACGATGCCGGCCTCTACCGCGTCTCCGCCGACCGCCGCCCCCGCGCCGCCGGCCGGCCGCCACCCAGCGGCCCGGCGGCGGCGGGCCGCAGCGCTGCTGCTCCTGCTGCCCGCCCTCGTCGCCCTGGTCCTGTTCTTCGTGCTGCCGCTGCTCGACATCATCATCGGCAGCTTCACCGACCCCGAACCGGGCCTGGGCAACTACCTCTCGCTCTTCACCGACGGCTACACGCTGCGCGTGCTGGGCCGTACGCTGCTCGTCGCCCTGATCGTCACGCTGGTGGGCCTGCTGCTCGGCTACCCGTACGCCTACATGATGACGCTGGCCGGTCCCACCACGCGGGCGGTGATGGTGACGGTCGTGCTGGTGCCCTTCTGGACGAGCATGATGGCGCGCAACTTCGCGTGGATGGTCCTGATCCAGGACGGCGGCGTGGTGCAGGGCATCCTCGGCCTGGTCGGGCTGAGCGGCGTCACGCTGCTCGGCACCGCGACGGGCGTGGCCCTGTCGATGACCCAGGTGCTCCTGCCCTTCATGGTGCTGCCGATGTTCAGCGTCATGCAGCAGATCGACCGTCGCCTGCTGCTCGCCGGGCAGAGCCTGGGAGCCAGCCGCATGTCGACCTTCCGCAAGGTGTACCTGCCGCTGTCGCTCCCCGGCGTGGTGTCGGGCGCGTCGCTGGTCTTCGTGCTGGCCCTCGGCTTCTACGTCACGCCGGCGCTGCTCGGCTCCCCGCAGAGCGCGCTCATCGCCCAGATCATCAGCGTCCGCACCAGGGACCTGCTCGACTTCGGCGGCGCGGGCGCGATGGGCGTCCTCATCCTGGTCGTGACGTTGATCGCGCTGGGCGCCAGCAGGCGACTGGCGGGCGCGGGCACGGCGGTCGCCGCGCACGCCGTGGCCGCAGGAGGTGACAGATGAACGCGCGTCCCTGGCTGAAGATCGTGTCCGTGATCGTGGGCCTGTTCCTGACGGTGCCGACGCTCGTCGTCATCCCGATGAGCTTCTCCTCGTCGCAGACGTTCAAGTTCCCGCCCGAGGGCTGGTCGCTCCAGTGGTACGAGCGGCTGTTCACCTCGCCCGAGTGGAGCACGGCCATCCTGAACTCCCTGCAGGTCGGGCTGCTGACGACCCTGCTGGCCACCACCCTCGGCACCGCCGCGGCACTGGGTCTGGGCATGCTGGGCACCAGGACGCGTGGCGTGGCGACCGGGTTCCTGCTGTCCCCGATCATCATCCCCAACATCCTCATCGCCCTGGTGGTCTTCTCGGCCTTCCTGCGGCTCTCGCTGACCGGCTCCCTGATCGGCATCGCGCTGGCGCACACGGCCATCGCGCTGCCGTTCGTGGTGATCGCGGTGACAGCCCGCCTGCAGGGCATGGACGCGTCCCTGGAGAAGGCCGGCACCAGCCTCGGCGCGGGGCCGCTGTCCGTCTTCAGGAAGATCACCCTTCCGCTGGCGCTGCCGGGCGTGCTCTCCGGCGCGGTCCTGGCCTTCATCACCTCCTTCGACGAGGTGGTGATCGCACTGTTCCTGCAGTCGCCCAGCACGCTCACTCTCCCCGTCCAGATGTTCAACAGTGTGACCGTGCAGATCGACCCCACCATCTCGGCGGCATCGAGCCTGATGGTCGTGCTGGTCAGCGTCCCCATCCTGCTCGCGCAGGTGATCGGCGCGCGCCGAGGAAAGGCAGGTAGGCAATGACCACCGGAGACGGACGCATCGAGCTGACGGATCTGTGCAAGAGGTACGGCTCCGGGCCCCTCGTCGTGGACCACGTGAACATCGACATCGCGCCGGGCGAGTTCATCACCCTGCTCGGGCCGAGCGGTTCGGGCAAGACCACCACGCTCAACATGATCGCCGGCTTCACCGACATCACCTCGGGGGCCATCAAGCTGAACGGGCGCGACATCGCGCCGCTGCCGCCGCACCGGCGCGCGTTCGGCATGGTCTTCCAGAGCTACGCGCTCTTCCCGCACATGACGGTCGCGCAGAACGTGGCCTTCCCCCTGCGTGAGCGCAAGGTGCCGAAGGAGGAGATCACCCGGCGGGTGGAGGAGACGCTGCGCCTGGTCGACCTGGCCGGCATGGGCGGGCGGCGGCCGAGCGAGCTGTCGGGCGGCCAGCAGCAGCGGGTCGCGCTGGCCAGGGCGGTGGTCTTCTCGCCCACCGTCCTGCTGCTCGACGAGCCGCTCAGCGCACTGGACCGCAAGCTCAGGCAGACCCTCCAGCAGGAGATCAAGCGCCTGCACGAGGAGCTGAAGCTCACCTTCGTCTTCGTCACGCACGACCAGGACGAGGCCATGTCGCTGTCGGACCGCATCGCGGTCTTCAACGCCGGACGCGTCGAGCGCATCGGCACCCCGGCCGACCTCTACCGCGACCCCGGCACCCGGTTCGTGGCCGGCTTCCTCGGCGAGTCCAACCTCTTCACCGGCCGGCTGCGCCCCGGCGGCGTGTACGAGTGGGCCGGGCACAAGTGGGCCGTGCGCGACGGCGACGGCGTGCCCGCCGAGAGCGACCTGGTCGTCCGCCCCGAACGGCTGAGCCTGGCCGCCGCCCCCACCGACGTGCCCACCGGCGCGAACAGCGTCCCGGCGAGGGTGACCGGCGTGTTCTTCCAGGGCACCCACCAGCGCGCCGAGCTCGACTACGGCGACGGCACGACGGGCTGCGCCGTTCTTTCCCCCGACATCATGACCGGCATCAGGACCGGCAGCACCGTGACCGCCTACTGGGACCCCGCCCACCAGGTGCTGGTGACCGCGTCGACCGATTCACATCCGAACGAGGAGACCGCATGACCCCGCCCACTGCCTCGCTGCTCGACCCGGAGCTCGACGGCGACCGGCTCAACCCCGACCCGGAGGCAGACGCGCTCCTCGTTGGCGCCGTGGACCTGCACCAGCACCCCGGGCCGAGCCCGTTCCCCAGGCGGATGACCCTCCTGGACGCCGCCACGGACGCCGAGGGCGCCGGCTTCGAGGCGATCGTCGCCAAGTCCCACCACCACAGCATGGTCACCGACATCCTGGCGCTCGGCCCCGCCGGGCTGGACGAGCTGTCGGTACGGGTCTTCGGCGGCATCGCGCTCAACCAGACCGTGGGCGGCCTGAACCCGCACGCCGTCGAGCTGGCCCTGCGGATGGGCGGCCGGGTGGTGTGGTTCCCCACCCTGTCCTCGGCGGCGCACATCGACCACCACCGCACCCACGACACCGGCTTCCCCACCTCCGTCGTGCAGCTGCGCCCCAACGACGTGATCACCATCCTCGGCCCGGACGGCAAGGTGCTGCCCGAGGTGCGCGACATCCTGTCGGTCATCGCGGCCGAGCAGGCGATCATGACCTGCGGCCACCTGGGCGTCGAGGAGACGACCAAGCTGATCGAGGCCGCGAAGCAGGAGGGCGTGCAGCGGATGCTGGTCAATCATCCCTGCTTCGTCGTCGGAGCCTCCGTCGAGCAGGCCGCGCAGTGGGCCCGGCAGGGCGCGCACATCGAGCACTGCCTGGTGATGTACTTCGGCCGTCCCGAGCGCCGCAGGGACCTGAACGAGCTGCTGGCCTTCATCAAGGCGGTCGGCACCGAGCAGACCGTGCTGTCGTCGGACTCCGGCCAGCAGAACAACCCGCTGCCCGTCACGCTGTTCCGGCGCGGGGCGCGCGGCCTCCTGGACGCGGGGCTGCCCGAGGGCGACGTCCGCCGCATGCTCGGCACGAACGCGGGCGGGCTGGTGAGCCGATGAGCGGCACCACGTATGAGGTGCTGGCCATCCGCTACGGCACCCGCGCGACCTCACGCGCCGCGACCTTCTTCAACCACCACGTGTACCGCGAGGCGGACTCGCCCATCGACCTGGACTTCTACCTCTGGGTGGCCAGGAACGACCAGCACACCGTGGTGATCGACACCGGCTACAACGCCGCCACCAAGGCGCACCGCCTGCCGCGCGTCGAGCTGGCCGACCCGCTCGCCGCCCTGGCCGCGCTGAACGTGCGGGCCGAGGCCTCCCCCCAGGTGATCATCACGCACGCCCACTACGACCACATGGGCAACCTGGACGCGTTCCCCTCCTCCGAGGTGGTCATCGCGCAGGCGGAGTTCGACTTCTGGACCGGCCCGTACGCCGATCGCCCGCAGTTCGCCTGCACCGTCGAGGAGAACGAGATCGCGCACCTGCGCGAGGTCCGCGCGCAGGGGCGGGCCACGCTCGTGGAACGTGCCACCCAGGTCGCGCCCGGCATCGAGGTGATCCCGGTCGGCGGCCACACGCCGGGGCAGCTCGTCGTGCGGGTGGCGACGGAGACGGGCCACGCCGTGCTCGCCTCCGACGCCGCGCACTTCTACGAGGAGGTGGATCTGGACCGCCCGTTCACCTACCTCACCGACCTGACCGGCACCTACCGCGCCTACGAGCAGCTGCGCGAGATGACCGGCGAGCCCGGCGAGGTGCTGGTGGCGGGGCACGACGCCGACGTGATGCGGCGCTTCCCGCCGCTGCTCGGCGCCGGCGGACAGGTGGTGCGCGTTGGCTGACCAGCAGCAGGACCAGCAGCAGGAGCAGCAGCAGAAGCAGCCGCAGGAGCAGGGACAGGGGCTGGAGCAGGAGCAGTTCAGGAGCTCGCTGGCCGGGAAGGTGGCCGTGGTCACCGGCGGCGGCAGCGGCATCGGCGCGGCCACCGCCCGCCGCCTGTCACGGGACGGGGCGGACGTCGTCGTGGTGGACGTCGACGGCGACGCCGCCGCCTCGGTGGTGGACGGCCTGCCCGGTCTGGCCGTCTCGGTGGCCGCGGACGTCGCCACCGAGGAGGGCGTGGACGCCTACATCGCCGCGGCCCTGGACGAGTTCGGCAAGATCGACCTGCACCACCTGAACGCCGGCGTGCTCGGCACCATGGCGCCCCTGCCCGATGTGGCGGCGGCCGACTTCGACCAGGTCATCGCGGTCAACCTGCGCGGCGTCTTCCTCGGGCTGCGCGCCGCCTTCCGGTGCTACCGCGACCAGGAGACGGGCGGCGCGGTGGTCGTCACCGCGTCGATCTCCTCATTGCGCGGCGCCGACGACCAGCTTCCCTACCAGACGTCCAAGCACGGCGTGCTGGGCCTGGTGCACGGCGCCGCCATGTACGGCGGGCCGCGCGGGGTGCGGGTGAACGCGGTGGCCCCCGGCCTGGTGCCGACCGGCCTGTTCGCCTCGTCCGGCCACGCCGACCGCGTCCGCACGCTGTCGCTGCGGGGCGGCACCGTGCCCATGCGGCGGGTCGGCACCCCTGACGAGATCGCCGGCGTGGTCGCCTTCCTGCTCGGCGACGACGCGGCGTACGTCACCGGAGAGGTCGTGTCCGCGGACGGCGGCGCGTTCATGGTCAACACCGTGACCCGCGGCGGCGGCGCGGGCGCGTGGACGCCGGCGGACTGACGAGTGAAAGGAACCCACCCGATGACGCTCACCCCCGAGCAGCAGAAGATCAAGGACGAGTTCATCCGGGTGCGCGGCACCTGGGGCGAGTCGTGGGAGAGCATGCTCCGGCTGGACGCCGGCTTCCTGGAGTCCTACCTGCGCCTGTCCGCGGTGCCCTGGACCAGGGAGCACCTGCCGGCCAAGGTCAAGGAGCTCGTCTACATCGCCATGGACGCCGCGGCCACCCACCTCTACCACCCCGGCATCCGCCAGCACGTCCGCGCCGCCCTGAGCCACGGCGCGACCGCCGAGGAGATCATGGAGGTGCTGGAGCTGACCGCCACCCTCGGCATCCACGCCTGCAACATCGGCGTGCCGCTGCTGCTGGAAGTGCTGGAGGAGGAGGGGCTGCGCACCGGACCGGCCCCGCTCGACGAGCGCCGGGAGCGCCTGAAGGCCGACTTCACCCACAAGCGCGGCTACTGGCACGACTTCTGGGACGGCCTGCTGGAGCTGGACCCGGACCTGTTCGAGGCGTACCTGGACTTCTCCGGTGTGCCGTGGACGACCGGCGTGCTGGAGCCGAAGGTGAAGGAGCTGATCTACATCGCCTTCGACGCCGCCGCCACGCACCTCTACCAGCCGGGGCTCAAGCTGCACATGCGCAACGCCATCGGGTACGGCGCCACCCCCGAGGAGATCATGGAGGTGCTCGCGATCGTCAGCGTCATCGGCATCCACAGCGTCGTCGAGGGCGCGCCCATCCTCCAGGAGGAGCTGGGCTAACGGAACGCGGCCAGCGGGATGCCGACCCACGAGGGCCGGTTGCGGGACTCGTAGACCACCTCGTACACCGCCTTGGACAGCTCGAACGCGTGCAGCAGGGCGGCGTCCGAGACCGTGATCGTGCCGCCCCCCTCGACGTATCCGTCGAGGAACGCGGCCTTGTTGCGCTCGGCCCACTGGTCGGCCTTGGGCTCCAGTTTGTCCGCCTCGGCATGGCCGGCCAGCAGATGCCTGGCGGCGTAGTCGAAGGAGCGGAGCATCCCGGCCACGTCGCGCAGCGGCGACGACAGTGCCCTGCGCTCGGCCAGCGGCTGGCCCGGCTCGCCTTCGAAGTCGAGCACCACCCAGTCGGCGGTGGTGCGCATCACCTGGCCGAGGTGATAGTCGCCGTGCACCCGCTGGACGGGCACCTCGGTGGTCAGCTCCTCGACCCGGTGGTAGGCGTCCTCCAGCATGCCGACGTGCTCGCGCAGCTCCGGCACCTCGGCCGCCGCCCGGCCGAGCTTGCGCCGCATGCCCTCGGCCATCCGCTTGATCTCGTGCGTCTCGACCGTGTCCGTCGGGAAGGCCTCGGCCAGCTCGTGGTGGACGCGGGCGGTGGCGGCGCCCAGCCGGGACGCCTCGGCGGCGAAGTCGCCGCCGGCCTCCGCCGCGGTGACGCCGGGCAGCGAGTTGTACAGGTCACGCACGCTGGTGAGCGCCAGGTCCCAGCCGTCGGTGGAGTTGGACAGGAACTCCTGCAGGATCGCCAGCGTGGTCGCGGTGCCGTCGAGGTCGGTCTCCATCCACCCGTACGGCTGGGCGATGTGCGGGGCGTGCCGGGCGGCCAGCGCGGTGACGACCTCCAGCTCGGGGTTGACGCCCGGGATGAGCCGGCGGAACAGCTTGCAGATGTACGTCTCGCCGTACACGAGCGAGGTGTTGGACTGTTCGGCCCCCAGCACCATGCTGCGGATGCCGGGGTCGATCTCGACGCCGGGCAGGTGCTCGAACCGCACCCGGCCATGTTCGGTGCCCTGTTCGGTGTCGCCCGCCATGGACTCCAGGACCCATCGGGTCAGCACCGGGTCGTGGGCGGCGTCGTACACGTGCCACCACGGGTGGGAGGGGCCGTCCGCGAAGGCGTACGGGCCGCACTGGCCGATGAGGGCGTGCTGGAGCGTGTCGGGAAGCTCGGTGCGCATGCCGAGCAGGAGCTGGTACCGCTCGCGGGAGCCCTCCTGCCACACCGACACGATCAGGTGGCGCAGGCCGGGGTCACCGGCCTCGATGGCGACGTCGGAATCGATCGACAGACTGTCGATCGGGCGCCCCTTGCCACCGAACCAGCGCTGATGTCCGATCCATGCGGCAAGGAGCTCGTCCAGCACGTCTTACTCCTCCTGGGTGATGGCCGGTGGGAGGGTGAACCAGTAGAACCCATGCCCAGGAAGTGTCAAAAGATACGGAAGCTCGCCAATCGGTGGAAAAGGAACTCCGCCCATGGTCTCGACGGGGGAGACGCCGACGAACCTCCGCAGGTCCAGCTCCACCGGCTGCGGGAAGCGGGACAGGTTGTTCACGCAGAGCATGCGGTCGTCGCCCAGCTCGCGGACGAACGCCAGCACGCTCGGGTTGGAGGAGTTGAGCTCGGCGAACTCGCCCAGCCCGAACACCGGATGGCGCTTGCGGATCTCGATCATGCGCCTGGTCCAGTGCAGCAGCGAGCCGGCGCTCTTCTGCTGCGCCTCGACGTTCAGGGCCTGGTAGCCGTAGATCGGGTCCATGATGACCGGCAGGTAGAGCCGACCCGGGTCGCAGTCGGAGAAGCCCGCGTTGCGGTCGGGGTCCCACTGCATGGGGGTGCGCACGCCGTCGCGGTCGCCCAGCCAGATGTTGTCGCCCATGCCGATCTCGTCGCCGTAGTAGAGCACCGGCGAGCCCGGCAGCGACAGCAGCAGGGCGGTGAACAGCTCGATCTGGTTGCGGTCGTTCTCCAGCAGGGGCGCCAGGCGGCGGCGGATGCCGACGTTGGCCCGCATCCGCGGGTCCTTGGCGTACTCGGTGTACATGTAGTCGCGTTCCTCGTCCGTCACCATTTCGAGGGTGAGCTCGTCATGGTTGCGGAGAAAAATCCCCCATTGGCAGTTTTCAGGGATTTTCGGGGTTTGTGCGAGGATTTCCGAGATGGGGTAACGAGACTCCCTGCGGACCGCCATGAAGATGCGCGGCATCAGCGGGAAGTGGAAGGCCATGTGGCACTCGTCCCCGCCGCCCACCGGATCGCCGAAGTACTCGACCACGTCGGAGGGCCACTGGTTGGCCTCGGCGAGCAGCACCCGGTCGGGGTAGATCCGGTCGACCTCCTTACGGACCCGCTTGAGGTATTCGTGCGTCCTCGGCAGGTTCTCGCAGTTGGTGCCCTCCTCCTCGAACAGGTAGGGCACCGCGTCCAGCCGGAACCCGTCGATGCCCAGGTCCAGCCAGAAGCGCAGCACCTCCAGCATCGCGTCCTGCACGGCCGGGTTCTCGTAGTTGAGGTCCGGCTGGTGGTGGAAGAAGCGGTGCCAGTAGTACTGGCCGCGCACCGGGTCGTAGGTCCAGTTGGACGTCTCGGTGTCGATGAAGATGATCCGGGCGTCGGAGTAGGCGGTGTCGGTGTCGGACCAGACGTAGAAGTCGCCGAACGGCCCCTCGGGGTCGTGCCGGGAGGCCTGGAACCACGGGTGGGCGTCGCTGGTGTGGTTCATCACGAGGTCCGCGATGACGCGCATGCCGCGTTTGTGCGCCTCGTCGACGAGTCTCACGAAATCTCCGAGATCGCCGAACTCGGGAAGGATCTTCATGAAGTCCGCGATGTCGTAACCGCCATCGCGCAGCGGGGACTCGTACAGCGGCAGCAGCCACAGGCAGTCCACGCCGAGCCACTGGAGATAGTCGAGCTTTTCGATCAGGCCCTTGACGTCGCCCGTGCCGTCTCCGTTGGAGTCGGCGAAGCCCCTGATCAGGACTTCGTAGAAGACCGCGCGTTTGTACCAGTAAGGATCGCGCGGCTTCTCCTCGTCGAAGGAGTTGGGTATGGGTGTGGAGCTCATGAGCTCTCCCCTTGGGGGCTCATGAGGGAGGCGCTAACACACACGTTGAAGACTCCCCGCTGAATTCAGTTCTACCGTGGCGAGGCTCGTACGGTGAGAATGTGGGCAGGCTGGATGTGAGGGTCGAGGCGCACGTAGTTGCTCTGGCGCCAGCGGTAGGACTCTCCGGACAGCTCGTCGTCGACGACGAACTCGGCGTTCCAGTCGAGCCCGATCGCGGGCAGGTCGAGTTCGACCGTGGCCTCGTGGGTGTGGTGCGGATCCAGATTGATCACCGCCAGAACGACGTCGCCCAGCCCGTGCCTTCGTGTGGCCGTGTCATAGGCGCCCGGGAGTCGTTTGGAAAAGCAGATGATGTCCGGTTGGTCGACCCGGTGGAATCGTAGATTACGCAATTCCTGCAGTGCGGGATGGGCTCTTCGAAACAAATTCAAATGCGTGATGAGAGGTGCCATGCTGCGCCCCTCTCGCTCCGCTAGAACCCAATTACGAGGTTTGTACTGATATTTTTCACTATCTAGATATTCCTCGCTCCCTGGACGTACTGGGATATTCTCCGCGAGCTCGTAGCCGGAGTACACGCCCCAGGTCGGCGAGGCGAGAGCGGCCAGCACGGCTCTGATCTTGAAGGCCGGTACGCCTCCGTGCTGCAGGTATTCGTGAAGGATGTCCGGCGTGTTGACGAACAGGTTGGGCCGCAGGAACGACGACGTCTCGTGCGCCAGCTCCGACAGGTACGCCTCCACGTCCGCCTTGGAGTTCTTCCAGGTGTAGTACGTGTAGGACTGGTGGAAGCCCACCTTGGCCAGCGTCTGGAGCATCGCCGGCCGGGTGAACGCCTCCGCCAGGAAGAGCACGTCCGGGTCGGTGGCGTGGATGTCGGCCATCAGCCGCTCCCAGAAGGACACCGGCTTGGTGTGCGGGTTGTCCACCCGGAAGATCCGCACGCCGTGGTCCATCCAGTGCCGCAGCACCCGCTTGACCTCGGTGTAGACGCCCTCGGGATCCCGGTCGAAGTTGATCGGGTAGATGTCCTGATACTTCTTCGGCGGGTTCTCGGCGTAGGCGATCGTGCCGTCCGCCCGGATCGTGAACCACTCCGGATGCTCCTTGACCCACGGGTGGTCGGGGGAGCACTGCAGCGCGAAGTCGAGCGCGACCTCCATGCCCAGCTCACGAGTACGGCTCACGAACTGCTCGAAGTCGGCCAGGGTGCCCAGGTCGGGATGGACGGCGTCGTGGCCGCCGTCCTCCGAGCCGATCGCCCACGGCGAGCCCGGCTCGTCCGGTTCGGGGCTGAGCGTGTTGTTGCGGCCCTTGCGGAACGTGGTGCCGATCGGATGGATGGGCGGCAGGTAGACGACGTCGAAGCCCATCTTGGCGATCGCGGGCAGACGCTTGGCAGCAGTCTGGAAATTTCCGGACTTGCTGATGCCGGCCTCGTTCACCACCGCGCCCTCGGACCTGGGGAAGAACTCATACCAGGAGCCGTACAGCGCCCTGCGCCTGCTGACCCTGACCCGCTGCTGCCTGGCCCTGGTCACCATGTCGCGCAGCGGATGCGCCTCCAGCAGCGAGGCCGTCTCGGGAAGCTGCGTCACCGACAGCCGGGCCCTGGGGTCCAGCTCCTCGTCACGCAGCGTGGCCGCGACCGCCAGCAGCGCCGCCCGGTGCCCGCACGGGCTGTCGCCGTTGCCGCCGTTGCCGTTCTTGGTGCCGTTCTTGGCGGCCTTGCCGTTGCCTTTCTTGGCGGCCGTGGCCGGCTGGCCGGCCGGGTGCCCGTTGGGCCCCGGGCAGTCGGCCGGCCGTACGGCCTTGGCGGCCCGCTCGAACAGCCGGGCGCCCTCCTCGCACATCAGATCGCTGTCCAGGCCACGAGGGATCTTGATCTCGGCGTCGTGCAGCCACGTCGCGATCGGATCACTCCACGCCTCCACCCGGAACAGCCAGTCGCCCTCGCTGGGCAGGCAGACCTCGACCGCCCAGCGGTCGGTGCCCGGCGCGAGCTCGCGCATCCGTCTCAGCCGGCCGCGCTGCCCATCGGGCGCGGTGAGCACCACGCCCGCGGCCACGGCGTCGTGGCCCTCTCTGAACACGGTCGCCGAGACCCCGAAGGTCTCGCCGGCGACCGCCTTGGCGGGCCACTGCCCGCAGTCGACGACGGGGGAGATGTCCGTGATGGGAATTCGTCCGATCATCGCATTTCAAGGTTGCGACGGCACACTCGGTACCGCCGGAGGCTTTCCGTTACAGGAACGATCCTTGCATGTAAATTCTGGGCAGCAGTGGATGTACCTCCCGAGTGTCACCGGGAGAGCCGACATTGGAGAAAGTTGCCCCAATCGTCCGTCTTCATGCTTCGTCCAGGAAAGGGGTTTGAACGTCTCTGCTGGGGGTGAAGGACTCAGAGGTCCCTCCTAGCCCGTAGGGTTCGAAATTGTGAGAGCTATCCGCCGGTTCACCGTCCGGACCGTCCTGCCCGCGGAGCTGGCCGCACTAGGCGAGCTCGTGCACAACCTGCGCTGGTCCTGGCATCCAGAGACGTTGGACCTGTTCGCCGAGGTCGATCCCGGCCTCTGGGAGCAGGTCGGCCACGACCCGGTCGCGCTGCTGGGCGCCGTGAGTCACGAGAGGCTGGCCGAGCTGGCCGCCGACCGTCGATTCCTGCGCCGGCTGGCCGACGCCGCCGACGACCTACGGGAGTACATGACCGCGCCCCGATGGCACCAGACGCAACCCGACGGCGCGCGGGCCATCGCCTACTTCTCCCCCGAGTACGGCATCGCCGCCGCCATGCCGCAGTACTCCGGCGGTCTCGGCATCCTCGCCGGAGACCACCTCAAGGCGGCCAGCGACCTGGGCGTGCCGATCCTGGCCGTGGGGTTGCTCTACCGCCATGGTTACTTCACCCAGTCGCTGTCGCCGGAGGGCTGGCAGCTGGAGCACTACCCGTCGCTGGACGCGGGCGGGCTGCCGCTGAGCCTGCTCAAGGACGACGGCGCCCCGGTCAAGATCCGCATCGGGCTGCCCGGCGAGCGGGCGCTGCACGCGCAGGTCTGGGTGGCGCAGGTCGGCAGGGTGCCGCTGCTGCTGCTCGACTCCGACGTCGCCGAGAACGACAACGCCGCCCGTGACGTCACCGACCGCCTCTACGGCGGCGGCACCGACCACCGGCTGATGCAGGAGCTGCTGCTGGGCGTCGGCGGCGTGCGGGCCATCCGCTCCTACTGCCGCGTCACCGGCCACGCCGAGCCGGAGGTCTTCCACACCAACGAGGGCCACGCCGGCTTCCTCGGCGTGGAGCGCATCCGCGAGCTCACCGAGGCCCGGCTCTCCTTCGACGAGGCGCTGGAGGTGGTGCGCGCCGGCACAGTGTTCACCACGCACACGCCGGTCCCGGCGGGCATCGACCGCTTCCCCGTCGACATGATCGCCCGCCAGTTCGGCGGCGACAACGCCTGGCCGACCGTGCCGGTCGAGCGGATCCTCGCGCTCGGCGCGGAGGCCGACCCCGCCAGGTTCAACATGGCCGTCATGGGCATGCGCCTGGCGCAGCGGGTCAACGGCGTCTCGGAGCTGCACGGCGAGGTCAGCCGGGACATGTTCAAAGAACTCTGGCCGGGATTCGACCTGGACGAGGTGCCGATCGGCTCGATCACCAACGGCGTGCACGCGCCGACCTGGGTGGGGCGCGAGTTCATGGAGCTGGCCGCCCGCGAGGTGCCCTCGCTGCTGGAGAAGGGGCGCGGCTGGGAGAACGTCCAGAAGATCCCCGACGCCGAGATCTGGAACATCAGGGGCGTCCTGCGGGCCCGCCTGGTCCAGGGTGCCAGGGACAGGCTCCGCCGGTCCTGGCGCGACCGGGGCGCGTCCCCTGCCGAGCTCGGCTGGGTCGACGACGTGCTGGACCCCGAGGTGCTGACGATCGGGTTCGCCCGGCGAGTGCCGTCCTACAAGCGGCTCACGCTGATGCTGCAGGACCCGGAGCGGCTGACCGAGCTGCTGCTGGACCCGGACAAGCCCGTGCAGATCGTGATCGCCGGCAAGGCGCACCCGGCCGACGAGGGCGGCAAGAAGCTGATCCAGCAGATCGTCAAGTTCGCCGACCGTCCCGAGGTGCGCCACCGCATCGTCTTCCTGCCCGATTACGACATGACGCTCGGCCAGCTCCTGGTCCAGGGCTGCGACGTCTGGCTCAACAACCCGCTGCGCCCGCTGGAGGCCTCGGGCACCTCCGGCATGAAGTCGGCGCTCAACGGCGGCCTCAACCTGTCCATCCGCGACGGCTGGTGGGACGAGTGGTACGACGGCACCAACGGCTGGGCCATCCCCACGGCCGACGGGGTGGACGACCCCGACCGGCGGGACGAGCTGGAGGCGACCGCCCTCTACGACCTGATCGAGCACGAGGTGGCCGACCGCTTCTACGACCGGGCCGGCGACGGGCTGCCGCGCCGCTGGATGGAGATGGTCAAGCACACGCTGACCTCGCTCGGGCCCAAGGTGCTGGCCGGGCGGATGCTGCGCGACTACGTCGTGGGCCTCTACTCGCCCGCCGCCCGCGCCGCCCAGGCGCTGTCGGCCGACTCCCACGCCGCCGCCAAGGCGTTCGCCGCCTGGCGGCTCAGGGTCACCAGGGCCTGGCCGGGCGTGCGGGTGGAGCACGTGGAGGCCTCCGGCGTCGGCGACACCCCGGAGGTGGGCGCGGCGTTGGAGCTGCGCGCCACCGTCGCGCTGGGCGACCTGGAGCCGGGCGACCTGCTGGTGGAGGCCGCGTACGGCAAGGTCGGCCCGCACGACGAGCTGATCCGTCCCGCCTATCTGGAGCTGACCGCCGGCGAGGTGGAGGACGACGGCCGGGCCCACTACAGCGGTGTGGTGCCGCTGGATCGGACCGGCGCCTTCGGCTACACCGTCCGGGCCGTCCCGCACCACCCACTGGCCGCCGCGCGGGCCGAGCTGGGCCTCATCGCGGTGCCGGAGGAGCCCGCCGGCATGACCAACGGCATCCTGCGGTGATCCGGTGCCGGTGGACCAATGCACCGGCACCGGCATAATCGGAACTGTGGACGACAGCGGCAACAGCCTGCGGGCAGACAATCTGGTGGCCACGGTCCGGGGTGTGCTGCCGTCGCTGACGCCGGCCGCCAGGACCGTCGCCCGCCTGATCCTCGAAGACCCGGCGACCGTGGCGAAGAGCACCATCACCGAGCTGTCGGCCGCCTCCGGCACCAGCGAGGCCACGATCGTGCGCACCGCGCGGCTGCTCGGCTTCGCCGGCTATCCACAGCTCCGGCTGGCCCTGGCGGCGGCCGCCGCCCAGCCCGACAGGCTGGTGCCCGGCGACCTGGCGCCCGACGACCCGCTGTCGGAGGTCATCCAGAAGGTGGCCAGGGCCGAGTCCGAGGCGATCAACGACACGGTCGCCCAACTCACCTCGGAGCGGCTCGGCCTGGTGGTCGACGCCATCGTGGGCGCCCGCAGGGTCGACGCCTACGGTGTGGGCGCCTCGGGGCTGGTGGCGGAGGACATGGCCCAGAAGCTGCTGCGCATCGGCCTGTCGAGCCACGCCTTCCAGGACGCCCACCTGGCGCTGACCAGCGCGGTGCTGCTCAAGGCCGGTGACGTGGCGATCGGCATCAGCACTTCGGGCGAGACGCCCGACGTGATCGAGCCGCTGCGGCGGGCGGGGGAGGCCGGCGCGACCACCGTCGCGATCACCAACAACCCCCGCTCCGCCATCGCGGAGCTGGCCGAGCACGTGCTCATCTCGGCCGGGCGCGAGACGGAGTTCCGCCCCGGCGCCCTGGCCAGCAGGATCAGTCAGCTCCTCGTCGTCGACTGCGTCTTCGTCGGCGTCGCCCAGCGCACGTTCGACTCCTCGCAGGAGGCTCTCACCAGCACCAGGCGCGCCGTCGCGGAGTTCACCAGGCGAACGACACCCGCACGTCGTCAGCCTTGACGAACATCACCCGGTGCCCGAACTGGATCTGCAGATACTTCGTGGTGCCCCGGACCACCGTGTGGCCGGCCGGGTCGAAGGTGACGGCCCGGTAGTACTCCGCCGCCGCAGGCCCGGACAGCGTGTACTTCTCGCCCGCCGAGAACGTGTACTGCAGCGGGGTGACCGCCTGGTACGGGATGCCCTCGGGGTAGGCCTCCTGCTCCGGGTAAGCCCTGCCGTACACCGGGACCGTCGCCAGGCCCGGCCTGGGCGTCACCACGGGCCCCGCCGACGGGATGGCGGTCCGTGCCCCGGCGGGATTGTGGAACCAGGCCTTCTGGCCGAGGTACCAGATCGCCGTCCAGTCACCCTGCCGCTCGGCCACCGCGTAGCGCTGACCGGTGCTGGCCCTGGCGCTGTGGTCGTACACGCTGTAGAGGGACTCGCCGGTCGGGTGCTTGCCGATGTCCTTGACCAGCGGCGCGTCCTCGCGCGGCGCGGTGCGCAGCCAGACCGTGCCGGCGCTCAGCGGCGGGCAGTCCGCCTCCGGGTCGGCGCGGTCGCAGCCGTAGAAGTGCGGCTTGTTGGTGGCGAAGTCGGGCCTGATCATGACGCTGCCCGACTTCGGGCCGCCGAACGGGCGCAGGGGGGCGCCGAGCAGCTTGAAGTAGTGCGCCCAGTCCCAGAAGGGGCCCGGGTCCTCGTGCATGCCCCTGACCGTGGTCGGCAGCGTGCCTGGCACGTTGTCGTGGCCGATGATGTGCGCCCGGTCCAGTGGCACGCGGTGCTTGGCCGCCAGGTAGCGCACCAGCTTGGCCGAGGTGCGGTACATCGCCTCGGTGTACCAGGAGCCGCCCTCGGCGAGGAAGCCCTCGTGCTCCAGGCCGATGGACTTGGCGTTGACGTACCAGTTGCCGGCGTGCCAGCCGACGTCCTTGGTCTTGATGTGCTGGGCGATGTGCCCGTCGGTGGAGCGCAGGGAGTAGTGCCAGCTCGCGCCGTAGGTGGCGTCCTGGACCAGGCCGATCGAGGGGGCGAAGTAGCCCTCCATGTCGTGGATGACGATGTAGTCGATCTTCTGGTTGACGGGACGGTTCGCCAGGTCGTGGTTGCCGTAGTCGTCCGGCGGCAGTTCCTGGTAGGCGGCGGGCATCCACTCGCAGGAGATGGTGCGCGGGCATTCCACGCCGTCACGGCGCGGCGGGCGCAGGCCCATCTTCTCCAGCCAGGCGGAGACCGTGGACAGCCTGGGGACCGGCGCGAGCCTGACCCGATGGCCGTCGTCGGTGACGCGCTCCTCGCCCGCCTTGATGGTGGCGAAGACCTCGTCGGCGAAGAACTTGGCCGCCTCCGACTCCGCGGCCCCCGAATAGCGGGCGACCGCGCCGTACCACTGGCCGGGGTCGTCGCTGAGCGGCGCGCCGAGGGACTTCTGGTAGTCGGCCAGCAGGGCCGCGCCGCCCCTGATGTTGGCCGCCGGGTCGGTGCGGAGCTCCTCGTGGCTCTCCCCGGTGAGCTGGGCGGCCTTCTCCATGGTGCGCAGCGCGGCGGGGATCTCGGCCGGGGCGGGTGTGTGGGCGGGGGCGGGCTGCGGCCGGCTGTCGTCGCCTCGCGGGTCCTCCGCGCCTTCGGTGTGGTGGTTGGTCCCGGTGTAGGCGGCGGCGTCGGTCAGGTGCATGGGCCCGAATCCGGCGTCGTTGCTGGGCCGCCCGGCGTGGGCGTCCCAGCGTGACTCGAGGTAGGAGACGCCGAGCAGCACGCTCTCGGGCACCTGGAACTCCTCGGCCGCCGCGCTGAAGGCCCGCTGCCGGTCGTCCGGCTCCGCGGCCCGCGCGACCGGGGTGTTCACTAAGGGCAGGATGGCGACCGCGGCGATCGCCAGCGCTCTGCGCATGTACCGCTCCTTGACTGGGGGGTTCTGGACCGAGTCAGCGTCTCAATGATTTCCTTCTTCGGCGAGAGTTTTTGCGAAGGAATATTTCAGCCATGGCATTGTAGGGTCGGATCATGGCTGAGTTCGTGAACGTCGAGGTGGCCGACCAGATCGCCACGATCAAGCTGGACCGTCCCAAGATGAACGTGCTCAACGCCCAGGTCCAGCGGGAGATCGCCGAGGCGGCGCGGGCCGTGGACGCCGACCCGCTGGTGCACGCGGTCATCCTCTACGGCGGCGAGCGGGTCTTCGCCGCGGGGGCCGACATCAAGGAGATGGGCGCCATGTCCTATACCGACATGGCCACCCACTCCCGCGCGCTGCAGGACTGCCTGACCGCCGTCGCCCACGTCGGCAAGCCCGTCATCGCGGCCGTCACCGGCTACGCCCTGGGCGGCGGCTGCGAGCTCGCCCTGTGCGCCGACTTCCGCGTCGCGGGGGAGTCCGCCAAGCTGGGCCAGCCCGAGATCCAGCTCGGCATCATCCCCGGCGCCGGCGGCACCCAGCGGCTGCCCCGCCTGATCGGCCCGGCGCGGGCCAAGGACCTCATCTTCAGCGGCCGGCACGTGCCGGCCGCTGAAGCCCTCGCCATCGGCCTGGTGGACCGGGTCGTCCCCGACGCCGACGTCTACCAAGCGGCCCGCGACTGGGCCGCCACCTTCACCGGCGGCCCCACGGTCGCCATGAAGGCCGCCAAGCAGGCCGTGGACCAGGGCTTGGAGGTGGACCTCGACACCGGGCTGGAGATCGAGCGACTCCAGTTCTCCGGGCTCTTCGCGACGGATGACGCGAAGATCGGCATGGGGGCGTTCACCGAGAAGTCCACCCCCAAGTTCACGGGCCGCTGACCCTTCTGGTGGTCAGCAGCGTGTCGTAGGCCGGTTTCGGCGCGAGGTTCTCATCCAGCAGGCACGCCGAGCCCTCACCGTCGAACCAGCCCGGGACCCAGGAGTGCCGGTCGGTGAAGCCCCAGACGGTGAACTCACGGCAGGCCCGCACGCTGAGGCAGTCGCTCAGCGCCCTGCCGTAGTACTCCGCCTGGGTGGCGAGCTTCTCCGGCGTCACCGGCAGCACCATGCGCACGTCGAGCTCGGTGACGGCGATCTCCAGGCCGAGGTCCGCGAAGCGCCGCATGACGTTCGCCCAGTCGCCCGGGTAGTCGTACTGGATGCCGAGGTGGCCCTGGAAGCCCATGCCGTCGATCGGCACCCGCTGCGCCCGCAGCTCCTTGATGAGATTGAGGGTGCCCTCGATCTTGGGCGCGTTCCACTCCACGTTGTAGTCGTTCAGGTAGAGCTTGGCGCGCGGGTCGGCGCGGCGCGCCCAGCGGAAGGCGTCGGCGATGTAGCCGGGGCCGAGGTGCGTCAGCCAGATGCTCTGCCGCATCGTGCCGTCCTCGTTCAGGGCCTCGTTGACCACGTCCCAGGCTCGGATCTTGCCCTTGTAGCGGCGGACCTGGGTGGTGACGTGGTCGCGCAGGATCTTCCTGAGCTCGGTGGCGTCGATCGTGCCGTCCTCGACGCCGCCGGTCAGCCAGGCGGGGAGCTGGTTGTGCCAGACCAGCGTGTGCCCACGCACCTGCTGGCCGTGGCGGCGCGCGTTGCGCACCACCTCGTCGGCGTCCTCCCAGGCGTACACGCCGCGTTCGGGCTCGACCGACTCCCACTTCATCGCGTTCTCCGCGGTGATGTGGTCGAACTCACGGTTGAGCCTGGCCTGGTAGTCCGGCTCAGCGCGCAGGGCGGCGACGTCCACGGCGGAGCCGATGCTGATGTGGAGCTTGCGCGCCAGGTCCCGCAGGTCGTCCACGCGGTGGTGCCCGTGCTCGGGCCCGTGCTCGGGTCCGGTGGCGGACGCGGGTAAGGCGATGGCCGGCACGGCGAGTGCCAGCGTCAGAGCGAGGATCAGTGGTCTCATCTGTGTCCCTTGACGACGATGGTGGTGAGTGCGCGTGGCTGGAGGGTGACCGTCGAGCCGTCGACCGGCCGTGGGGTGAGCGAGTTGGCGTTGTCGGTGAGGTAGGAGGTGGCTCTGCCGCGCACGCCCTTCCAGGTCAGGGCCGTGGCGCCGGTGTTGAGCACCTCGATCACCTCGGAGCCGTCGGGGTTGCGGAACGCCGAGACCTTCAGCGCGGGGTCGGCCGCCGAGGCGCCGAGGCGGACCGCGCCCGGCCTGATGAACCTGCTGTAGGCGGCCAGCGCCCACATCCGCTTGGACACCCGGTAGGTCTTGGCCACGTCGTCGATCTGCATCAGGGCGCGGGTGGCGCCGCGTGAGGCGCCGAACCAGTAGACGTAGGCGTTGACGTTGCCGAGGGTGAGCGCGTCGTGCACCGCCTGCGCGATGGTGAGGCCGTCGTAGCCGCTGCCGTCGTCCCAGTTCTCGTTCCAGGTGTCGCCGTTCGGGTTCCACTCCGACATCCAGGTGTGCCGCCCGGTCGGCAGGGGGCCGTCGACCGGGCTGGCGTAGGTGTGGCCGGTGTGGACCTTCACCCAGCGGCGCGCCTGCGGATCGGCCTCGATCGCCGCCGTGTACGCCTTGGCCTCGTTCCAGCCGAAGGAGTCGCAGCAGGTCACCTTGACGCCCCTGGCGATCGGCCCGAGCACCTTGACGAACTCGGCGGCCTGCTCGGGGGTGAAGCGCATGGAGGCGTACGACGCGGTGTAGTCGGGCTCGTTCGTGAACCCGAGATCGGTGATCCTGATCCCTTCGCGGGCGTAGAACTTCGTGTACTGCGTCAGGTAGCGGGCGTACGCCTCGCGCCACTCGGGCAGCAGGGTGCCGCCGTTCTTGTCGTCGCCGTTGTCCTTCATGTAGCCGGGGGCGCTCCAGGCGTCGGCGAAGAACCGTCGCACGCCGTAGGCCTTGGCCTCCTTGGCCACCCAGACCTGGCTGTTGTCGTCGCCGTCCCAGACGTACTTCGGCGGCGCTTCCGGGCCGCCTGGGTCCTCGGGCTGGATGGAGACCATGTGGTCGTACGGGCTGCCCGCGGGGGAGGAGCCGATCCCGAGGCGCAGGATGCTGAGTCCGGCGCCCTTGCGGCGGTCGAACCACAGGTCGAGGATCTCGCGCTGCTGCTCCGGCGACAGCGCGCGCAGCAGCTCGTTGCGGCGGAAGGCCTGGGACAGGCCGAACCCGTCGATCCGCTGGTGCCGGACGTGTTCGTGCACGGTGATCGTGGGCGGATCGCCGGGGTGGGCCGGGTTGACCGCCGTGAAGCCGAGCAGGACGGTCGCGACAACGCCTCTTAACATGGGCGCCTCCGAAAGTTTCGGGTTCGTAACGATAAATTTCGCCGAACGTCGGAAAACGTAAGCGGGGACGGCGCTCACGTCAACACCCGTGTCAAGGTCTCCGTCCCCGGAACGGTCAGTTGCGGCACCCATGCCGATCTTGACAAGCGCGTCCTGGCCGGGGCTGGTTTGCCACTATGGTGGCGTTTCATGAAGCGCGTCCTCGTCCCCGCCCGGCTGCGTTCGGCGGTGCGCAGCTGGTTCGACTCCCGCTACATCTCCGTAACTGACCATCGTCAGGACATCAGGGACGCCCTGTGGGAGGTGCAGACCCTGCGCCGGGAGATGGCCGCCCTCCAGGGCGAGGTCGAGCGGCTGAGAAGCGCCGGGCCGCCGGTGAAGGGCGGGGTGGACAAGGCCACCTTCGAGCAGACGCGCAAGCTCACCCAGGAGACCGCCAAGGCGCTCGACGGGCTGCTGCGCAACGAGGTGCTCGTCTGGCAGGCGATCGACGAGATCAGATCCCGGCTGCCCGCCGGCGGGGAGCGGCCGTGCGCGTGAGCTGGGACGGGGGCAGGCTGACCTTCCGCCTGGACCCCGAGGACGAGATCACCGGCAGGGCCGCGGACGGGCATCCGGTCAAGCTCGCCATCAACACCTGCACCGTGCACGACGTGCCGGACGAGGCGCACCCCGACCTGTTCGCGGTCGCCGCCTGGACCGTCGTCGCGCCGTGGACGCGCCGCCGGATCACCTTCGACCGGGCCGTCTCCGCCGACCTCGCCGCCGCGCTGCACGACGGCTGGGGGATCGAGGCCGGGCCCGTGGGCGCCGAGCCGCGCCCGGCCGGGCGGCGGCTGGCGATCTCCTACAGCGGTGGCGCCGACTCCGTGGCCGCCGCGACGATCTACCCCGAAGCGCCGTTCGTGCACTTCAAACGGGTCTCGCACGACCGGGTGCCGAACCGCTGGCCGCACTACCGCTCCGACGTGCTGGCCGACCTCGCGGGCAAGACCGGGCGCGAGCTCTCCGTCGTGCCGTCCGACCTGGAGTTCACCCTGGCCGAGCCCAGGCCCGGCTACCCCGAGCACCACGCGGTCGCGGCGGGGGCGCTGCTGCTGGCCGACCGGCTGGACCTCGGCGGCCTGGCCTTCGGCTACGAGCTCGGCTCCCGCTGGCTGGGCGGCGGCCGCTACCTGAAGCGGTACACCCCGGACAACCCCATGTGGGCGCCGCACGGCGCGTGGGGACGGCTGTTCGCCTCGGCGGGCGTGCACATCGTGCTGCCGGTGGGCGGCGTGAGCGAGGCCGTCACCATGCGCCTGGCCCTGGAGTCCGACCTCAAGGACCAGGTCCGGTGGTGCCTGACCGGCGCCACCGGCCCCTGCCGCACCTGCGCCAAGTGCCTGTACAAGGAGCTCATCCAGGCCGCCGTCGAGCGCCGCCCGCTCGACACGCCCATCACCGCCGACCATCCGCGAGCCGCCAAGTGGCTCCGCCCGCCCCCGTACGGCGGTCAGGAGATGGTCGAGTACGGACTCGCCCGCGTCCCCGGCATCGAGCGGACCCTCTTCGGCGGGGTCATGCACCACTTCGACGCCACCGAGGAGTCCACGACCTGGCTCGACCACTGCTACCCGCCCGCGATCGAGGAGATCGCCGCCCCCTGGCGCGGCAGGGCGGCCGCCTTCATGACGTCGGAGGTCGGCCTCATGACGCGGGAGGAGGCGCTCCGGGTGGAGACGTGGGGCACCGCCGGTGGACCCGCGCCGCCCAGCCGGAAGAATGCGGTGAAATGAACGGGAGCGGCGAATGAGGGTCTACCTGTCGGTCGACATGGAAGGCGTCACCGGACTGACCGATCCGGAGGAGATGCACGCGGGCAAGCGCGGTTACGACCGCGGGTGCGAGCTGATGACGGCCGACGCCAACGCCGTCATCGACGGCGCGTTCGCGGCGGGCGCCGACCGGGCGCTGGTCAACGACGCGCACGGGTCGACCAAGAACCTGCGGATCGATCTGCTCGACCCGCGTGCCAGCCTGATCCGCGGGCCGGGCAAGGCGCAGCGGATGGCGCAGGGGCTCGACGGGTCCTTCCAGGCCGCCTGCCTGGTCGGCTACCACGCGCGGGCCGGCGTGCGGCACGGCGTGCTCAACCACACCTGGATGGGCAAGGAGATCCAGAACGTCTACCTCAACGGCGAGGAGTGCGGCGAGACGCGGGTGGTGGCGGCGTGCGCCGGCTTCCACGGCGTGCCCGTCGTGCTGGTGACCGGGGACGAGGCGGTCGGTGAGGAGGCGCGTGAGCTGCTCGGCGACGTGGAGACCGTGGCGGTCAAGAAGGGCATCGACAAGTTCTCGGCCGAGCTGCTGCCGCCGAGCGTGGCCCAGGCCCGCATCCGTGAGGCCACGGTGAAAGCACTCAATCGGTTGAGCGACTTCACGCCCTACACGATTCCCGCGCCGTACACGCTGGGGGTGGAGTGGAACTCCACCGCCATCGCGGCCGCTGTGGCGCTGGTTCCCGGCGTCAAGTCGGTCGGGTCGCGGCACACCGAGTTCACCACCGACGACTACACGGAGATCATGGCGCTGTTCGGCATCTTCGCCACCATCGGTGGCCAGGTCGCCTGCGGCAGCGGTCCGTACGGCTGAGCGTCCGGGAGTAGCTGACATGGAAGGCGCGGCGCTGACCAGGCGCGGGCTGCTGGTGGGCATCGGGGCCGCCGGGGGCGCGGGCGCGATGTACGCCGCCATGGGGGCGCTCGGGCTGGCGCCGGGCGAGCAGGACAGGGCGTTCACGCCGCCGCGGGCGAGCGACTTCTCGCTGCGGGGCAGGGCCGCGGGCAAGGTGGTGATCCTCGGGGCCGGGGTGGCGGGGCTGACCGCGGCCTACGAGCTGGGCAAGGCCGGCTACGACTGCACAGTGCTGGAGGCCAGGGGCAGCGCCGGAGGGCGGAACCGCACGTTACGCGGCGGGGACCGGCTGACCGAGCTGAACGGGCCGCCGCAGCAGGTGACGTTCGGCGAGGGGGTCTACTTCAACGCCGGGCCCGCCCGGATCGCGCCGTGGATGGTCACCCTGGACTACTGCCGCGAGCTGGGCATCCCCATCGAGACGTTCGTGAACCGCAACGCGCACGCCTACGTGCACACCAGCGGCCAGACGATGCGGTCGGGAGCGGCCCGAGCCGACATGTACGGATATGTCGCCGAGCTGCTCGCCAAGGCGACCGACCTCGGCGCGCTCGACAAGAAGCTCACCGAAAGCGACCGGGAGCGGCTGCTGGACTTCCTCAGGAGATTCGGCGACCTCGGCCCCAAGCTCGATTATCAGGGCTCCACCAGGCGCGGCTACGCCGAACTCCCCGGCCTTGAGGCCGGCGCCCCGCTCGGCGCGCCGGGCACGCTGAGCCAGGTCCTCGCCGCCGGCACCGGCCGGGCGATCACCAACGACTTCGGCTACGACCAGGCCACACCGATGTTCCAGCCCGTCGGCGGGATGGACGCGATCGTCACCCGGCTCGTCGAGGCGGTGGGCGCGGACCGGATCAGGACCGGCGCCCAGGTCACCCAGATCACCAGCCTGGCCGACGGCGTCGAGGTCACCTGGCGGGGCGGCCGGATGACGGCCGACTACTGCGTGGCCACCCTCCCGCCGCACGTCCTGGCGAAGATCCCGCACAACCTGGGCGAGCCCGTCACGGCCGCCCTCCGCACGCCCGTCCCCGTCGCCGCGGGCAAGATCGGCCTGGAGTACGGCAGGCGCTGGTGGGAGATCGAGGATCGGATCTACGGCGGCATCACCGAGACCGACCTGGACATCACGCACATCTGGTACCCCTCGCACGACTACCACGCCACCCGCGGCGTAGTGGTCGGCTACTACAACACCGGGGCCGAGGCCGAGCTGTACGGCGCGCTCACCCCCGAGGACCGCCGGCGGCGCGCGCTCACCCAGGGCAAGAAGATCCACGGCGAGAAGTACCGCGGCGACGTGCTGTCGGCCGCCTCCATCGCCTGGGAGCGCCAGGAGCACATCCAGGGCGGCTGGGTGCGCTGGCCGGCCATTGATTCGTCCTTCACTCTTCTGCAACGTCCCAGCGGAAGGGTGTACTTCGCGGGCGACTGGCTCACCCATCTGATCGCCTGGCAGGCGGGGGCCATGCAGTCGGCCCGCAGTGCCGTCACCCAGCTGCACCAGCGGGTGCTGCGGACGCCGTGACGGCGCACGCCGCTCCCGTGACCGGCGTAGGGTCCTGGGAGAGCGATCGAGGAGCTGGGATGACGTTGGACTGGGTGCCCGCCACCGACCGGGACGACCTGCTGGCCGATCCGGTGGCGCGTGCCGTGCGGGAGGTCGACGGCGCGAGGGTGGCCGAGATCGACCCCGAGCTGGCCGACACGGCCGCGTTCTGCGAGCGCTACGGCGTGGCGCTCGACGCGTCGGCCAACTGCGTGGTCGTCGCGGCCAGGCGCGGCGGCGAGGTCCGCTACGCCGCCTGCATGGTGCTGGCCACGATGCGGGTGGACGTGAACGGCGTGGTGCGCAAACACCTGGACGCGCGCAAGGCGAGTTTCGCGCCGATGGCACAGGCCGTGGAGCTCACCGGGATGGAGTACGGCGGCATCACCCCGATCGGACTGCCCGACGACTGGCCGATCCTGGTGGACGCGGCCGTCGCCGACCACCCGGACGTGGTCATCGGCAGCGGGGTGCGCCGCTCCAAGCTCGCCGTTTCCGGGGCCGCCCTGGCCTCGCTGAAGAGTGCCGACGTGATCAGTTTGGCCAACTGAAGCCAATTCGAGACCGTTGATTGGGAAACCGATGGGCCCTGTCTGGACGTTGTACGACTGGGAATGTGGCCTCGTGGTTCATCTCGTGGGCGGGGATTAAGCCGGTATGGTGCTTCATGCCATGAACGATGACCGACTCGGCCCTTACCGGCTGCTCAGGCGGCTCGGTGAAGGCGGAATGGGCGTTGTCCACCTCGCTGTCGACCCTCAGGGACGGCAGGTGGCGGTCAAGGTCCTGCGCGCCGAAGTCGCCGGTGACGAAGTCGCCAGGCGGCGGCTTTCGCGTGAGGTCGAGACGATGCGCCGGGCGCGCAGCAAGTACATCGCCGAGGTGCTCGACGCCGACGTGACCGGTCATCGCCCCTACATCGTCACGCGTTACGTGGCCGGCCGGCCGCTCGACGAGATCATCAAGAACGACGGGCCGCTCGACCTGCCCGCGCTGGTGCGGATCGGCCATGGGATCGCCGTGGCGCTGGCCGCCGTGCACTCGGTCGGCGTCATCCACCGCGACCTCAAGCCGGGCAACGTGCTGATCCTCGACGGCGAGCCCGTCCTGATCGACTTCGGCATCGCCCAGGCGGTCGACGCGACCCGGCTGACCCAGACGGGCATGTTCATCGGCACGCCCGGCTATCTCGCGCCGGAGATCATCGAGGGGCAGGAGGCCGGGCCCGAGGTCGACATCCACGCCTGGGCCGGCACGCTGCTGTACGCCGGGACCGGCCAGCCGCCCTTCGGCAAGGGCACGCTGGAGATGATCTTCTACAACATCACCGCGGGCAAGGCCGACGTCAGCGCCGCCCCGGCGGCCATCCAGCCGCTGCTCAAGGCCGCCTTCCAGCGCAACCCTGGCAAACGGCCCAAGGCCGCCGAGCTGGCCGAGCAGACCGCGCGGATGCTCACCAAGCCGCCGGGCGGGATGCCCGACGAGATCTCCACCGTGCCGCGCCCCGACGCCGAGCCGCCGCCCGTGGAGAGCCTGCTCCCGCCGCGCGATCCCGCCGTCACGCCGCCGTACGGCGCCGATCGCCCCTACGAGCCCCGCATCGCCCCTCAGCCCAGCAGCGGCCCCCAACCCGGCAGCGGCCCCCAGTTTCGCGGTGCGCCCCAGCCTGGAGGCGGGTCGCAGCCCAGCGGGCCCCAGCCCGGCGGCGCGTTCCAGTCCGGCAGCGGGCACCAGTCCAGCGGTGGGGTGCAGCCCGGTAGCGGGCCGCATGACGCGCCGGGGGACGGCTGGGCGCGCCCGCAGGACGTGTCCTCGGCCCAGCCGCCGTGGGACGCCTCCACGCCGCCGATGACGCCGCGCAAGCTCGTCGAGGGCCAGCACCCGCACGGTCAGCCCCCGGTCCAGCAAGGGCCGCCGGGCCAGGACCACCAGTACGTCTCGCTGCTGCCCGAACAGGGCGACCCGTGGCCCACCCGCAGGGTGAGCCCGGAGGAGCTGCGCCAGATGCAGCGGGAGGCGGCGTCCCAGCCGAGCCTGCCCTGGCAGCAGGCGCCCGCGCAGGCCGCGAGCCACGGCCAGGCCGCCCCGCCCCGCGAGGCGAGCCACGGGCAGGCGGGGCCGTCGCGTGAGGGCGACATGCCGACCAGGCGGGTGCGTCCCGAGGGGCCCGACTACGGCAGGGGCAACCCGGTCCAGCCGCCGCCTTACATCCCGGTGCAGGGTCAGTTCCAGCCCGACCTCAGGACCAAGCGCGAGCCGTTCATCCCCGGCGCGATCCCCGGGCAGGCGCTGCAGCGCTCGGCGGCGTACGGCGTGGCGGGCGCGATGCTGCTGATCATCATGATCGTGCTGGCGTCCCTGGCCCCGGTGGTGGTGGCGATCCTGGCGATCCCGGTCGCGGTGCTGCTGCGCGCCGCCGACCTCGCCCAGCCGGAGCTCCGGGCGACCGGCGCGGCGTCGCTCGACGTCATCAGGGTGTTCGCCTTCCCCAAGGCGCTGGCCAAATCGGCGGGCATCACGCTCGCCCTGTTCCTCTACGCGCTCATCCTTGGACTGCCGGTGACGCTCCTGCTCACGGTGGTGGCGGGGATGAGCCCGTACAACGCTCTGGCGTGGGGGAGCGCGGTGGCACTGTGGACCGTCTGCGCGGGCCCGGGTGTGGAGGGGCCCGGCAGACAGATGCGCAGGACGCTGTCGTCCCTCGTACCCTCGAGAACAGCGGCGATGGTGATGGCGGGAGTCTTCGCGGCAGGAGCCGCGCTCTCGCTGATCCTCGCAGTCAGCACGTTCGGGGACAACACGAGGAGGGCCATATGGGCTCCGGTGGACGTCGGACCGGTGGTCGGGCTGCTCAACGATCTGAAGGGGGACTCGGGGGGATGACGCGGGGCAGGTGCCGATGAGCACGGGCGACACCCAGACGCCAGAGCGGCTCGGGCCCTACCGGCTGGTCAGGAAGATCGGCGAGGGCGGCATGGGGGTTGTCCACCTGGGGCTCGACGGTGAGGGCCGCGAGGTCGCCGTCAAGGTGCTGCACCCGCACGTCGCGGCCGACCTCAAGGCACGCGACCGGCTGACCCGCGAGGTCGAGACGATGCGCCGGGTGCGCAGCCCGCACGTCGCCGAGGTGGTCGACGCCGAGCTCGTCGGCGGTCAGCCGTACGTCGTGACCCGCTTCGCTCCCGGCCGCACGCTGGAGGCGACGGTGCTGGAGGAGGGCGCGCTGTCGGCGCGCCAGCTCATCAGGCTGACCCAGGGGCTCTGCCAGGCCCTGGTGGCCATCCACGCCGCCGAGGTGATCCACCGCGACTTCAAGCCCTCCAACGTCATGCTCGTCGACGGCGAGCCGCTGGTCATCGACTTCGGCATCGCCCATCTGGTCAACGCCACCCGGCTGACCCAGACGGGGATGTTCGTCGGCACTCCCGGCTATCTCGCGCCCGAGATCATCCGGGACTCCGAGATCACTCAGGCGGCCGACGTGCACTCGCTGGCCTCCACGGTGTTCTTCGCCGCGGTCGGCGCGCCGCCGTTCGGCACCGGCACCTTCGAAGCGGTCTGCTACAACATCATGGAAGGGCGGGCACAGCTCGACAAGGCGCCCGTGTGGCTGCGCGGCTGGCTGCTCCGGGCCCTCCAGGTGGATCCCGCCGCCCGGCCCAACGCCCACGAGTTGCTGAAGATGGCCCGCGCGCTGGACCCGTCGGTGACCACGTTCAACCAACCGGCGCCGGACGACGGGCCGGGCCGCACCAAGCGGGTGCCGTCCCGTACGCGGACCATGGACGCCTACTCCGACCTGCTGCCGCCCGTCGAGTACGAACGCCCGGCGCGTGAGGTGAAGCCGGCCAGGCAGGAGCGGCCGCCGCCCTACATCCCGGCGCCGATGTCGGCCAGGCCGCCCAGGGCCGACCAGCGCGTGGCCGGCTACCCCGCGCCGCGGCCGACGGCCTACCAGCCGGCGCAGCCGCCGGCGCCTCAGCAGCAGGTCAGGCCCTACACGCCGCCTCCCGCGCCGGCGACCGAGCGTAAGCGCTATCTGGCGGGCAGCCAGTTCGTCGGGCTGCTGCTGCTGGTCTCGCTGATCGCGCTGACCGTGATGATGCCTGTCATGGTGGGCGCGGTGGCGATCGCGCTCGCGGTGGTCTTCAGGGTGGGCGAATACCTGTTCGGTGACATGGTGAAGCGGCGTCAGGTGCGTGGCAGCAGTGCCGCCGATCCGCTGCTCGTGCTGGTGGGCACGCCATGGGCGCTGGTCAAGGCCTCTCTGGTGAGCCTGGTCCACGTTCCGCTGGCCATCGCCTTCGGGGCGTGCGTCTGGGGGGTGCTGCGGTGGGGCGGCGGGCTTTCCGTGAACGACGCCGCCGCCTACGCGGCCGGCGCCTTCACGGCCGGGCTGTTCGTGCTGCCGGGCGGCGGGGCGCCGCGCAAGGCGGTCACCCGCACGCTCACCGGCGTGCTGCGCACTCCGGGCGCGGCCCTGGCGGCCGCCATGGTCGCCGGCACGGTCGCGCTGTTCGCGGTGATGTTCGCGCTGGGCGCGGAGACCGTGTGGGATCCGTGGCGGGCCCCCGAGACGGTGATCGACGAGCTGACCGCCAGCGCCCGCAACAGCGCGACCGGGTTGATCACCGGCCTGGTCGACGACCTTCTGAAGGACCTGAACCTCGGGTTCCTGTCTCCCTGGTCCTGAGTGTCCCCGCCCCGCGGCGGGGGGAGAGAAGGGGTATGAGCGAGCACCTCGGCCCCTACGAGTTGCTGTCGAGGCTGGGCGCGGGCGGGTTCGGCCAAGTGCACCTCGCCCTGGACCCGGACGGCCGCACGGTCGCCGTCAAAGTGCTGCACCCACATGTGGCGGCCGACGCCGGCGCGCTGGCGCGGCTGGCCCGCGAGGTGGAGACCATGCGGCGGGTGGGCGGGCCGCACGTGGCGGAGGTGCTCGACGCCTCGCTGGAGGGCGCCAGGCCCTACCTCGTCACCCGTTACGTCCAGGGCAGGCCGCTGAGCTCCGTCCCGGTGCCGGTGGCCGACCTGCGGGCGCTGGCGACCGGCCTGGCCGACGCGCTGCTGGCCGTACACGAGGCGGGGGTCGTGCATCGCGACCTCAAGCCCGCGAACGTGATGATGACCGAGGGCGACCCCGTCGTCATCGACTTCGGCATCGCCAGCGCGCTCGACTCCCTGTCGGTCACCGCCTCCGGCGCGGTGGTCGGCACGCCGGGCTACTTAGCACCGGAGGTGCTGGAGGGCGGTGCGGCGGGGCCGGAGGCGGACGTGTTCTCCTTCGGCGCGACGCTGGCCTACGCCGCGACCGGCCGCCAGCCGTACGGGCAGGGGCCGGCGTCGGCGGTCGCCTACCGCGTCGTCCACCACGAGCCCGATCTGGAGGGCGTGCCCGGCTGGCTGGAGCCGCTGCTGCGCGAGTGCCTGTCCGTCGACCCGGCGGCCCGGCCCACGGCCGCGGGGATCTGCGCCCGGCTGGGCGTGGCGGCGGCCCCGCGCGCCCGCCGCCTGTCCCGGTTCTCCATGGGTACGGCGCGGCGCGAGGAGAGTGACGTTCACCACCTGTCCACGCGCGAATGGCGGCCGGGCCGGGACCGGCGGGTGGAGTCGGCGGAGCTGTCCAGGGCCCGGCACCGGGAGAAGGTGCGCAGGCGCTGGCTGGTCGGGTCGGGTCTGTTCGTGTCGCTGCTGGCGGCCGCGGCCCAGGAGCCGCTGCCGGAGGTGGCGTTGTTCCTGCTGGCCGCGTTCGCGCTGGCCGTGGTGGTGGACGCGGGGGTGGCGCTGGTCACCAAAGGGCCGTTCAGGAAGGGCAGGATCGTCGCCGACTTCACCGGCGTGGCGGGGACGCTGGGGCTCTCGCTGGCGTTGAGCGCCTTCTTCAGCACGGCGGTGCTGGCGCTGTTCGCCGGCACGGCGCTGGTGGTGGGGATCGTCTTCTTGCTCTCCGCCTGATCGGCCCCGCTGCCCAGCAACGGAACATAATTCGGTATGGTGGTGCCGAAAGGGGCTTCGCGTGTTTGCGCGTAAGCTACTCGTGGGTAACATGACCGCGGGGGCCGAGGGCACCCGCTGTCACCGCCCCCACGGGGCACCTGGCAGTCTGGACAGCATGCATCCGGCGCCCACCGCAACGTCGCGGAGGCGCACGCGAATACGGGAGGTCGGCCACCGGCCATGAACATCGTCGTCTGCGTGAAGCAGGTCCCCGACACGGCGACCGAGCGCAAGCTGCGGTCCGAAGACAACACGCTCGACCGTGACGCGGTCGACGGCGTGGTGAACGAGCTCGACGAGTACGCGGTCGAGGAGGCGCTCAAGCTCAAGGAGGCCCACGGCGGCGAGGTGACCGTCCTCACCATGGGTCCGGGCAAGGCCACCGAGACCATCCGCAAGGCCCTGGCCATGGGAGCCGACAAGGCGGTCCACCTCTTCGACGACGGGCTGCACGGCTCCGACGCGCTCGGCACCTCCTACGCGATGGCCCAGGCGCTGAAGAAGATCGGGTTCGACCTGGTCATCCTCGGCTCCGAGTCGACCGACGCGCGCACCGGCGTGCTGCCCGCGATGCTGGCCGAGCGCCTCGGCGCGCCGCAGCTCACGCTGGCCAACAAGGTCGACGTCGACGGCTCGTCGATCACCGTCCAGCGGCTGACCGACTACGGCTTCGACAAGGTCGAGGCCACGCTGCCGGCCGTCGTCTCCGTGGTCGAGAAGATCAACGAGCCGCGTTACCCGTCCTTCAAGGGCATCATGGCGGCCAAGAAGAAGCCGGTTCAGACGCTGGCCATCGCCGACGCCGAGATCGACGCCTCCCAGGTGGGCCTCGGCGCCTCCTGGTCCCAGGTGGTCGACTTCGCCGCCGCGCCGCCACGCGCCGCCGGCACGATCGCCAAGGACGAGGGTGACGGCGGCGCCAAGGTCGCCGAGTTCCTCGCCGCCAAGAAGTTCATCTGAGAACGGGGGTTACTGATATGTCGGAGATTCTCGTTCTCGTTGAGCAGGTCGACGGAGAGGTCAAGAAGGTCACGCTGGAGCTGCTGACCCTCGCCCGCTCCCTCGGCACGCCCGCCGCCGTCTGGGCGGGCCCCGGCATCACCGCCGAGGCCAAGGCCAAGCTGGCCGAGTACGGCGCGGACAAGATCTACGTCGCCGGTTCCGGGGACATCGTCGGCTACGTCGTCGCCCCCAAGGCCGAGCTCCTCGCCCAGCTCGTGGCCGCCAAGTCGCCGGCCGCCGTGCTGGTGGCCGCCACGGCCGAGGGCAAGGAGGTCGCCGGACGGCTCGCCGTCAAGACCGACTCCGGGGTCATCACCGACGCCGTCGGCCTCGGCGAGGGCTTCGTCGCCGAGCAGTCCATCTTCGGCGGCGGCGTCAACGTGCACGCCAAGGTCACCAGAGGCACCCCGATCGTCGCCGTACGCCCCAACTCGACGGCCCCCGAGGCCGCTGCCGGGGCCGGTGCCGAGGAGGAGGTCTCGGTGACGCTGTCCGACTCCGCCAAGGCCGCCCGCGTCGTCGAGCGCGTCAAGCAGGAGAAGGGCGCCCGCCCCGAGCTGACCGAGGCCGCCATCGTGGTCTCCGGCGGCCGTGGCGTCGGCTCGGCCGAGAACTTCTCGGTCATCGAGGGCCTGGCCGACGCGCTGGGCGCGGCCGTCGGCGCCTCCCGCGCCGCCACGGACGCGGGCTGGTACCCCCACCAGTTCCAGGTGGGCCAGACGGGCAAGACGGTCTCCCCGCAGCTCTACATCGCCGCGGGCATCTCGGGCGCCATCCAGCACCGGGCCGGCATGCAGACCGCGAAGACCATCGTCGCGATCAACAAGGACCCCGAGGCGCCGATCTTCGAGCTGGCCGACTACGGCGTCGTGGGCGACCTGCACCAGGTCGTCCCCCAGCTCACCGACGAGGTGAACAAGCGCAAGTAGTTCCTTCGTGTACGGCTCCGCCTACGCGCGGAGCCGTACACGTCGGTCGGGCGAGTCGAGCCAGACGTACTGCCCCCTCCGGGGTAACGCTCATGCCGAACCTGTCCCGGCCGGGACTTCCCCACGCGAGCCACTGCCGGTATGCGACTTCGAGCTCGTCCCACAGGTCGTGCGGCCCTCGCTGGAAGACCGAGAATCGGTCGTAGCCGGGCGCCTGAAGGGTCTGCGCCTCGGAGTCGTCCGACCACAGCCACAGCCGGAAGCCACCGTCTTCCTCATCGGCATGCGCGTCGTACAGATCTGGCAGCAGCCCCGCGATGGCCACGTCGGCTCCTGGTCACATTCGCGTCGCCGAGACGATGTGCCAGTAATGCCGCCGTCCAGCCGGTTCCCGGGCCGATTTCCAGAATCTTGTCATTGTCGCCGGGGGCGAGAAGTCCGAGCTCGGCGGCGACGATGCCGGGTGCGGACGACGAGGATGTGTAATCGCCTTTGCCGCTTCCTACGTCGGCCGCCCCGTCATTGATCTGGGTGACGATCGCCGCGTCGGAATAAATGGCTTCGATCCATCTCTCCGGACCCGTCCTCCTGTCGATCAGGTGGCCGGAGCCGTTGTCCGGATGGCACCAGGCCCTGTCCGGCACGAACCGGTGGCGGGGAACGGCATGCATCGCCTCCCGCCACCGGTCGTCAAGGCCCGCAGATGAGTCGGTGAGGGCGGCAATACGCTCACCGATATTCATCAGCCGTCTTTTCCTCCGTGTTTACCGGGCTCTGCGGGGCTGGTTTGCGGCGCCGGGTCCGGCTTCGGCTTCTCGACCGGTCGGTTCGCGGGTGCGGGTTTCTTCTCGTGTTTGCCCATGAATTCCATCCCTTTCGGGGAGCCTGTTTCTGGCGCCGATGCTATCCGGGGCGCGTCCGGGCGGTGAGATCTTCGGAGTAAAGAATCAACGGACAAGAGACGGTGTGGATAACTGGATATCGAGTGGATTGTCCAGCGCACTGAGCCGGGACTACCGCCTCACGACGTGACGGCCGGAAGCAGGATCTGGAAGGCCGCGCCCCGGCCCGGCGTCGAGCGGATCTCCACGCGGCCGCCGTGGGCGGCGACGATGGAGCGGACGATGGCCAGCCCGAGGCCCGCGCCGCCCGTCGTCCTGGCGCGGGAGGTGTCGGCCCGGTAGAAGCGGTCGAAGGCCCTGGCGGCCTCCTCCGCGCTCAGCCCGGGGCCGGAGTCCTCGATGACCAGCACCGCCTCGGCACCCACGGTGCCGACGCCGATGCGGACCGGGGTGCCCGCCGGGGTGTGGGTGACGGCGTTGCCGACCAGGTTGCTGACCACCTGGCGCAGCCTGGCCTCGTCGCCCAGCACCGGGGCGCTCGCCGCCGGGCCGCCGTCCGGGCCGGTGAAGGTGATGGGCCGGGAGGGGTCCAGGGCGGCGAAGTCGTGCCTGGCGTCCGCGGCCAGCGTGCGCAGGTCCATGGGGGTCGGCTCCAGGGCGGCGGCCACGCCTTCGGGCTCGTCGAGGGCGGCCAGCAGCAGCAGGTCGTCCACCAGGCGGGCCAGGCGGCCGGACTCGCTCTCGATGCGGGCCAGCGCCGCCTCGGCGTCCGTGCCGCCCATCCGGTAGAGCTCGGAGAAACCCTTGATGCCGAACAGCGGAGTGCGCAGTTCGTGGCTGACGTCCGCGACGAACCTGCGCATCCGGGCCTCGGACTCCTCCCTGGCCGCGAAGCCCTGCTCGATCTGCGTGAGCATGCCGTTCAGCGAGCGGGTCAGCCGGCCGACCTCGGTGCCGGGCGCGGCGGGCTCGGGCACGCGCCGGGTCAGGTCCCCTGCGGCGATCGCCGCCGCCGTCTCCTCGACCCGCCGCAGCGGCGCCAGCCCCGCGCGGATCGCCACCCCGCCCACCACGGCGAGTACGGCCAGCAGCAGCGAGCCGGCCACCAGGCTGGCCGCGCGGAGCCGGTCGACGGTGGAGTCCATCGCTTCCAGCGAGACCGCGACCGCGACCGTGGCGTAGCCGGGGGCGTCGGCGGGCGCCTCTGAGGGCGCTTCGGCGGGCGCTTCTGCGGGCGTTTCGGAGGGCGACGCCTCCTGTCTCAGGTTCAGGAAGGGCGACACCCCTTCGCCCGCGCGGGAGGGCACCGCCAGCACCCTCCATCGCTCGCCCGTCGCGTCGTCGATGGTGAAGGGGTGGCTCCCCCTTGCCTTGACGGCGGCGGTGTCCAGCCTGGGCAGCGCGACCTCGCCGCCCATGCCCATCTTCTGGACCAGCGTGCCGTCGGCGGCCAGGAAGGCGATGTACGCCTTGTCGGCCAGGGCGAACTCGTCCACGCTCAGCCGCGCCGGGATGGCGGCGGCCCGCTGCTGCCACTGAGCCAGAACCTCGGGAGAGAGCGCGGCCAGGGCCGAGGCCAGGGGGCTGAACTGGGCGTCCATCCTGGCCAGGAGCTGGGTTTCGAGCTGCCGGACCACCACCGAGCTGATCACGGCCAGCCCGGCCACCAGCAGCGCCACCGTGATGGCGAGCAGCCGGGCGCGCAGCGACAGCCGTGCGATCATCGTTTGGGCTTCCGCAGGACGTAGCCGACGCCGTGCACGGTGTGGATGAGCTTGACGTCACCGGTGTCGAGTTTGCGGCGCAGGTAGCTGATGTAGGTGTCGACGATGCTGGAGTCGCCGGCGAAGTCGTAGCGCCACACCTGCTGCAGGATCTCCGCCTTCGGCAGCACCCGCCCCGCGTTCTCCGCCAGGTAGTGCAGCAGCCTGAACTCCGTCGGCGACAGCCGCACCGGGCTTCCCGCCCTGGTCACCTGGTGGCCGTCGGGATCGACCTCCAGGTCGTCGACCTTCAGCGTGTGGTTGCCCGGCGACGCGCCGGTGCGCCGGAGGATGGCCCTGATCCGGGCCAGGAGCTCCTCCAGGTCGAACGGCTTGGTCACATAGTCGTCGCCGCCCAGCCGCAGACCGTTGATCTTGTCGGCGGTGCCGTCGCGGGCGGTCAGGAACAGCACCGGCACCGGGCCCGGCCTGCCGCCGCCCCGGGGCAGGGACCTGAGCCTGCGGATCACCTCGAACCCGTCGAGGTCCGGCAGCATGACGTCGAGCAGCACCAGGTCGGGCGGCTCGCGGCGGGCCGCCTCCAGGGCCTGCCTGCCGTTGTCGGCCGAGGTCACGGTGAAGCCCGCGAAGCGCAGCGTCGCCGACAGCAGCTCCTTGACGGTGGGCTCGTCGTCGACCACGAGCAGCCGTTCGCCTGTTTCCGCACGCACCCGATGGCCCTCCCCTTCAGCCCGTCTTCACCTTACGAGGCCGTACGAGTGCGGCGCCGAATCCGGCCAGCGCCCCCAGCGCCGCAGCGGCCGGCACGGACAGCGGCGCGAGCCGCCCGGCAGCGCCGAAGGACACCGGGCCGAGCGAGATCGACACCTCGGCGACCCACGTCAGCACCGCCGGCAGCGCGCCGCCGACCACGGCCATCCCACCGCCCAGCCACGCCACGCGGCCGACCCCAGCCGTCCCACTGGCGGTCCCACCCGCCGTCCCACCCGCCGTCCCACCGGCCATCTCGCCGGCCGGCCGCGCCGGGTGGTCCGCCTGACGGGTGGCCTGCGCCGCGATGACCGTCACCACGGCGGCCAGGGCGAGGGCCGTCACCCCGAGGCCGGGCAGGAGGTCGCCGCCGAGCTGCCGGGGGACGGACAGCGTCCAGGTCACGCCGCTGCCCGACGACAGCACGGCCGCCAGCAGGTTCGGCCCGGCGAGCATGATCCCGCCGCCGACCGGCCCGTTGACGGCCGCGACGACCTGCCCGCCGGCGACGGTGACCGCCGCCAGCGTGAGGAGTACGGCACACGCCGCCGGCAGCGCGGGCCGTACCCACCGGGCCACGGCGCCGGGCAGCGGCGCCCGCCGCGAGCCCAGCCACGTCAGCCCCAGCACCACGACCACCCACGCGGCCCCCGCCCCGAGGGCGGGCGGCGAGAAGATGGCCAGCGCCACCAGGAACCCACCCACCGCCCCACCGGCCCGCAACCCGAACCCCCGCGCGCCCGCCGAAGGGGCGATGCCGTGGGGGAGCATCAGGGACAGCACCGCCGCGCCCGTCAGGGTGATGCCCAGGGGCATGCCGTCGACGAGCAGGGGGAGGCTCAGGCCGGTCAGGGAGGTGGTGGCGCCCACGGCCAGGGTGAGCGCCTCCGGGAGGGTCTCCAGGCCGAGGCCGGTCTGGGCCAGGCCGGCGGCGGCGACCGCCGTCATGGCGAGCACCGCCACCACCCCGGTCAACGCCCCCCACAGGGAGTCAGACATCGCGGGTGCGGAACCGTACGAGCGTGGCGGTCAGCATGGCGGCCACGAAGGCGAGCAGCAGGCCGAGCCCGGCCCAGATCCCGAGCTTGGAGGCCTCGACCATGGCCATGGCCTGGAAGCCGGCGGCGTTCGGCCAGTAGATGACGACGAAGCCGTGCACCGCGGGGGCTATCTCACTCAGGGCCGGGATCAGCAGGAACGCGGTGCTCACGTTCGCCGCGGCGGCAGTGCCCCGCAGCAGGAACCCGAGCGCCAGCCCGAACAGCGCCAGCAGCGCCAGGACAACCGGCGTCAGGAGCAGGAACCTGATCACCATGGGGTCGCCGAACCAGGCCCGTGGCGCCCCGGCCATCGCCAGCGTCGTCTGGCTCGTCAGGAACACCGTCAGCGCGGACACCAGCCCCACGGGCAGCACGACCAGCACGACCAGCACGCTCTTGACGACGGGCAGCCGCTCCCGGCGGCCCGCGGCGGCGACGCTCGCCCGCATCGTGCCGAAGTTGTACTCGGAGGTGGCCACCAGCACGCCCAGCCCCGCGACCAACAGCTGCACCAGAAGGATTCCCCGGGTCCCGGCGTGCAGCGGCACGAAGTCGAGCTGCTCCTGCACCGTGCCCTCGAGATAACGGGTGGCGCCCACGTTGCCGAACATCCAGCCGAACACGCCCGACATCACCACGATGGCGGCGGCCAGGATCGGCGTGGAGCGCACGCTCCTGAACTTGGTCCACTCGGCCAGCAGCATGCCCCTCATCGCGCGGCCCCCTGTCCGGCGCTGTACTCGACGCTGTCGCGGGTGAGCTCCATGAACGCCGTCTCCAGCGAGGTACGGCGCGGTGTCAGCTCGTACAGGGTCACGCCCTCGGCGGCGGCCAGCCGGCCGATGTCGGGCGCGGTGATGCCGGCGACGACGAATCCGCCCTCCTGGGACAGCACCTGGGCGCCCACGAGCTCCAGCCGCCGGGCGAAGGCGGGATCGTCGGTCCGGACGAACACCTCCTCGCCGGTCGTGGTGAACTCGGCGGTGTCCGCCTCGGCGATGAGCCGGCCCTTCCCGACGATCACGAGGCGGTCGGCGGTGAGCGCCATCTCGCTCATCAGGTGGCTGGACACCAGCACCGTGCGCCCCTCGGCGGCCAGGGAGCGGATGAGGGTGCGGATCCACACCACGCCCTCGGGGTCGAGTCCGTTGACCGGCTCGTCGAACAGCAGCACGGGCGGGTCGCCGAGCAGGGCGGCGGCGATGCCCAGTCGCTGGCACATGCCGAGGGAGAAGTCCCCGGCCTTGCGGCGGGCCGCGTCCGAGAGCCCGACGATGTCGAGCACCTCGGCGACCCGGCCGGCCTTGATGCCGTTGCTCTGCGCCAGGTAGAGCAGGTGGTCGCGGGCGCTGCGGCGCGGATGCACGGCCTGGGCGTCCAGCAGCGAGCCCACCTCGCGCAGCGGCGTCGGCAGGTCGCGGTAGAGCCGCCCGTCGATGGTCACCGAGCCCGAGGTGGGCAGGTCCAGCCCGAGGATCATGCGCATCGTGGTGGTCTTGCCCGCGCCGTTCGGACCCAGGAAGCCGGTGACCACGCCGGCCCGTACGGTCAGGTCAAGGTGGTCCACGGCGGTCACTTCGCCGTAGCGTTTGGTCAGTTGGTTCAGCTGAATCATGCGGCCAGCCTGGCCTGCCGGGTTGGAGGCGATCTGAGGGAGTCTGTGAGGGTTCTGTGAGGGGTGGAGCGTCAGGGGAGGAGGGGCGCCCGACTCACCGGGAACTCACAGGTTCACAGCCAGCCCATGTCGCGGGCACGGCGGACGGCGGTGTGCCGGTTCTCGACGGCCAGCTTGGTCACCGCCGAGGACAGGTAGTTGCGCACGGTGCCCTCCGACAGGCTCAGCTCGCGGGCGATCCGCGACACGGGAGCCCCGCTGGAGGCCGCGCGGAGGGTGTCGAGCTCACGTGGGGTCAGGGGGCACTCGCGCATCGACAGCGCGTCCGCCGCCAGCTCCGGGTCGATGTAGCGGCCGCCCTCGTGCACCTGTCTGATCACCTTCGCCAGCGCGGCCGCCGGGTTGTCCTTGCCGACGAAGCCGCGCACGCCCGCCGCCATCGCCCGGCGCAGGTAGCCGGGCCGCCCGTGCCCGGTCACGATCACCACCTGGCAGCCGGGCGCATCCTGGTGGATCCGCTCGGCGGCGGTGAGCCCGTCGAGTCCCGGCATGTCGATGTCGAGCATCGCCACGTCCGGCCGCAGCTCCACGGCGAGCCGCACGGCCTCGTCGCCGCGTCCGGTCTCGGCCACGACCTCGATGTCGGGCTCGGCGCCCAGCAGCGCCACGAACGCGCCCCGTACCAGGTGGTGGTCCTCGGCGAGCAGCAGCTTGATCACGGCGCCTCCAGAGGGACGGTCGCGCTGATCCGGAACCGGCCGCCGCCCGACTCGGCGACCAGCGTGCCGCCGGCCGCCTTGACCCGTTCGGCCAGGCCGGTCAGCCCGTTGCCGTGGGCGAACCGGGCGCTGGCCGGCCCGCCGTCATTCGCCATCTCCAACACCACGTTCCCCTCCTCGGTGTGCACGGTGACCTCGCACCAGGTGGCGGCGCTGTGCCGCAGCACGTTCGTGACCGCCTCCCGCGCCACCCAGCCGAGCGGTTCGTGCACATGGCCCGGCAGACCGTCGGGGAGCTCGGGCTGGTCGCAGGCGATGCCGGCGGCCCGGAGCACGGCCGCGACCCCGTCCAGCTCGGTGGCCAGCGATGTGGCCCGGTAGCCGCGGACGACCTCCCGCACGTCGTGCACGGCGGTGCGGGCGATCCGCTGGATCTCGGCCAGCTCCGCGCCCGCGCCGCCGGGGTCCGTGGTGATCAGCCGCTCGCCCAGCTCGGCGCGGAGCGCGATGGCGTGCAGGGTGTGGCCGAGCGTGTCGTGCAGGTCGCGGGCGAAGCGGATCCGCTCCTCGTCCACCGCCCGGCGCGCCAGCTCGGCGCGCGCCTCGCGCAGGTCGTCGATCACGTGGCAGAGCCAGGCCACGCCGTACGTCATCGGCGCGATGAAGGGCAGCACCCCGAGCCCGTAGAGCAGCGCCAGCGGCAGCGGCAGGCCGACGAAGAGCAGCAGCGGCGGTGTGGCGGCGATCGAGGTGAGCGTGACGGCCCAGGTGACGGCGGGCCTGGTGAACACGACCGTGGCCACGGAGATGAACGCCATCGGCAGCGCGATCCACTCCGGCCCCGCGAAGAGCGGCATGCCGTAGGCGAAGACCCCGACCACGCTCACGTCGAGATAGTGCCGCCAGGTCAGCCGGCGCAGGAACGCCGCCCACAGCACCCGCGAGTAGCAGGCGGTGAGCAGCACGCCGAACACGCCTGCCATCGGCAGAGCCGAGCCCACTCCCGTCTCCATCGCAAGGGAGACGGTGGGCAGGGCGAGCGCCGTGACCATGGAACCGGCGAACAGGGCCACCGCCACGGCGGCGATGACCCTGGTACTCACGACTGGTGCAGTCATTGGTCGCATTATGACGGTCATGCCCGGCGGGGATCCCACCGGAAGTACTGACGGGTCAGCCACAATCCCAGCCCGATCCAGAGCAGGCCGATCCCCAGCCCCGCCGCCGAGACCTGGAAGGACTCCAGGAAGTCGATCGCCGGGGCGCCTTCCCGGGCGAAGTCGCGGCCCAGGAAGGCGGTCCGCAAGATCGACACGACCGGGGTCAGCGGCAGCCGCTCCGAGATCTGCTGCCCCCACTCGGGCAGCATCGACAGCGGGAACATGACCCCCGCGGCCACCAGGCTGATGAACAGCACCGGCAGCGCCACGAGCTGGGCGACCTCGTAATTGGGGATGAACCCTGCCGTTCCGATCGCCAGCGCCGCGAACACCGCCGCGCCCAGGAGGAAGGCCAGCAGCATCAGCGGGATGTTCCGCGGCATCGGCGCGTCCACCACGGCGACGGCGTACACCAGGATGACCACGGCCTGCACCGCGCCCACCAGCGTCGCGTGCAGGATGTCACCCGCGAAGATCGCGCTCGTGGGCAGGGCGCTGCCGCGCAGCCGCTTGTAGACGCGTTCCTCGCGCCGCACCACGATGCTCGTCGCGATCGTCATGTACGAGAACGGGAAGACCACCGCGATCGCCCCCACAGCCGCGAACGCCGTGGCGGGCACGCCGTTCACCAGGTCCTCCGGCCGCGCGTTGGCCGTGTTGACGAACGCCAGGAACAGCGGCAGCAGCAGCACGCTGAACGCCATGCCGCGCTGCCTCAGCAGGACCGTCTGGTTGAGCCTCGCCTGCGCCCACACCATCGACAACCAGCTCATGGCGCGACCCTCTCCGTCTCCGCGACCTCAAGGAAGAGCTCTTCGAGCGACGGCCTGCGCACCTCTAGGCCGCCGAGCTCGAAACCCTTGTCGTACGCCCACGCCAGCAGCGTGCGCAGGTCCTCCTGCGGCTCGTGGGTCTCGACGGTGAACGCCTCGCCGTCCTGCTTCACCGAGCGCAGGGCCAGGCCGGGACCGTACGGCAGCTCACTGGGCCGCACGGCGGGCAGCCGGAAGGTGATGCGGGTGCCACGCTCGGCGAGCACGTTCGCGAGGGTGCCCTCGGTGACGATCCGGCCCTCGTGCATGATCGCCAGGCGCTGCGCGAGCTGCTCCGCCTCGTCCAGGTAGTGGGTGGTGAGCAGCACGGTCGTGCCCTGGGCGACCATCGTGCGCACCAGCTCCCACACGTTGCGCCGCGCCTCCGGGTCCAGGCCGGTGGTCGGCTCGTCCAGGAAGAGCACGTCAGGCTGCCCCAGCACCGCCAGAGCCAGGTCCAGCCGCCGCTTCTCCCCGCCGGAGAGCTGGGTGACGCGCACCGGCCGCCGGTGCGCCAGCCCCACCCGATCCAGCACCTCGCCCCGGTCCAGGGCGTGCGGCGTCCACCGCCGCCAGGCGTCCACGGTCTCGGCGACCGTGAGGTCCTTGTAGAAGCCGGCCTCCTGGAGCACGATGCCCATCCGGTGCCGCACCTCGGCCCGCTCGGTGAGCGGGTCGTGCCCGAGCACCCGCACCTGGCCGCTCGTCGGCGCGTGGTAACCCTCCAGGACGTCCAGGGTCGTCGTCTTGCCCGCGCCGTTGGTGCCCAGCAGCGCGTACAACTCGCCACGGCCGACCTCGAAGCCGATCCCCTTGACGGCTTCGAAGTCGCCGTACTTCTGGTGCAGATCCCGCACCTCGATCGCTGTCGTGTTCATCTGCCCCACACTGCCGGTGGGCCGCCACCCTCCGGCAGTGTGCGATCTCAGCTATGAGCAGGGAGGTTCGCAGCGTCGCGCCATGACATTCGTCACCGTTCAGCCGACCGTGGCGGGCTCGCGCAGCGGAACCGGCGGCGACGCCACCGGCTCCTCACGCGGCAGGAAGCGCGCGGCCGCCGCGATCAGCAGGCCCAGCACGACCGCCAGCCCGAGCGCGGTACGCAGCGACGTGGCGTCCGACAGGAAGCCGATCACCACCGGACCCAGCAGCAGCCCCGCATAGCCCATCGCGCCCGCCTGCGCGATCGCCGGGCCGGGGGTGTCGGTGGCGGTGCCCGCCAGCGAGAGCGTCAACGGCGAGATCGTCGCCACGCCCAGCCCGACGAAGAACACCGCGCCCAGCGCCACCATCGGCGCCGGAGCGGCCAGCACGACCGCGAAGAACCCGGCCGTGGCCAGGCCGGAGACGGTCAGCATGCCCCGCACGCCGAACCGGGAGCGCAGCCGGTCACCGCTGAGCCGGGCGATCAGCATGCCCGCCTCGAAGATCGGGTAGCCGAGCGCGGCCAGCGCCTCCGGCGCGCCGAGGGTGTCCCGCATGAACAGGCCGTTCCAGTCCGCGACCGTGCCCTCGACCATGAACGCGAAGAACATCAGCGCGCCCAGCAGGTAGACGACCGGCGGCAGCCGGCGGCGAGCCGCACCGGCCGACCCCGCCACCGGGGCGTCCGGCAGGTAGGTGCGGCCGAGCATGACCATGACCGGCAGCGAGACCAGGCCGATCAGCGCCACGTTGGCGGTGAACGACAGGCCCAGGGCGATGGACAGGCTGCCCGTCGCCCCCGCCGCGATCGCGCCGACGCACCAGCCCGCGTGCATGCCGTTCATCAACGGCCGGCCGTGGGCGCGCTCGACGGTCGAGCCCTGGGCGTTCATCGCGATGTCGATCATCCCGAAGGCCATGCCGAAGAGCGCCGCCGCGGCCAGCAGCAGGGGGAGGTTCGGCGCGAACGCCACGGCCACCAGGCCGATCGCGGTCGCCGGGCCGCCGACGCGCAGCACCGTCCTGCTCCCCGCCCTGGCCATGACACGCCGCATGGCCTGCATGGTCACCAGCGCACCCAGGCCCCAGACCAGCAGCACCGTGCCGACCATGGCCTCCGACAGGCCGAGCTTGTCGGTCAGGGCCGGGATGCGGACGGTCATCGTGCCGACCATCAGGCCGCCGAGGAGGAAGGTGAGAACGGCCCCGTTGCGGGCTGTCCTCAGGTCGCGCGTCATAAGGCACACCTCATTCGTGATCAGGATTCGTCAGGAGTCGTGAAGCGCCGCGCCGGGCGCAGCGGGACGGCCCGGCGGGTGGCCGGGGCGTCAGGGGGTTCGGGGTGCTCGGTCCAGAGGGCGGGCCGGTGCCGGCGGGCCCCTACCGGGTCCGTACGTCTCGGGAGGGTCGTGCTTCTTCCGGCGCGAGCCGTACGAACACGGAGTCGTGCGATCGTGTTCCCGTTCGGCACGGGTCGGCGTCGGCACGGGCGGCGCGTCGTAAGGCGCAGGCGGTCGGCCGGATCAGGCTTGCTGGATCAGGTCGCCCGGATCAGGCATGCCGGATCAGGTAGGCGGTTCGACCAGCGCCCGCAGCCTGGCCTCCAGGGCCTGCAGGTCCTTCTCGGTGTTGAGCTCCGGGTCGTGGCTCGCCACGTCCCACAGCCCCTCACACGCCAGCCGCGCGATCTGCGACGCCAGCCGGTCGGGCTCCTCGCTCAGTCCCTCGCGATGCCAGCGGGTCATCGCCTCGCGTAGCGGCGCGAGGAGAAACAGGTTGCCCGAGGCGCCGGTCACCACGGCCCATCGTCGAAGCCTGCCCGAGCGCACCGCGGCCAGCGTGGCCCCGATGTAACGCTCGGTGTAGGTGTCGTCGTGCTGGGCGGCCATGAGATCGTCGAAGTCGTCGATCAGACGCTCGACCATGGCCTTGATGAGGGCTTCCTTCGTCCCGAAGTGGTAAAGGAGGCCGCCCTTGCTCACGCCCGCCCGGTCGGCGACCGCGGATAGGGTGAGTGCGGCCGAGCCCTGGTCGCAGAGGAGATCCTCCGCGGCGTCCAGCAGCTCGTCCCTTCTCATGCCACTACTGTACCGTCCGGACGGTACACCTGCAAACGAGATACCCTAGCCGGGTGAGCAGACCGTCGGCCTATCTTGATCACGCGGCGACCACGCCCATGCTTCCCGAGGCGATCGAGGCCATGACGGAGCAACTCGGCCGGGTCGGTAACGCCTCCTCCCTGCACGCCGCCGGGCGGGAGGTGCGCAAAGTGGTGGAGGAGTCGCGCGAGGCCATCGCCGGCGCGCTCGGTGCCAGACCCAGCGAGGTCGTGTTCACCTCGGGCGGCACCGAGGCCGACAACCTCGCCATCAAGGGCCTGTTCTGGGCGCGCAGACCCCGGAAACGCGTGCTGATCAGCTCCGTCGAGCACCACGCCGCCCTCGATCCGGCCGCGTGGCTGGCCGACAGCCAGGGCGCCCAGGTGGAGCTCCTCAAGGTCGACGAGCACGGCCGGGTGCATCCCGACACGCTGCGCGCCGCCATCGCCCGCGACCCCGGCGACGTCGCCATGATCAGCATCATGTGGGCCAACAACGAGGTCGGCACCGTCCAGCCCGTCCACGCACTCGCGGCCGTCGCCGGTGACCACGGCATCCCCTTCCACACCGACGCCGTCCAGGCCATCGGCCAGCTCCCGGTGTCGTTCGCGGAGTCCGGCGCCGACGCCCTCACCCTGACCGGCCACAAGATCGGCGGGCCGATGGGCGCCGGCGCGCTGCTGCTGGCCAAGGGCGTGACCCCCGTCTCCGTGCAGCACGGCGGCGGCCAGGAGCGCGACGTGCGCTCCGGCACCCTCGACGCCCCCGCCATCGCCGGCCTCGCCGCCGCCGTCCGCACCGCCGTCAAGGAGCAGCAGGCCCAGCACCGCCACCTCACCGCCCTGCGCGACGAGCTCATCGACCGGGTGCGGCGGGCCGTGCCCGACGTGGTGCTCAACGGCGACCCCGTCGACCGGCTGCCGGGCAACGCGCACTTCTCCTTCCCCGGCTGCGAGGGCGACGCCCTGCTCATGCTGCTCGACGCCCGCGGCATCGAGTGCAGCACCGGCTCGGCCTGCTCGGCCGGCGTCGCCCAGCCGTCACACGTGCTGCTGGCGATGGGCGCCGAGGCCGCCGCCGCCCGCGGCTCCCTCCGCTTCACCCTCGGCCACACCTCGACCCACGACGACGTCGACCGCCTGATCGAAGTCCTCCCCGCAGTCGTGGAGCGCGCCCGCAGGGCAGGACTCAGCTGAGGAACCCGCCACCGCGCTCCTAACCGCTCAGCTGAGGAACGCTGCTACGGCGCTCCACGCCGGGTCGGTGGACACGTCCACCCGGGCTTTGCCCTCTCGCCAGTCGGCGGTCAGCTCCTTTGCGTGGCCGGCGCCGTCGCCGGACGGGTCGGCGTAGACGTGGATGACCCGGTGGCGCTCCGCGCTCAGCTGCGCGACCAGCACCGCGTCACCCCGTGGTTTGAGCAGCCGGGCGGTCAGTCGTTCCTCGAAGTCCCGCAGGGCTGTGAGGGAGTCGCCGGTGGGCAGGCCGTTATCGTCGCGGTGCTTGTAGGGCAGGGTGATGGCGATGTGCTGGTCGAACAGCGGATAGTCGACCGGCCGCAGCGGATAGCGGGCCGTGGCGGCCAGCGCCGCGCCGCCGGCCGTCTGCCCTTCCAACTGCGCCCACTGCTCCTGGCCGAACTCGGAGGCCAGGTCGGCGACGATCGCCGGCAGGTGAACGGCGGGCACCGAGTCGATCGGCTGGAACGTGGCCGGCGAGATCTCGCCCACCCAGCGAGCCACGTCGTCCTCGCCGAGCAGCCAGTCGAGGGCGAGCAGCGTGGCGTCCATCCGGGCGTCCTCGCCGAGCTCGCCGAAGATCGGATGGTAGGCCGTCACGTCGACCCGCGGCGCCCCCCGGGGCACCCGCAACCCCAGCGCCAGCTTGTCCAGCCCGAAGGAGAAGCCCTCCACATCCAGCGAGAGCTCCGCGGCCTGCGGATGGGCCGGGCGTGAGGGGTGGAACTCCCACAGCAGGTCGGCCGGCGGCGCGGCCCTGGCCCACCGGTGCGCGCGCGGTCTCAGCTCGGCGTCGCCCGCGGCGGTCACCACCAGCGCGTGCGCCGCGTTCCGGCCCGGGGCCACCTCCCAGACCAGCCCCTCATGCACCGCGCTCACCGCCGGCCCGAGCAGGTCGGGCAGGCGCTCCGACTCCCCGGCCGCCACCATCGCGTCCAGCTGCGGCCTGGCGTCGTCCCACCACGCCCAGAATCCGGCGATGGCATCGTCGGCCCCGGCCGGCTCCTCATCATCGTCCTTGCGCCCGAACAGTCGCATGCCAGAATCCTCCCAGACGCCGCCCCCACTCGTGCCTCCTTACGCGCTCGGCGCACGATGGACCTGGCGCTCGGCCCCGCAAGGTGGCTTGCGGGGCCGGCGGGCGCTCGGCACTGCCAGGTGGACAGTAGGGTGGAACGGTCATGAAACTGCGTGTGCTTGCCGCCATGTCGGGCGGCGTCGACTCGGCCGTGGCCGCCGCTCGGATCGCCGAGGCCGGGCACGACGTCACCGGTGTGCATCTCGCCCTGTCGGCCAATCCTCAATCCCACCGTACGGGCGCCAGGGGCTGTTGCACGGTCGAGGACTCACGCGACGCCCGGCGGGCCGCCGACGTGATCGGCATCCCGTTCTACATCTGGGACATGGCCGAGCGTTTCCAGCGCGACGTGGTCGAGGACTTCGTCGCCGAGTACGCCGCCGGCCGCACGCCCAATCCCTGCCTGCGGTGCAACGAGAAGATCAAGTTCGAGGCGGTGCTCGACCGGGCGCTGGCCCTCGGCTTCGACGCGGTCGCCACCGGGCACCACGCCAAGGTGATCGACGGCGTGCTGTCCAGGAGCGTCGACCCGGGCAAGGACCAGTCCTACGTGCTGGGCGTGCTCACCCGCGAGCAGCTCAGCCACGCGATCTTCCCCCTCGGCGACTCCACCAAGGCCGAGGTGCGCGAGGAGGCCGCCAGGCGCGGCCTGACCGTCGCCGACAAGCCCGACAGTCACGACATCTGCTTCATCGCCGACGGCGACACGCGGGGGTTCCTGGCCAAGCGGCTCGGCTCGGCGGAGGGCCCCATCGTGGACGAGCGCGGCGACGTGGTCGGCAGCCACCAGGGAGCCCACGGCTACACCGTCGGCCAGCGCAAGGGCCTGCACATCGACCGCCCCGCCCCCGACGGCAGGCCACGCTACGTGCTGTCGATCGAGCCGGTGTCCAACACGGTCACCGTGGGCCCGCGCGCGGCGCTCGAGGTCACCTCGATCACCTGCGTACGCCCCCTGTGGAACGGCCCGTCGGCCCAGCGCGACGTGACCGTGCAGCTCCGCGCGCACGGCGAGGTGTACGGATGCCGTTTCGAGGAGCGGGACGGCGCCCTGGTCATCGACCTCGACCGCCCGGCGACCGGGGTCGCGGCAGGACAGGCGGCGGTCCTCTACTCCGGCTCCACCGTGATCGGCTCGGCGACGATCGACTCCGCCGCCTAGGACCTTTTTTCCGAGGGCGACTCGCGGGTCGCTGTCCGGCCTGGGTCAGCCGGAGAACACCTCGCGGTTCCGCTCCAGGAATTCCCGCAAGGACGTCGCCGGACGGCCCGTCACCGCCTCGATGGTGCCGAAGACGCCGTCCGGCTCGATCAGGGAGCCGTTCCGCGTTCGTTCGAAGACGTTTCGGACACACGCCATGTAGACGGGGTCGGCGCCGGCCCGGACCATGGTGTCGTAGAACACCTGTGGTTCTGCCGACTCGTATCGCCACGGCCGCCGGAGCACGTCGCCCAGCAGTTCGGCGATCTCGCTCAGCGACGCGGCCTCGGCGGCCAGGTCGTAGGCCCGCCCGTCGTGCGGTCCTGGATCGCGCAGCACAGTGGCCGCGACCTCGGCGATGTCGGCGACGTCCACCCAGTTCGGCCGCGCTTCGCCGACGAAGTGCGTGAGCACGCCGGGCGTCCCGACGCTCAACCGCAGGTTCTGCATGAAGGAGGCGGGGCGCAGGTGCGTGTGGCCGAGCCCCGAACGTTCGATGTACGCCTCGACGAGTTGGTGCCAGGCGAAGTGGACGATGGTGGTGTCCTCGGCGGCGGACACCCCGACATGGACCACATGACCGACACCCTCGGCCTTGGCCGCGTCCACGGCCGCCTTGGCCTGCGCCAGCATCCTCACGTCGTATCCGGTGAGCAGGAACACCCGATCGACGCCCGCGAACGCAGGCCGTACCGCCTGTAGCCCGGCGGTCTCGGCCTCGTCCAGATCGAGATGGCGTACCTCGACCCCATGGTCCCGCACCCGGGCCGCGGCATCCGGGCGGCGGGTGGCGGCGGCCAGGCGCAGGCGCCCCTCCCGGTGATCGGGAAGGAGCGTGTCGACGAGCGCGGAGCCGATCGCCCCGGTGGCCCCGATGACCAGAACGGTGGCCGGTGACATGTTTCCTCCCGCGTTGGTCTGGATGGGTTGACCTGGAGGAAACGTAAAGCCTCACGTCGGCGTGAAGGTCAAGCGCTGGTGCTGCCCGCCGCGTGCCGCGACGCCGAAGGGGTGGTGCTGTCCGGCGAGCTGACCGGTGAGCTGGAGACGGTGCGGACACGCCTGGTCGCCGAGATCGAGGAGCGTCAGGCGTCGCTGAGCCTGCTCGACGAGGTGATGGCCGCCGCATGCTGGGACGGCGCGGACCGTTCTGGAGGAGAACCCCGTCCCACCCGGCAGGACCTCCCGCAGGCGCCCGGGCGGGGGCCGGTGGTCAGCCGAGTGTGACGGACTCGCCGATGGCGAGTCTGCGCATCTCGGCCCCCTGCTTCTGCGACTCCAGCCGCAGATAGTTGTCCACCAGCGAGAGGCCGTAGTCGTTGAGCAGGCCGTCGTGGGTGGAGAAGGCCCGGCCGGGCCGGACGGCGCGCACGTAGTCGACCATCTCCATGAGCTTGAGCCAGGGCGCGTTGGTGGGGAGAAGCAGGGTGTCGACCTCGACGTCGGGGACCGTCAGGGCGTCGCCGGGGTAGAAGAGCTGGTCGTCCACCAGAAAGCCGATGTTCTGCACGATGGGGACGTCAGGGTGGTTCTTGGCGTGCCATTCGCCGAACACCTTGATCGAGAAACCGGCGGCCTGGAATGAGTCCTCGAACTCCACCACCTCGACCCTGACGGGCAGGTCGGCGAGCTGCGCGGCGACGCCCTCGCAGGTGAACACCTCCAGGCCGGGGGAGGCGGCGGCAAGGCGGTCGATGTCGAAGTGGTCGCCGTGCTCATGAGTGATCAGGACGGCGTCGGCGCCGTCGAGCACCGGGTCGGCGGTGAAGACCCCCGGGTCGACGACCAGAGCGCGGCCGTTCTTCTCCAGGCGTACGCAGGCGTGGCCGTATTTGGTGAGCTCCATCTCAGACAGCCTACGCTGGTGCCCATGTTGACGTGGGAAGCCACCGGGGTCGGATCGCATCCGGGCGTAGATCATTTCGAGGCGATGCGGGTGGTGTTCGGGGAGGTGCCCGGGCTGCCCTATCTGCCGGAGCTGCCTGCCCGGGGAGTCGGGGCGGACATGGTGGGCCGGACCGCGGCGCTGCTGGTCGAGTTGCCGGTGGAGGTGCAGCCCTCCGGGTGGCGGATGGCGGGGCGGCCGGGGCGTGACCATCAGCGGGCGGTCGACCATCTCCGGCGTGATCTCGACGCCCTGGAGGAGATCGGGCACGACTACGCGGGGCCGCTGAAGCTGCAGGCGTGCGGGCCGTGGACGCTGGCGGCGTCGATCGAGCTGCGCCACGGCGACAAGATGCTGTCGGACCCTGGGGCGGTGCGCGACCTGATCGGGTCGCTGGCGCAGGGGGTGGCCGATCACTGCGCCGAGGTGCGGCGGCGGCTGCCCGGCGTCACCGAGATCGTGCTCCAGCTCGACGAGCCGGGCCTGCCGGGGGTGCTGACGGGGACCGTGCCGACGGCCTCCGGGTTCGGGCGGCTGCCCGCCGTGGAGGGGTGGCGGGTGGAGGAGTCGCTGCGCCGCTTCGACGCACCGGTGGTCCACTGCTGCGCGCCTTCGGTGCCGTTCAGACTGCTCCAGAGAGCGGGTGTACGCGGGATCTCCGTGGACGCGTCCCTGCTGCGGCGCCGGGATGACGAGACCATCGGAGACCTGGTCGAGGCGGGGGTCGGCCTGTTCCTCGGTGTGCTGCCGGGGACCGGTACGCGGCCGCCGGACGCGGGGGTGGTGGCCAAACCGGCGCTGGAGCTGTGGCGGCGGCTCGGGTTCGCGCCCGAGCGGCTGGGCGGGCAGGTCGTGCTCACTCCGGCCTGCGGGCTGGCCGGGGCCACACCCGGTTACGCCAGAGCGGCGCTCGCGGCGTGCCGCAAGGCCGCCAAGGTACTCCGGGAGGATCCCGAGCACACCTGAGCGATAGCGTTTTCCGCAAGGGGAAGGAGAGTCTTCGTGAGCGAACAGGGGACCGACGCCGGGGGCGTCCCCGGCACCGCGTCGCAGCGGCACGCCGAGCTGAGCGAGCTGGTCGAGGACGCGCGCTATCGCTACTACGTCGAGGATCGGCCGACGGTCAGCGACGCCGAGTTCGACGCGTGGTTCAACGAGCTGCTGGCGCTGGAGCAGGCCTATCCGCCCCTCCAGACGCCCGACTCGCCGACGCAGAAGGTCGGCGCGCCCGCCTCGGGCGACTTCGCCAAGGTCGAGCACCTGGCCAGGTTGGAGAGCCTGGACAACGTCTTCGACGCCGAGGGGATGACGGCCTGGCTGGCCAGGGCGGAGCGGCTGGCCGAGCACGACCCGGGCCCCTACCTGTGCGAGCTCAAGATCGACGGGCTGGCCATCGCGCTGGTCTACCGCGACGGCAGGCTGGAGCGCGGCGCCACCCGCGGCGACGGGCGCGTCGGCGACGACGTCACGGCCAACGTCCGCACCATCAAGGGCATCCCGCACCGGCTCACGGGCGATGACGTGCCGAGCCTGGTGGAGGTGCGCGGCGAGGTCTACATCCCGGTCGAGGGCTTCAACAAGCTCAACGAGGAGCTCGTCGAGCAGGGCAAACCGCCCTTCGCCAACCCGCGTAACTCTGCCGCGGGCACGCTGCGGCAGAAGGATCCGCGCGTCACCGCGCGGCGGCCGCTGCGCATGCTGGTGCACGGCGTCGGCGTCTGGGAGGGCGCGGCCGAGCCGCAGGCGCAGTCGCAGGTGTACGACCGGCTGCGGGAGTTCGGCCTGCCGGTCAGCGACCTCTACCGGGTGGTCGGCGGTCTCGACGAGATCAACGACTACATCGAGCACTACCGCCGTCACCGGCACGACCCGGCCTACGAGATCGACGGTGTGGTGGTCAAGGTCGACCGGTTCCGTGAGCAGCGTGAGCTGGGCTCCACCTCGCGGGCGCCGCGCTGGGCGATCGCCTACAAGTATCCGCCGCAGGAGGTCAACACCAAGCTGCTCGACATCCAGGTCGGCGTCGGCCGCACCGGGCGGGTGACGCCCTTCGGGGTGATGTCGCCGGTCGTGGTGGCCGGCTCGACGGTCGTGCGGGCCACGCTGCACAACGCCTCGGTCGTGGTCAAGAAGGGCGTGCGCATCGGTGACACGGTGGTGCTGCGCAAGGCGGGCGACGTCATCCCCGAGATCATCGCCCCGGTCACGGACCTGCGCGACGGCAGCGAACGCGAGTTCGTGATGCCGGACACCTGCCCCGAATGCGGCACCACCCTGGCCTACGAGCGGGAGGGCGACGCCGACCTGCGCTGCCCCAACGCGCGCGGCTGCCCGGCGCAGATCCGTGAGCGGCTGTTCTTCGCCGCGCATCGCGACGCCCTCGACATCAGGGGCCTCGGCTACGTGGCGGCCACCGCGCTCAGCCAGCCGCTGCCGCCGCAGGAGCCGGTGGTGCGCACCGAGGCCGACCTGTTCGACCTCACCCTGGAGCGGCTCGTCCCCATTCGGTCCGTCGTCCGCGACCAGGACTCCGGCCTGCCCAAGCTCGACCCCAAGACGGGCAAGGAGAAGGTCGTCTCGCTCTTCTCCAACGCCGACGGCAAGCCGAGCCAGAGCGCCTACCGGCTCATCGAGCAGCTGGAGCTGGCCAAGAAGCGGCCGCTGGCGCAGATCCTGGTGGCCCTGTCGATCCGCCACGTCGGCCCGCCCACCGCCCGCGATCTGGCCGCCGCGATGGGCTCGATCGAGGCCGTCATGAACGCCTCGGAGGAGGAGCTGGCCGCCGTCGAGGGGATCGGCCCGCGCGTGGCGGCCACGATCAAGCAGTGGTTCGAGGCCGACTGGCACCGCGAGATCGTCACCCGCTGGCAACAGGCGGGCGTCCGCATGCGGGACGAGCAGCCGGTCGGCGCCGAGCAGGTCGCCAAGACACTGGAGGGGCTCACCTTCGTGGTGACGGGCACGCTGTCCCAGCACACCCGCGACCAGGCGTCCGCCGCCCTCACCAGCCGGGGCGGCAAGGTGACAGGCTCGGTGTCGAAGAAGACGTCGTTCCTCATCGCGGGAGCGGACGCCGGGTCCAAGTACGACAAGGCGGTCAGCCTGAAGATCCCGATCCTGGACGAGGAGGGCTTGCGGGTGCTGCTCGACCGGGGACCGGAGGCCGCGGCGGAGTTGGCGGTCACCCCGGAGGAGTGAGCTGTCAAGCAGGCGGCGCCGTACACAACCGATTCCGGAACCCGGGAAGGTCTCGCGCACACGTAGCGTTCACCTAAGAGCTACAGAGGGTGGGTATATCCGGAAAGCGACGTGACGCAACGTACGCGCTTGGTTTCGCGAAGTGGGGTTAAGGTCGTACCCTCCCATAGTGACCTAATGGGGGTTCTGTTACCGATGACTGACCCAACCGACACCCGCGACACAGGACCACGCGTCGGCACGCCCCTGTGGGCGTTCCTCGCGGGTGTCATCGTGATCGGCTTCACCGCGCTGGTCGTCGCCCTGCTGAGGCTGGACACGACCGGGCTCGTGGAGCTGGGCCGCACGGCGCTGTTCTGGGTGGTGACGGCGCTGGTCATCCTGGGGGAGCTGCGGCCCGTCATGGTGTCCTCGGCCGCCGCGGTGGGCGGCACCTATCCGTCGGCCATGTTCACCTTCGCCGTCCTGCTCCACTACGGGTTGCCCGTCGCCGTGCTCCTGCAGGCCGTGGCCATCGCCGTCAACGGGGTGGCCACCCGCAAGGCCTGGCACCGGGTGATGTTCAACGTCGCCCAGTCGACGCTCGCCCTCACGGCCGCCGCCGTGGTGCTCGGCGCTTTCGGGATCATGCCCAGCGCCGTGGCGCCCTGGGTACCGTCAGGTGCGGACCTGCCGGCGATCGGCCTGGCCGGGGTCGCCTACTTCGCCACCCGGGCCATGCTCGTGTGCGGCGCCGTCGCGCTGCACGAGCGCAGGTCCATCGTGCGCGTGCTGCGGGCGACGGTGGGGCCGCAGAGCCTGGTGTACGCCGCGCTGCTCGGGCTGGCGCCCCCGGTCGTCGTCGTGATGGCGCACTCACCGGGGATCGTGCCGCTGTTCGTGGCGCCGCTCGCCGCCGTCTACTTCACCGCCACGCTGTCGATGCGCCGTGACCACCAGGCGCTGCATGACGAGCTGACCGGCCTGCCGAACCGCAAACTGCTCATCGTGAGCACCGAGGAGGCGCTCGCCGAGGCCCGCCAGGACGAACGGGTCGGCCTCTTCCTGCTGGACCTCGACCGGTTCAAGGAGGTCAACGACACGATGGGCCACCCGGTCGGCGACCGGCTGCTGCAGATGGTCGCGCACCGGCTCACCCACTCCGTACGGCCCGGCGACGTCGTGGCTCGGCTGGGCGGCGACGAGTTCGCCGTGCTGCTGCCCTCGATCAGGGACGCCCACGCCGCACGCGAGGTGGCGGCCAGGCTGCGTGCCGCGCTCACCGAGCCGGTGCGGCTCGAAGGCATGACGTTCGACCTGGACGGCTCCGTCGGCATCGCCCTCTACCCGGACCACGCGCCCGACTTCGAGATGCTGCTCCAGCGCGCCGACGTGGCCATGTACCTGGCGAAGGAGGGCCGTACAGGCGTGGAGCTCTACCAGGCGGACAAGGACCGCAACTCGCCCGAACGGCTCAACCTCCTGGGAGACCTGCGCCGCGGCCTCGACAACCACGAGCTCAAGCTGCACTACCAGCCCAAGGTGAGCCTGGCCGACGGCGCCCACAGCACGGTGCACGGCGTCGAGGCGCTGCTGCGCTGGCGGCACCCGGTGCACGGGTCGATCGCGCCGTCGGAGTTCATCCCGCTGGCCGAGCAGTCCTACCTGATGCGCCAGCTCACCGAGTACGTCATCAACGAGGCGCTGGAGCAGGCCGCCCGCTGGTGGAACACCGGCCTGCCGGTGCAGATCTCGGTCAACATCTCCGCCCGTGACCTGCTCGACTCGGCGCTGGCCGAGCAGCTCGAAGCCGGCCTGGCCCGCCTCCAGCTGCCGCCGGCGGCGATCCAGCTGGAGGTCACCGAGCGCATCCTGACCGGCCAGCAGGCCTACACCCACGACACCATCAAGGCCCTGGCGGCCCTGGGCGTCCCGCTGGCGCTCGACGACTTCGGCACCGGCTACTCCTCGCTGATCAGGCTCCAGCGCCTGGCGGTGTCGGAGGTGAAGATCGACGCCTCGTTCGTCCGCCGGATCGCCGAGTCCGAGGACGACGACCGGATCGTCCGCTCCATCGTGGACCTGGTCCGCTCGCTCGGCCTGCGCTCGGTCGCCGAGGGCGTCGAGTCGGACGCGGTGGCCGTCCGCCTCGCCGAAATGGGCTGCGACCTGGGCCAGGGCTGGCTCTTCTGCCATCCGATGCCCGCCACCGAAGCCACGGCCTGGCTCCGCGAGCGGCACACGACCGGCCCGGAGGCCGCCTACGCCCTTCGCCCAGAGGTCACGACGGCCTGACGCGACATACCGCTGTTCCGTGAAGCCCGATACCTCCTCGAAGAGGAAGCGGACGTGCGAGACTCCGCCCTCTACCACTCCGTGCTGGCGGCGGTGGCGACCGGCAACTCCACACGGGGCGGGATCGCCTCCTACGTCGGGCGTAAGGCCACGGACATCGGCCATCACCTCAACGTCTTGGAGGACAGCTGCCTGCTGCGTCGCGAACCCGACGTGTTCCACCCCTCGCGCTCGGTCTACCGTGTGTGCGAACCGCTGATCAACTTCCATCAGGTGGTGATGCGGCCGCGCTGGGGACTGCTGGAGAGCGGCAGGGCGGCCGCGGTCTGGTAGGACGCCCGCGCCCGGTTCAGCGGTCAGGTGCTCGGCCCGCACTTCGAGGAGATCTGCCGTGCGTTCGCCCGGATGGAGGATGTCTTCGGGGAGCTGCCCGGGGAGGTGGGCGCGGGGATGGGCCCCGGTCACAGCGCTCGCCTCAGGCGGGGACGGGAGTTGCTGGCCGCCAAGAAGTACGACGTGCGTGACACGGTCCTGGCCTGCTACAGCGGGGTGGGCTTCGACGGAGAACTCGGCTCGGAGGGGGATGTGCGGGCCATCGGGCTCGGTGAGCTCTACGGGTGATGTTTCCAGCTGGTTAAGGGTTCGGGGGCGTTCCGTCAAGGCCCCTAGGATGTGAGTGTCCAAACTCCATCCACGAAACGGGTTCAACGACTCATGTCCGCCATAACCCGCGACGAGGTCGCGCATCTGGCCCGGTTGTCCAGGCTGGCGCTCACCGACGACGAGCTCGACCACTACGCCACGCAACTCGATGCCATCATCGAGTCGGTCGCGAAGGTGGCAGAGGTCGCCGCCGAGGACGTGCCGCCATCGTCGCACGCTCTTCCGCTGACCAATGTTTTCCGTCCCGACGAGGTGCGACCGTCCCTGACGCCCGAGCAGGCCCTGTCGGGCGCTCCCGCCGTCGAGGACGACCGCTTCCGGGTGCCGCGCATCCTCGGGGAGGAGGCATGAGCCTGATTCGCAAGACCGCCGCCGAGCTGGGCGCGATGATCGCCGCTGGTGAGGTGAGCGCCGCCGAGGTGGCCGGGGCGCATCTCGACCGGATGGCCGAGGTCGAGCCCAAGGTGAAGGCCTTCCTGCATGTTGACAGGGAGACCACCCTGGAGCAGGCGCGGGCCGTCGACGCCAGGATCCGGGCGGGCGAGAAGCTCGGCCCGCTGGCCGGGGTGCCGATCGCGCACAAGGACATCTTCGCGACCCGCGACATGCCGACCACCGCCGCGTCCAAGATTCTTCAGGGCTGGCATCCGCCGTACGACGCGACCGTGACACGCCGGTTGCGCGAGGCCGGGCTGGTCATCCTGGGCAAGACCAACCTGGACGAGTTCGCCATGGGCTCCTCCACAGAGAACTCCGCCTACCAGCTCACGCACAACCCGTGGGACCTGACCAAGGTTCCCGGCGGGTCGTCGGGCGGGTCGAGCGCCGCCGTCGCCGCCTACGAGGCGCCGCTGTCGACCGGCACCGACACGGGCGGCTCCATCCGCCAGCCCGCCGCCGTGACCGGCATCGTGGGCATGAAGCCGACCTACGGCGGCTCGTCCCGTTACGGCCTGATCGCCTTCGCCAGCTCGCTCGACACGCCGGGCCCGTTCGCCCGTAACGTGCTGGACGCCGCGATGCTGCAGGAGACGTTCTCCGGCTACGACCCGATGGACTCCACCTCGATCGACGCCCCGGTGCCGTCGGTCGTCGAGGCGGCCAGAAACGCCGACGTGTCCGGCATGCGGATCGGCGTCATCAAGGAGTTCGCCGGAGAGGGTGCCCAGCCGGGCGTGCTGGCCCGCTTCAACGAGGCCGTCCAGCTGCTGGAGTCGCTCGGCGCGAAGGTCGTCGAGGTCTCCTGCCCGTCGTTCGAGACCGCCCTGCCGGCCTACTACCTCATCGCGCCGTCGGAGTGCTCGTCCAACCTGGCGCGCTTCGACGCCATGCGCTACGGCCTGCGCGTCGGCGACGACGGCACCCGCAGCGCCGAGGAGGTCATGGCGCTGACCAGGGCGGCCGGTTTCGGCCCCGAGGTCAAGCGGCGCATCATGCTGGGCACGTACGCCCTGTCGAGCGGCTACTACGACGCCTACTACGGCCAGGCCCAGAAGGTCCGTACGGTCATCTCGCGGGAGTTCGAGGCCGCCTTCCACCAGGTGGACGTGCTGGTCTCGCCCACGACGCCGACCACGGCGTTCCCGATCGGCGAGCGCGCGGACGACCCGATAGCGATGTACCTCGCCGACCTCTACACCATCCCGTCCAACCTGACGGGCAACGCGGCCATCTCGGTGCCGTGCGGCCTGGCGGACGAGGACGGCCTGCCGGTCGGTCTGCAGATCATGGCCCCGGTCCTGGGTGACGACCGCTGCTACCGCGTCGGCGCCGCCGTGGAGAAGGCCCTGGAGAGCCGCTGGGGCGGCCCGTTGCTGAAGGAGGCACCGTCACTGTGACCATGGTCTATGACGAAGCGCTCGATCGTTTCGAGCCGGTGCTTGGGCTGGAGACGCACGTCGAGCTGGGCACCCGGTCGAAGATGTTCTGCGGTTGCGAGGCGGTCTTCGGCGCGCCGCCCAACACGCACGTCTGCCCGACCTGCCTGGCGCTGCCGGGGGCGCTGCCCACGGCCAACGCCATGGCGATCGAGTCGACGATCCGCATCGGCCTGGCGCTCAACTGCTCCATCGCCGAGTGGTGTCGCTTCGCCCGGAAGAACTACTTCTATCCGGACATGCCGAAGAACTACCAGATCTCGCAGTACGACGAGCCGCTCTGCTTCGACGGCTACCTCGACATCGAGGTCGACGGCAAGCCGGTGCGGATCGAGATCGAGCGGGTGCACCTGGAGGAGGACACCGGCAAGTCCACCCACATGGGCGGCGCGACCGGCCGCATCCACGGCGCCGACTACTCCATCGTCGACTACAACCGTGCGGGCATCCCGCTGGTGGAGATCGTCACCAAGCCGATCCCGGGGACCGACCGGCTGGCGCCCGAGGTGGCCAAGGCGTACGTCACCGAGCTGCGTGAGGTGATGCGCTCGCTGGGCGTCTCCGACGTGCGCATGGAGGAGGGCTCGCTGCGCTGCGACGTGAACGTCTCGCTCATGCCGCGCGGCGCCTCCGAGTGGGGCACCCGTACCGAGACCAAGAACGTCAACTCGCTGCGCAGCGTCGAGCGGTCGGTGCGCAGTGAGATCGAGCGGCAGGCGGGGGTCCTGGCCGCCGGCGGCCGGATCGTGCAGGAGACCAGGCACTTCCACGAGGACACCGGCACCACCACGTCGGGCCGGTCCAAGGAGGAGGCGCAGGACTACCGTTACTTCCCCGAGCCCGACCTGGTGCCGATCGCGCCGGACCCGGCCTGGGTGGCGGAGCTGAAGGCGGCGCTGCCGGAGCTGCCGTCGGCCAAGCGTCAGCGGCTGAAGGCCGAGTGGGGGCTGTCCGACCTGGACATGCAGGCCATGCACAACGCCGACGCGATCGACCTGGTGGAGGCCACGGTCACGGCGGGCGCGCCGGCCGCGGACGCGCGTAAGTGGTGGATGGGCGAGCTGGCCCGCCGCTCCAACGAGAGCGGCGTCGCGCTGGCCGACCTGCCGATCACGCCGGAGCAGATCGCCCGGGTCACCGTGCTGGTGGCTTCCGGCTCGCTGAACGACAAGCTGGCCCGCGAGGTGCTGGAGGGCGTGCTGGCCGGCGAGGGCTCGCCGGACGAGGTGGTGGAGAAGCGCGGCCTGAAGATCGTGAGTGACGACGGCGCGCTGTCGTCGATCATCGACGAGGTGCTCGCGGCCAACGCCGACGCCGCCGACAAGGTCCGCTCCGGCAAGATCGCCGCAGCCGGTGCGCTGGTGGGTGGCGTGATGAAGGCCAGCCGGGGCAAGGCCGACGCCGCTCGGGCGCGCGCGCTGATCCTGGAGAAGCTGGGCGTCTCGGAGTAACGACGACGCACGCAGGGGCCCCGGCACGCTGGTGACGGGGCCTTTTCGCGGCACCTGCCGGTGATGGTCCTAGGTCTATTCTCGTGCATGGACCTAGGACCAGGGCGGGAGGCGCCGCGCCGGGGCCGTGTCCTAGCGTCGCAGGCATGACACGGAAAGCATTGACGGCAGGTCTGGTGGCGATGGTGTCGCTGGTGGCCTTCGAGTACGTCGCGGTCGCGATCGCCATGCCGGTGGTGGCGGACGACCTCGGCGGGATCGAGCTGTACGGGCTGGCGTTCAGTGGGGCGATGGCGGCCGGGGTGGTGGGGACCGTGCTGGGCGGCCGGTGGGCCGATCTGCGCGGGCCGCTCGCCCCGTTGTGGACGGGTGTGGCCGCTTTCGTCGCCGGGCTGACCCTGGCCGGGACCGCGCCGTCCATGGAGGTGCTGATCGCCGGCCGGCTGGTGCAGGGGTTCGGCGGGGCGCTGGTGAACGTGGCGTTGTACGTGGTGGTGGCCCGGGTCTACCCCGAGGAACTGCACCCGAAGATCTTCTCGTTGTTCGCGACCGCCTGGGTGGTGCCGTCGATGGTGGGCCCCGGGATCGTCGGCGCCATCGTCGACGTGCTGGACTGGCGCTGGGTGTTCCTGCTGGTGCCGTTCCTGACGGTGGTGGGCGGCCTGCTGCTGCTGCGCGGGCTCGCGGGCCAGCCCGTCCGGGGCGGGCAGGGCACGTCCGCCCCCGGCTTCGGGGCGATGCTCGGGTGGGCGGCCGTCACCGCCGTCGCCGCGGGTCTCATGCAGTACGGCAGCAACGGGCAGGTCGTCCTGCTGGTCATCGGCCTGGTGATCCTGGCCGTGGCGCTGCCCAGGCTGTTGCCCGCCGGGACGCTCAGGGCCGCCCGGGGGCTGCCGGCGGTCGTGGTCCTGCGCGGCCTGGCCACCGGGGCGCTCTTCGCCGCCGAGGTGATCATCCCGCTCATGCTCATCAACGGGCGCGGCCTGTCGCCGCTGTGGGCCGGGATCGCGCTCACCGGAGGCGCGGTGACCTGGTCCTTCGCCTCGTGGTTGCAGGGGCGTGAGGTGTTCAGCCAGATCACGAACCTGCGGCTGGGCGCGGCCATGCTGGCGACGGGCGTCCTGCTGATGGGGGTCGTGACGTTCGCGGCGGTGCCCGTCGCGCTGGCCTATCCGTCGTGGATCGTGGCCGGGTTCGGCATGGGGCTGATCTATCCGACGCTGTCGGTGCTCACCCTGGAGCTGTCCGAGCCCGGCGAGGAGGGGGCCAACAGCTCGGCGCTGCAGGTGGGGGAGTCGGTGTTCTCGGTGGTGGCCGTGGCCGTCACCAGCGCGCTGTTCACCGCCGTGGGCTCCGGCTACTGGGCGGTCTTCGCGGCCGCACTGGTCATGGCCCTGGCCGGGCTGGCGATCGCGCCGCGCGCCGTCAGGGTGGCCGTACCGGCTCTCAAGGGCGCGTGAACGGTCGCGAGAGGGTGCGTGAACGGTCCCGAGGGGGCGGAGGCCGCCCCCTCGGGGTCAGTCCTCCCGGGAGACGGGCAGCGACGGCCCGCCGGTCCGCCGGGTCAGCGCCTTCCTGAACAGCGGCGTCAGCAGCGCCAGCGCCGACAGCACCAGCAGGGTCACCGCGATCGGGCTGCGCACCAGTACGCCGACGTCGCCCGCCCCGATGGCCAGGGCGCGCCGGAGCTGGATCTCCGCCATCGGCCCCAGGATCATCCCGATCACCGCCGGCGCGACCGGCAGCCCGAACCGGCGCATCGCGAACCCGAGCAGGCCGAGCAGGTACAGCACCACCAGGTCCACCGCGCTGGCGTTGAGCGCGTAGACGCCCAGCGCCGCGAACATCACGATCCCGGCGTACAGGTAAGGCCGGGGGATGCGCAGCAGTTTCGCCCACACCGGGGCAAGGGGCAGATTCAGTACGAGCAGCATCGTGTTGCCGATGAACAGCGACGCGATCATGCCCCACACCAGGGCCGGGTTGTGGTCGAAGAGCTGCGGTCCCGGCTGCAGGCCGTACTGCTGGAAGGCGGCGAGCATGATCGCGGCCGTCGCCGACGTCGGCAGGCCCAGGGTGAGCAGGGGGACGAGGGTGCCCGCGGCCGAGGCGTTGTTGGCCGCCTCGGGCCCCGCCACGCCCTCGATGGCGCCCCTGCCGTACTCCTCGCGGGCCACGCCGCGCGCGAGGCGCTTCTCGGCGGCGTACGACAGGAACGTGGGGATCTCCGCGCCGCCGCCGGGCAGCGCGCCGAACGGGAAGCCCAGCGCGGTGCCGCGCAGCCACGGCCGCCACGAGCGGCCCCAGTCGGCGCGGCCCATCCAGGCCCGGCCCACGGGCACCACCTCGGGCGGCGCGTGGCGCAGCCGGGAGGCCACGTACAGCGCCTCGCCCACCGCGAACAACCCCACCGCGACGATCACCACGTCGATGCCGTCGAGCAGCTGGTCGATGCCGAGCGTGAGCCGGGCCTGCCCGGTCTGCTGGTCGATGCCCACCAGCCCGATCATCAGGCCCAGCCCGAGCGAGGCCAGGCCGCGCACCACCGAGCGCGACAGCACCGACGACACCGCGGTGAACGCCAGGATCGCCAGTGCGAAGTAGTCCTCCGGCCCGAACGAGATGGCGAAGCTCACCACGGCCGGCGCGGCGAACACCAGCAGCGCGGTGGCGAGCGTGCCCGCCACGAACGAGCCGATGGCCGCCGTGGCCAGCGCCTGCGCGGCCCGCCCGCGCCGGGCCATCTTGTTGCCCTCCAGCGCGGTGATCATCGAGGACGACTCGCCGGGCGTGTTGAGCAGGATGGATGTGGTCGAGCCGCCGTACATACCGCCGTAGTAGATGCCCGCGAACATGATGAACGCGCTGGCCGGCGGCACGGTGAAGGTGATCGGCAGCAGCAGCGCCACGGTCATCGCCGGCCCGATGCCGGGCAGGACGCCGACCAGGGTGCCGAGTGTGACGCCGACGAGCGCGTACAGCAGGTTGACCGGGGTGAGCGCCGAGGCGAACCCGTCGAGCAGCAGTTGCAGCGACTCCACCTAGATCACCCCCTGCAGCAGCCCGCCGGGCAGCGTGACGCCCAGCCCCTTGACGAACAGCAGGTACGTCGAGACGCCCAGGACCACCGCGATCCCCGCCGCGCGCAGTTTGTGCTCGGCGCCGAGCACCGCAGCCACCCCGAAGAACAGCAGGCTCGCCGCGATGATCCAGCCGAGCACGTCCAGTACGGCGACGAAGGCCAGGAAGACGCCGCTCACCAGGCCCACGCTGCGCCAGTCGGAGGGCGCGTCGACGTCCACGTCCTCGCTCTCCTCAGGATCGCCCCGCCCGCCGCGCAGCACGTCGGCCACGTAGAACAGGCCCACGACGATCATGGAGCCGCCCACCAGCATCGGGAAGAACCGGGGGCCCAGCCCGAGCTGGGAGGCCGCCGTGGACACGTCCAGCGTGCCGAGCATGACGAAGGCGCCCAGGCCCAGCACGACCAGCGCCAGGCCGAGCTCGGGACGCCACCACCGCCGCTTCCCGTCCGGCTGGACCTCGTCCGGCGCGATCCCGTCCGGCGCGGCCCCGTCCGGTGCGACCTCGTCCGGTGCCGGCATCAGGAGACGAGCCCCATCTCGGCGATGATGGCCTTGACCCGGGTCTCCTCGGACTTCAGGTAGCCGGCGAACTCCTGACCGGCCATGAAGGAGTCGATCCAGCCGTTCTTGGCCACCGCGTCCTTCCACGGCTGCGAGTCGTGCATCTTGGTCACCAGGTCGACCAGCGCCTTGTGGTCGGCGTCGCTGAGGCCGGCCGGGGCCACGAAGCCGCGCCAGTTGGCCAGCTCCACGTCCATGCCGCCCTCCTTCAGCGTGGGCGCGTCCAGGTCGGGCAGCCGCTCGGCGGAGGTGACCCCGAGCGCGCGCAGCTTGCCGGACTTGACATGCTCGGCGAACTCGCCGACGCCCGAGATGCCGATGGTGACGTTGTTGCCGAGCAGCGCGTTGAGCGCCTCACCGCCGCCGGAGTGCGCGATGTAGTTGACCTGCTTCGGGTCCACGCCCGCGGCCTTGGCCATCAGGCCGGCCACGATGTGGTCGGTGCCGCCCGCCGAGCCGCCCGCGACGGAGACCTTGGCCGGGTCCGCCTTCCAGGCGGCGGTCAGGTCCGCCAGCGACTTCAGCGGCGAGTCGGCCGGGACCACGATGATCTCGTACTCCTCGGTCAGTTTGGCGATCGGCGTCGTCTCGGCCAGCGTGACCTTCGACTTGTTCTGCTCGATCGCGCCGACCATGACCAGGCCCATGGTCATCAGCAGGTTGCCGTTGCCCTTCTCGCCGGCGAGCTGGGCCAGCCCGATCGTGCCACCGGCGCCGGGCACGTTGAAGACCTCGACCTGGCGGTCGGGAGCGGCGGCCTTGATCGCCTGCTCGGCCACGCGGGAGGTCTGGTCCCAGCCGCCGCCGGGAGCGGCGGGCGCCATGATCCGCAGCGCGCTGGTGCCGCCGCCGGAGCCGGTGTCGCCGCAGCCGGTGAGCACGGTGGCGGAGAGCGCCGCGAGTGCGGCGAGTATGCGCAGACGCATGATCACTCCAAGGGTGGGGGGTTTCACATGATGAGAACTGGATGGTGATGTCCCCCTACCCCCACGGTCGAGTCTTTGTGGGTAGCCGTCGTAGTGGTCGTATTGGTCGCAATCCCCCCGTGACCTGGGAGTGTTTCCATGTGTCCCGTGAGACGGGTACGTGACCCCTCCCTGGGCACCCAGTTGTTCGTGCTCCAGATGGCGATCGTGCTGCTCGCCGTCGGCAGCACGGCCGGCGTGTGGGCCCAGCACACTCGCGCCCAGCTCGACTCCCTCTACCAGCAGCGCGCCCTGGCGATCGCGCAGTCCGTGGCGGGCCTGCCGGAGGTGCGCGAGGCGTTCGAGCTGCAGCGGCCCGAGGCGGTGCTGCAGCCTCTCGCCCTCAGCGTCCAGCAGACCACCGGCGCCGACTACGTGGTGATCGCCAACGACGACCAGATCCGCTACGCCCATCCCAACGCCTCGCTGATCCGCAAACGGCTGTCCACCGACGGCACCTACGTGCTGACCACCGGCAGGAGCTGGGTCGGCACCGAGAAGGGCACGATCGGCATCACGGTCAGGGGCAAGACCCCGGTCCTCGACGAGTACGGCACCGTCATCGGCCTGGTCTCGGTCGGCGTCCTGGAGACCACGGTCGTCGACGCGGTCGCCGGCGCGCTGCCGCCGCTGCTGTGGACCGCGCCTGCCGTGCTCATCGCCGGGCTGGCCGCCGCCGCGCTGATCACCGCACGGGTGCGCAGGCAGACGTTCGGGCTGGAGCCGCGCGACATCGCCGCGCTGCTGGAGCAGCGCGAGGGCGTGCTGCACGGCGTCAAGGAGGGGGTGCTGGCGCTCGACCTCGACGGCAGGGTGACGCTGGTCAACGACGCCGCCCGCGAGCTGCTGGGCGACGTCGGCGACGACCTGACGCAGATGGCGGTCTCCGACCGGATGCGCGACGTGCTCGGTGGCGCCGATCCGGGTGAGGACCGGATCGTGCTGCACCGCGACCGGGTGCTGGTGCTCAACCGCACGCCGGTCTCCGTACGCGGCCAGCACCGAGGCTGGGTGATCACCCTGCGCGACCGCACCGAGCTGGTACGCCTGGCGCGCGAGCTGGACGACACCAGCAGCGCCACCGGGGCGTTGCGAGCCCAGGCGCACGAGTTCGCCAACCGCATGCACACGGTCGTCGGGCTGCTGGAGATGGGCGAGCATGAGGCGGCGATCAACTTCATCACCAGCACCACCCGCGGCACCTACGCCAGCGACCTGCACGAACGGGTACGCGACCCCACGCTCGCCGCCCTGCTGCTGGCCAAGTCGGCCGAGGCGGCCGAACGTGGCGCCCGGCTGGTGCTGGCCGAGGACTCCGCCGTGCCCGAGGGCGTGCTCGGCGACCCGCAGGACGCCGTCCTGGTCGTCGGCAACCTGGTGGCCAACGCGATCGACGCGCTCGACGGCAGGGGCGGCACCATCGAGGTGTCGGTCGTGGCCGACGAGCAGGGGTTGCGGGTCCGGGTCGGCGACTCCGGGCCGGGGATCACGCCCGAGCTGGTCGAGGAGGTCTTCAGGGAGGGCTTCACGACCAAGGCCGCGCGCTCCGGCACCCGCGGCCTCGGCCTGGCGCTGACGAGGCAGGCGTGCCTGCGCAGGGGCGGCTGGGTGAAGGTCCGCAACTCGGGCGGCGCCGTCTTCACGGCCCTGCTGCCGGCGGCGGAGGTGACGGTGTGAACGGTCAGAGCGGCGTGAACGGCATCCGAGTGCTCGTCGTGGACGACGACTTCATGGTGGCCCGCATCCACGGCGGCTACGTCTCGCGGGTGCCCGGTTTCCAGGTCGTCGCCACCGCGCATCACGGGGCCGGCGCGATCGAGGCGGTGACCGAGCACCGGCCCGACCTGGTGCTGCTCGACATCTACCTGCCCGACATGTCGGGACTGGACGTGCTCAAGGCGCTGACCGGCGTGGACGTGCTGATGATCAGCGCGGCCCGCGACGTGCCCACGGTCAGGGAGGCGATGCGCGGCGGCGCGGTCAACTATCTCATCAAGCCCTTCACCGCCGCCGCCCTGACGGAGCGGCTGCAGCAGTACGCCCGGACCCGCCGGACGTTCACCGCCATCGGGCCCGAGGCCCGCCAGGACGATGTGGACCGGCTCTTCGGCACGCCGACGACCACCTCGCCGCTGCCCAAGGGGTTGTCGGCGGCGACGTGCGCGCTGGTCGCCCAGACGCTGCGCGAGGCGGGCCGCGACCTGTCAGCAGCCGAGACGGCCCAGCTCGCGGGCCTGTCGCGGGTCAGCGCCCGGCGCTATCTGGAGCACCTCTGCGCCGACGGCAGGGCCGAGCTACGCCCGCGCTACGGCTCGGCCGGGCGCCCAGAACACCGATATCGATGGCTAGGCTGACACACTTCCGTAGTCTTTTCCCGTGACATATGTGGACCTGCGTGCCTTACTGTTGCCTGAGACTTGGCTGCGGAGCGGGAGGAGATTGAGGCGTGCGTAACGCCGGACCGATCGAATCACCGACCGACCCGTTCAGTTCGGTGCCCCTGCCCAGTCGTGGCACGTCCAAGAAGCCCAAGATCGAGGGCCTGCCACCAGGCGTGTCCCGCGACATCTTCGGCCCGCAGGGCCAGCAGCAGGAGACCCGCCGTCCCGCCGGCGCCGCCCCGGCCGCGCCGAACGGTGGCGCGCTGCCCCCGGCCGCGCCGCCGTCGCAGCCCTGGCCGGTGAACGGACATCCGCAGGAGCCGGGTTCCGCCCAGGCTCCCGCGTTCGGCGGGGACCGGCCCGGCCCCGCCCTGATCGACCCGGATCCGCCCCGCCGCCGTCGCCTGCTGCCGGGCGTCGCCGTGCTCCTGATAATCGTCCTCGCCATGGCCTACCTGGTGCCCGCGGTGCTCATGTCGGGCTCGGTCCTGCGCGGCACCCGCGTCGGCGGCGTCGACATCGGCGGCCTGACCGTGACCCAGGCGGCCGAGAAGCTCCGCACCGAGCTCGCCGCCAAGCTCAACAAGCCCGTCGTGGTCGACATCGGCGCGCGCAAGGACACCATCCAGCCCGACGAGGCCGGCCTCCAGCTCGACGTGGTGACCACGATCGGCGAGGCTCCCAGCGGCTTCCCCACCCCCGTCGAGGTGTGGCGGGCGCTGACCGGCACGACCGAGATCGAGCCCAGGGTGACCGTCGACGCCTCCCAGCTCGCCAGGACGGTGGACGCCCTGGCCGAGACCGTCGACAAGCCCCCGCACGACGGGCGCGTGGCGTTCAAGGGCCTGCGCCCGGTCGCCACCCCGCCACGCGACGGCGAGCTCCTCGACCGGGCGAAAGCGGTCGTCGTGATCAGCGATGCGTTCCTGCGCGGCAGCGGCACCGCCGTGCTCTCGCTCGAACCCGCCCAGCCGACGACCACCCCCGAGGCCATCACCAAGGCCGAGGCGCAGGCCAAGAGGGCCGTGGCGGCGCCGATCACGCTCACGCTCGGCGACAGGCAGGCGCAGCTCACCCCGGAGACGATCGCGGCCAACCTCACCTTCGCCACCGACGGCGAGGGCGCCCTGATCCCGCAGTTCGACGCCGAGAAAGCGCTCACCGGGGTGGAGAGCAGCCTGGTGGACGCGGCCCAGGTGCCGCGCGACGCCACGTACGACGTCGTGAACGGCAAGCTCGTGCTGGTGCCCTCGCGCCAGGGCAGAGGCGTCAACGCCAAGCTGCTCGCCCGCGACGTCGCCAAGCTGGTGCGCGGCGGCGGCGAGCGCGTCATCCCCGTCAGGCTCTCCGCCGCACCCCCCTTGGTCACCACCGACCAGGTGACCGGGCTCGGCATCAAGGAGAACGTGGCCTCGTTCACCTCGACCTTCGAGTGCTGTCTGCCTCGGGTGACCAACATCCGGCAGATGGCGGCCGACATCGACGGGAAGCTCGTGAAGCCCGGCGAGACGTTCTCGCTCAACGACGTGGTGGGGGAGCCCACCATCGAGGGCGGCTACGTGCAGGCCCCGCAGACCGTCGGCGGCAGGGTCCTCACCGTCACGGGCGGCGGCGCCTCGCAGCTCGCCACCACCCTCTACAACGCGGCCTTCTTCGGCGGGTTCGAGGACGTCGAGCGCACGCCGATGGACTACCACTCCGCGCGCTACCCGGCGGGCCGCGACGCCTCGCTGCTCTACCCGGACCTGGACCTGAAGTGGCGCAACGACTCCGAGCACGGAGTGCTGATCAAGGCCGCGTCCACCGCCACGACCGTCACGGTCGCGCTGTGGAGCACCAAGCGCTACGACAAGGTCGAGGCCGTGGAGTCGGAGAAGCGGGACTTCACCCCGTTCCGCACCGAGACCAGCGACGCCGCCGACTGCCGGTCGGTCGTCGGCCAGCAGGGCTTCACGATCGACGTCACCCGGGTGTTCTTCAAGGGCGACGACGAGCTCAAGCGGGACCCGAAGGTGACCACGAAGTACCGGCCGCAGGCGCAGGTGACCTGCACCGCCGCCGCGGGCTGAGCGCTACGACGGCGTGACGGCGAGGATCTTGTCGTCGCCGTCACGCTCGTCGCCCCGGCCGTCCTTGTTGCTGGTGCCCACCCACAGGCCGCCGTCAGGGGTGGTGGTCACCGCGCGGAGTCTGCCGTACGTGCCGGAGAAGTGCGCGACCGGCGTGCCGGGCGCGCCGTCGGCCGCCAGCGGGATCTGCCACAGGCGCTCGCCGCGCAGCGCGCCCATCCACAGGGAGCCGCCGGCGAAGGCCAGGCCGGACGGTGAGGCCTCGGCGGTGTCCCAGGTGACGATCGGGTCGGTGAAGGCGGGATCGTCGCCACGGCCCTCGACCTCCGGCCAGCCGTAGTTGGCGCCCGGCTCGATCAGGTTGAGCTCGTCGAAGGTGTTGGCGCCGAACTCCGAGGCGTACAGCCGGCCCGAGCCGTCCCAGGCCAGGCCCTGCACGTTGCGGTGGCCGAGGCTGTAGACGAGCGTGCCGAACGGGTTGCCCGGAGCGGGGTCGCCGTCGGCCGTCATGCGCAGGATCTTGCCGGCCAGGGAGTCACGCCGCTGGGAGAGGTCCCGGTCGCCGGTCTCCCCGGTGCTGGCGTACAGGTGGCCGTCGGGGCCGAACGCCAGCCTGCCCCCGTTGTGGATGCTGCCCTTGGGGATGCCCTCCACGATGACCCGCGGCTGCGACAGGGTGTCGCCGCCGAGGTGGTAGCGGACGATCCTGTTGTCGGAGGCGGCGGTGTAGTAGACGAACACCTGCTCGTCCTTGACCGCCACGCCCATCAGGCCGCCCTCACCGTCGGGGACGACACCGTCGATCGTGCCCAGCGCGGTGACCTGCCCGTTCTGACCTACGCGCAGCAGCCTGGCCGTGTCGCGCTCGGTCACCAGCGCGTCGCCCCCCGGCAGGAAGGCGATCGCCCACGGCACGGCCAGGTCACGCGCCACGACCCTCGGCTCGCCCGGCGGCGCGGCGGACACCGACGCCGTCGGCGAGGCGTCCCCTCCGGCACTGGAGCAGGCCGTCAGCACCGCCATCAACATGATCGTCCATAGCTTCCTCATGTGTTCCATACTCGCCCCAGGGCCATAAAGTTTCGTGCATGGAAACCTGGGTCCCGTCCGGCGCGGTCGCCGAAGCCCTGTCCGCCCTGCCCGGTGTGCACTGCTCCGTCTATGACGGCACGGGGCCGGAGCCCGACGGGATCGAGGACGTCGAGGTGTGGATCCCGCCGCTGATCCCGGTGCCCGACGTGCCGGGGACCCTGGCCAGGATGCGCTCGCTGCGCCTGCTGCAGACCGTCACCGCAGGCGTGGAGGCCTACCGGCCGCACCTGCCCGAGGGCGCGGTGCTCTGCAACGCGCGCGGCGTGCACGACGCCGGCACCGCCGAGTGGGCCGTCGGCGCGATGATCGCGGTGATCCGGGAGTTCCCCGGCTTCACCGACGCCCAGCGCAGGGGCGAGTGGACCTACCACCACACCGGCGCGCTGGCCGACTCCACCGTGCTGATCGTCGGCTACGGCTCCATCGGCGCGGCGCTCGAAAGGCGGCTCGACGGCTTCGAGGTCGAGGTCGTGCGGGTGGCCAGGCGGGCCCGCGACGGGGTGCACGGCATGGCCGAGCTGCCCGCGTTGCTGCCCGCCGCCGACGTCGTGGTGCTGCTCGTGCCCGCCACCGAGGCGACCGCCGGCATGGTGGACGCCGCGTTCCTGGCCCGGATGAAGGACGGCGCCGTGCTCGTCAACGCCGCCAGGGGCGGGGTCGTCGACACCGACGCCCTGGTCGCCGAGCTCAAGGACGGTAGGCTGCGGGCGGCACTCGACGTGACCGCGCCCGAGCCGCTGCCCGAGGGCCACCCCCTCTGGAGCGCCCCCGGCGTGCTGATCACGCCGCACGTCGCGGGCAGCACCCCTGCCTCGACGCGTCGCATGCTGCGGCTCATGCGCTCGCAAATGGCACGCCACCTCGCCGGTGAGCCGCTCGACAACGTCATCACCGAAGCGTATTGAGAGGAATCCGGACCGTGGCTGGTCCGTGACCTTAAGTGCGTACGGTGGCGTCTAAGCAGGATTTCCTGACTGCCTGTCAAGGAATTCCTGGCGGCAATGGGTCGGTGTGGTTATCAGATCGGTGACGACATCGGCATTGTCACCACCCGCGCACCCACGACCGCACACACTGGCGATGTGCACCGCCGGGCTTCGGCGGTCACGGGAGCAGGGTTCGAGACGGGATGGGCAACGACTGTGATCCGCTGGCGTGATCCACGGGCACCGCTGACCGCTGCGGTGGCGATCGGTGCGGCGGGTTTCGCGGCTGCGCTCCTTGCGGGCGGCCCGGCCCTCCTCACCGGCTCCGTCGCCGGATTCCTCGCGGCCCTGCTGGCCGCCGCCTCCCTGCTGATCGCCTCCATCCAGCCGGTCGAGCATCGGACCATGGCGATGGGCACGCGCTGGATGGGCGGTGGCGCGGCCGTCTGGGCGGTGGGCATGGCGGTGCGCCCGTTCGCCGTGAGCTCCAGCTTCATGTCCAGCTTCGCCGACCTCCTCGTGCTGCTCGGCACGGTGCTGACGGGTGGCGGCGCGCTGATCGCCGCCGGTCGCAAGCTGCCCGCGATGGCGGTGTTACGGCATCTCGCCGGCTCCTACCTCTGCGCCGCCTCGCTGTTCCTGATCGCCTGGGTGGCGGTGCTGCGGCACGTCTACGACGAGACCGCCGACCCCGCGCTGTTCACCTTCGCGCTGCTGCCGCCGCTGCTCGCGCTGGTGGTGACCTGCGCGGTCATCCCGTCCGTGGTCACCGGCAGGTCCGCCGCCTGGCCGCTCGGCATGGCGGGCGTCGCCGTGCTCGCCACCACGACGGTGGCCGGCATGGCCAGCGCCATGGCCCGGCTCGACGGCGGCCCGCCGCCGGCCTGGAGTCTCACGCTCGCGCCGCTGGCGTTCCTGCTCCTGGCCGCCATCCCATGGACGCGCCCGCGCGAGATGCCGGCCGTTCCGCTCGTCGGCGCCCTGATCTCGCTGGTCCCGTCGGTGCTGGTCGCCGTGGCGACCTGCACCATGCTCGTGCACCTGGCGAGCGGCACCCGCCAGCAGCCCGTCACCGGCGTGGTGGTGGTCGCCGCCTCCGTGGTCCTGCTCCTGCTGCTGCGCGTGTTCGTGCTGTCGGGGGCCAACCTCCGGCTGCGCACGCTGGTCTCGCTCGGCGACAAGCAGCTCAGGGACCTCGCCGAGAGCACCGGCGACGTGGTGCTGATCTGCGACTACGACGGCAAGGTGCACGAGATCGGCGCGGGGGTCGAGGCCACCTACGGCTACCACCCCGACGAGCTGGTGGGCGGATCGATCTTCGACTACATCCACCCCGAGGACGTGCCGCAGATCAAGTCCTCGCTGCTCGCGATGGGCCTGGACGACGACGAGAACGCCGACTCCGGCGCCTGCATGATCGCCTGCCGGGTGCGCGGGGCGGACGGCACCTGGCGGCCCACCGAGTCCGTCGCCACCCGCCACGCGAGCGGTGAGGACCAGCTGCTGGTCACCACCAGGGACGTGAGCGACGAGGAGGCGCTGCGCAACCAGGTGGCCCACCTCACCTTCCACGACGGCGTGACCGGCCTGCCCAACCGCTCCTACTTCGAGGAGCGCACCCGCGAGGTGCTCACCGGGCACGGCTCGGGGCACAGCACCGGCCATGTGGCCGTGATCTTCCTGGACCTCGACGGATTCACCTCCGTCAACGACTCCGTCGGCCACGCCAGCGGCGACTACCTCCTCGGCCAGGCCGCGCGCAGGCTGCGCGGGGCCGTGCGTCCCGACGACACGCTGGCCCGGTGGGGTGGCGACGAGTTCGCGGTGCTGGTGGAGACGGGGGGCGAGGCGCAGCACGCCGTCGACCTGGCCGAGCGGCTGGTGCGGGCGGTCTCGCAGGAGCCGTTCAGGGTGGCCGACCGCGACGTGGCGCTCACCGCGAGCGTGGGCGTGGCCTTCGCCGAGGACGAGCTGCCCGCCGGCGACCTCATCCGCAACGCCGACGTGGCCATGGCGCGCGCCAAGGAGCTGGGCGGCCGCCGGGTCGAGGTGTTCGCCGCGCAGATGCACGCCGACGTGGTGCGCAGGCTGGAGCTGGCCGCCGACCTGCAGCGGGCGCTGATCGAGCAGCAGTTCGCCATCGAGTATCAGCCGGTGGTGGACCTGGCGACCTCCCGGGTGACCGCCGTCGAGGCGCTCGTGCGCTGGTGGCGCGGCTCGGTGTTCGTGCCGCCCGACCAGTTCCTCGGCCCGGCCGAGGACACCGGCCTCATCGTGCCGCTGGGCGAGTGGATCCTGCGCGAGTCCTGCCGCGAGGTGGCCGCCTGGCGCGCCTCCTCCTGGGACATCGGGCTGTCGCTCAACCTGTCGGCGCGCCAGATCACCGCGCCGAGGTTCGTCGAGACCGTCGAGGAGGCGCTGGAGGAGAGCGGCCTGCCCGCCTCCGCGCTCACCCTTGAGGTCATCGAGGAGATGCTCGTCGAGGACGCTGAGGAGACGATCAAGCGGCTGTCGGAGCTGCGCGCCCTGGGCGTACGACTGGCCATCGACGACTTCGGCACCGGCTACGCCTCGCTGGCGTTCCTGCGGCAGCTGCCGGTCGACATGATCAAGATCGATCCGTCCTTCGTGTCGGGTCTCGGCAGGGACGACACGCTGACCCTGCTCACCCGCACCATCGTGCGCCTCGGCCACGACCTCGGGCTCGTCGTGGTGGCCGAGGGGATCGAGCGGCCCGAGCAGCTCGAACTGCTGCGGGAGATGGGCTGCACCAGGGGACAGGGTTTCCTGGTGGCCAGACCGATGGCGGCCAGGGGCGTGGACTCGCTCATGCGGACGAGTCTCACCGTGTGAGACAAGTGTCCACTGAGTTGACACTTAAGCATTCGGAGCGGCTATGGTGTAAGGCATGCTTCGCAGTGAGATTCTCGTAGTACTTCGCTGGCGCGCAGGCCGTTAGCGAAGCACTTCGACCTGCGCGCCGCCCCAGTCCCACCGCCGGTGGGGAGGGGCATTTTTTATGTCCTTAAGTGAGTAGCCACGCAAGGAACGAGCCGATGACCGAACGGATGACAGGTGCACAGGCCCTGGTCAGGGCGCTGGAGCACGTGGGAGTCGACACCGTTTTCGGGATCCCGGGCGGTGCCATCCTGCCCGCCTACGATCCCCTTTACGACTCGGCCAAGGTCCGGCACGTGCTTGTACGGCACGAGCAGGGTGCGGGGCACGCGGCCGAGGGGTACGCCCAGGCGACCGGCCGGGTCGGGGTGTGCATGGCGACCAGTGGCCCCGGCGCCACCAACCTGGTCACTCCCATCGCCGACGCCTACATGGACTCGGTCCCGATGGTGGCGATCACCGGGCAGGTCGCCAGCGCGGCCATCGGCACCGACGCCTTCCAGGAAGCCGACATCTCCGGCATCACCATGCCGATCACCAAGCACAACTTCCTGGTCATCGATCCCGACGACATCCCCCGCACGATCATGGAGGCGTTCCACATCGCCTCCACCGGCCGCCCCGGCCCCGTGCTCGTGGACATCGCCAAGGACGCGCTGCAGAAGGAGACCACGTTCGTCTGGCCGCCCACGATGCAGCTGCCGGGCTACCGGCCGGTGACCCGGCCGCACTCCAAGCAGATCCGCGAGGCGGCCAAGCTGATCGCCGAGGCCCGGCGCCCGGTGCTCTACGTCGGCGGCGGCGTGCACAAGGCGGGCGCCTCTGCGGACCTGCTGACGCTCGCCGAGCTGACCCAGATCCCGGTCGTCACCACGCTGATGGCGCGCGGCACCTTCCCCGACAGTCACCCCCAGCACATGGGCATGCCCGGCATGCACGGCTCGGTCTCCGCGGTCGGCGCGCTGCAGCAGTCGGACCTGCTCATCGGCCTGGGCGTCCGCTTCGACGACCGCGTGACCGGCCAGCTGTCCTCCTTCGCGCCGTACGCCAAGATCGTGCACGCGGACATCGACCCGGCGGAGATCTCCAAGAACCGTCACGCCGACGTGCCGATCGTGGGCGACTGCAAGGACGTCATCCGCGACCTGATCGGCGCCGTCGAGACCTCCGGCCAGAAGGGCGACTACACCGAGTGGTGGACCACCCTCAACGGCTACAAGGAGACCTACCCGCTGGGTTACGAGGAGTTCGAGGACGGCTCCCTGGCTCCGCAGTACGTCATGCAGCGGCTGAGCGCGATCGCCGGGCCGGACGCCTACTACGTGGCGGGGGTCGGCCAGCACCAGATGTGGGCCGCCCAGTTCATCGAGCACGAGCGGCCGGGCGCGTTCATCAACTCGGGCGGCGCCGGCACGATGGGCTTCGCCGTCCCCGCGGCGATGGGCGCCAAGATGGGGCAGCCCGACGCGGTCGTGTGGGCCGTCGACGGCGACGGCTGCTTCCAGATGACCAACCAGGAGCTCGCCACCTGCGCCCTGGAGGGGGTGCCGATCAAGATCGCCGTCATCAACAACGGTAATCTCGGCATGGTCCGTCAGTGGCAGACCCTCTTCTACGACAAGCGTTACTCCAACACGAACCTGCAGGCGACGCGCCGCATCCCGGACTTCGTCAAGCTCGCGGAGGCCTATGGTTGTGTTGGCCTGCGATGCGAGCGCCCCGAGGACGTGGACGCGACCATCAAGAAGGCCATGGAGATCAACGATGTGCCGGTGGTGGTCGACTTCGTCGTCCACCAGGACGCGATGGTCTGGCCCATGGTCGCGGCCGGGACGAGCAACGACGACATCCAGATCGCCCGTGACATGGCGCCTAAGTGGGAGAACGAAGAATGAGCAGGCACACGCTCTCTGTGCTCGTGGAGAACAAGCCGGGTGTCCTGGCCCGGGTGTCGGCCCTGTTCAGCCGGCGGGGCTTCAACATCGACTCGCTGGCCGTCGGGCCCACCGAGCACGACGACATCTCCCGCATGACGATCGTGGTCAGCGTCGAGGAGCTTCCGCTCGAACAGGTCACCAAGCAGCTCAACAAGCTGGTGAACGTCCTCAAGATCGTCGAGCTGGACACCTCGCACGCCGTGCAACGGGAGCTCATGCTGATCAAGGTGAAGGCCGACGCCGACAACCGGTCGAGCGTGCTGGAGCTCGTGCAGCTCTTCCGCGCCCGCTGCATCGACGTGGCGGCCGACGCCGTGACCATCGAGGTCACCGGCACCACGGACAAGCTCGAGGCGTTCGTCAAGATCCTCGAGCCGTTCGGCATCAAGGAGCTCGTCCAGTCGGGCATGGTGGCCATCGGCCGCGGAGCCCGTTCCATCACTGACCGGTCCCTCAGGGCACTGGACCGTACCGCCTGAAAGGTTTCAGCAAGTGACCGAGATTTTCTACGACGACCAGGCCGACCTGTCGATCATCCAGGGACGTCGGGTGGCCGTGCTGGGGTACGGCAGCCAGGGCCACGCCCACGCGCTCTCCCTGCGTGACTCCGGCGTGGACGTGCGCGTCGGGCTGCCCGAGGGCTCCAAGAGCCGCGAGAAGGCCGAGAACGACGGCCTGCGCGTGCTCACGCCCGCCGAGGCGGTGAAGGAGGCCGACGTCACCATGATCCTGGCGCCGGACCACATCCAGCGCCACCTCTACGCCGAGCACGTCGCGCCCCACCTCAAGCAGGGCGACGCGCTGTTCTTCGGCCACGGCCTCAACATCCGCTACGGCCTCATCGAGGCCCCCGAGGGCGTCGACGTCTGCATGGTCGCCCCCAAGGGCCCCGGCCACCTCGTCCGCCGCCAGTTCGAGGCGGGCCGCGGCGTGCCGGTGCTGGTGGCCGTCGAGAAGGACGCCTCCGGCAAGGCCCTCGACCTCGCGCTGTCCTACGCCAAGGGCATCGGCGGCACCCGCGCCGGCGCGCTGAAGACGACCTTCACCGAGGAGACCGAGACCGACCTGTTCGGTGAGCAGGCCGTGCTGTGCGGTGGCGTCTCCGAGCTCATCAAGGCGGGCTTCGAGACCCTCATCGAGGCCGGCTACCAGCCGGAGGTCGCCTACTTCGAGTGCCTGCACGAGATGAAGCTCATCGTCGACCTCATGTACGAGGGCGGCATCTCGAAGATGTACTGGTCGGTGTCCGACACCGCCGAGTACGGCGGCTACACCCGCGGCCCGCGCGTCATCAACGACGAGACCCGTCAGGAGATGCGGCGCATCCTGGGCGAGATCCAGGACGGCACCTTCGCCCGGCAGCTGGTCGAGGAGTTCGACGGCGGCCAGAAGGAGTTCTCGAAGTACCGCGAGGAGCTTGAGGAGAACCCGATCGAGAAGACGGGCGCCACGCTGCGCCCGATGATGAGCTGGCTCAAGGCGTAACACCGAGTCCGGGCGGCGGCGGGGCGGCGAACCTCGCTCGCCGCCGCCCCGCCCCTCCGCGCGGACACCCCTCCGCGCGGACACCCCTCCGCGCGGACACCCCTCCGCGCGGACGCGCAGAGCCCCCAGGCGCGCAGAGGCCCCCAGACGCGCGGACACGGGCTCTGCAGGACGCCGGGCGTCAACCTCCGGCACGCGTGCGGTGAGGCCGCGTGGCAGAGCGTCTCCCTTTCCCGTGGTGCCCCGTCCAGCGGTGCGAACGGCCGTTAGCCGAACACCGCGGACGGGTGGAAGAACACCAGCCCGGCCACCACGAGGATGCGCATCGCGTCGAGCTCCGGGCTTCCCGCCGAGCATGCCCCGATCTGTATATCCATGCGCCGTTTTCAACTGACATGCACCAGTTTGAGGCAATGAAGCGCTTGCGCCATGGTCGCGAACGGGTAATGAAGGGCAAGAGCACCTCCCAGTCGGGCGCATCTATGCGTCAAGTAGGGCGATCTTCGGCACTGCTTCCCCCATGTAGCGTGTCCTCCCAGGTCAAGAGTGAAAATGCGCGAGTTTGTGGAAAGAAGGCCCAGGGCAGATCTTCTTCCGATAGCTACGGAGAGTAGTCGGTCGGTAACAAGGAGACACAGTATGTACAGAAAAGGGCTCATCCTCGCCGGGCTCGTCGGTGGGATGGTCATGTTCGGCGGCTCCGCGCTAGCTGCGATGCCCAGCACCTCCCAGGCGGAGACGGCCCCATGGCCGCAGGCCGACGACCCGGACTACGACAACAGAGTCATCATCTGCGGTGACGAGAACATCGTCTCGAAGGAAGCCGTCGACAAGAGCACGAGGGGCGTCCTCGTCCTGCAGACCGGCGACATCCTGAGCCAGATCCTCGGCATCAAGAGCAAAGACTCGAAGTGCGTGATCAGCTAAAGCTCACCCTCAGTGGCTGAGAAGCGTGACCTGGGGCCCGCCTGTACGGCGGGCCCCTCCACGTTGCTCGGCCTCGTGTCCAAAGGCCGCCGCACGTTGTGGCGCCCTCCACCAGCATGAAGTACGCGGCACGCGTGCGCCGCTCTGTGCAGCCCCTCGGCGGCGGCGATGCGGAAGAACTCCGTCTGAACAGCGACCCGCCGTCTCGGCGAACCGGCGGCTGCTGGAGACCGACCCGGGAGCGCCGACCGCGGCCAAGCCTCCCAGGCGGGACCCTACGACCCGTATCCCGCGCTCAGGTCAGGGCAGGTCGCCTGCGGCGAGGTGACCCCGTGACACCACGGCGACGATGTTCGCCACGGACAGGTCCTCGATCCGCTCCCACGGGCGGCCGCGCAGCACGACGAAGTCCGCCCCGAGGCCGGGCGCGATGCGCCCCACCGGCACGCCGATGGCGTCGGCGGCGTCGGAGGTGGCCGCGCGCAGCGCCGCCTGGGCGTCCAGGCCCAGGACCTCGGCCATGTAGACGACCTCGGCGCACTGGTCGCCGAAGCGCACGTGGAAGCCGTTGGCGTCGGTCCCCAGCACGAACCGGACCCCCAGCCGCGCGGCCTCGGCGAACAGCCGGTCCCGCTCGGCCACCAGCTCGGCGGCCTTTTCCATGGCGTCCGGAGGCACCGGGACCCGGCCCTCCGCGATGACCCTGCTGATCAGCAGCGTCGGGGCCACCGGAGTGCGACGGCCGGCGAGGGTCTCGGCCAGGTCCGCGCTCATGAGCGTGCCGTGCTCGATGGAGTCGACGCCCTCCTCGACGGCGACGCGGATGCCGTCCTCGGAGTGGGCGTGCGCGGCGACGAGCATGCCGAGCGCGTGCGCCTCGTCGACGATGGCCCCGATCTCCGCGCGCGTGTGGTTGCGCCAGGCGTGGCGGTCGCCGATCGACAGCACGCCGCCGCTCGTGGTGATCTTGATCCCGTGGAGGCCTGCCCTGGCCCAGGTACGCACCAGCTTGCGGCACTCGTCGGGGCCGTCGGCGGTCGGCTTGCGCAGCGGGTGCGCCGGCGGCACGAACAGGTCGCCGTGCCCGGCGGTCATCCCCACCATGCCGTGCACCCTGATCCGCGGGCCGGACAGCAGCCCCGCGTCGAAGGCGCGGGCCAGCGCTACCTGCGCCTCGTCGCCGGCCATGTCGCGCAGGGTCGTCACACCGTGCCGCAGGGCGCGCTGGGCGTGCGCGGCGCCGTGCAGCACCTGCTCCTCCCGGGTGGTGACCAGCGGCCAGGTGCTGAAGTCGGATCGGCCGTCGCCGGCGTCGCCGATCAGGTGGACGTGCGTGTCGACCAGGCCGGGGATGACGCAGAGGTCGTCGTGCCGCCGCTCGGCAGGCCGCAGGCCGATGATCCGGTCGGGCTCCCAGGTGAGCTCGACCGGGCCGCGAGGTTCTGTGCCGTCCCAGAGTGGGATTCCGTCAAGTCTCATATCAAGGGACGACGCTACCGGACAGGCCCCTGACCAGCGTGGATATCCGGTCTCGCGCGGCGGGGGCGATGCGGGTCCGCTGGCGATCCGGTGCGTGGCCGTACCTGAGAGCATGCGGGCCCGGCCACGGTCCGTTGCGGGGGGATTCGCGGCCGGGCCCGCCGGAGGGGAGCGGCGCGGGCGTGCGGTGGGAACCGGCACGGGTGGGGCCGGTGTGCCCGCGTGCTCCCTGGCTTCAGTGCGAGGCGAAGACCTGGGTCCAGTGTGGACCCGTTGAGTGCTGGCCGACCCCTATGTGAGTGAACTTGCAGTTCATGATGTTCGCCCGGTGGCCCGGACTGTTGAGCCAGCCCTGGACCACGGAGGCGGCGGTGCGCTGCCCCATGGCGATGTTCTCGCCCCAGGTCCGGACCGGGGCGAAGCCGGCGGCTTGGATGCGGTCGCCGGCGGAGCTGCCGTTCTTGGCGGTGTGGTCGAAGTAGCGCTTGGCCGCCATGTCCGCCGAGTGCCTGTCGGCGGCGGTGCGCAGCTTGGCGTCGTGGGTGAGCGGCCGGCAGCCGCCCGCCGCCCTGGCCTTGTTGGTGAGCCTGACGACCTCGGTCTCGGCGCTCGAAGCACCGGCTGTGCGGGTGGTGGCGGTACGGGTGGCGCCCGTGCGGGTGGAGGACGGCTTCTCGCAGGACAGCAGGACGCTGTCCGAGGTGTTCTCCTCGCCCTGATCGTCGAGGGCGACGACCTGGTAGCGGCGCGGGGTGTCAGAGCAGGGGAGCGTGGCCGTGATCCGGCCGTTGGTGAGCTGCCGCGAGCCGCTCTTGAGCGTGCGCTCCGGGCCGGCGACGACCTGCTGGACCCGCACCCTGAGCAGGGCCTTCTGAACGCAGCCGGCCCGGGAGGCGGTGCCCCTGATCGTGCCCGAGGCGTCGATGGAAGGTTCGGCGGCATGCACGCGGCAGGCCTGGGCCGAGCCGCCCTGCGAGCCCTCCAGCGACGTCTCCGGTGCGCCGCCCGCCGCGTGCGCCGCGGTGGGGGGAGCCGAGATGGAGCTCAATGCCGCCAGACTGCCGATGCAGGCCAGCGCCTGGAGCCGTCTGCGCATTTCGTCCTCCGGTTGAGGCCTAGACACTTGCGTCGATCCCGCATTCTGGTGCCCAATCGTCGCCTTTGTCACGAAAAACGCCGATATATCTGGAGCTCCATGTGTCTCAATCGTAACAAATGTAGCGTCTGCCTCGGTAAACCTTTCGGAAGATCTATGCGTCTAAGGCCCAAAAAAGCGGGCACGCCGCGTGGAGAACCACACGGCGCGCCCCCTCGACGGCTCTCCGGCTAACACTGCACCGGCTTGAGCCAGGAGCACTCGAGGTCCCCCGGCTGCTCGGCGGATGCGCGCTTCCGGTTGACGGTGTCGTCCACCGCGGCCGCCCTGGTGAACTGCGCCAGGCGGATCGCGATCTTGTCCTCGATGTCCTTGGGCGAGCCCGACAGATACTGGTTCAGCATGATGGAGAAGACCAGCGGCTCCCCGTCGGCGCTGGTGACGTAGCCCGACAGCGCCGTGACGCCGGTCAGCGAGCCCGTCTTGGCCCGCACGTTGTCCGCCGCCGCCGTGTCACGCATCCGGCTGCGCAGCGTGCCGCCCACGAAGCGGTCCGGGTTGCCCGCGATCGGCAGCGAGTCGTACCAGGTCGTGAACCACGGCTTGCCGCGCACCACGGTCAGCAGCTGCGCGATCGAGGCGGGCGTGAAGCCGTCGCGGCGCGACAGCCCCGAGCCGTCACGCATGTTCAGCACCTCGACGCCGTTGGCCTTGGCGAAGTCGGTGCTCGCCTTGAGCCCGGCGGCCCAGGTGCCCTGGCCCGCGACCTTGCGGCCCATCGCCTTGGTGAGGATCTCGGCGTGGATGTTGTTGCTCAGCTTCATGAACGGCACCAGCAGCTCGCTCAGCGGCATCGACTCGCGCGCCGCCAGCTGACTCGCGCCCTCCGGGGCCGCGCCGCTCACCGTCCTGCCGAGCACCTTCACGCCGTGCGCGGCCAGCGCCTCACGGAACAGCGAGGCGGCGTACGCGGTCGGGTCGTCCACGGCCACCCACTCGGAGTACGTGGACGCCACCGTGCCGCTGATGACCACCGTCCTGGTGCCGTGCCGCCGCTCGATGAGCACGTCGTTCGACGCGCCCACCGTCGCCTTGTTGACGATCTCGAGGTAGTCGCTCTCCGGCGTGGTCGACACCTTGACCTTGCCGCCGTCGGCCGCGACCGACACGATCATCGAGCCGGCGTCGTAGTCACGGTCGGGCGAGGCGGTCAGGGCGGAGATCGGGGCCGCGTAGTAGGCGGTCTCGTCGTCCCACGCCCAGTCCTGGCCGAGGCGTACCGAGTCGAACCAGGTGTCGTCGGCGACCAGCTTGCCGGTCACCACCTTGACGCCCGCCTTCGCCACCTCGGCGGCCAGCGCGTCGTAGTCCCCGGCGAGCATCGTCGGGTCGCCGGTGCCGCGCAGCACCAGGTCGCCCCGGACCACGGAGCCGGCCTTGCGCCCGGTGTGCAGCACGGTGGTGGCGAAGCGGTAGTCGAGGCCGAGCGTCTCGGCGGCCGCCGCCGAGGTGAACAGCTTGGTGTTGGAGGCGGGGAGCATGAGCTTGCCGGCGTCGGTCGCGTACAGCTCCTCGCCGGACTCTGCGTTCCTGACGACCACGCCCGCCCTGGCGATGGTCAGGCGCGGGTCGGCGAGGATCTGGTTGAGGTCCTGGGCCAGGTCGGCGACGCCCGGCGAGGGGTCGAGCGCGATGGCGGGGGAGGAGGGGCCGGACGACCACGCGAGGGCCGCGACGAGCGCGCCCACGACGAGGGATGCTGAGGTGCGCCGCATGGGATCTCCAAGGGGGATGTGACTGGGGTCGCCTGGATCATCGAGCAGCGCAGACGCCCTGTAATCCGCAAATATCCGTATCTTTCAGTGCGACGGCAGGCCCGAACTGACCAGGAAGCCGCAGTCGCCGAAGGAGACCTCGTCGCCCGACTTGACCCTGGCGGGCCCGACCAGCCGCCAGCCGTTCAGCCGGGTGCCGTTGAGCGAGCCCAGGTCGACCAGCGTCCACCCGCCGTCGTCGTCCTCGCGCCGCAGCTCGGCGTGGACCCGGGAGACCGTCAGATCCGCCAGTACGAGGTCGCAGGCGGACCCGCGACCGACCACGTAGCGCCTGCGATCGTCGTCGGGCAGGGCCAGCCGCGGCAGCCGGGGCCTGCGCCAGGCCGCCTGGAGGTTGGTGGTGAAGTCGGAGGCGGCGGAGACCACGCCGGTCAGCATGCCGGTCACCCGCTGGCGGAACGTCGCGCGGCGCGGCAGGTCGGCGACGAGCGCGTCGAGCTCCTGCTGGTTACGGGCGCGCAGCGCCTGGTCGACGCGTCCCACGAAGGTGTCGTGGGAGATCCGGCCCTCGACCGCGCGGTCACGGAGCTCACCGATCGCACGGTCACGCTCACCGTCGGAGGCGCGGAACGGCGGGTGCGTCGAGCTCATCTCCCGAGTATCGGCCTGAAGAGCGTTCCGTGTCCAGAATACGCGGATCTGGCGCCAGGAGCGGCGTCGGCGGCCGGACCGGTCACACGGGCTCGTCCGATGACGGACCGGCGGCCGGCGTAGGGATCGTCAGCCGGTACTTCAAGGTCATCAGCACCGACAGCAGGATGATCAGCGCGGGGACCGCGGTCTGACCGATGAGGACCGCTGTCACCGCGCTGTCCGGCTGCGCCACCGGTGTGTCCGGCTCCGAGGAGATGAAGCCGCCGATCGACAGGATGGTCCCGAAGACCAGCGCGCCGAAGGCGCTGACCCCGCTCTCGATCGCCGTCCACAAGCCGGTGAACACCCCGGCCCGCCGCTTGCCCGTCGTCTGGGCGTCGACGGCGATCACGTCCGCCAGCATCGAGAACTGCAGCAGCTGCACCCCGGCGATCCCGGTCCCGACCAGCAGGATCATCACGTGGGCGTACCAACCGCCGAAGATCGGCGTGGCCAGGGCCGCCGCCGTGCCGCCGCTGAACATCAGCGCGGCCAGGATCATCGCCCCGCGCTTGTCGAACCGCTTGGACAGCCACACCCACAGCGGCATCGTCAGCAGCATCGGGCCGACCAGCGCGGCGAAGAGCGTCGTGACGGCTCTGGGGTCACCGATCGTGTAGGTGGCGAAGTAGGGCGCGGCGGCGAGCATCATGGCGACCGCCAGTTGCTGGGTGCAGGCCAGCACCAGCAGCCAGACGAACGCCGGGTTGCTCCTGGCGGAGGCGAACTGGGCGCGCAGCCCACCGTTGTCCGCCTGGGGCGCGCCGGTCATCGGGGCGCGGGCCGTACCGAAGAAGGCGCCGAACATGGAGGCCGCCAGGATGACGGCGATCACCACCGCCATCAGGCGGTAGCTGCCCAGCGTGCCGTTGTCGCCCTCGCTGTTGACGAGCGCCGGGGCCGCGATGCCGCTGATCGCGGTGGCCGCGCCGATGAAGATCATCCGCCACTGCAGGAGCGAGGTCCGCTCGTGGTAGTCGCCGGTCATCTCGGCGGGCATCGTCTTGTACGGCACCTCGAACAGGGCGTATGCCGTGGCGGCGGCCAGGAAGCAGGCGCCCACGTACAGGGCGGCGGGGGTGCCGGTCAGCGGCGGGCCGGCGAACACCAGGAAGAACGCGATCGGCAGGGTCGCCGCGCCGGCCAGCATCCACGGGCGTCTGGGGCCCATCCGTGACACCGTCCGGTCGGACCAGCGGCCCACCAGCGGGTTGATCACCAGGTCCCAGACCTTGGGCGCGGTCACGACCACCCCGGCCAGCCACGCGGGCACGGCCAGGAAGTTGGTCATGTAGTAGAGCAGGAGCAGACCGGGAACGGCGCCGAAGGTCGCGGTGCAGAAGGAGCCGACGCCGTAGCCTAGGCGCACGCCTCTGGACACGGGGGACGAGGTCGCGGCCGGTGCGGTCATTGGCTCATTCAAGCTGACCAAGGGCTTGTTCGGTAAGCCCCAAAAATAGTCAGTCGCTCACGTTCGCGCAGACGACGTGCGCGCCGATTTCGATCATCCGGCGCTCACTGCGCGAATCCGCCACCCTGGCCATGAGGATCGGCGCCCCGCTCGCCGCGAACTGCGGCAGCCTGGCCCGAGCCCCGCGATGCAGGTCGCGCACCACGTCCTCGGCCGCCGACATGTGCACCTTCACGTGCAGCATGATCCCGGTCGCGCCCGAGGCCGTGCGGGCCTCGGAGATCCACACGTGGTGCACCAGCGGGAAGTCCATGAGCAACTGCGCGATCGCCTGCCGAAGGGCGGGCAGGATCGGATGCGTGCACCGCCGGTAGCCGGGGTCCACCTGCTGCATGGGACCTGACAGGTGCGGGCGCGGCGCCGGGATCCAGGGCATCGGCGGCGCCTCGGGGGACGGCGGCGCCACCTGGGCGAGCGAGCCTCCCCGCGAGATCGTCGCCATCGCCCCCGTCGCGTAGGCGGCGGGGACGGCCCCGGACATGACCGGCGTCGGTCCCGTACGGGTGGATGTGAGGAAACGCTGGAGATCCTCGATGGGAACGGCGGCCGCGGCGGGACCCGCGGCGTCGATCACGATCTCTCGCACGCCGGTGACGCGCTGGATGTCCAGGACGGTGTCGGGGTCGCACGCCGACAGGGAATGGCCGCCACGGTGACGGGCATACGTCACCGTGCTGGTGTACCCGAGAAGCACTCGGTCACCGGCCTGTGTCGTCCCGAGGACGACTGATCGGTCTGGTCGCACGGCCACCAGGACTCCACCGTCAGCGAGAGCCGCCAGCAGACGGTGCGGACCGCCATGCTGGGCGAGCACGTCGGCAAGCGCAGGGTTCCCGATGCTCATATGACGAACCATAGGTAGTTGGCCACGGCTTAGCAGGTTAATGGCGAATAAATCTCCCGATCAAGACAAAGACGGGAGCAGTGTGGATGAGTTTGCCCTGAAGGGGTAACCGGCGTCTCAGATGCTGGGTCCTTCGTGAATGCGTTCACAAGCCTGGATAGACTCTGTGGGACCGGAGGGGCCCGTCGCCGTGTCCCTCACACTCGCCGCACGCTCGAAGGATTCACACTCGTGAACAAGCCCGTCGTTCTGGTCGCAGAGGAGCTGTCCGAAGCCGGCCTCGCCGTGCTCGGCGCCGATTTCGAGGTCCGCCACACCGACGGCGCCGACCGTTCTCAGCTGCTGCCCGCGCTCGCCGGCGTGGACGCGCTGATCGTCCGCTCCGCCACCCAGGTGGACGCCGAGGCCCTGGCCGCCGCGCCCAAGCTGCGCGTCGTCGCCCGCGCCGGTGTCGGTCTCGACAACGTGGACGTCGAGGCGGCCACCAAGGCCGGCGTCATGGTGGTCAACGCGCCCACGTCCAACATCACCAGCGCCGCCGAGCAGACCATCGCGCTCATTCTGGCCAGCGCCCGCAACACCGCGCAGGCCCACGCCGCCCTGAAGAACGGCGAGTGGAAGCGGTCCAAGTACACCGGTGTCGAGCTCGACGAGAAGGTCGTCGGCATCCTCGGCCTCGGCAAGATCGGCCAGCTGGTGGCCCAGCGGCTGCAGCCGTTCGGCGTCGAGCTGATCGCCTACGACCCCTACCTGCCGCCGGCCCGCGCCGCGCAGATGGGCGTCAAGCTGCTCAGCCTCGAAGAGGTGCTCAAGCAGGCCGACTTCATCACCGTGCACCTGCCCAAGTCCAAGGAGACCCTCGGGCTCATCGGCGACAAGGAGCTGCACGAGGTCAAGCCCTCGGTGCGGATCATCAACGTGGCCCGCGGCGGCATCGTCGACGAGGGCGCCCTCTACTCCGCGATCAAGGAAGGCCGCGTCGCCGGCGCCGGCCTGGACGTGTTCGCCAAGGAGCCCTGCACCGACAGCCCGCTGTTCGAGCTGGACCAGGTCGTCGCCACCCCGCACCTCGGCGCTTCCACGCACGAGGCCCAGGAGAAGGCCGGCACCCAGGTCGCCAGGAGCGTGAAGCTGGCGCTCGCGGGCGAGTTCGTGCCCGACGCCGTCAACGTCCAGGGCGGCGCCGTGGCCGAGGACGTCAAGCCGGGCCTGCCGCTGGCCGAGAAGCTGGGGCGGGTCTTCACCGCGCTGGCCGGCGAGGTCGCCACCAAGCTCGACGTCGAGGTGCGCGGCGAGATCGCCGCGCACGACGTGCGGGTGCTGGAGCTGGCCGCGCTCAAGGGCGTCTTCACCGACGTGGTGGAGGACTCCGTCACGTACGTCAACGCGCCGCTGCTGGCCAAGGACAGGGGCGTCACCGTCGAGCTGGTCACCAGCTCCGACAGCCCCGACTGGCGTAACGTCATCACCGTGCGCGGCGTCCTGGCCGACGGCCGGCAGGTCTCGGTGTCCGGCACGCTGTCCGGCCCCCGGCAGATCACGAAGATCGTCGAGGTGAACGGCTACGAGATGGAGATCGAGCCGACCGCCCACCTGTCGTTCTTCACCTACACCGACCGTCCCGGGGTCGTCGGCGTGGTCGGCAGGATCCTCGGCGAGAGGAGCATCAACATCGCCTCCATGCAGGTGTCCCGCGACGTCAAGGGCGGCAAGGCGCTCATGGCGCTGACCGTCGACTCGGCCATCCCGGCCGACGTGCTGGAGCAGATCGGCGCGGAGATCGGCGCCGAGACCGGCCGCTCGGTGGACCTCGAGGACTGATCCGGCGCGACGGCGGCCGATTGTCTCAGGATGCGAGATAGTAGGACATCCAACGAGACAGGTCGGCCGCCGCCAGGTAATCTGACGAACGATGCGCCAGGTTCTCGTACTCATTACCTGCCGCGGCGGGGCCTGTTAGGGCAGGTCGGCGACCCGTCGCGGTGAGCGGCGTCCTGTCGGCCGGTAAGTCCCCTCCGGGTGGTCCGTGATCCGGACCCCGAGAGCAGGCCCGGTCGGATTCGCGACCGGGATCCGACTGCATGTTCCCGACGCCTCGCGAAATGAGCTGAACACATGTACGAGATGTATCCCTGGAATCGCGCCGACGAGCACGAGGACGAGGCGGCCCAGGCGCTGCAGATGGCGCTGGACCGCCGCGACAACGGCGGCGCCCCTCAGAACTCCAGCCGGTAGAACGCCGCCGCCTTCGCCATCCCGGGCACCGCCTTCATCAGGCGGGTCGCCACGCGAAAGCCCACCGGCAGCCCGGGGTCCGTCATGTCGAGCGCGCTCAGCATGGTCGTGCAGCGGAGCCGCGGATGGATGGACAGCAGATCCTGCGGTCCGTCGATGGCCCAGTGCATCTTCGCGTGCGCCTGGCGTACCGGCTTGTTGAGGACCTGCAGCCGCAGGCCCAGCCGGCCCAGGGCGTCGAAGACGAGCTCCCCTCCGGCGAACCGGTCCACGATCCGCCGGACGAGCTCCCGGCCGAGGGTCGCGTCGAGGTAGTAGAACAGGCCCTCGGCGATCACGAGCACCTGCCGGCCGTCGGCCGGCACCTGGTCCAGCCAGGCCAGGTCGGTGACCGACGAGCCGATCGTCGTGTAGCCGGGCCGCTCCGGGAACAGGCGCCGGCGCAGGTCGACGACCTCCGGGTAGTCGACGTCGTACCAGTCGACGCCGGGCGGCGGGTCCAGCCGGTGCACGCGGGTGTCCAGCCCGCAGCCCAGATGCAGCACGACGGCGTCGGGGTGGGCGGTCAGGAACTCGGCGGCCCACCCGTCGAGGAAGCGGGCCCGGTACGCGACCGAGGCGGCGCTGCGCCGGGTGATGCCGGTTCTGGCGAAGTCGTGGTCGATCCGCTCGACCACCTGGGCGGCCAGCGTGTCGCCCAGGATCGGATGGGGTGAGCGGGCGTCCAGGGCCCTGCCGTACAAGGTGGCGAGAAGGGTGGCCTTCTCCTCGGTGAGATGAACTCGCTCGGCTGCCATACGCGCCACGCTACGCTGGTCGAGTGGGATGACATGTCCGAATCGTGAGATCGAGTGTTCGTCAGCCGAGACGAACGGGTAGGGTACCGCCCATGGAGTCGCGCAATATTCGTCTGGCCGTCATCCCCGGTGATGGCATCGGCACCGAGGTCGTGGCCGAAGGTCTCAAGGTCCTCGAAGCGGTCGGGACCAAGATCGAAGCCACCCATTACGACCTGGGCGCCGCCCGCTATCACCGCACCGGTGAGACGCTGCCCGACGCCGTTCTCCAGGAACTGCGCGGTTATGACGCGATCCTGCTCGGCGCCGTTGGCGACCCCAGCGTGCCGCCGGGCATCCTGGAGCGCGACCTGCTGCTGCGCATCCGCTTCGAGTTCGACCACTACGTCAACCTGCGCCCGGTCAAGCTCCTCCCCGGTGTCGAGACGCCCCTCGCCGACACCCCTGCGGAGGACATCGACATGATCGTCGTCCGCGAGGGCACCGAGGGCCTCTACGCCGGCACCGGTGGCGTCATGCGGCGCGGCACCCCGTACGAGATCGCCACCCAGGAGTCGCTCAACACCGCCCACGGCGTCGAGCGCGTGGTGCGCTACGCCTTCGACAAGGCGATGTCGCGCCCCCGCAAGAAGCTGACCCTGGTCCACAAGACCAACGTGCTGGCCTACGCCGGCGACCTCTGGCAGCGCACCGTCAACCGGGTGGCCGAAGAGTTCCCCGAGGTCACCACCGACTACAGCCACATCGACGCCGCCTCGATGTTCTTCGTCAGCCAGCCCGAGCGGTTCGACGTCGTCGTCACCGACAACCTGTTCGGCGACATCATCACCGACCTGGGCGCCGCCATCGCCGGCGGCATCGGCCTGGCCGCCAGCGGCAACATCAACCCCGAGCGCACCGCGCCCAGCATGTTCGAGCCGGTGCACGGCAGCGCGCCCGACATCGCCGGGCAGGGCAAGGCCGACCCGACCGCCACCATCCTGTCGGTCGCCATGCTCCTCGATCACCTGGGCCTGGCCGCCGAGGCCGCCAAGGTGGAGCAGGCCGTCGCCGACGACATCGTCGAGCGCCTGGCCGGCTGGACCGGTCGCACCACCCACGAGATCGGCGACGACATCGCCGCGCGAGTATCGAGCTAGGGCCGCCCAAGCTCAGCAAGCGCCTGGCGGTCCGTGAGCGGACCTGCCAGGCGCTTTTGCGCGTCTAAAAGGTCAAATCACCCATCCAGCCCTTGCCATCCCAAATGACGAGACAATAGGAAGTACGGGCTGCCCCTTCGGCAGTGCCGGCCGGAATCAGAGAGAAGGACCGTCGTCATGACCATCGCTCAGAAGCTCAGCTTCGACGTGCAGCTATCCGACCACGCTCGCACCGCGGCCGAGCGGGAGCAGGTAATGGCGAGCCCCGTGTTCGGCCAGGTCTTCACCGACCACATGATCACCATCGACTACACCGAGGGCGAGGGCTGGCACGACGCGCGCCTGCGGCCCTACGGCCCGCTCTCGCTCGACCCCGCCACCTCGGTCTTCCACTACGCCCAGGAGCTGTTCGAGGGTCTCAAGGCCTACCGTCAGATCAACGGCTCCATCGTCGCCTTCCGCCCGTACGCCAACGCCGCCCGCTTCAACCGGTCGGCCGTCCGCATGGCCATGCCCGAGCTGCCCGAGGAGACCTTCGTCGAGTCGCTCGACCTCCTCGTCCGCACCGAGCAGGACTGGGTGCCCACCACCGAGGGCCACAGCCTCTACCTGCGGCCCTTCATCATCGCCACCCAGGTCGGCCTCGGCGTCAACTACCCGTCGCGGACCTACACCTACCTGGTCATCGCCTCGCCCACGGCCTCGTACTTCACCGGCGGCATCAAGCCCGTCTCCGTCTGGCTGTCCACCGAGTACACCCGCGCCGCCCCCGGCGGCACCGGCGCGGCCAAGTGCGGTGGCAACTACGCCGCGGCCTTCGTCGCCCAGCGCCAGGCCGTCGAGCAGGGCTGCGACCAGGTGGTCTGGCTGGACGCGCACGAGCACCGCTACGTCGAGGAGATGGGCGGGATGAACCTGTTCTTCGTCTTCGGCGACAAGCTCGTCACCCCCGCGCTGACGGGTACCCTGCTGCCCGGCATCACCCGCGACTCCATCCTCGCCCTGGCCGCCGACCTGGGCCTGGAGACGGAGGAGCGGCTCATCAGCGTCGACGAGTGGCAGGCCGGCTGCGAGTCGGGCGAGCTCACGGAGGTGTTCGCCTGCGGCACGGCCGCGGTCGTCACCCCGGTCGGCTCGGTCAAGGGCGCCGACCGCTCCTGGACCATCGCCGACGGCGCACCGGGCGCGGTCACCATGCGCGTGCGCGAGGAGCTGGTCGGCATCCAGTACGGAGCCCGCCCGGACACTCACAACTGGATCCACAAGATCGTCTAGTGGTACGGGACGCCGGGCGGCAAGGCCCAAGCCGCCCGGCGCCTCCACCCACTGCCCGATCCGTGGGCGGCCGTCGACGCCCGCCCTCGCCGCCCGTCCGCTGACACGTCCGTGCGGATTGCCGTGTTCGCCGGCCCGGCAATACGATCAGTCATAGATCGACTGCGAACAGTGAGGGCGATGGCGTGATCAGGCCTGTGGAAGAGCGTTACCGTACGGTCCGCGAGCTGTTTCCCGAGCTCCGGATCGAGGTGTTCGGCGGCCGTGTCGTGGTGAACGACACCGGCACCTGGCAGCACAACACGATCCTGGCGCAGGCGCTCTTCCAGCTCATGCCCGTGGCCGCCGAGCGCGGGTGGGAGGTGTGGCCCAACATCACGGTCTTCCTCGGCGACGAGGCCGACCGCTACGTGCCGGACCTGACGGTCGTGCCGCCGGCCCCGGTGATGGAGTCCGACGAGGCGGTGCGCGGCGACAGCACCCTGCTCATCGTGGACGTGGTGGCAGCCGGGAACGCCTACGACGACCACGTCGTCAAGCCGATGGGCTACGCCCCCGCCGGAGTCCCTCTCTACCTGGTGATCGACCCGTGCCAGCGCATCGTCAAGCTGCACAGCGAGCCGGGGCCGGACGGCTACGCCAAGGAGACGGTCGAGCCGGTGGGCGCCCCGCTGACGCTGCCGGACCCGTGGAACCACCCGCTCGACACCGGCAGGCTGCTGTGCGTCTGACCGTCCCCGCCAGGCCGCCCCGACCCTGACGGCGATCGCAGGTCATGCCGGCGTGTCCCCGACCGGGCACGGGCTGGCGGACGCCGGCGTGGCGCACTCACGTACGGCCTGCGGGTCCGGCTCCCCGTCGAGGGGGAGAGGGATCCCCGTGGCGGGGGAGGCGACGCCCGGGGCGAATGCCGAGACTCGGGCGTATGCCGAGAATGTCGCTGGCCGCGGTCTGCTGGCTGGCCGCCTACTGTGCCGTGCACGTCTGGTGGGCGGTGGCCGGTGCGCCGGTGTTCGCCTCCTTCGGCGAGTCGTTCATCCCCGGGCGATGGCCCCCGGTCGCGCTGTCCGCCCTGGCGATGCTCGCCTGCCTGCTCATGGCGCGACCCCGCGCCGCACCTCGCGCCGCACCCCGGGCTGCACCCCGCGCCGCACCTCGCGCCCTGCATCCGTGGCCGGCGGTGGGGCTCGGCTGGGTGGCGGGCGTCGGGATGATCGCGTACTCCTTCATGTTCGCGCTGGACATCGTCGGCATGCTGTTCGCGAACCCGCTCGACCGGGTCGGCTTCCTGATCCGGGGCGCCGGGGTGGCGGGCGGTGTGCTGACCCTGCTGTGCGCGATCGCGGCGCAGCGCCGCGCCCGCAGGGCCTGTCCGCGGTGCGGGCGCGTCCACGGGCGCACCCCCGAGCGCCGTACGGACCCCTCCCCGGCCTGGGCGCTCCTCGCGGCGTACGCGGCGGTGGCAGGTTGCTCGGCCCGGCTCGTGGCGCAGGTCGGCGAGTGGCCGTGGGACGTGACCGAGCCCGCCGTCGTCGTCTTCCTCGTGCTGTACGCCGCGGCCGGCACGCTGCTGCCGCTAGCGCTGGTCCACCGGTGGGGGCGGATCTGGCCGCGCTGGGTGCCGCCGCTGGCCGGGCGGGAGGTGCCCAGGTGGCTGGTGCTGGTGCCCGCGTTCCTGGTGGGCGGGGGTCTGGCGGGGTACTTCGGTGTCGTGGGCCTCACCGAGACTCTCAACGGCGGCCTCGGTGAGGACCTGGGCTGGGCCCTGGCGGTGATCTCCGGCTACACGGTGTGGGGCACCGGTCTGCTCGTCGCGGCGACCTCGTACGTCATCATGACCAAGCCGCCGTGTCCGGATTTTTCCTGATCATGGTGAGGCCGTCCGCGAGCGGCAGGATGACCGCGGTGACCCGGGGGTCCTCCGCCACCAGGTCGTTGAATTCGCGCATCCGCACCGTAGAGGCGTCGTGGCGGTCCGGGTCGGCCACATGGCCGGTCCACAGCGTGTTGTCCACCATGAGCAGCCCGCCGGGCCGCAGCTTGCCGACCAGCAGCTCGTAGTAGGCCGGGTAGCCGGTCTTGTCGGCGTCCAGGAAGGCCAGGTCGATAGGCTCGTCGAAGGCGCTGAGCGTGTCCTGGGCGGGCCCCAGCGTGAGCGTGACGCGGTCGGCCAGCCCGGCCTTGTGCCAGTAGCGCCGCGCGATGGACGTCCACTCCTCGCTCACGTCGAAACAGTGCAGCGTGCCGCCCGACAGACCACGCGCGATGCACACCGACGAGTAGCCGGTGAACGTGCCCACCTCCACCGCCACCCGCGGCGCGACCAGCTGAGTGATCATGGTGAGGAAGGTGCCCTGATCGGCGGAGATCTGCATCTCGGCGCTCTCCCCGGTGGCCGCCGCCGTCTCGGCCGCGAGCTCCTCCAGCAGCGGATCGGGCCGGGTGGAGTGATCGAGGATGTAACGGGCCACGGACTGAGTGAGAACGTACGCCTTCATGAGGCCATTGTGTGCCAAGTGACCATCGGGCACACCCGCTGCGTGGCAGGACTCCGTGCGTAGATGACCGGGTAACTCCTGGTGTTCCTGGGTCCGGTAAGGTCGCGGCGATAATCGGGCAAGGGGCGGGGCGGGATGAAGAAGAGGATGGCGGCCATCGGGGTCGCCTGCGCGGTGCTGGTCGTGCTCGCTGTGGTGACGTTCTCCGAGCCCGGGCGGTCGTCGCCGGGCGAGGTCCGGCTGACGCGCCAGCCGGACGGATCCATGGTGCTGGCCGACCGGGGGAGCAAGGCCCCGGTGCTCGACGTGTACGAGGACTTCGACTGTCCCGTCTGCAAGGACATGCACGCGCGGGTGGACCCGACGATCGAGCGGCTGGCCAGGGCGGGGAAGCTCAAGGTGGTCTTCCACTCGGTGACGATCTTCCGGGACGAGCCGATGCGGTCCAACTCCATCCGCGCCGCCGCGGCGGCCCGCTGCATGCCCGAGGCGAACTGGCTGGCCTTCAGGAACGAGCTGTACGCCATCCAGCCGGCGCCGCACGGTGTGGCGTCGGGCTTCACCGTGACGGAGCTGGCGGCGGCGGCCAGGAAGGCCGGGGCCCCGGCGGCCGAGCAGTGCGTGACCGCGCAGTCGTACGCCGAGACGCACCTGGCGGAGAGCGCGAAGATCCGGATCGAGGGGACGCCCACGCTCGTGCTCAACGGTCGGATGCTGGGCCAGGAGGCGTTCGACCCGGCCGCGCTGGAGCGGGCCGTCACGGGTGGCGACGGAGTCACGGTATGACCAAGAGGCAGTCCAGGGAATGAGACCGATGTGCCAGACGGCCGGTGACTGTGGCAGACTCGCAAGCACCATGTTCTACGGTCTGCTCATTATCGGCAGGCGCGCTGGCTAACGCAGGGACACCGCCAGCGCGCAGACCTCTCACGTCCGTGAGGGGTCTTTTTGTTTTCGTGAAGTCGAAAAGAAAGAAGAACCATGGCCGACGACCGCTTCCACGTCTATGACACGACGCTGCGTGACGGAGCACAGCAGGAGGGGCTCAACCTCACCGTCGCTGACAAGCTCGCCGTCGCGCGCCATCTGGACGGGCTGGGCGTCGGTTTCATCGAAGGGGGCTGGCCGGGCGCCAACCCCAAGGACACAGAGTTCTTCAGGCGGGCTCAAACAGAGCTCGACCTGAAGCACGCGCAACTGGCCGCGTTCGGTGCGACCCGCCGAGCCGGTGTGAAGGCAGCCGACGACCCGTTGGTGGCCGCGTTGCGCGAATCCGGCGCGCCGGTCGTGACCCTTGTCGCCAAGAGTCACGACCGGCACGTGGAGCTGGCCCTCCGCACGACTCTCCAGGAGAACCTCGCGATGATCCGCGACACGGTCTCTCACCTTCGTGCGGAGGGACAGCGAGTCTTCCTCGACGCCGAGCACTTCTTCGACGGTTATCAGTCCAATCCAGCCTACGCTCTGGAAGTCATCCGGACCGCCGCCGAGGCGGGCGCCGACGTCATCGCGCTCTGTGACACCAACGGCGGCATGCTGCCCGAGGAGCTGGCCGAGATCGTGTCCAGGGCCGCAGAGACCAGCGTCCGGGTCGGCATCCACTGCCACGACGACACCGGCTGCGCGGTGGCCAACACGCTGGCCGCGGTCAAGGCGGGCGCGACCCACGTCCAGGGCTGCGCCAACGGCTACGGCGAGCGCTCCGGCAACGCCAACCTCTTCACCGTGGTCGCCAACCTGCAGCTCAAGCGCGGCTTCGACCTCGTCCCGCAGGAGTCGCTGGCCGACATGACCCGCATCGCGCACGCGATCACCGAGGTCACCAACGTCACCCCCAACTCCCACGCCCCCTACGTCGGCGCCTCGGCGTTCGCGCACAAGGCCGGCCTGCACGCCAGCGCCATCAAGGTGGACCCCAACCTCTACCAGCACATCGACCCGGCCGCCGTCGGCAACGACATGCGCATGCTGGTCTCCGACATGGCCGGCCGCGCGTCGGTCGAGCTCAAGGGCCGCGAGCTGGGCTACGAGCTCGACGCGGCCAACACCAAGGCGCTGGTCGCGCGGGTCAAGGACCTGGAGTCCAAGGGGTTCACGTTCGAGGCCGCGGACGCCTCGTTCGAGCTGCTGCTGCGTGACACCGTCCACGGCGAGCGCAGGCGGCACTTCGAGGTCGAGTCCTGGCGCGTCATCGTCGAGCACACCAAGGGCGGCGAGCTCGTCAGCGAGGCCACGGTCAAGCTCCACGCCAAGGGCGAGCGGATCGTCGCCACCGGTGAGGGCAACGGCCCGGTCAACGCCCTGGACAAGGCGGTGCGGCTGGCGCTGGAGCGGCTCTACCCGGAGCTGGCCAGGGTGGAGCTCGTCGACTACAAGGTCCGCATCCTGGAGGGCACCCACGGCACCGGCGCCATCACCCGGGTGCTCATCACCTCCAGCGACGACACGACCGAGTGGGCCACGGTCGGCGTCGCCGAGAACATCATCGACGCCTCGTGGCAGGCGCTTGAGCAGGCGGTCACGTACGGCCTGCTCAGGGCCGGCCACGAGCCGTCCTAGCGGCCGCTAACCGACGGGATCCGGCGCGAGCTGGGAGCGACGGCGGCCGAGCAGGCTGTCGACCGCCCAGGCGCCGGGTCCGAGGACGGCGATCAGCAGGAAGGCCCAGCAGTACATCGCGGCCAGCTCGCCGCCGTTGCGCAGCGGGAGCAGGTGGACGGGCTGGTGCACGACGAAGTACGCGTACGCCATCGTGCCGGAGGACAGTATGGCCGCGGCCCTGGTGAACAGGCCGCTCAGCACGAGCAGGCCGCACACGAGCTGGATGAGCGCGGCCCACCAGCCCGGCCAGGCGGCGAACTCGATGGCCTGCCCGGTGCCCCTGTTGCCGCCCAGCACGCCGAACAGGGACGTCACGCCGTGCAGCGCGAACAGAAACCCGGTCACGACGCGGAACAGCGCGAGCACCGGCTGCCCGATCCGGTCAAGATGGCGCATGGGGCCTCACCTTTTTCCGTGGGGAATGAAGATGAGGCCAAGGGTGCGGGCCTTTTCCGGCCACCGTCAATGACCATTGAATTCAGTAATGCGAATAATGAGTCTGACGTGGGTGTTTACCGATGAAAATACCGGTAGGTAAATTTCAGAGGAGGCCGGCCGGGAAGCTCACGCCGTTGACGGTGACCTTCCCGCCGGAGCAGGACACCTTGGGCGAGTCGGTGCCCGGGACGATGATCGTGAGCAACGACCTGGCGGCGGGGGAGACCACCACGTTGGTGGGCTGCTTGGACAGATAGGTCGGCGACATCCATCCCTGCTTGCCGCCGCGCTGCACCTTCTGTCCGCCCACCGGCTTGCAGGAGGCCAGCTGCACCAGTGTGACGTCGAACTTGCCGTCGCGGAGCACGACCCGGCCGGCCCGGTTGGACACCAGCTTGAGCGCGTCGTCGAACCGCCACAGGTTCTTGATCTTCTTGCCGCCCGAGGCGGTGTCGAGCACCGCCATCACGTCCTCGTCGTGGTGCACGAGCACGGACCTGGTGCGGGTGACGCCATAGGCCTTGTCGGTCAGCCGGAACGCCTGGCTGCCGGAGCCGTACTTCGTCTTGACGAGCTTGCTCGACGTGCGCGGCCTGAACCGCTCACCCACGACGGTGGGCACGTTGTGCGCCTCGGGGGAGAGCGTCCAGTAACGGTAGGAGGTCTTCTCGTAGGAGTGGAACCCGGCGTCGACCAGGATGTCGCGGCCGTGCGCGTAGTAGGTGACGCCCAGGTGGTCCTCGTGCCCGTGGTACTTCATGCCGGGGCCGAAGCGGATGGAGTAGTAGGCCGACTCCGGCTTGCCCCAGGCGGTCCGCCCGTAGACGTAGCCCGCCTTGTACGCCTTGACCTTCTGCTTCGGCGTGCCGGTCTCCATCTTGGGCTCGGTCTCCGCGCTGCCGTCGCCGAGGGGCACCATGTAGCCGTTGGGCTGGGTGGAGTGGGCGATGAAGTCCTTGAGCGCGTCGGCGCGCTTGCTGATCTCGCCCGGCACCTTGCGTCCGCAGGAGCGCATGTTGGCCATCGCGACCTGCAGCCGGCCGTAGACGTAGACCGCGTAGCGCGGCGCCTGCTCCATGAGCGCGCCCTGGGAGTCGACGTCCAGCTTGACCGTGCCGGTCAGCCGCTTGGAAGCCAGCCCCGACCAGTCCTTACGGCCATAGCGGCAGCCGATGGCCATGAGCGCGATGTCCTGGTCGATGCCGTGGTTGTGGCCCTTCTTGTAGAGCCTGGCGTCCGACAGCAGCTTGGCGTGGTCGGCCAGGCTCTGCTTGAGCCAGTCGTCCTTGACGTGCATGCTCAGGCACACCAGCGCCTGGCTCCGCAGTGAGACCGGGTGGTCCTTCCAGACGTAGGCCTTGGTGCCGCGCGCGCCGCGCTTGTTGTGCGTCACCCAGTCCTTGGTGATCTCCCTGGCCCGCTCCAGATAGCGCTGCTCGCCGCTGTTCTCGTATTCGACGACGAGTGTGCCCATCCAGCGCAGCGACTGGAAGACGTACTCCCAGGAGCGGTTGCGGTGCGGGCTCGCGGCCCAGTCGATCTTCTTGCCGAGCTTGTACGAGGGCAGGCCCACCAGGGAGATCTCGCCGCGCATCACGTCGTCGGCCGTGGGGGTGCCGGGCAGCCAGTCGCCCTGGCACTGGGTGGTGCGCTTGGCCGGCTGCTTGATCGGCGCCGACACACTGCCCTGGGCCTGAGCGGGGATCGCCGTCCCGCTCAGGAGGAGCGTCAGGGCAAGGGGGATCGCGAGGCGGCGCACGCCAGATTCCTTCCGGGCCGAAAAGGTGGGGAATTGGCACATGCTGGCCGAATCCCTATCCCAAGGTCAAGTCGGGCACCGGATCGTTACGACCCCCGGGCTCGCCCACCCCATCCAGGTCGGAGATGCTGTCCCTCATGAGGTACGACGACGTCATCTTCCCCGACACGCCGGTCTGCGGAGCCGCACGCGAAGTGGCCACCCGGTATCACTCCGCGTCGCTGCTCAACCACTCCATCCGGGCCTACGTCTGGGCCGCGGCCTACGCCCAGGAGCGCGGCATCGCCTTCGACGCGGAGCTGCTGTACGTGTCCTCCATGCTGCACGACATCGGCCTGACGGCGGAGTTCGACAGCCACACGGTGCCCTTCGAAGAGGCGGGCGGGCACGTCGCCTGGGCGTTCTGCGCCGGCGCGGGCTGGCCGGTCGAGCGCCGGGTCCGGGCCTCGGAGGTGATCATCCGCCACATGTGGGACGTGGTGCCGGTGGAGGAGGACCCCGAGGGGCACCTGCTGGAGCTGTCGACCGGCATGGACATCTCCGGGCGGCGCACCGAGGACATCCCCGCCGGGCTGCGCGACGACGTCCTGCGCCGCCACCCGCGCCTGGACCTGGTCAAGGAGTTCGCCGCCTGCGTCACCGACCAGGGCACGCGCAAGCCGTCGAGCCTGGCCGGCGGGTTCGTCCGCGGCGGGATCGCCGAGCGCATGGCGAACAACCCGCTGGACGGCTAGTCAGGACTTCGGCGCCGCGCTCTGCACCACCTCGAACGACCACACCTCGGAGCCGGAGGCAGCCGGGCCCTGCCCATGGCCGTGCCCCTGCCCCTGTCCTGCAGCGGCCTGGGCGTGCCCACGCTGGAACGCCTGGCCCTGCTGCCAGGTCTGGAAGTCCTCCTCGCTGCGCCAGCGGGTGTAGACGAGATAGCGGTCGGTGCCCTCCACCGGCCGCAGCAGTTCGAACCACTCGAACCCGTCGGCCGACTCCACCATCCCGGCCCGGTTGGCGAAGCGCTCCTCCAACTGGGCGCGCATCTCGGCGGGCACCGTCAGCACGTTGATCTTCACGACCGATGACACGGAAGAACCTCCTTGAGTCGTAGCCCGTCAAGCAAATCACGAGGCGGGCGCCGTACGTGGGCGGACCCCGCCGACGTCGGCGATAGCCTTGTCAGGTGCGTATAGCGAGGTTCTCCACAGGCGAAGGCGTCACGTTCGGCGTGGTCGAGGGCGGTCCCGGCGAGGAGTTCATCTCCGCGATCACCGGCCACCCGTTCGGCCAGGTGCAGTTCACCGGAGAGCGGGTCCCGCTGTCCCAGGTCAAGCTGCTCGCCCCGATGCTGCCCAGCAAGGTGATCGCCATCGGCAGAAACTACGCCGAGCACGCCCGCGAGATGGGCAACGAGGTGCCCGACGAGCCGCTCATCTTCATGAAGCCGTCCACCTCCGTGATCGGCCACGGCGAGTCGATCGCCTACCCGACCACGCTGTCCGACCGGGTCGACTTCGAGGGCGAGCTGGCCGTGGTCATCGGCAGGCTCTGCCGCGAGGTCCCGGCCGAGCGGGTCAAGGACGTCATCTTCGGCTACACCTGCGCCAACGACGTCACCGCCCGCGACCTGCAGAAGAAGGACGTGCAGTTCACCCGGGCCAAGGGGTTCGACACCTTCTGCCCGCTCGGGCCGTGGATCCAGACCGACCTCGACCCGGCCGACCTGGCGCTCACCACCACGGTCAACGGCGAGATGCGGCAGACCGGCCGCACCAGCCAGCTCATCCACGACATCCCCGCCCTCGTCGCCTACGTCAGCGCGGTCATGACGCTGATCCCCGGCGACGTGATCCTGACCGGCACGCCGGCCGGCGTCGGCCCGCTGGAGATCGGCGACGAGGTCAGCGTCGGGATCGAGGGCATCGGCACTCTGACGAACAAGGTGGTCTCCCGTGACTGATCTCCGGGTGCGCTTCGCCCCCTCCCCGACCGGCATGTTCCACGTCGGCGGCGCCCGCACCGCGCTGTTCAACTGGGCCCTGGCCGAGCAGTCCGGCGGCCGGTTCGTGCTGCGCGTTGAGGACACCGACGCGACCCGCAACCGCCCGGAGTGGATCGAGGGCATCATCTCGGCCCTCGACTGGATCGGCATCAACGGCACCAACCCGGTCTTCGAGGGCCCCTACTTCCAGTCGGCCTACGAGCCGCAGCACCGCGAGGCCGTGGCCAAGCTGCTGGCCGACGGCAGGGCGTACCACTGCGACTGCACCCGCGAGCAGCTCGTCGCGCGCACCGGCTCCGAGCACAAGGGCTACGACGGCCACTGCCGTGAGCGCGGGCTGACTGCGGGCGCGACGCGCTTCCGCACCCCCGACGACGGCGTGACCGTCGTCGACGACGTCATCCGGGGCCGGGTGGAGTTCCCCAACGACGCGCAGGAGGACTTCGTCATCGCCCGCACCGACGGCTCGCCCCTCTACGTGCTGGCCAACGCGGTCGACGACATCACCCAGAACATCACCCACGTGATCCGCGGCGAGGAGCACCTCGGCAACGCCGCCAAGCAGCAGCTGTTGTGGCCCGCGCTGGGCGCGACCCCGCCGGTCTGGGCGCACCTGCCCGTCATCGTCAACGAGCAGCGCAAGAAGCTGTCCAAGCGGCGGGACAAGGTCGCGCTGGAGGACTACCGCGCCGAGGGCTACCTCGCCGAGGCCATGGTCAACTACCTCATGCTGCTCGGCTGGGGCCCCGGCGACGACCGCGAGATCATGCCGTGGTCGGAGATGGTGCCGCTGTTCAAGCTGGAGGACGTCAACTCCTCCAGCGCCTTCTTCGACGACAAGAAGCTGCGCGCCTTCAACGGCGAGTACATCCGGGCCCTGCCCATCGAGACGTTCGAGGAGCGGTGCCGGCCCTACCTCGACGCCGACTGGGACCGCGAGCTGTTCAGCAAGGTCGCCGTCCTGGCGCAGACCCGCCTGACGGTCCTGTCGGAGATCCGGCAGAACGTCGACTTCCTCTTCCTGGACGAGCCGGTCTTCGACCAGGCGTCCTGGGACAAGGCGATGAAGAACTCCCCGGAGGAGATCCTCACCGGCTATCTCTCCCGGCTCGACACGCTGAGCTGGGACCCCGACTCGCTCAAGGCGGCGCTGGAGGAGGTCGGCACGGCTCACGGGCTCAAGCTGGGCAAGGCCCAGGCGCCCGTCCGCGTGGCGGTCACCGGCCGCACCGTGGGCCTGCCGCTGTTCGAGTCGATCGACGTGCTCGGCCGCGAGCGGACCAAGGACCGCATCCGCGCGGCCTTGGCCCGCCTGCGAGGCTGAGCACGAGGCCGACGGCCGCACCCGCGGCCATCGACAGCCACACTCCGGTGACTCCGAGCCACGCGCTCAGGACATAGGCAAGGGGCAGCTGTACGGCGAGGCCCGCCACGGTGGCGGCCAGCAGGCGGTTGCCCCTTCCGCTTGCCTGGAGCACCCCGCCGACGGAGATCAGGGCGGCGAAGGGGATGAGATAGAGCGTCATCCAGCGCAGGAAGCTCACCGTGGCCGACGGATCGCCGGTGAACAGGCTCGCGACGGGGACGGCCACGGCGTTGAGCGCGAGGGCCACCGCCGCTCCCGCGAGGAGGCCGAGCCGCAGGGGTGAGCCGGTGGGCTCCGAGCGCGCGGTGCGGATCAGGGCGGCCTGGCGGAGGGCGTAGAAGAGCATGACCCCGGCGAGCATGACCTTCTGCCCGATGCCGTACCCGGCGAGTGCGGCCGGGCCGAAGGACGCGACGAGGTCCACCAGCACCATGCCCACCACGGCACGAGCCAGGAAATCTCCGGACATGGGCAGCCCGGTCTTCAGGACGTCACCCACCATGAGCCCGCGCGCCCTCTCCTGAAGAGCCGGACGGGCGAGCGCACGTAAGGCCAGAGCGAGGGTGAGGGCGCGGGCGAGCACGGTGGCCAGTGCGGCTCCTCGCACGCCCAGGCCGAGCCCGTAGATGAGCAGCGGATCAAGGACGATCACCAGAGCGTTGCAGATCAGCGCGTGCCGCATCGGCCGCCTCGTGTCGCCCCGGCCTTTGAGCGTGCCGTCCACGATCGTCTGCGCGAAGTACACCGGCAGGCCGCCGAGCGAGATCAGGAGATAGGAGGCCGTCAGCCCCGCGTCGTCGGTGAACAGCGCCGCCAGCGGCTCGCGGAGCAGCACGCCCGGTACGGTGATCGCCACGGCGAACGCGGCCCACAGCAGCCAGCCGGTCCTGATGACGGGGGCGAGCGGCGCGCGGCCGTCGCGGCGCCCGATCAGCACGGTGATGCCTGTGGGGACGGCCAGGAAGAGACCGTAGGCGAGGTATTCAACCGTGGTCGCCACGGTCACCGCCGCGATGGCGCCCTCGCCCAGCGAGGACACCCACAGCAGATCGATCAGGCCGACCGCCACGACGGCGGTCAGCAGTTCCACATAGATCGGCATCGCCAGTCGGAGCATGCTCGATACCTCGATTCGTAGTAACTCGAATCGAGGTATAGCGGTACGATGCATGCCATGGCAAGTGGCGGTGACCTGACCCTCACCATCCTGGGATTCCTCAACGAGCGTCCGATGCACGGCTACGAGCTCAAGGCCCGGCTCGCGGCCCTGACCGGACATCTGCGGCCCGTCAGCGACGGCGCCCTTTACCCGGCCATCACCAGACTGGAGGCGAAAGGCCTGGTGGAGCGACACGAGGAGGCCGGGACACACGCGGCCCGCAGGCAGGTGCTCACCATCACCCACGATGGCAGGCGGCAACTGCTCAGGCGGCTACGCGAACCCAGCGATCTGGACATCAGCGACCAGAGCAGGTTCTTCGCCCTGCTGGCGTTCCTGTCGGCACTGCCCGGGGAGCAGGAACAGGTGGAGGTGCTCCGGCGCAGGCTCGCGTTCCTGGAGGCGCCGGCGAGCTTCTTCTACGAAGGAGACAAGCCGGTCAGGATTCGGGACGAGCCCGACCCGTACCGGCGCGGGATGCTCCAGATCGCCCGCGCGGCCAGCAGAGCCGAGCAGGAGTGGCTTCGGCAGCGGATCGATGAGCTGGCCGTGGCGGGCTGATCCAGGGAGCGTCGCCTGTGGCTGGACGAGGCCCGCGTCGCTTGGGCTGGACGGGGCCGCGTCGCTTGTGGCTAGACGAGGCCGCGGCGCTCCAGGAGCGGGCGGATGCTCGGCTCGCGGCCGCGGAAGTTGCGGAAGGACGTCAGCGCGTCCACGCTGCCGCCCCTCGACAGCAGCTCACGGCGGAAGTGGTCGCCGTTGGCCCGCGTGAGCCCGCCGTTCTCCTTGAACCACTCCACGCTCTCCGCGTCGAGCACCTCGCTCCAGATGTAGGAGTAGTAGCCGGCGCTGTAGCCGCCGAAGAAGATGTGCGCGAAGTAGTTGGTCCGGTAACGCGGCCTGACCTGCGGGAGGGCGATACGCGCCGCCTCAAGGGCCGCGGCCTCGAACGCCTCGGCGTCCGGCACGCTCTCGCCCGCGCCCAGCTTGTGCCAGGCCCAGTCGAGCAGCGTGGCGGCCAGGTATTCGACGGTCTTGAAGCCCTGGTTGAAGTTGTCGGCCGCCTTGAGCTTGTCCACCAGCTCCGCGGGCATCGGCTCGCCCGTCTCGTGGTGCCTGGCGTAGCTCGACAGGATCTCCGGCCACGTCGCCCACATCTCGTTGACCTGAGAGGGGTACTCGACGAAGTCGCGCGGCACGCTGGTGCCCGACACGCGCGGGAAGCGCACCTCGGAGAACAGTCCGTGCAGGGCGTGCCCGAACTCGTGGAAGGCGGTGTTGACCTCGTCGTACGACAGCAGCGTCGGACCCTCGGCGGGCTTGGTGATGTTGAGGTTGTTCATCACCACGGGCTTCTCGCCGAACAGGAACGACTGGTCGACCAGGTTGTTCATCCAGGCGCCGCCCCGCTTGCCGGGCCGGGCGTACGGGTCGAGCAGGAACAGACCGAGCGCGCTGCCGTCCTCGTTGAAGACCTCGAAGACCTCGACGTCCTCGTGGTAGCCGGACAGGTCCGGCCGCTCGGTGAACGTCACGCCGTAGAGCAGGGTCGCCGCCTTGAACACGCCGTCACGGTAGACGCGGCCCAGCTCCAGGTAGGGCCGCATGGCGTCGGCGTCGAAGTCGTAGCGGGCCTTGCGCACCTTCTCGGAGTAGAAGGACCAGTCCCACGGCTCGATCGCGAACCCGGCCTGCTCGGCCAGCGCCTCGGCCTCCTCGCGGGCGTTGCGCACGGCCGGGTCGACGAGCTGGCCGAGCATCTCCTCGACGGCCTCCACGGTCTTGGCCGTCTGGTCGGCGACCACGTACGCGGCGTGGCTGGGGAAGCCCAGCAGTGCGGCCCGCTCGGCGCGCAGAGTGGCCATCCTGATCGCGAGCTCGCCGTTCTGCGGCGCCCGCTCGACGCTCAGCGTGTAGAGCCTGCGGCGCACCTCGCGGTCGGTCAGCTGGGCGAGGGCCGGCTGGTTGGTGAAGTTGAGCAGCGGCAGCACGTGGCGGCCGTCCTTCTCCAGCGACCTGATCGTGGCCTCGTCCAGCCCGTCGAGCTCCTTGACGTCCGTCACCACCAGTGCCGACTCGGTGGAGGCCCTGAGCAGGTTCTGGGAGAACTCGGTGGAGAGCTTGGACAGCTCCTCGTTCAGGGCGCGCAGCCGGTCCTGCTCGGACTCCGACAGGTCGGCGCCGGCTCTGACGAAGTCCTCGCGGTACTTCTCCAGCAGCCACGCCTGCTCGGGGTCGTCCGTCGTCACCTGCTTGAGGCGGGCCCACAGCGCGCGGTTGAGCCGGATCGCGTCGCTGTGCTTGGACAGCTCCGGCGAGATCCGCTTCTCGATCTCCATGAGCGCGTCGGAGGTGTTGGACGCCGCGTAGCTGTAGAACACCGTGGCCACCCGGCCCAGGACCCGGCCTGAGCGCTCCAGCGCGGCGACGGTGTTGTCGAACGTGGGCGGCTCCTCGCCGGCCGCCACGGCCTCCACCTCGGCCAGCTGCTCCGCCATCCCGCGCGCGAAGGCGGGCAGATAGTGCTCCTCGCGGATCTCCTCGAAGGGCGGCAGCTGGTAGGGCAGGCTGCTGGGGGCGAAGAAGGGGTTCTCGGCCAACGTTGGGGCTCCTCCACGTGGTGGTTTGTCCCTATCAGCTTGGCACGGGGGAGCCGCTGCCGCGTGCGGTCGGGAATTCGTTTTGGTCTTACACCCCTAGCTGGGCTATTCTTTCGGACGTCGCCAAGCGCCGCCTTCAGGGGCTGTCGCAGGCGGTGGGGTATGGTGTAATTGGCAGCACGACTGATTCTGGTTCAGTTAGTCTAGGTTCGAGTCCTGGTACCCCAGCAATGTGCAGCGGATGCTTCCTTCAGGAAGCGTCCGTTTCTTGTTTTTATGGATGAGTTCCGGATCAGGCGGGGATCCTTCCTCCCGTTCGCAGCCCCCTTCCTTCTTCCCCTGCTGCTCTTCTTCCCCGTGTGCCTGCTGCTCGGCAGCATCCTCACCGCCGACGTCGCCTGGGGTCTCCTCGTCGGCGCGGCCGGCACGGCGGTGCTCGTCGGCGTGCTGGTGGTCAAGCACAGGCGGATGGTCGCGGGCACCGTCGTACGGTTCTCGCCGCGAGGCGTGGAGATGGCCGACACCTACGGTTTCGTCCTGCGCCTCGACTGGCCGGACGTCCGCCGTGTCGATGTGGTGGAGAGCCGGATGGCCGGCCCACGCACCATCGGCCGCCCCGGCCGCCCCGCCGGCGTCCGGGTGCGCGCCGGCGCCATGAAGAGCGTCGGCCTCGTCGGCTGGGGCGAGCGCGAGGTGCCGGCGCGCATGCCCGGCTGGATGCGCGACCACCTGGCCCGCATTCCGGTGGACCCGGACACCGGTCTCCAGTGGCTGGGCATCCCCCTGGGCGCCGTGGACCCGCTCTGGGAGCGCGGGCCGATGGGCGACTGGGTACGTCGCCACAGGCCCGATCTGCTGGCCTGATAACGGTTTTGAGTGCTCCTCCGGGTGCGGTAGAGTTACACCCGTTGCCGGGGAGACCCGGCAAGCTCGCTTGGAGACAGGGTCCCGTCGTCTAGTGGCCCAGGACGCCGCCCTCTCAAGGCGGTAGCGCCGGTTCGAATCCGGTCGGGACTACCACTGTCACCAGCTCGCGAAGGTCCCGTCGTCTAGTGGCCCAGGACGCCGCCCTCTCAAGGCGGTAGCGCCGGTTCGAATCCGGTCGGGACTACATCAGCACCGAAAGACCCGATCATCGATCGGGTCTTTTTCGCATCTCCGGGCGCATTCAGCCCACATGTTCCGCCCAGATGTTCAGCCCACATGGCCGCGCGCATTCAGCCCGCGCGTCCCGGCGGATCTCAGCTCGCGTTTCCCGCGTAGCGAACGCCTCCGCCCCGGTCGCGCTTCCCCTCAGGAGGAAGCGCGCCCGGGGCGGCGAGCGAGACGACGGCTACGGGGTGGTGGCGGAGCGGGCCTTGAACAGCGCCCTGCGGGCCGCCTTGGCGATCTGCTTGTCCGGATGCACCTGGGAGATCAGGTCCAGCAGCTCCTCGACGTGCGCGTGCGGGATCTTCCACACCACTTCGAGCAGGCTGTTGAGCAGATCCGGCCCGATGTCGCGCAGACTGCCCACGAACTCGGCCCGGCCCAGCCCGGCTGAGATCGTCCACATGTCCAGGATGAGCCAGTGGGTGTCGTCCGGGGTCGGCTCGGGGGCGTCCGGCACCTGCAGCTGGCTCAGGTGCGTGGCCGCGTAGGGGCGCAGCGAGGACTCCTTGAGCGCCTCCTGCCAGGCGGGGATCGCGTCCTCGCCCAGCGTGCCGACGACACTGGCCGCCTGCACCCGGATGAGCGCGTCGCTCTCGTCCTTGGCCGCGGCCTCCAAGAGCTCCTCCGCGGCCCTGCTGGGCTCGCGCAGCCGCATCCAGGCGGCGAACTCCGCGTCCGCCTCCTCCTCGGGTAGCTCGGCGCTGAGCACCAGCAGCTCGTGCGCGCTCATCGACTCGATCGCGGGCCGCGCGTCGAGCTCGATGTCGGAGTCGTCGACCAGGTGGACGACGCCCTCGGTGCCGAGCGGCGTGAGGCTGACCGTGTCGCCCGCGACCTCGGCCATGCCGTAGCCGGCCAGCCAGTCGAGCGCGGAGGCGAGCGGGTCGCCCGCCGCCTGCCAGGCGTCGGCCCCCAGCTCGTCGAACTCGGCGGCGGCCTCGGCCAGCTCCTGCCGAAGCTCGCCGAGATCACGGCTGCCGCCCGCGAGCAGCAGCCTGACCAGCAGGGCCCGGGTCAGCCCGGCCAGGGCCATGGTCAGGTCCTCGTCGGGCAGCTCGGGGTCGCCGTAGTCGACCGAGTGCAGGCCGAGCATCCAGGCGTCGAGCACGTCCTCGTCGTCGTCGAACGGCCACTCCGAGGTGTCGTCCTGCACGGCCACGGTGTTGCCCTCGCCCGGCTCCAGGAACTCCAGGTCCACGGCGAGGTTCCACAGGTTCCACAGCTGGGGGACGGCCTCGGCCAGGGAGCCGTCGGTCTCCGGCCTGGGCAGCCCGACGGTGGCCAGCGCCTCCTCCACCTCGGCGTCGGACAGCAGCGTGTCCTCGCCGACCCGGCGGCCCGAGCCGACCCACAGGGCCAGGTCGCGCGCCTTGGCGATCAGCGGCACCGCGCGCGCGGCGGCGGCGAGCTCGGAGTCGGGGCGCAACCTGACGGTGGCCAGGTCCGCCAGCTCGTCGGCGAACGGCTCGAAGTCGCCCAGATCACCGGCCTCGTCGTCATCGTCGTCGTCGCCCTCGGCGTCCTCGATGAGATCCTCCATGAGCTCGACGAAGTCGTCCTCGACGTCGTCGAGCTCGGCCTGCAGCTCGGTGAGGGAGTCGGAGCCCTCGGTGAGCCTGCCGGTCATGGAGAGGAATGTGAGGTACGCGTCGATGGCGGGAAGCATCCCGTCGGCCGCTGTGTCGGGGTCCTCGACGACCTTCGGCATCCGGTCGAGCATGAGGTTTCGCAGGTCGGCGCGCTTCCACGTGCCGAGATCCTGCGAGAAGGCGAGACGGTGCCAGAGTGCGGCGGGCCCCACGAGCTCGGGGTCGCTGTCGGGCGCGTTGGTGCGTGCCCACAAGATGAACTCTTCGAGCAGGGGTCGCAGCTCAGTGGCGGCTACCTCGATGCGATCTGTCACGCACTCAGGCTAGTGCTCCCGCGAGGCACTCGGCTCCCCGAATACGGGCTTTGGCCGATCATGAGGTGCGCCGCATGGCTTCGGTGATCCGCTCGGCCGCCGCCATGACGGGCACCGCGTGCAGTCTTCCGGGGGCCCGCGTCAGCCGCTCGATGGGCCCGGAGACGGAGACGGCCGCGATCACCTTGCCGCCGGTGCCCCGTATCGGCGCCGACACGCTGGCCACGCCCTGCTCGCGCTCTCCCACACTGTGCGCCCAGCCCCTGCGCCGCACGGACGCGAGCGTCGCGGCGGTGAACTTGGCCCCCCGCAGGCCGCGGTGCAGCCGGTCGGGCTCCTCCCAGGCCAGCAGGATCTGGGCGGCCGAGCCGGCCGTCATCGGCAGCGCCGAGCCGACCGGCACGGTGTCACGCAGGCCGCTGGAGCGCTCGGCGGCGGCCACGCAGACCCGCTCGTCGCCCTGCCGACGGTAAAGTTGCGCGCTCTCGCCGGTGAGGTCGCGCAGCTGCATGAGCACGGGCGCGGCGACGGCGAGCAGCCGGTCCTCGCCGGCGGCGGTGGACAACTCCGACAGCCGCGGGCCGAGCACGAACCTACCCTGGGTGTCACGGGTAACGATGCGGTGGTGTTCCAGCGCGACGGCGAGTCTGTGGGCCGTCGGGCGGGCCAAGCCGGTCGCCTGAACGAGCTGCGCCAAGGAGGCCGGTCCGGCTTCGAGGGCGTTGAGTACCAGAACGGCCTTGTCCAGTACGCCGACTCCGCTAGAGTTGTCCATACACCGATACTGCAGTCTCGACATATGAGAAGGCAAGTCGGAGGATTTCCCGCCGGGGCCGAGCGACCGAGCCGCGACGCGGAGCATCGCAACGAGCAGGAGGAGATCATGGGCCGCACACTGGCCGAGAAGGTCTGGGAGCAGCATGTCGTACGCCGTGCCGACGGCGAGCCCGACCTGCTCTACATCGACCTGCACCTCATTCACGAGGTGACCAGCCCGCAGGCGTTCGACGGACTCCGTCTCGCCGGCCGGACCGTGCGAAGGCCCGACCTCACGATCGCCACCGAAGACCACAACGTCCCGACCGTGCGCGGCCCCATCGCCGACCCGGTGTCCAAGGCCCAGGTCGAGACGCTGCGCAAGAACGCCGCCGAGTTCGGCCTCCGGCTGCACCCGATGGGCGACGCCGGCCAGGGCGTGGTGCACATCATCGGCCCGCAGTTCGGCCTGACCCAGCCGGGCATGACGATCGTCTGCGGCGACTCCCACACCTCCACCCACGGCGCGTTCGGCGGCATCGCGTTCGGCATCGGCACGTCCGAGGTCGAGCACGTCCTGGCCACCCAGACGCTGCCGGCCTACCGGCCCAAGACCATGGCCATCGAGGTCTCCGGCGAGCTGCCCGCCGGTGTCACGGCCAAGGACCTGATCCTGGCCATCATCGCCAAGATCGGCACCGGCGGCGGGCAGGGCTACATCGTCGAATACCGCGGCGAGGCCGTGCGCAAGCTCTCCATGGAGGGCCGCATGACGGTGTGCAACATGTCCATCGAGGCGGGCGCGCGGGCGGGCATGATCGCCCCCGACGAGACCACCTTCGCCTACCTCAAGGGCCGCCCGCACGCGCCGTCCGGCGAGGCGTGGGACCAGGCCGTCGCCTACTGGGAGACGCTCAGGACCGACGACGACGCCGTGTTCGACAAGGTCGTGGAGATCGACGCCACGACGCTGGCGCCGTACGTCACCTGGGGCACGAACCCCGGCCAGGGCCTGCCGCTCACCGAGGCCGTGCCCGACCCGGACAGCTTCACCGACCCGACCGCGAAGTCCTCGGCGCAGCGGGCGCTGGAGTACATGGGCCTGACCGCCGGCACCCCGCTCAGGGAGATCGAGGTCGACACGGTCTTCATGGGCTCGTGCACCAACGGCCGCATCGAGGACCTGCGCGCCGCCGCCGAGATCCTGCGCGGCCGCCAGGTGAAGGCCCGCACGCTGGTCGTCCCCGGTTCGATGCTGGTCAAGCTGGAGGCCGAGAAGGAGGGCCTGCACGAGGTGTTCAAGGCCGCGGGCGCGGAGTGGCGGGAGGCCGGGTGCTCCATGTGCCTGGGCATGAACCCCGACACGCTCCAGCCGGGCGAGCGCAGCGCCTCCACCTCCAACCGCAACTTCGAGGGCCGCCAGGGCAAGGGTGGCCGTACCCACCTGGTCTCGCCGCAGGTCGCCGCCGCGACCGCCGTCACCGGCCGCCTGACCGCCCCAGCCGACCTCTAGGAGAACCTTCCGATGGACGCTTTCACCACCCACACGGGCACGGCGGTGCCGCTGCGCCGCAGCAACGTCGACACCGACCAGATCATCCCGGCCGTCTGGCTCAAGCAGGTCAGCCGCACCGGGTTCGAGCGGGGCCTGTTCGCCGCCTGGCGCGAGGACCCGGCGTTCGTGCTGAACGACTCCGCCTACGACGGCGCCTCGATCCTGGTCTCGGGTCCCGACTTCGGCACCGGCTCCTCGCGCGAGCACGCGGTGTGGGCGCTGCAGCAGTACGGCTTCCGCGTCGTGATCGCCGCCAGGTTCGGCGACATCTTCCGTAACAACTCCACCAAGATGGGCCTGCTGCCGGTCGTCCTGCCGGGCGACAAGGTCGAGGCCCTGCAAGGCGCGATCGAGGCGGACCCGGGTCTCCAGGTGACCGTTGACCTGGGCGCACGTCAGGTCCGCTGGGCCGGCGAGGCCGTCGGTTTCGAGATCGACGACTACACCCGCTGGCGGCTGATGGAGGGTCTCGACGACATCGGACTGACCCTGCGTCACGCCGACGATGTGGCGGCGTACGAGAATGGTCGGCAGCCATGGCTGCCGACGACCGTCTAGAAGACGATGAGCTGGCGCGGCGGTTGCGCGAAGCGCACCGCCGCGTCCGCATGCTGCCCGCCCACGACAAGGAGCGGCTGGCCCGCCGCTACCTGTCCATCTGCGATCAGGCCAAACGGGACCCGAAAAGGGCCGCGGCCCGCCTCGAAACCTTTCTGGCCTCCCTGGAGGACGGCCCTTCCGACACGCCACGCGAGGGGCTAGACACGCCCGGTGATTGAGTTCCCCCGCGATCCCGCCTACTTTCGAGCCCGTAAGGGGTTTCTACGTCGGACTCGTGAGCTGGAACCCCGCGCCGTAACTGGGGGAGCAGAACATTCATGAACAAGCGGGAACTGGTCGACGCCATCGCAGACCGGGTGGGCGACAGGAAAACGGCGACCGAGGCCGTGAACGCGATCATTGACGCCGTCCAGAAGGCAGTGGCGGACGGGGACAAGGTCTCGATCACCGGCTTCGGCGCCTTCGAGATGGTGCACAAGCCGGCTCGGACGGCGAGAAACCCGTCGACCGGCGCGGAGATCAAAGTCCAGGAGAGCTGGGCGCCGAAATTCCGCCCCGGCTCGGATTTCAAAGAGCTGGTGAACGCGGGCGGCAAGAAGGTCGCCAAGAAGAAGTAGCCACCGGACGGCGAAAGCCCGGGCTCCGATTCGGGGCCCGGGCTTTTTCATGCCGGCTTCATGGCAGCGGGAAAGTGGACAGCGTGACATAGGTGATCTCGCCGTCCGTCAGCGCGAGGTTGACGCGCTGCCCGGTGCGCAGCAGCCGCAGCGGGCCCGCGTCGAAGGCGTGCGCGGGAAAGACCAGGACGGTCCCGTCGTCGAGGAAGACCGAGCCCGAACGGGTCGTCTCGTCGAAACTACGCACTGTCGCCTGCACGCGAACCAGCCTACGGCTCAGCGTGCGGGCGGGCCAGCGGGCCAGAGCTCGGCGACGACCGCCGCCGTGTGCCGGCCCAGCCCGAGTGCCACGGCGGCGCGCAGGTCGTCGGGGGTGTCCACGTCGCGCCTGAGCGAGTCGATGCCGTCGAGGCGCAACTCCTTGGCCCCGCCCCCCAGGTGCTTGGCCCGCGACTCGCCGCCGAACCGGGGCACGAACGGCAGGCCGGGCCGTACGCCGTAGAAAGTCGTGCCGATGTCCAGCGCGTCGGGCACGAACGACTGGTCGAACTCGCCCGCTGCCGTCAGGGCGGCGGCGAGCTCCGCCGGGCGCAGCGCGGGCAGGTCGGCCTGCAGCGCGCCCACCGCGTCACCGGGCGCCAGCCGCACGGCGTGCGCGGCCCCGGTGCGCAGCGCGGTGTTCAGGCCGCGGTCGGGGTCGGTGACCACGTCGGCGCCCAGCGCGCGGAGCGGGCCCGCGGCGGCGGGGTCGGCCGTCACCACGATCACCCGCGCGACCGGCGGGCAGGCCAGCGCCGCGGTGACGGTGTCGCAGGCGACCGCGACGGCCAGCCGGGTACGGTGCGGCCCCGTGGCGGCGGCCAGCCTGGTCTTCGCGGCGACCAGCGTCTTCACCGGGATGACCAGGGACCAGCGGTTGCTCATCGATTCTCCCTTGAGCCTGAATACCCCGTCCTGCCCGGACGTCCGGGCAGGACGGTCCGCGACACGGTGCCGGAGGCCGGCGGGCGGTCCCCCTCCTCCGAACACCGCCCCTCCTCCGAACACCGCCCGGCCCCCGGCGCATCCCCGCTGCCCGAGGCGGCTACGGGGAAGGAGGAGCGGGAAGAGGAGGATGTCATTGGGGGCGGCACCGTGCCCGCGCCTCCCCTCGCCTCGACATCTCTGGCGGCCAACCGGGAGACTTAGCCGCATACCGTAGCCGTTGGAGGAGACCATGAGTCGCACGCGACCGTCGCGTTTCTGGGAAACACTGGCTGTCGTGATCGTGAAACCGCTCTCCTGGCTCCTGGTCAAGAAGGACTGGCGGCGTGGCGACCGCATGCCGCGCACCGGAGGCGTCATCATCGCGACCAACCACCTGTCCTGGGCCGACCCGGTGCTGCTCGCGCACTTCCTCTACAACCACGATCGCTGGCCGGTCATCCTGGCCAAGTCCAGCCTGTTCAAGGTGCCCTTCCTGGGCCACGCCGTCCGTGAGCTGTGCGCCATCCCGGTCGACCGGGGCAGCGACGAGGCGGCCAGATCGCTGCGGGAGTCGGCCCAGCGCCTCCGCGACGGCGGCGCGATCCTGTTCTACCCTGAGGGCACCTGCACCCGGGACCCCCGGCTGTGGCCGATGGTGGGCAAGACCGGCGCCGCCCGGCTGGCGCTGGAGAGCGGTGTTCAGGTGATCCCGGTGGCCCACTGGGGCGCGCAGGACCTGCTGCCCTACGGAGACACATGGCCCAGACCGCTGCCCCGCAAGACCTTCCGCGTCATGGTCGGCCCACCGGTCGACCTGTCGAAGTACGCGGGCCGCGCCCCGCACGCCGACGTGCTGCGGGCGGCCACCGCCGACATCATGGCGGCGATCACCGCGCAGCTCGCCGAGCTGCGCGGGGAGAAGGCTCCCGAATCTCCCTACGACCCCACAGAGCGGTGACACGATGACCAAGGCCGCAGTCTTCGGCACCGGCTCGTGGGGCACCACCTACGCGATGATCCTCGCCGAGGCGGGCAACAAGACCATCCTGTACGGGCGCCGCCGGGAAGTGGTCGAGTCGATCGACCGCACCCACATGAACACCGACTACCTGCCCGGCATCTCGCTGCCCACCTCGCTGCGCGCGACCACCGACGTGGCCGAGGCGCTCGACGGGGCCGAGTTCGTGGTGCTCGCCGTCCCCTCCCAGACCCTGCGGGCCAACCTCACCGCCTGGCGCGAGCACATCCCGCGCGAGGCCATCCTGGTCAGCCTGATGAAGGGCATCGAGCTCGGCACCACCAAGCGGATGAGCGAGGTGATCCGCGAGGTCGCCGGGGTGCCGCAGGAGCGGGTGGCGGTCGTGTCCGGGCCCAACCTGGCCAAGGAGATCGCCCAGCGCCAGCCCGCCGCCTCGGTGGTGGCCTGCACCGACGAGGGCGTCGCCGCGCGGCTGCAGGAGGCCTGCCACCTGCCGCCGTGGTTCCGTCCCTACACCAACACCGACGTGGTCGGCGTCGAGCTGGGCGGTGCGGTGAAGAACGTGATCGCGCTGGCCGTGGGCGTGGCGCACGGCATGGGCATGGGCGACAACGTCGGCGCCATGCTCATGACCAGGGGGCTGGCGGAGATCTCCCGCCTCGGCGCGGCGCTCGGCGCCGATCCGCACACCTTCGCGGGCCTGGCGGGCATGGGTGACCTGGTGGCCACCTGCACCTCACCGCTCTCCCGCAACCGCACCTTCGGCGAGAACCTCGGCCGGGGCATGACGCTGGAGCAGGTGATCGCCGCCACCAGGCAGACGGCCGAGGGCGTCAAGTCCTGCGAATCGGTGCTGGAGCTGGCCAGGAAGCACGGCGTGGAGATGCCGATCACCGAGGTCGTGGTGGGGGTCGTGCACGACGGCATGTCGCCGACGGAGGCGGGGATGCTGCTGATGTCTCGGTCGCCCAAGCCCGAGCGCTATGGCATCTGACGAGCCGATTCGCGAGCTTCCCGCGTGCTTGACTCGCTGTAACGGGGGCACGCCGGTAGATTCGGACGTCATGAGCAAGCCACGCGTCGCCGTCGTTTTCGGGGGTCGCAATTCCGAGCATGCCGTGTCTCTGATGGGTGCGGGCAGCGTGCTGGATGCGATCGACAGGAGCAAGTACGAGGTGATCCCCATCGGGATCGCCCAGGACGGCAGGTGGGTGCTCGCCGCGTCCGGCCAGCGGTTCGCGATCGAGTCCGGGGAGCTGCCCGTCGTCGACCCCTCCGGCGCGGCGCTCGCGCTGCCCACCGGCGGCGGCCCGCTGGTGGCCTACGACCCTGGAAGCATCCCTGTGGAGCTCGGCTCGGTGGACGTGGTCTTCCCGGTCATGCACGGGCCGTTCGCCGAGGACGGGACGATTCAGGGCCTGCTGGAGCTGGCCGGGGTCCGTTATGTCGGCTCCGGCGTGCTGGCCAGCGCCGTCGGCATGGACAAGGGCTACATGAAGACCGTCCTGGCCGGCGCGGGGCTGCCGATCGGGCGCTATGTGGTGGTCCGCGACCGCGACTGGCGGCTCGACCGCGACCGGGTGCTGAAGGAGGCCGAGGAGCTCGGCTGGCCGGTGTTCGTCAAGCCGGCCAGGGCCGGCTCCTCGCAGGGCATCTCCAAGGCGCACGACAGGGCCGGGCTGGAGCGGGCCGTGGAGTTCGCCCGGCAGCACGACCCCAAGGTGCTGATCGAGGAGGCGATGACCGGGCGCGAGATCGAGTGCGCCGTGCTCGAATCCCTCGGCGACGATCCGCCGGCCGCGTCCGTCCCGGGCGAGGTGCGGGTGGAGGGCGGGCAGGAGTTCTTCGACTTCGAGGCCAAGTACTACCCCGACCAGATGTCGCTGACCGTGCCCGCCGACATCCCCGCCGAGGTCGCCGAGGAGCTGCGGGCGATGGCGGTGCGCGCGTTCGAGGCGCTGGAGTGCGAGGGGCTGTCGCGGGTCGACTTCTTCTACACGCCCGACGGCAGGCTGGTGCTCAACGAGATCAACACCATGCCCGGCTTCACCTCGCTGTCGGTGGCGCCGCAGCTCTGGGCCGCCTCAGGACTCTCGTACCCGGCCCTGGTCGACCGGCTCATCCAGCTCGCGCTGGCACGGTCACCGGGTCTGCGGTGAGACCTGGCCGATCGGGCCCGACAGGTCGGCGAGCACGTCGGCGGCCTGGTGCGAGCCACCGACGGTGACCTCCACGTAGACCGGGGCGGCGACGGCGGTGAAGAGGGTGGGCTTCTCAGGATCGGCGAACCAGCCCACCCCGTTGATCTCCTGCAGCTGGGCCGTCGGCTCCATCCTGGGCGGCCGCGGGACTCCGCAGCGCAGCGCGAGGGTCCCCGCACCCCACACCGCGACGTACGGCGACCGCGGGGCGGACTCGGCCCGGTCGTCGCCGTCGAGCGTCGCGGGCAGCAGCCCGGCCAGGCGCTGACAGGCGGCCGCCGCCTCGCCTTCGGGCACCGGCGGCTCGACCTGGATGGCGCTCCCGCACCCGGCGAGCACGAACAGGACGAGCAGGAGGCTGGCCGCACGCACGAAAGATCTACCTTAAATATGAACGATCGGACACGTGAGGGTCCGCGTGATCCCCTCGACGGCCTGAATCTGGGCGACGACGAGTTTACCCAGCTCATCGACGTTGTTGGCCTCGGCGCGGACGATCACGTCGTAAGGCCCCGTCACGTCCTCGGCCTGCGTCACGCCGGAGATCCCGGAGATCTCGCGCGCCACGGCCGCGGCCTTGCCGACCTCGGTCTGAATAAGGATGTAGGCCTGCACCATTACGTCCTCCCGGGCGATTGGATCACGCCGAAGGGCCACCGTACCCTGTGTGCGTCAGGAGGTGTGTCATCACAGTCGGAGATCTCGGCGAGTTCGGTGTAGTTGCTCGTATTTCCGGACGTCTGCCACAGGGCGAGGCCGTGCTGCTCGGGCCGGGTGACGACGCCGCGATGGTCAGCGCCCCTGATGGGCGCGTCGTGGTGTCGACGGATCTGTTGCTTGAGGGTAGGCACTTTCGCCGCGATTGGTCCAGCGGCTACGACGTGGGTCGTAAAGCCGCGGCCCAGAACCTCGCGGACATCGCCGCCATGGGCGCGGTTCCCACCTCCATCGTGGTCGGGCTGGGGATTCCCGCGGATCTGCCGCTGGCCTGGCTGGACGCGCTGACCGACGGGTTCGGCGACGAGTGCGCGGTGGTGGGGGCGAGCGTGGCGGGCGGTGACATCACCCGCAGCGAGCTGGTGGTCATCGGGGTCACCGCGCTGGGCGACCTGGGTGGTCGGGCGCCTGTGACGCGCTCAGGGGCGCGGCCGGGGCAGGTGGTGGCGGTCGCCGGGCGGCTGGGTTGCTCCGCCGCCGGGCAGGCCCTGCTGGAGGCGGGCGTGCCGGTGGCCTCCGGCGAGCTGGCGCGGGCCGTGGCCGGGCACCGGCAGCCCTGCCCGCCGTACGCCTGCGGGCCCGAGGCCGCGCGGCTGGGCGCCGTGGCGATGCTGGACGTGAGCGACGGGCTGCTGCAGGACCTCGGGCACGTCGCGACGGCCAGTGGCGTGCGGATCGAGCTGGACCCCCGGGCGCTGGAGGTGGGCGAGCCGGTGGCGGCTGCGGCAAAGGAGCTGGGAGTCGATCCCCTCGACTGGATCCTGACCGGTGGCGAGGACCACGCGCTGGCCGCGGTCTTCCCAGCGGAGGTGCGTCTTCCGCCGTCGTGGCTGGTCGTGGGGCGGGTCGTGGCGGGGGAGGGGGTCCACGTCGAGGGGCGTGCGGCGGGGCCGGGCGGCTGGGATCACTTTCGGTAAGCACCTGTCCCGATTTGGGTTATCTTTTCCCGATTTGGAGGGTGACTACCGGGATTGATGAGACAAAGGCGTAGTAAAGGTGTTATGAAGATTGGCGGCCAACTGTAACCGGCAAGAAAGGGCAGCCATGGGCCGCCACGGCACAGGTGGATCCGAAGACGCGCGTGAAGAGGGGGACACCAGCGCCTTTTGGGGGCCGCAGGAGCAGCAGGCCGACTCGTTCTGGGGACCATCGGACGGGCAGCGGGCCGAGGCGCCTGGCTGGCCTTCGCCGCCTGACCAGGTCGAAGTGACCGGTCAGTGGGCACCCATGCCCAAGGGGGCTCCCGCCGCGGACGCCCCGGCTCAGCAGCGGGACCCGTTCGAGACGACCGGCGCCTTCGCCGCGCCGCCCCCGCAGGGGCCCGACAGGGCCTTCCCGGCGCCGGAGCAGCCCTTCGAGACCACGGGCGCCTTCGTCCGCCCGGCCTCCTGGGACGACGCTCCCGACGCCACTCAGACGCTCGGGGCACTGCCCCAGGACGGCCCGTTCGACCAGCGCCCCTCCGGGCAGCAGCCAGGTCCCTTCGACCAGCAGCCGGGTCCGTTCGACCAGCAGTCTCGTCCGTTCGACCAGGGTGCTGACGTCTTCGACCCGCGCCCGATGGACCGGCCGGGCCCGTTCGACCCGCGCGCGGCGGACGGTCATCACCCCTTCGACGCCTCGTCGGACCGTACGGCGGCGTACGAACGCCCCGCGTTCGACCAGCGTCCGGGGGAGAGCACGGGCGCCTACGACGCGCTCGCGGCCGAGAGCACGGGCCGGTTCGACCCGCTCGGCCACGACGGCACAGGCCGGTTCGACCCACCTGGCAACGACGGCACGGCCAGGTTCGACTTGGCCGGAAACGAGGCCACGGGCCGGTTCGATGCGCCGGGTCACGACGGTCCGCCCGAGCCGGGGGACGTCAAGGTGTACGGCGAGCCGACCATGGTGAGCATGCCCGCCCCGGCCTGGGCCGACGCGGACAACGGCTTCCTGCCGTCCGATGAGGCGTCCGATGGGACGAAGGGCGACCCGGAGCCGCGCCGCAGGCGTGGCCGGCGTGGCCCGCCGAAGGACCCCGACTCGCTCGACGTCCCCTCCGGTGGCGGCGGCCGGGGCAGGATGGCCCTGCTCTCCGTGGCCGCCGTGGTCGTCGTGCTGGGCGGCACCGTGGCGGGCGTCAAGATGATGAGCGGCGGCGGGGCGGCCGACTGTCCCGGCGGCACCTGCGCCGCCGTCCAGTCGAGCAACCAGCCGGCGCCGGCGCTCTCCGAACCACCCGCCGACGAGCCGGTCGAGGACGAGGAGCCGGTGGACGAGCCGGTCGAGGACGAGGAGAGCGAGCCGGCCAGGAGCCCGAAGCCGACCGCCACGTACAGCGCGCGGGAGCCGCGCCGTACCACCAGCTCCACGCCCAAGCCGAAGCCCACCAGGACGAAGACGAAGCAGGCGCAGGAGCCGGTCGACGAGCCGATCGAGAACGTCACGGAGGAGGAGCCCGCCCCCGAGGCGACCCCCACCACGGAGGTCTCCCTGAACCCGGACGGCGGGACCAGACCCGACAACGGCGATGTCCCGCTGCCCACGGCGACAGCCACGGAGACCTTCCAGGGCGTCTCCTCCGGCAGCTCGGTGAACGTCGACTTCAACGTGACCAACCAGCGCCTGGCGACCTACACGGCCACCATGGACGTCACCAACGCGTCCGACCGGACGCTGAACGCCTTCACGCTGTCGGTGCCCGTACGCGGGAGGATCCTCAGCGTGGAGGGCGCGACCTGGACGCAGGACGGCGATCTGCTGATCGTGGACCTGTCCACCCCGATCGCCGTGGGCGAGTCCACGGAGATCTCCATCGCGGCGACCGGAAGGGCGGGCCGGCCGACGAACTGCGGGCTGGTCGGAGGGGACTGCGCCGTTAGTTGAATGGTTGGATGGGGGATATGACGGTTTCGACTCCCCCACGCGTGCTGACCGTCGCCGGATCCGACTCCGGCGGCGGCGCGGGCATCCAGGCCGATCTGAAGACCATGCTGGCCCTGGGCGTGCACGGCATGAGCGTGATCGCCGCGGTCACCGCCCAGAACTCCGTAGGCGTCCAGGGCTACTGGGAGCTGCCGCCGGAGGCCGTGCGGGCCCAGCTCGGCTCGGTGCTCGGCGACATCGGCGCACAGGCCGTCAAGACGGGCATGCTGGCGTCGCCGGCACTGGTGGAGATCGTGGCCGAGTCGCTCGCCGCCTACCCCGCCCCCGTCGTGGTGGACCCCGTCGGCGTGTCCAAGCACGGCGATTCCCTGCTCGCGCCCGAGGCCGTGGAGACGCTCAGGACGCGGCTGCTGCCGGTCGCCACCGTCGTCACCCCCAACCTGTGGGAGGTGGAGCAGCTCACCTCGGTCAAGGTCGAGGACGAGCGGGACCTGCGCCGCGCCGCCGACGCCGTCCTGGAGCTCGGCCCCGCCTGGGCGCTGATCAAGGGCGGCCACCTGCCGGGCGAGCCCGTCGACCTGCTCACGGACGGCGTCCAGGAGTACGTCTTCCGCGCCGGACGCCTCGACAACCGCCACACCCACGGCACCGGCTGCACCCTGGCCTCGGCCATCGCCTCCTACCTCGCGCTCGGCGAGGACGTGCCGGGAGCCGTCGGCAGGGCCAAGGAGTACGTCACGGGCGCCATCGGGCGCGGCTTCCCGCTCGGCGCCGGCATCGGCCCGGTGGACCACGCCTGGCGCTGGCGCTGACGTGACCGGTGCTGATGTGACCGGCGCTGATGTCGCCGGCGCTGACAAGACCGGCGCTGACAAGACCGGCGCTGACAAGACTGGCGCTGACATGACCTGAGACGACTGGCGGCAGGCATGACGAAAGCCCGCCGCTCCAGGTTAGCGGCGGGCTGTCGCGAAAGTCAGGAACTAGCGGGTGACCTTGCCCGCCTTGATGCACGAGGTGCACACGTTGAGCTTCTTCGGCGTGCCGCCGATGACAGCGCGCACCGTCTGGATGTTGGGGTTCCAACGACGGCGGGTGCGGCGGTGAGAGTGGGACACGTTGTTGCCGAAGGTCGGCCCCTTGCGGCAGACATCGCAGACGGAAGCCACGGTATCGCTCCTTAAAACAGTCGATAGAGCCCTGTCCGCTGATGTTGTCGGGCGGAGGGCATGCCGGGACGACCGGCTAGCCAGACGAGAATATCTGATCCGCACCACTGGACGCGAACCCGATCACGCCAGGCACTGGACTCGGCCCGGCACGACGATATTCTCCTCGCTTAACGGTAGCGCATGCGGAGAGGTCGGAGCGCGCACATGGAGGTTCTCGACCCGCCCGCGGTGCGGCGCTGGGCGCGTCTGGCCGCCGACGCGCTGGGCCGCGCCAGGGCCGACATCGACGCGCTCAACGTGTTCCCGGTCGCCGACGGCGACACCGGCACCAACCTCTACCTCACGATGCTCTCCGCCGCCGAGGCCGTCGAATCGCTGCCCGACGACGTGGACGCGGCGGTCGTGTGGCAGACGCTGTCCTACGGCGCGCTGGTCGGCGCGCGCGGCAACTCCGGGGTGATCGTCAGCCAGGCGCTGCGCGGGCTGGCCGAGGTGCTCAAGGACGGCTCCGACCTGCGAGCCGGTCTGGCCAGAGCCGCGGCCCTGGCCAGGCAGAGCGTCGCCAGGCCGGTCGAGGGCACCGTGCTGAGCGTCCTGGCGGCCGTCGCCGGAGCCGTACAGAGCGGTGAGGGCGGGCTGGCCGAGGTGGCGCGGCGGGCCGCCGAGGAGGCCCGCGCGGCGCTGCGGCGCACCCCCGGGCAGCTCGACGTGCTGGCCCGCAGCGGCGTCGTGGACGCGGGCGGCGCCGGGCTGGCGATCGTGCTGGAGTCGCTCGCCGCGGTGATCACCGGCGCCCACCGCGAGCGCTACGACGTGCCCGCGCCGACCGCACGGGTCTCGCCGATGACCGAGGTGGGCGCGGGCTACGAGGTGATGTACCTGCTCGACGCCGACGACCGGGCGGTGGACACGCTGCGCGCGGAGCTCGACGCGATGGGCGACTCGCTGGTGGTGGTCGGCGGCGAGGGACTGTGGAACGTGCATGTGCACGTGGCCGAGGCCGGCCCGGCCGTCGAGGCGGCGCTGCGGGTGGGCCGGCCGTACCGGATCAGGATCACCTATCTGGCCGAGCGGCCGCGCCCCGCCGACGCCGGCAGGGGAGTGGTGGCCGTCGCGGCGGGCGCGGGGATCGCGGCGCTGTTCGAGGAGTGCGGCGCGGTGGTCGTACGGCGAGATCCCGGCGGCCGGCCGGCCCTGGCCGCCATGCTCGCCGCCATCAGGCAGGCCGGCAACGAGGTGGCCGTACTGCCGAACGACGACAGGTCCGGGGCCGTGGCCGCCGCCGCGGCGGAGATCGCCCGCGAGGACGGGGTCGTGGTGAGCGTGCTGCCCACCAAGGCCACGGTGCAGGGCCTGGCCGCGCTGGCCGTACACGATCCGTTGCGGCGCTTCGACGACGACATGGTGGCGATGACCGACGCGGCCGGCCACACCCGCCACGGCCACCTGGTCGTGGCCGACCGGCACGGCGTCACGAGCGCCGGGCTGTGCGCTCCCGGCGACGTGCTCGGGCTGATCGACGGGGACGTGGCCGTGATCGGCGCGACCCTCGACGACGTCGCCACGCTGGTCGTGGACCGGATGGTGGCGGGTGGCGGCGAGCTGGTGACCCTGGTGACGGGCGCGCTCGCCCCCTCAGGGCTGGCGGCCGGCGTCGAGGAGCACCTCGGGCGCACCCGGCCCGACGTGGACCTGGTCGTCTACGAGGGGGAGCAGGGCGGCTACCCCCTGCTCATCGGCGTCGAGTAGCGCGGCCTGTCGTTCCTGTCGGTCGGAGGCGGTAGAACATAGAGCCGTGAGCCGTTTCGACGAGCCCCTGACGAAGGCGCTCGACCCGAAGACCGCCAAGCTGCTGCACAGTGTGCTCGGCCTGGAGACGGTCGGCGACCTGTTGCGCCACTATCCCCGGCGCTACGCCGAGCGCGGCGAGCTGACCTCGCTCGACGCGCTGGAGGTCGACGAGCACGTCACGGTGGTGGGCGAGGTGACCCGGCTGATGCGCAAGCCGATGCGCAATCGCGGCGGCACCTGGCTGGAGGTCGAGGTCGTCGACGGCAACGGCAACAAGATCTACCTGTCGTTCTTCGGCAAGGGCTCCCATGTGGCCGAGTCGCGGCTCAAGCCCGGACGGCGCGGCATGTTCGCCGGCAAGGTGGGGCTGTTCGGCTCGCGCACCAGCCCGCGCTGGCAGCTCTCGCACCCCGAGTTCGAGCTGTTCGAGGAGAGCGAGGCGGCCGTCGAGGAGTTCGCGGCGGCTCCGGTGCCCATCTATCCGGCGGGCAAGGACCTCACACCGTGGGCGATCCGGCGGGCCGTCGGCGTCGTGCTCGACACGCTCGGCCCGCTCGACGACTCGCTGCCCGCCGAGCTGCGCTCCCGCCACGGCCTCCCCGAGCTGGGCGACGCCCTGGTGGCCATCCACCGGCCGAAGGACTTCGGCGACGTCCAGCGGGCCCGCAAGCGGCTGAAGTTCGACGAGGCCTTCGTGCTGCAGGCCGTGCTGCTGCGGCGCAGGCAGGCGGCGACGGCCTGGCCCGCCAAGCCGCGCCCGCTCAGGGGCGACGGGCTGCTGGCCGACTTCGAGGCCCGGCTGCCGTTCCAGCTCACCGAGGGCCAGGCCGAGGTGGGCGTGGAGATCGCCGCCGACCTGGCGCTGGAGCATCCGATGCACCGGCTGCTGCAGGGCGAGGTCGGGGCGGGCAAGACCGTGGTCGCGCTGCGCGCCATGCTCCAGGTGGTCGACGCGGGCGGGCAGGCCGTCCTGCTCGCCCCCACCGAGGTGCTCGCCCAGCAGCACCACCGCTCGATCACCGGCATGCTGGGCGACCTCGCCCAGGGAGGCATGTTCGGCGGCACCGCGGTCACCCTGCTCACCGGCTCCATGGGCGCCGCCGCCCGGCGCTCCGCCCTGCTCGACGCCGCCTCCGGGACGGCCGGCATCGTCGTCGGCACGCACGCCCTGCTCCAGGAGCACGTCCAGTTCGCCGACCTGGGGCTCGTGGTCGTGGACGAGCAGCACCGCTTCGGGGTGGAGCAGCGTGACGCGCTGCGCGAGAAAGCCGGCGAGACCCGGCCGCACGTCCTGGTCATGACCGCCACGCCGATCCCGCGTACGGTCGCCATGACGGTCTTCGGCGACCTGGAGGTCTCCACGCTCTCGCAGCTCCCCTCGGGGCGCGCGCCCATCACCACCCACGTCGTCCCGGCCGCCGAGAAGCCACACTTCCTGGAGCGCACCTGGGAGCGGGTCCGGGAGGAGGTCGCCCTGGGCCGGCAGGCGTACATCGTCTGTCCCCGCATCGGCGACCTGGAGGGCGACGAGGGAGATTTGGCCGCCGCCGGCTCCGGCGAGGAGGACCGCCGTCCGCCGCTCGCCGTCCTCGACGTGGCGGAGCTGTTGTCCGAGGGGCCCTTCCAGGATCTGCGCCTGGGAGTCCTGCACGGCAAGCTGCCGCCGGAGGAGAAGGACGCCGTGATGCGCTCCTTCACCCGGGGCGAGCTGGACATCATGGTCGCCACCACCGTCATCGAGGTGGGCGTCGACGTCCCCAACGCCTCCGTGATGATCATCATGGACGCCGACCGCTTCGGCGTCTCCCAGCTTCACCAGCTCCGCGGCCGGGTCGGCCGAGGCGGGCTGCCGGGCCTGTGCCTGCTGGTCTCCGACTTCCCCGCGGGCACCCCGGCGCGGGCCCGCCTCGACGCGGTGGCCGCCACGCTGGACGGGTTCGAGCTGTCGAGGGTGGACCTGGAGCAGCGTCGCGAGGGTGACGTGCTGGGGGCGGCCCAGTCGGGCAAGCGGTCGTCGCTCAAGATGCTGCAGCTCCTGCGCGACGAGGAGGTCATCGCCACCGCCCGCGACGAGGCCGCGGCCCTCCTGGCCGACGACCCGGCGCTGACCTCCCATGAGGCGCTCCGCGCGGAGATCGGCCGGCTGCTGGAGGACGAGCGAGCCGAATACCTCGAAAAGACCTGACCGCCTACCTCGAAAAGGCCTGACCCGGCCGATCATGCGCGAAGCCCCGACCCGGCCGGGCCCAACGCCCGCGAGACCCTGAGCCGAGTGCGCCGCGCGCTCGCGACTCCAGTGCGCCGCGCGCTCGCGAAAGGCTGAGTCCGGTGGGCGGGGTGCTCGTGAGGAACGGATCGGCGGGCCGGGCGGTCGCGGAGTCCTGATTCGCGGTGGGGCGGCCGGGCGGTGGCGGGGTGCTGATTCGCGGTGGGGCGCTGGCCGGTGGCGGGGTGCTGGTCGCGGTGGGCCGGGAATCTTGTGAAGGGCCCAGCCGCGGGGACGGCCTCCCCCCGAATGCCGTCCCCGGCTGGGCCCACCCTCGGGTCAGGTGCCGAGGGAACCGGCGTGCGGAAGGGCTCACGATCACGCCGGTCGGCCTTCATCTGGGTCACCTCGAAGGCCGCAGACCTCATCTTGCTGACTCGGCCGGGCAATGTGAATCACCCTTGCGCAGTCGAGGCCGACACTTGTCCACTCTTGACCTGCGTCGTTATGCGGAACAATGGCCGACATGACTCGGATCATCGCGGGGAGCGCAGGTGGGCGACGGCTGGAGGTGCCGCCGGGGCGCGGGACCAGGCCGACCAGTGACAGGGCGCGAGAAGGGATCTTCTTGACGCTCGACTCCCTGTACGGGCTCCGGGGGGCTCGGGTGCTGGACCTGTACGCGGGTTCAGGGGCAGTCGGGCTGGAGGCGCTGTCGCGGGGGGCGGCGTGCGCGGTGATGGTCGAGTCCGACGCGAAGGCCGTGCGGACGATCAGGACGAACGTCAGGGCGCTGGACCTGGGCGAGGCCGAGGTGGTGGCCGACAAGGTGGAGCGCTTCCTGAGCAGGGGGCCGGCGGGCCGGCCGGGGGACGGGCCGCCGATGGAGGCGTTCGACATCGTGTTCGCCGATCCGCCGTACGCCGTCTCCGACGACGAGGTGGCCGGGGTGCTGGCGCGGTTGCGGGACGGCGGCTGGCTAGTTGATGGTGCTCTGGTGGCTTTCGAGAGGGAAAGCAGGGGAAAGCCGCTGATATGGCCTGAAGGTTATGTTGAAGAGAGGGTCCGCAGATATGGCGAAGCGTCCGTTTGGTACGGTCGCGCGGCCGGAGTATCCGTGGACCGCTCGTAGACCTGGGAGGCGTTTTGCGGCGCGTTGTCTGCCCGGGGTCGTTCGACCCCATCACCAACGGTCATCTCGACATCATCGGCCGGGCCGCCCGGTTGTACGACGAGGTGACGGTGGCCGTACTCATCAATGTCGAGAAAAGTAGCCTTTTCACCGTCGACGAGCGGATCGAGATGCTCCAGACCGTGACCAAGGAGTATGCGAACGTCAAGGTCAGGAAGTTTCACGGCCTGCTGGTCGACTTCTGCAAGCAGAACGAGATCCCGGCGATCGTCAAGGGGATCAGGGTCGTCAGCGACTTCGACTACGAGTTGCAGATGGCGCAGCTCAACTACCGGCTGTCCGGCGTGGAGACGCTGTTCATGCCGACCAACCCCGAGTACTCGTTCCTGTCCTCCAGCCGGGTGAAGGAGATCGCCCGTTATGGTGGGGACGTGTCGGGTCTCGTCCCTGACCTGGTGCACACGCTGCTCATCGAGCGGCTCAGGGGCTGACGACGACCTGGTATCCTTTCATTTCGGCCTTGTACGACGGCGACTAACTCGCCATGCCTAGCGAGAGCAGGATGACTCAGCACCTCAACCCCCGCTCCCCTTGGGTGATCTCCACTCACGACCTGGGAAAGCGGCCGGGCACAATGCGAGAGATCACCCTGTCCCTCCCGGCACCGGCGGATCTCGGCGTCGACATGATCGGTGTCCCCAAGGATGCCGAAGTCGAGCTGGACCTTCGGCTCGAAGCAGTGATGGAAGGCGTGCTCGTCTCGGGCACGGCGCAGGCCCCGCTCACCGGGGAGTGCGCGCGGTGCCTTGACCCGTTGACCTCCGATATCGAGGTCAACCTGCAAGAGCTGTTCTTCTACTCCGACGAGGACGCCTCGGAGGATGATTCACTGCTCGACGGAGATCTGCTCGACCTCGAGCCGACATTCCGCGACGCGGTGGTGCTCGCACTGCCGTTGAGCCCTGTGTGCGGCGACGACTGCCCCGGGCTCTGCACGGAGTGCGGGATCAAGCTGGCCGAGGCCGGCGAAGATCACCGGCACGAGAAGATCGACGCCCGATGGGCGTCGTTGCAAGGTCTGGTTACCGAGAACGATAACGATCAGGAGAAGTGACGTGGCCGTCCCGAAGCGAAAGATGTCGCGGAGCAACACCCGCGCCCGTCGCTCCCAGTGGAAGACGACTGCTGTCGCCCTGGTGAGCTGCCCGCAGTGCCGTTCGCCTAAGCAGCCGCACATCGCGTGCCCCACCTGCGGCACCTACAACCGTCGTCAGGTCATTGAGCCGTCCGCCTGATCTCGCGAGTTGACGTGATGCCGACCGGGTGCCATTGTGCCCCGGTCGGCGTTACCGTTTCAGGTGCGTGCGGTGGCGGTCTCGCCCGCGGCCGTGGTGGACGCCGGGGCTATGTTCCCCCGACGCCCACCACGTTTTCGGGCATCTTCCGCAGCCGTCACGTCAGGTGAAGATGTCTGAGGAGGAAAGACGTGGGCGCAGGTCCTAAGCCAGTGGCCGTCGAGGTCGCCAGAGACGAGCTTGAGCGAGTGCTGGGGGTCGTGCTCGACCCCGACATCCTGGAGCGGGCGCTGACGCACCGCTCCTACGCTTATGAGAACGGCGGCCTGCCCACCAACGAGCGCCTGGAGTTCCTCGGCGACTCGGTGCTGGGCCTGGTGGTCACCGACACCCTCTACCGCAACCACCCCGACCTGCCCGAAGGGCAGCTCGCCAAACTGCGGGCCGCGGTGGTCAACATGCGCGCCCTCGCCGACGTGGCGCGCGAGCTGGGCCTGGGCCGGTTCATGCGGCTCGGCAGGGGCGAGGAGGGCACGGGCGGGCGCGACAAGTCCTCGATCCTGGCCGACACGCTGGAGGCGCTGATCGGCGCCGTCTATGTCGACAAGGGCCTCGACGAGGCGTTCCGGGTCGTCCACGTGCTGTTCGACCCGCTGATCGTCCGCTCGGCCTCACTGGGCGCCGGGCTTGACTGGAAGACCTCGCTGCAGGAGCTGACCGCCTCCGAGGCGCTCGGCGTGCCCGAATACCACGTCGAGGAGAGCGGCCCCGACCACGCCAAGTCCTTCACGGCCGTGGTGCGGGTGGGCGGCGAGTCCTACGGTGACGGGACAGGGCGCAGCAAGAAGGAGGCCGAGCAGCAGGCGGCCGAGGCGGCGTGGACGCGCATCAGGGCCCGCCGCGAGGAGCGCGAGAGCCAGCCGACGGGCTGAGCGACGAAGGACTGGCGGGCGGCGTCCGAAGTGAGGTCTTGGTTTGCCTGAATTGCCGGAAGTCGAGGTTGTCCGGCGTGGTCTCGCGCAGTGGGTCATCGGCCGTGAGATCGCCTCCGCCGAGGTGCTGCACCCGCGCGCCATCAGGCGTCACGTGCCGGGTGCCGACGAGTTCACCGCGCGGCTCAAGGGCCGCACGGTGCTGTCCGCCGAGCGCCGTGGCAAATACCTGTGGCTCCCGCTGTCGGGGGCCGAAGAGGCTCTTCTGGCCCACCTGGGGATGAGCGGTCAGCTGCTGGTCGTGGACCAGGACTCGCCGCTGGAGAAGCATCTACGGGTCCGCCTCCGTTTCGAGGACGGCGGCCCGGACCTGCGCTTCGTGGACCAGCGCACCTTCGGTCACGTCATGCTCACCGCCCTGACCGGCGGCGTGCCGGAGCCGATCTCGCACATCGCCCCCGACCCGTTCGAGGAAGCGTTCGACGAGGCCGAGTTCACCCGCAGGCTCAGGGCCAAGCGCACCGAGATCAAGCGGGCGCTGCTCGACCAGTCACTGATCAGCGGCGTCGGCAACATCTACGCCGACGAGGCGTTGTGGATCGCGCGCCTCCACTGGTCCCGCCCGACCCAGACACTCACCACCCGGAAGATCGCCGAGCTGCTCGCCGCCGTGCGCGCCGTCATGGGCGCCGCCCTCCAGCAGGGCGGCACCTCCTTCGACAGCCTGTACGTGAACGTCAACGGCGAGAGCGGCTACTTCGACCGCTCCCTTGAGGCGTACGGCCGCCGCGACCTGCCGTGCTCCCGGTGCGGCGCCCCGATCCGGCGTGAGGCGTTCATGAACCGGTCGTCATACTTCTGCCCCAGATGCCAGCGACGATCCCGCTGACCACGGCGAGAGCCGCTCCCAGCCACATCACCGCAGAGGTCGACACGCCGTCCACGACCCGGCCGCCGGCGAACGCGCCGAGTGCGATGGAGACGTTGAACGCGCTCACGAACAGTGCCGTGCCCATCTCGCCGCCACCCGACCGCATGATCCACAGCTGCAGCGAGACTCCGACACCGCCGTAACCGAGCCCCCAGATCACAAGCAGGGCCAGGGACAAAAAGATGGGGGTTTGATCGGCCTGGGACAAAAAAGTGGGGGTTTGGCCGGCCAGGGGCAGGTCTGTGGGGGGCTGGCCCATCGAGGGCTGGTCGGTCACGGACGGGCCCATGGGGGACACGCCGGTCATCGGCAGTACCGCCATGGACAGGGCCATGAGGGCGGCCAGGGTGATCAGTACCGCCCGGGGGCTCCTGGCCGCCAGGGCGCCCGCGGCGAAGTTGCCCACCACGCCCGCCGCGCCGTACAGGAGAAGGGCGGTGCTGATGAGAGCGGGACCCGCGTGCGAGACCTGCTCCATGAACGGCCGGAGGTAGGTGTAGGCCGCGAAGTGGCCGGACACCGTCAGCACGGTGAGGACGAGGATGACCTTGAGGGGACGCGAGAGCCACGCCAGATGCCCGTCCGGCCTCTGAGCGTCTGTACGGTCCTCCAGCGGCCCGGACGTCGGGAGAAGCCGCTCGGAGGTGCGGGCGGGCCGCTCGGGCGTGCGGGCGGGCCGCTCGGGCGTGCGGGCGGGAGGCTCGGGCGTGCGGGCGGGAGGTTCGCCCGGTAGCGCTGGGAGGGTCGCGAACAGGAGCGCGAGCAGGGCCAGGGCTGCCAGGCCCATGGCGGCGAACGCGGTGCGCCACCCCGCGAACGACGAGAGGAACGTCGCCGCGGGCACCCCCAGCACCGACGCCACGGACACACCGGCCAAGATGATCGAGGTCGCCCGTCCCACCAACCGTGCGGGCACCAACCGCACGCCCAGGCCGGCCGCGATGGCCCAGAACCCGCCGATGCTCACCCCGGTCAGCAGCCGGGCGATCAGCATGACGGCGTAGTTCGGGGCGAGCGCGCCCGCCAGGTTGGCCACCGCCAGCAACGCCATCAGCGCGAGCAGCGTGACGCGCCGGTCGAGCCGGCGGGTGGTGACCGCCAGCACGGGCGCGGAGACGGCGGCCACCAGGCCGGGAGCCGACATCATCAGCCCGGCCGTGCCGTCGGACACCTCCAAGGTGGACGCGATCGAGGTCAGCAGGCCGACGGGCAGCATCTCGCTGGTCACGATGGTGAAGGTGCCCGCCGCGACCGAGGTCACGGCGAGCCAGCGCGCCCGCGCGCCGGTCAGAACGTCAGAGGTGGTCATGCGCCTCAGCCTTCTGACTTCCGCCGTCGGGAACAACGGCGAAGCGCGAAGGCTTGGTTTAGGCAGGCTAAGCGATCGACCGGAGGCGCCGATGGAGTTCAGGGAGCTGGAGTGCTTCGTCATCCTCAGTGAGGAACTTCACTTCGCGCGTACGGCGGAGCGCCTCTATCTGTCGCCCGGCCGGGTGAGCCAGCTCATCCGCTCGCTGGAGACCAGGATCGGCGGCCGGCTCTTCCAGCGGAGCAGCAGGCAGGTGCGTCTCACCCCGCTCGGCGAGCGTTTCCTGGCCGACCTGCGGCCCTCCCTCGACGGGCTGGCGAGCGCGGTGAGCCGGGCGAAGGCCGCCGCCCGCGACGTGACAGGCGTGATCAGGGTCGGTTTCCTGTCCACGCCCACGGACGTCGTCACGGGCAGCGTACGGGCCTTCGAGAGCCGCCATCCGGAGTGCGCGGTCGAGTTGGTGGAGATCCCGCTCTCCGACCCGTTCGGCAAGCTGCGGGCCGGCCACGTGGACGTCGCGTTCACCCTGCTGCCGGTGGACGAGCCCGACCTGGTGACGGGTGGTGGGCTGAACCGGGTCGCCTACCAGCTCGGCGTCTCCACCCGGCACCCGCTGGCCGGCCGGGCGGGCATCGGCGCCGAGGAGTTGGCGTCCCTGCCCCTGATCGGCCTGGAGGGCCCGGCGCCGCTCGCCTGGCGGGAACGGGTCACACCCTCCGTCACGCCTTCCGGTCGTCCCATTCCCCTGGCGGGCAGGGTCGCCACCAGTCAGGAGGGCCTGACCCAGGTGGCGCTCGGCCGGGGCGGCATGCTGTTCTGCACTCCCACGGCGGCTCATCACACCCGTCCTGACGTCAGCTTCGTCCCCGTCGCGGGGCTGCCTCCGTCTATCCTCGGTCTGGCCTGGGTGAAGTCGGCGGAGACGGCGGCGATCCGGGCGTTCGACGAGGCGGCGGCCCGACACGCGGTGGGGGCGGCCGCCCTGGTGGCGTGAGACCGAGCGGGAGATCCAATGCCGCAGGACAGCGAGGACATCCGGATGACGGCCTGGGTGCGGGGCCACGTCCAGGGGGTGGGCTTCCGATGGTGGACCAGGGCACGGGCGCTGGAGCTCGGCCTGGCAGGATGGGCCAGGAACACCGAGGACGGCCGGGTGGAGGTGGTCGCGGAGGGCCCCAGGCAGGCGTGCGTCAAGCTGCTTGACCTGCTGAGAGGTTGCGACACGCCGGGGAAAGTCGATGGAGTAGTGGAACGTTGGAGCGAACCCCGAGGTAGTTTGGGCGGTTTTGTCGAACGGTAGCCGCTTTCGATAAACGCCTCAAATAGGGTATAGTTGTATGTCGGGAGTGCCTGGTGTGGGGCATCAGCGGTTGTTCGACTTGACCGCCCACACCGCCGGTGCGACTCTTGTTAGGTACCACGCGCACCCCTCCCGCGGAATAAGAAGTGCGCGAACCAGTCTGGTCACTCAGCGTGGAGGACCCTTTACCATGGCGAAGGCTCTACTCGGCCACGTCGGCGGTCCTGATCCTCGAATGGTCTCGGAGATGCGCCGGTTGCAGCAGCGTATCCGTGATCTGGAGGCAGAACTCATCCGACTTCAGGCCCACAATGACGCTCTTGCGGCGCAAACCCGCGATGAGGCTCTCAGCCGAATGCAGGAGCGCGAGCCGGCACTCACCTGAGAGTGATCGGAGCGCAAGATCCAGGGACGTCTCGACGAGGCGTCCCTTGTTATTTGTGCTGATTCGAACAAGTATCGGGCCTTTTCGCGTCTCTCGGCGCGGACTCCGCCACGGCCGCCAGCGATTGACGGTCGGGACCAGTAGTCTTTTCCGGAGTCCGTCCAGGGAGAAGGGGGTCCGTGCGTGTATCTGAAGACCCTCACCCTGCGCGGATTCAAGTCCTTCGCCTCGGCGACCGCCCTGCGCTTCGAGCCGGGGATCACCTGCGTCGTCGGCCCCAACGGCTCCGGCAAGTCCAATGTCGTCGACGCCCTGGCCTGGGTCATGGGCGAGCACAGCGCCAAGTCGCTGCGCGGCGGCAAGATGGAGGACGTCATCTTCGCCGGCACCTCCTCCCGGCCGCCGCTGGGCCGGGCCGAGGTGACGCTGACCATCGACAACTCCGACGGCGCGCTGCCGATCGACTACACCGAGGTCACGATCAGCCGGCTGATGTTCAGGTCGGGCCAGAGCGAATACGCCATCAACGGCGACACCTGCCGCCTGCTCGACATCCAGGAGCTGCTCTCCGACTCCGGCATCGGCCGCGAGATGCACGTCATCGTCGGCCAGGGGCAGCTCGACGCCGTCCTCCACGCGGGCCCGGAGGACCGCAGGGCCTTCATCGAAGAGGCCGCCGGCGTGCTCAAGCACCGCAAGCGCAAGGAGAAGGCGCTGCGCAAGCTGGACGCGATGCAGGCCAACCTGACCCGCGTCCAGGACCTCGCCACCGAGCTGCGCCGCCAGCTCAAGCCGCTCGGCCGCCAGGCGGAGATCGCCCGCAAGGCGGCCGTCATCCAGGCGGACCTGCGCGACGCCCGGCTGCGGCTGCTGGCCGACGACGTCGGCATCCTGCGCGTCACCCTGCGGCGCGAGGCCGCCGACGAGGCCGCCATCCTGTCCAGGCGCGCCGCCGTGGAGGCCGGGCTGGCCGAGGGGCAGCAGCGTGAGGCCGCCCTGGAGGCCGCCGAGGCCGAGACGCAGCCCCGCCTGGCCGCCGCCCAGGAGACTTACTTCCGGCTGTCCTCCCTGCGCGAGCGCATCACCGGCCTTGAGCAGCTCGCCGCCGAGCGCCACCGCCACGCCGTCGACGCCGCGTCCATCGAGCGCCGGGGCCGCGACCCCGAAGAGCTGGAGCGCGAGGCCGCCGAGGTCCGCGAGCGCGAGCTGATCCTGCGGGCCGAGCTGGAGCAGGCCCAGGAGTTGCTGGAGGAGGCCGTCGAGCGGCGGGCCGAGGCCGAGTCCGCGCTGGCCGCCGAGGAGCGCCGGCTCGCGATGGCCGCCAGGGCCGCCGCCGACCGGCGTGAGGGCCTGGCCAAGCTGCGCGGCCAGGTGGACTCCGTACGCAGCAGGTCGCGTGCCGCCGAGGAGGAGATCGGCCGCCTGCAGCGGGCGGTCGCCGAGGCAGTCGAGCGGGAGCGGCGCGCCCGCGAGGACCTGGAGGCGGAGCGGCTGGAGGAGCCCGCCGCCGATCCCGCGCTGGCCGGGGAGCTCGCCGCCGCGCAGGGGCTGGTCGAGGAGGCCAAACTGGTCGCCGACGAGACCCGCGCGGCCGTCGAGGAGGTCAAGGCGGCGCTCGACGCGCCTCGCGCCGCCCTCCAGGCCGCCAGGTCGGGAGTCAATACGGCCCGAGCGGCCGACCAGGAGGCGCAGCGAGCCGTGGCGGCCCTGCGAGCCCGCCGGGACGCGCTGGAGCTGGGGCTGGCCAAGGGCGACGGCGGCGCCGCCCTGCTGGAGGCCGACCTCGCCGGAGTGCTCGGCCCGCTGGCCGCCTCCTTGCAGGTGGTCCCCGGCGCGGAGCCGGCCGTGGCCGCCGTCCTCGGCCCGCTCGCCGAATCGATCGCCGTCACGTCCGTCGGCACCGCCGTGGACGCCCTGGAGCTCCTCCGCGCGAAGGACGCCGGCCAAGCGACCCTCCTCGTAGCCACCCCGCCCTCTCCCGCCCCCGGCACTCCCACCACCTCTCCTGCCGCCGGGTCTGGGGGGTTCGGGAGTGCGCCGGGAGGTGGGCGGTGGGTGGTCGAGCTGGTGAGTGTTCCTGAGCGGTTGCGGCCGGTCGTGGAGCAGGTGCTGGCCGGTGTCGTGGTGGTGGCCGATCTTGACACCGCCCGGCAGGTCGTCGAGGGCCGTCCCGAGCTGCGTGCCGTGACCACCCGGGGTGACCTCGTCGGCGCCCGGGTCGCCAGCGGCGGCTCGGAGGGCGGCACGTCCGTGCTCCAGGTGCGCGCGGCGCTCGACGACGCGGTCGCCGACCTCGCGGACGCCGAGGCGACGGCCGAGCGGACGGCGGTCGCCTACGACGAGGCGGTCGCCGCCGAGCAGGCCGCGCAGGCGGCCGTGGAGGCGGCGCAGGCTCGGGTGAGCGAGGCGCAGGCGGCCGTCAGCACCGCCCAGGCGGGGCTCAGCTCGGCCCAGGGCGCGCTGGACCAGGTCAGGGCGCGGCAACGGGAGGCCGACCAGCGGGGCGCCGCGGCGGCCAGACGGCTGGCGCAGCTCGAAGCCGCCGCCGACGCCGCCCACCAGGAGGCCGAACGGCTGGGCCGGAGCGTCACCGCCGCCCAGGAGGCCCGCGCCGATGGGCTGGAGGAGCTGGCCGAGCTGGAGATCCGGCTGGCGGAGGCCGAATACTCCCAGGAGCTGGAGACCGAGCCGACCACCGAGGCGCGGGAGGAGCTGGCCGCCGCCTGCGAGACGGCCAGGCAGCGCGAGGTGGAGACCCGCCTGCGGGTCCGAACCGCGGAGGAGCGCGTCAAGGGCATCGAGGGCCGGGCGGACGGACTCGTCCAGGCCGCGCGGCGGGAGCGCCACGAACGCGCCCAGGCTGCCGCTCAGCGGGCCAGGCGCAGGCAGCAGGCAGCGGTCGCCGAGGCCGTCAGCAAGGGCGCGCAGCGGGTGCTCGCCGCCCTGACGGCGTCCATCGGGCTCGCCGCCGCCGAGCGTGACGAGGCGGACCTGACCAGGGTCGCCGTCGACGCCGAGCTCAAGCAGGTACGCGTGCGCGTCCGTGAGCTCGGCCAGGAGCTGGACAAACTGGTCAACCGGGTGCACGGCAGCGAGGTCGCCCGCACCGAGCAGCGGCTCCGGCTGGAGCAGCTGGAGCAGCGGGCGATGGACGAGTTCGGCGTCGACGCGGAGGCGCTGATCTCCGAGTACGGCCCCGAGGCCCCGGTGCCCGGCGACCCGCCCGTGCCGTACGTGCGCGAGGAGCAGGAGAAGCGCGCCCGCGCGGCCGAGAGGCAGATGCACCAGCTGGGCAAGGTCAACCCGCTGGCGCTGGAGGAGTTCGCGGCGCTGGAGGAACGCCACGCCTTCCTCACCTCGCAGCTGGAGGACCTGAAGAAGACCCGGCGCGACCTGATGACGGTGGTCAAGGAGGTCGACGACCGGGTGCAGGAGATGTTCGGGTCGGCCTTCGAGGACGTGGCCCGCGAGTTCGAGCAGATCTTCGGCAGGGTCTTCCCCGGGGGTGACGGCCGGTTGATCCTCACCGAGCCCGACGACCTGCTCACCACCGGCATCGAGGTGGAGGCCAGGCCGCCGGGCAAGAAGGTCAAGCGGCTCTCGCTGCTGTCGGGCGGCGAGCGGTCGCTGACGGCGGTGGCGTTCCTGATCTCCATCTTCAAGGCGCGGCCGTCGCCGTTCTACGTGATGGACGAGGTGGAGGCCGCCCTCGACGACACGAACACGCAGCGGCTGCTGATGCTGTTCGAGGAGTTGCGGCAGAGTTCGCAGCTCATCGTCATCACGCACAACAAGCGCACGATGGAGATCGCCGACGCCCTCTACGGCGTGTCGATGCGCGGGGACGGTGTGACGCAGGTGGTCAGCCAGCGGCTGCGCGAGCGCGAGCCCGCCTGATCAGTCCCGGCGATCCGTGTGGCCTTGTGCGGAGTATGCCGGACGATCTGGAAAACTGACATCTTGTGGATGGTTACCTCGGCGTCATAGTGATCGTGGTCCTTGTCGCCCTCGTGGCGGCGGGGAGCCTGTTCCTGCTCTTCAGGCCCGGAGGCAAGGCCGCCCCGCCGGTCGAGCCCCCCGAGACGCTCCCGCTTCCGGAGGACATGGAGAAGCGGCCGGCGGGGGCCGGGGAGGGAGAGGGGGCCACCACCACGCTCCCGCCACCGCCTCCGGCGGCCGAGCCCGCCGTCGTGGTGCCGGAAGTGGAGGTGCCGCCGCCGTCCGCGGGCCGGATGGTGCGGCTGCGGTCCAGGCTGGCCAAGTCGCAGAGCGCGTTCGGCAGGGGGCTGCTGGAGCTGCTGTCGCGTGATCGGCTCGACGACGAGGTCTGGGACGAGATCGAGGAGAGCCTGATCACCGCCGATGTCGGGGTCGGGCCGACCCAGATCATGGTCGAGGAGCTGCGCACCAAGTCCAAGGTGCTCGGCAGCCGCTCGCCGCAGGAGGTGCGGGCGCTGCTGCGCGAGCAGCTCCTCATCCAGATCGATCCCGGTCTCGACCGTACGCTGCGGGTGGCCAAGCACGGCGAGCGGCCCGCGGTGGTGCTGGTCGTGGGCGTCAACGGCACCGGCAAGACGACGACCACCGGCAAGCTCGCCCGTTCGCTGATCGGCGACGGCAAGAAGGTCGTGCTCGGCGCGGCCGACACCTTCCGCGCGGCGGCGGCCGACCAGCTGCAGACCTGGGGTGACCGGGTGGGTGCCGACGTGGTGCGCGGCCCGGAGGGCGGTGACCCGGCGTCGGTGGCCTTCGACGCGACGGCCAGGGGCATCGAGGAGAAGGTCGACGTGGTGATCGTCGACACGGCGGGTCGGCTGCACACCAAGACCGGCCTGATGGACGAGCTCGGCAAGGTCAAGCGGGTCATCGAGAAGAAGGCGACCGTGGACGAGGTGCTCCTCGTCCTGGACGCCACGACGGGCCAGAACGGCATGCGCCAGGCTCAGGTGTTCGCCGAGGTGGTCAACATCACCGGCATCGCGCTGACCAAGCTCGACGGCACGGCCAAGGGCGGCATCGTCATCTCGGTCCAGCGTGAGCTGGGCGTCCCGGTGAAGCTCGTGGGGCTCGGCGAGGGGCCGGACGACCTGGCGCCCTTCGACGCCGAGGTGTTCGTGGACGCCATTCTTGGTGAGTGAAATGTTGACTTATTAGGAAATACTCCTTTTCGTTACTTGGCTTGTCGTCGAATCGATGTCGTGTTGACATTGAACGATCTGTCCAGATCGGAAAGGGCGAACATGAAGAAGGTCGTGGTTCATAAGCCGGGCACTGTGAAGTTGACCGGCGCGGCGACCCCCAAGCACGCCGCCTAGCACCCTCATGGCAGAGGGGCGGCGTCAGCGGTGGGGGCGCCGGCCCAGCCGTTGCCCGAGGGAGCGACGCTGAGACAGATCACACTGGACGCGCATCGCGCGCTGAACGGCCCATACACGCTGGCAGGCGCATTGGTGGGCACGCTTTTCGCGGAGGCGTCGCCGGAACTGGTGGCGGCGCACGACATCGAGATCAGAGCAGTGGCTCCCGCCCTGCGGCAGCGGGTCCCGGCCAGGCGCACGACGCTGGCCGACCGGGTGCCGCAGGAGGAGCGCATCCTCGTCCCCGCTCCCCTGCGTACGCTCAGGCTGGCCAACGGGCTGGCGGAGTTCGTACGCGATCACTTGGCCGTGGCGGGGCCGCTCGCGCTGCGAGCGCTCAACACCGGGCAGGCCGACCCGACCGACCTTGAGCTGCTGGCGGTCCTGGAGCGGCGCGTTCCGGCGCTCACGATCGTGCGTGAGCCGTCCGGGCCGCCGCGCCCGCCGCCCTCCTACGCGCCGGGCGCCGAGCTGGACCGCTTCCGCAACGAGGGTTTTCACCACGCGATGGCCGAGGCGGGCGCGGCGCTGCTGCCGACGCTGCGGGAGGACGGCGAGCCGTGGTGGACGCTGCTGCACCGCACGACCACCGCGCTGGCCGCCCTCGACCGGGAGGACGAGGCCCGCGACCTGCTCGACCACGCCCGCCAGGTGAGCGCCGACCCCAAGCACCTCGCCACCGCGGCCTACGCCACGGCGATGCTGCTGGTCAGGCATCACGACCAGGGCAGGCGTGACCCGGAGGAGGCGGCGGCCTGGATCGATCGGGCGGTGGCGCTGACCTCGCGGCTGCCCGACCGTGGCGAGCGGGCCTTCCACCTGAGCTTCGACCTGAACGGCAAGGCGCTCGTGGAGGTGCGCCGAGGGCGTCCCGAGGAGGCGAGGCGGCTGGTGCGCGCGGCGATCGAGCTGGCCGAACGCGATCTCGAACCCGGCCGTCATCCGGTGCACAAGCTGGTGCTGCGGGCCAACCGGGCGCAGCTCACGGCCATGCGGGGCGACCTGGAGGGCGCGCTGCCCGACCTGGACGCGGCGATCGCGGCCGACCCCGGCTACCCCGACTACTACCTCGACCGCGGCAACCTGCTGCACCGGCTCGGCCGGCCGGAGGAGGCCGTGGCCGACTACGAGACGGCCATGCGGGCAGGCCCGCCCTTCCCCGAGCCCTATTACAACCGCTCCGAGGTGCGGTACGCGCAGGGCGACCTGGCGGGGGCGCTCGCCGACCTGGACTACGCGATCGAGCTGGACCCCGGCTTCTCCGACGCCTACGTCAACCGCGCCGGGCTGCTGGTGGCGCTGGACGAGCTCGACCGGGCCAGGGTGGACGCCGAGCGCGATGCGGGCAACCCGTTCCTGCTCAGCGTGCTGGGCCAGATCGAGACGGCGCAGGGCAACCTGGTGGAGGCGCGTAAGGCGTACGACTCGGCGTTGGAGCGGGCTCCCTCGCTGGCCGTCGCCTGGGCGGGGCGGGGGGCGCTGGCGTTCGAGGAGGGCGACGCGCAGGCGTCGGTCTCCGACCTGACGCGGGCGATCGAGCTGGAGGACGGCGCTGAGGTGCGCTTCAACCGCGCCTACGCGCTGCGCGCGCTCGGCCTGACCGCTCAGGCCCGCGCGGACCTGCTGCGGGCGGCCGAGCTCGCCCCCGACGACGAGGATGTACGGCAGGCGCTGGCGGACCTGCCTTGACCACGGCGAGTCCGGCGGTCACGGCCTGCCGGGAAGCCGCCGGGGGCGCGGCTCCGGCGGAGTCACGGGCTCTTGATGAGGTGGTCCGGGGAGGGGCGGCGGTGGGGGCCGATCGGGATGACCAGCGGGGTGCCCGCCACCGGGTCCTCGATGACCTTGGCGTCCAGGTCGAACACCTCGCGCAGCAGGTCCTCGGTGAGGACCTCGTGCGGGGCGCCGGAGGCGATCACCCGGCCGTCGCGCATCGCCACCAGCCGGTCGGCGTAGCGGGCCGCCAGGTTGAGGTCGTGCAGGACCATCACGATGGTCCGGCCGGCCCGCTGGTGCAGGTGGCGGACGAGCTCCAGAACCTCCACCTGGTGGGCCAGGTCCAGGAACGTGGTCGGCTCGTCGAGCAGCAGCAAGTCGGTGCCCTGCGCCAAGGCCATGGAGAGCCAGGCGCGCTGCCGCTGACCGCCGGACAGCTCGTCCAGCGGACGCTCGGCCAGGTCGGCGAGGTCGGTCATGGCCAGTGCGTCGGCCACCGCCGCCTCGTCGTCGGAGGACCACTGGCGGTACCAGGTCTGGTGCGGGTGCCGGCCGCGCGCGACGAGGTCGGCCACGGTCAGTCCTTCGGGAGCGGTGGGGGCCTGGGGGAGCATGCCGAGGATCTTGGCCACGTCGCGGGTCGGGGTCCGGTCGATGCGTTTGCCGTCGAGCAGCACCTCGCCGCCCTGCGGTTTGAGCAGCCGGCCCAGCGCGCGCAGCAGCGTGGACTTGCCGCAGCCATTCGGGCCGATGATGGTGGTCACGGTGCCCGTCTCGATGCCGAGGTCGAGGCCGTCGACGATGGTGCGGTCCCCGTACCCGAGCTTGACGCTCGAGGCCTGGAGTCTCATTTCCTCGCCCTCCAGATGAGGTGGATCAGATATGGCGCGCCCAGTACGGCGGTGACGATGCCGACGGGCAGCTCCAGCGGGAACGCGGTGCGCGCGATCAGGTCGGCGCCGGTGGTGAGCACGGCCCCGGTGACGGCCGACGACAGCAGTGGCGGCTGCCCGGACCTGGCCAGCCTGAGCGCGATCTGCGGGGCGGCCAGCGCCACGAAGGCGATCGGCCCGGCCGAGGCGGTGGCCACGGCGGCGAGCAGCACGGCGGCGAGGATCATCAGCGTCCTGGACAGGTTCATCCGCACGCCGAGCGCGGTGACGGTGTCGTCGCCGTACCGCAGCGCGTCGAGCGAGCGGGTGCCGAGGAGCGTCAGGGGGAGGAGTACGGCGAGCGCCAGCGCCACCGGCTGGACGTGCTCCCATCCCCGGCCGTTCAGCGAGCCGCTGATCCACACCATGGCCCGGCTGGTGTCGTTGACGTCGCCGACGGTGAGCAGCCAGAACTTCACGTTCGTGAACACGGCGGTGACGCCGATGCCGACCAGGACCAGGCGGTAGCCGTCCAGCCCGCGCCGCCAGGCCAGGCCGTACACGACGACCGCGCCGATCAGGCCGCCGAGCAGGGAGAGCGCGGGGATGCCGAGGGTGGACAGCAGACCGCTGGCACCGCCGTACGCGCTGCCGCTGGCCACCACCCCGGCCACGACCAGGACCGAGGCGCCGTTGGTGACGCCGAGGATCTCGGGGCTGGCGAGCGGGTTGCGGGCGATGGACTGGATGATCGCGCCGGACAGCGCGAGGGCGGCGCCCACCAGCGCGCCGGTCAGCGCGCGGGGCAGGCGGAGCTCCATGACGACGAAGTGGGCGGCGCTGCTCGGGTCGAAGGTGGCGGCGATCACCTCCGGGACGCTCAGCTGGATGTCGCCGAGGCGCATGTTCAGCGCCATGAGGAGGCCGAGCAGCAGCGCGCCGCCGACCGTCACGCAGACGCCGCGCAGGCGCAGCCGCCAGGACAGGCCGGCGATCCGCAGGGGGATGGTCGTCACAGCCGCACCGGCTTCCTGCGGCGCACCAGCGCGATGAAGAAGGGGGCGCCGAGCAGCGCGAGCACCACGCCGACCTCCAGCTCTCCGGGCGGCGCGACGACGCGGCCGAGCACGTCGGCGACCAGCAGCAGGACGGCGCCGACCAGGCCGGAGTAGGGCAGCAGCCAGCGGTGGTCGGTGCCCGACAGCGGGCGGACCAGGTGGGGGACGATGAGGCCGATGAACGCCAGCGCCCCGCAGGCGGCCACCGAGGCGCCCGACAGCAGCGTGACGGCGGTCACCCCGACGGCGCGGGTCATGGCGATGTTCTGGCCGAGGCCCCGGGCGACGTCCTCGCCCAGGGACAGCGCGTTCAGGGCGGGCGCGTTGACCATGGCGAGAAGCAGGCCGGCCACGATGAACGGCAGCACCTGCCAGACCACGTCGGAGCCCCGGGCGGCGATCGAGCCCGCCTGCCAGAACCGGAAGACGTCCATCGCCTGCTCGTCCAGCAGCACCAGGGCGGAGGTCAGGGCGTACAGCAGGGCGCTGACGGCGGTGCCGGCCAGGGCGAGCGTCACCGGGGTGGGGCCGCCTCTGCCGCCGGTCATGCCGAGCGCGAACACGGCGACGCTGGCGACCAGGGCTCCGGCCAGGCCGAACCAGATGTAGGCGAGCACGCCGGAGGCGCCGAGCAGGATGATCGAGGACACCATCGCGAAGGCCGCGCCCTGCGTGACGCCGAGCAGGCCGGGGTCGGCGAGCGGGTTGCGGGTGTGGCCCTGCATGAGCGCGCCGGCCACGCCCAGCGCCAGCCCGGCCAGCACGCCGAGCACGGTCCGGGGGACGCGCAGCGAGCGGATGATGATGTCGTGCTCGGTGCCGGACGGGGCGGTGAGCGCGTGCCAGGCGTCGCTCAGGGGCACCGGCTTCGAGCCGAGCGTGATGCTCAGCACCACGGCGAACAGCACACCGGCGAGCATCACGAGGAGGACGAGGAGCCGCCGGTGCCGGATGCCGGGCAGGCTCGGCGCCACGGCGGTCGAACTCACCGATCCCCCTAAGAATTTGCCCGAACCTGGTGAAGTATGCCAGCTTAGGCACGGCTAACCTAATTTAGGGTTGCCTTACTTGATCGTTAAGAGGGATTCGATGAGATCGTTGCGTGCGCTGGTGGGCGCCCTGCTGGTCGCCGGGCTCGCCGCCTGCGGCTCGACTGAACCGGCCGCTACCGAGACGCCGGCGGAGGCGTTCCGCACCGTCAAGCACGCGATGGGCGAGACCGTGATCCCGGCCCAGCCGAAGCGGGTCGTCGCGCTGGACCAGAGCTTCGTGGACGCGGTGCTGACGCTGGAGACGCCGGTGGTCGGCTACACGACCTACCGCTCGATCGACTCCACGCTCCCCGACTACCTGGGTCCGGTCGCGACGGAGTACGGCAAGGAGGCGACCGTGGTGGGCACCCTGGAGCAGCCCAGCCTGGAGAAGGTGATGGCACTCAAGCCGGACCTGATCGTCTCGGCCAAGGTCCGCCACGAGGCCCTCTACGACAAGCTGTCCAAGATCGCCCCCACGGTCTTCAGCGAGACGACCGGCGCCATCTGGAAGGACAACGTCCGCCTCGTGGGCCAGGCCCTGGGCAAGGAGGAGCTCGCCGAGACCAAGATCAAGGCGTACGAGGACCGCGCCGGCCAGATCGGCACGGCGATCAAGGAGAAGGAGGGCGAGCTGCCCACGATCTCCGTCGTCCGCTTCGCCGGTGAGGACACCGTCCGGCTGTACGTGGAGAACTCCTACTCCGGCATCGTCATGAAGGACGTGGGCTTCCCCCGGCCCGAGGGCCAGCCGACCGAGAAGGACGCCATCGCGGTCGACATCAGCCAGGAGCGCATCGCCGAGCTGGACGCCGACCGCATCTTCGTCGCCACCTACCCGGACCCCGCCTCCGACGGGCCCAAGGACAAGTTCCTGAAGAACCCGCTGTGGGGCAAGCTCAAGGGCGACCAGCACGAGGTCAGCGACCTGACCTGGATGAGCGCGGTGGGCATCCAGGGCGCGCACGCGATGCTGGACGATCTGGCGAAGCTGTTCGAGGTCGACCCCGCCAAGGCCTGATCCCCGAGACGCGTCAGAGCGGCAGGAACGCCCGCAGCTCCTCCAGGTGCGGCTCGATGTGCAGGCCCTGGGCGCTGAGCCAGGCGGGGTCGCCGTAGGTCCCCCGGTAGCGGTCGCCGCTGTCGCAGATGAGGGTGACGACGCTGCCCCGCAGGCCGGCCTGGCGCATCTCCTTGATGAGCTCCACGCACGCCGCGACATTGGTGCCGGTGGAGCCGCCGACGTCGCGGCCGGTGACCTCGCGCACCCAGTGCATGGCGGCGATCGAGCGGGCGTCCGGCACCGCGATCATCCGGTCGATCACCGACGGCTGGAACGAGGGCTCGACGCGCGGGCGGCCGATGCCCTCGATGCGGGAGCCGGGGGCCGTGGTCGCGACGTCGCCGGACACCCAGCCCGGGTAGAAGGCCGAGCCCTCCGGGTCGACCACCGCCAGGCGGGTGGCATGGCGGCGGTAGCGGATGTAGCGGCCGATCGTCGAGGAGGTGCCGCCGGTGCCGGCGCCCACCACGATCCAGGCCGGCTCCGGGTGCGGCTCCATGGACATCTGGGCGTAGATCGACTCGGCGATGTTGTTGTTGCCGCGCCAGTCGGTGGCCCGCTCGGCGTAGGTGAACTGGTCCATGAAGTGGCCGCCCGTCTCGGCGGCCAGTCGGCGCGACTCCTCGTAGATCATGCCGGGGTCGGTCACCAGGTGGGACTTGCCGCCGTGGAACTCGATCAGGTGGATCTTCTCCGGCGAGGTCGTGGCGGGCATGACGGCGATGAAGGGCAGGCCGAGCAGCCGGGCGAAGTAGGCCTCGCTGACCGCGGTCGAGCCGCTGGAGGCCTCCACGATCGTGGTCGTCGGCCCGATCCAGCCGTTCGCCAGGCCGTACAGGAAGAGAGAGCGAGCGAGACGGTGTTTGAGTGAACCGGTGGGGTGGACCGACTCGTCTTTCAGGTAGAGGTTTACCCCCCAACTTGAGGGAAGCGGAAAGACGTGCAGGTGAGTATCACAACTACGGTTGGCGTCGGCCTCCACCTTGCGGATGGCCTCCGCCACCCACAGGCGCGTCCCCGCGTCGTGCCGGTCCACGAAGTTCATGCTTCAAAGCTATCTCATGTGACGCTGACCACATTTTGTACAGATGTGGGGAGTGAGTGTTACGATAATGAGATCGTCCGGCCGTTGGCGTGATGACGCACGCCGCGAGCACGTGGACTGTTCACCTCTCTGACCAGCGCATGAAGCCTAACGCGGCCCTTACACCCGGGCTGCGACCATGGAACCGCGGTCAGGCGGCTGGGGCCGTACGGGGGATAGCGCAAGGGGGAATGATTTGATCACTATGACCGAAGAACAGCGTCAGGACTGGTTCGAGCGCGACGTCGTGCCCGTGACATCGCAGCTGTTCGCTTCCGCCATGCGCCTGACCCGTAACACCGCCGACGCCGAGGACCTGGTCCAGGAGACCGTGGCCAAGGCGTACACCTCCTATCACCAGTTCCGTGAGGGCACCAACCTCAAGGCGTGGCTGCACCGCATCCTCACCAACAACTTCATCAACGACTACCGCAAGAAGCAGCGTTCTCCCAAACTGTCCGCTGCCGAGGACATCGAGGACTGGCAGCTGCACGCCGCCGAGTCCCACAGCTCGACCGGGCTGCGCTCCGCCGAGAACGAGGCGCTCGACCGGCTGCCCGACAGCGTGGTGATGAACGCGCTGCGCTCGCTGCCCGAGGACTTCCGCCTGGCGGTCTACCTCGCGGACGTCGAGGGCTTCGCCTACAAGGAGATCGCCGACCGCATGGGCACGCCCATCGGCACCGTGATGTCCAGGCTCCACCGGGGTCGCCGCCAGCTGCGCGGCATGCTGGAGGCGTACGTCCGCGAGGAGGGCAGCGTCCGCCTGCCGGCCTCCAGCGCGGCCTAGAGCCACCTAGCGCAACCTCATGTGCAACCGGACGCGCACCATCCCGTCCTGTGACCGAAGCTCCACCAGATCGCAGAGCTGACGACTGATCCAGAGCCCGTATCCCCGCAGGGATTCGGGCTCTGGTGGTACGTAGCCGGGTAAGGGGTCCTCCAGGGGGCCGCCCGAGTCGCTGATCTCGCAGACCACGCCCGTGCCGCTCGTCCACATCCTGACCTGCCCGTGCCCGGCGCCGTGCTCGATGCTGTTGGCGGCGATCTCCGACACGCTCAGCACGAGTGAGGCCGCCAGGTCGCCGGTCATCCCGGCGGAGTGGGCGTACCCGGCCACCGTGTCCCTGAGCTCCTTGAGCGACCGGGCGGTGAACCGGGTCGTCCGCACCTCGCCCGTGGGCTCGGGCAGCGGGGTCCGGTCGCCGTTCAGCACCAGCCGGTCCGGGCGGACGAAGTGCGGGCTCGGCAGCCGGCCGGTCTCCCCGTACAGCAGGGGATGGGTCATCCGCGCGTGGCGCAGCGCGATCTCGGGGGCCGTGCGCACGTCGTAGAAGCAGAGCGCGGTGGCGTGCACGCCGGCCAGCGCGGTGTTGATCACCGACTCGTAGCGGATCCACTCGCGGGTCTCGATCTCGCTCCGGCCCGCCCAGAGGGGCTCGCCCACCAGCAGGGTGCGCCGCCCCTGGGCGTAGTCGTGGCAGGTGGCCAGGGTGCGTTGCGGGTGGGCGTACCAGGACTCGGGGTCGCGCTCGTCGACGCGGTCGTGGTCGTCGCCGAGCGCCTCGGCGAGCAGGCCCCGCAGGGCGGCACGGGCCACCACCAGCACCTGCCTGCGGTCGGCCAGCGCCCGCCGGATCCGGGGGACGGCCAGATTCCGGAAGCCCTCATCGGAGCCGTAGGGAACTGCCACGTGCTCCAGCGGCTCGCCTGAATCGGGGCGCACGGGCGAAACGTAGCAAGCGCTTGTACGCTACGCAACGGCAATCAGCGCGACCGCACCCAACGCGCATGCGACACCCGTCACCTGGATCGCGTGCAGTCGCTCCCCGAGCACCTGCCTGGCCAGCAGCAGCGTGCTCGCCGGGTAGAGCGAGACCAGCACCACCACCAGACTCAGCAGGCCCTGCTGCTTGGCCAGCAGATAGAGCACGTTGGCCACCATGTCGAGCACGCCCGCGGCGAGGATGATGGGCATCGACCCGGCGCTCGGCCTGAGCGCGCGCCGCGTCGCCAGGGCGAGCCCGACCACGAGCATGATCGACGACACCCGCGCGCCCACCAGCGGCCAGAGGCCGGCCCCGTCAGGGGCGATGTCCAGCAGGATGAAGAAGCCGCCGAACCCGGCGCCCGCCGCCAGCGCGGTGACCACCGAGCCCTTCGAACCGCCTCCGCCCGTCGTGCGGTCCTGGCTGACCAGCAGCACCGAGCCCAGCGCCAGCACCACCCCGGCCAGGGCCAAGGGCGCCGGGCGCTCTCCCCGGGCCAGGCCGTACATGACCGGAAGGGCGGCGGAGGTGACGGCGGTGGTGGGCGCGACCACCGACATGACGCCGCGCGCGAGCGCCCGGTAGAACAGGACCAGCCCGGCGGCGCCGGACAGGCCCGCGCCGAGCCCCCAGGCGAGCGCGCCGCCGCTGAACAGGCCGGGCAGCGCCGGCAGCAGGACCAGGATGAGCGCCAGCCCGGCGAGCTGCGAGAGCGCGACGACGGCGAGCACCCGGGATCGCCGGGTGGCGAGGCCGCCGAAGAAGTCGGCCGTGCCGTACACCACCGCGCAGGCGGTCGCCAGGATCACTGCGGTCACGTGTCCTCGTTTCTCGGTTAGTTCACTCTGTTGCCCTAGTAGTACAACATATAGTGCAAATCTGTTCCACTAGACTGCACTGGTGCAAGATCCGGAGACGATCACGCAGGCCGTCGCGACCAACGTCCGGGCCCAGCGCACGCACCGCGGCCTGACGCTCGACGCGCTGGCCGCCAGGTCCGGAGTGAGCCGGGGCATGCTGGTCCAGGTCGAGCAGGGCAGGACCAACCCGAGCGTGACCACCCTCACCCGGATCGCCTCGGCGCTCGGCGTGACCGTGGCGCGGCTGGTCGAGGTGTCCGACGTGCCGATGGTCAGGGTCGTCGACAAGGCGGACGTGGTCATGTTCGACCAGGGCGACGTGCGGGCCAGGCTGCTCGTCGGGGCTGACTCGCCGATGATCCTGGAGCTGTGGGACTGGCGGCTCGCGCCGGGCGAGCACCACGACGGCGACCCCCACCCCGCGGGCACCCGCGAGATGCTCACCGTGCTCGCCGGTGAGCTGACCCTCACGGTCCATGGCAGGGCCCATGTCATCGGGGTCGACGACGCGGTCCTCTTCACCGCCGACCGGGCGCACCGCTACGCCAGCACAGGGCAGCAGGAGCTCAGATTCGTGATGGTCGTCGCCGAACCGCGCGAGGTGGCCGACCAATAGTGCCGAACGGGCACCACATCACCTTCCGAGGTTTCATGATTACCTAAGGTCCGCAGAAAGCTCCGGCCTTCATAGGTTGCTCGGCGTTGTTGGTCGATGTATGCCGTGTCGGTATGCGTCTGGCGCGGCCATGGGTCAGTCGTTAGCATGTTCGGGTTCACCGAATGTGTGCGATCTATTGCACAGGGTTAGCGGTCGTGAAGAAGGGGTGTTCGGCGGTCCCGACCCTGGTACCGCCCGAACCTCCACCGCGCATGCGGCGTAGAAGCAGCAGTGAACACCCCGCCGTGAGAAGGGGAGAACCCCGCCATGCATGGCGGGGAGAAGTCAAATAATGTCCTTGACGGTTGAGGCCCGTGGGTGGGTACACCCTCAGGTGTGCGACGCATCGTCGGCAGGGGGTGGCGGGTGAGTGAGTCCCGCGCGGCGACGGAGAAGCTCCAGGTGGAGCTGCAGGCTCTGGGGGTGACCAGCGCCTACGAGCTCGGGGATGGCGCGACCCTGTCGGTGTGGATCGGATTGGTCGTGCGTTACCGGGACGGCTTCTACCGATGGCACGAAGGTGCGGTGCAACGCCGCCATCTCGGCACGGATCCGGCCGGATGTGCCACAAGAGTGGCGCGTCGTTACACAGAGTTGCAGGCGGATATCCCATCATGGTGGGACGACCTGGCCAAGGAGCTGCGGGGGGATCGGGTCCAGGACTATCCGTGACCCCGCGTGCGTGGGGGCGACATGCGGGTGTGGGTGGTGTCGCCGGCGTTGCTGGCGCTGGCGGGCTGCGCCGCCGGAGGTTTCACGTACGTCGAGTCGGCGCCCCCGCGGCCGGCCCCGGACCCTGAGACGCTGGCCAAGCGGCTCGAAGCCATGCAGCCCGACTGGCCGGAGCCGCGCCGCCTGGACTGCGACAGGACCGGCTGCGTGGCGCTGACCTTCGACGACGGTCCCGGCCGGCACACGGGCCGGCTGCTGGACGTCCTGCGCGCTCGCGAGGTCAAGGCGACCTTCTTCGTCGTGGGCGAGATGGTCGCCGCCGGCCGGGGCGCCGAGCGGGTGCGCCAGATGGTGGCGGACGGCCACGAGCTGGGCAACCACAGCTGGAGCCACCGGCAGCTCACCACCCTGCCGAAGCACCGGATCAGGCGTCAGCTGCGGCGCACCGACCAGGTGGTGAGAGCGCTGACCGGGGTCCGGATGCGGCTCATGCGCCCGCCGTACGGGTCCACCGACCGCCGCGTCGCCGCGCTGACCCGCCGCCGGGGGCAGGCGCAGATCCTGTGGAACGTCGACACTTTCGACTGGCGCGACCGGGTGCCCGCCGTCGTCGCCCGGCGGGGGGCGAAGGCCGAGCCGGGCTCCATCGTGCTCATGCACGACATCCACCGCACCACGGTCAAGGCCATCCCCGACCTGCTCGACCGGCTCACCCGCAAGGGGTACGCCTTCGCCACCGTCAGTGAGCTGTACGGCCGGTGGCCCGAACCCGGCAAGAAGTATGAGGACGACATCAGGGCGCCCCTGGCCGAGGATCGTCGGTGACGCGTGGCACCCTTACGACATGGGTTTCACCGGCATCCCCGACGACGCGTTCGTCTTCTACGAAGGTCTTGAGGCGGACAACTCCAAGACCTACTTCACCCGGCACAAGCACCTTTACGAAGAGGCGGTGCGGGCCCCGATGCTGGCCCTGACCGAGGAGCTGGCCGCCGAGTTCGGCCAGGCCCAGCTCTTCAGGCCCTACCGCGACGTCCGCTTCGCCAAGGACAAGTCGCCCTACAAGACCCACCAGGGCGCCTTCGTCGAGCGGATGCCCGGCATCGGCCTCTACGTCGAGGTGAGCGCGGCCGGCCTCTACACCGCGGGCGGCGTCTATTCGCAGGCCGCCGACCAGGTGGCCCGCTATCGGGCGGCCGTCGACGAGGACCTGTCCGGCAAACCGCTCGAAGCGATCGTCGCCGCGCTCCGCGCCGTCGGCCACGAGGTCTCCGGTGACCGGCTCAAGACCCGGCCACGCGGTGTCCCCGACGACCATCCCCGCCTCGACCTGCTGCGCCACCGCTCCCTCCACGCGGGCAGCCGCTTCGAGCCGGAGTCCTGGGTGCACACCCCGGAGGTCGCCGACCGGGTGCGCGACAGCTGGCGCGACTACGCCCCGCTGATCGAGTGGCTCTGCGCGCACGTCAGGGGAAGCGAGCTGCCCCGCCGCTGAGCAATGTGCGCTATGCCGGGATTGTTGGGACTCTTGGGGCGTGAGTCGAGAGCGGGCGGTCCTCGCGGTCGTGGTGTGCGTGTCGGCGATCGCCTACGGCGCGCTGTCGCTGCTGCGATTAGCCGACTTCGAGGCGAGCGCCTACGATCTGGTGATCTTCGATCAGGCCGTACGGTCCTATTCGCACTTCGACCTGCCCGTCGCCATCGTCAAGGGCGTGCACAACGACTTCGGCCCCGGCTTCACGGTGCTCGGCGATCACTGGTCGCCGATCCTGGCCCTCCTGGCGCCGCTCTACTGGGTCTACGACGGGCCGCAGACGCTGCTGGTGGCCCAGGCGGTCCTGCTGGCGGTGGCCGCGATCCCGCTGTGGGTCTTCGCCAGGAGGGCGCTCGGCGCCGGCGTCGCGCACGTCACGGCCATCGCCTACAGCCTGTCCTGGCCGGTGGTGGAGGCGGTGGCGTTCGACTTCCACGAGGTCGCCTTCGTGCCGCTGCTCAGCGCCGTGCTCCTCGAACGGTGGCAGGCCGGCGGCCGGCTCGGCGTCGGACTGGCCACGTTCGGCCTGCTGTGCGTCAAGGAGGACATGGGGCTGCTGGTCGCCGGGTTCGGGCTGGTCCTGCTCACCCGGCACGGCCGGCGGCTCATGGGCGGGGCGTTCGTGGCGGGCGGCCTGGCCTCCACCTGGCTGGCGTCCCAGGTGCTCATCCCGGCCTTCGGCGGCCGGTCCGACTACTACTGGGCCTACGGGGCCATCGGGCCGGACCCGGCGTCCGCCGCGCGCAACGCGCTGGCCGACCCGGTCGCGGTCGTCGCCCAGCTCGGCACGCCGCCGGTCAAGCTGGTCACGCTGGGCCTGCTGCTCGGCCTCACCCTGCTGGCCGCCCTGCTGTCCCCGCTCGTCCTCATGGCCGTGCCGCTGCTCGCGGAGCGGATGCTGGCCAGCTCCTTCCCCAACTGGTGGGTGCCTGATCACCACTACAACGCCTTCGTCGTCGTGGTGATCCTCGCGGCGGGCGTCGACGGCGTCCGCCGCTTCCGTACGGGCTCCGAGCGGGCGGTGCGCTGGTGGGCGGCCGGCGTGCTGGCCTTCGCCATGGCCACCGTGCCGTTCTTCTCCCTGTCGGCCCTCGCCGACCCCGGCCTCTACGGCCACGACCGGCGCGAACGGGCGGCGGCGGCAGCCGTGGCGGTGGTGCCGGACGGGGCGCTGGTGGAGGCGGCCAACAACCTCGCCCCGGCGCTGTCCGGCCGGAGCACGGTGCTGCTGTGGGATCGGACACCCCGCTGGGCGCCCTGGGTGGTGGCCGACATCGGCCGCAAGACGTTCCCCTTCCAGAGCCTGGCCGAGCAGCGGGCGCGGGTCGACGCCCTCCAGGGCCAGGGATACGGGATCAGGTTCGCCGGTGACGACTTCGTCGTCCTCGCGCGGGGGCCTCAGGGCCGCTGAGAGGACCCCCGATCGCCCTTGAGTATCCGGTCCACCGTCTGCCCCGCGGCCGACGTGGCGACCGTGGTGGAGGCGGCGATGACCACGGCCAGCATGGGCGTCGCCAGGCTCCGCAGACTGCGCAGGCTGCGTACCCGGGCCCACGGCTCCCCGGCCAGGTGCATGATGCGCCACTCCCAGAAGAGGCCCAGGCCGATCGAGACCAGCGCCGCCTCGCCCACCACGATGGCCACCACCTGCACCTTGACGTGCGCGCCCAGGTCCGGCTCGACCAGCGTCGACACGTAGCCGGACAGCTCGGTGGCCAGCGCCGCCACCATGAGGTGCAGCGCCTTGGTCATGGGCTGGGTGCCCCGGACACGCGGGTAGAAGTAGCCGAACAGGAAGCCGAAGGCGGGCAGCGCGATCAGGGACCGCGCCTCGAACATGAAACTGCTCAGGTCCACCCCGGTGGGCAGCCCGTACACGTACAGGAACGGCAGGCTGAGCAGCACGCTGACGACGAACGCGTGCACCCCGTTGCGCCAGGGCGTGCAGCCCGCCGCCGTGGCGAACGCCGTCTCCGGACGGCCGCCGTGCCGCCGCAGCGCCTCCTCCAGCTCGTGCCGCTGACCGTCGAAGTCGGCCACAGCAAGCTCACCCTGGCCGATCTTGCCCCGTCCGGCGCGATAGAGCTCCTGCTCCGAGACGAGCAGCAACCTTCTGTGCAGGGCGGCCCGGACGAGCTCGCGGTGCTCCTCCTGATCGCCGGGCTCGACCATCGCCGGGTGCGGGCGGTCCAGCAGCCACAGGGCCGTCGCCCAGGCCACGATCGAGGTGATCGACAGCATCGGCAGTGGCACGTCGATGTCGGCCAGGATGGCGCTGCCCGTGGGCGTCAGGTAGACCACCATCAAGCAGATGATCATCGTCGACTCGGCGGCGGAGCCGTGCGTCTCGTCCCGCTCGGAGCCGAGCCGCCTGAGCCGCAGCACCAGCAGCAGGAAGCCGAGCAGCAGCAGGCCCAGCACGCCGCGCACGAGCGGGGTGAGCTCCAGCTCGCCGATCGCCGGCATCTCCTGGCCCGGCACGGGCCGGCTCCACGACCCGGCGTCCAACCAGTCCGTGGGCCAGCCCTGCACCAGCAGGCTGACGAGCACGGCGACCACGGTCGCGCCGCGCGTCCACTGCTTGGTGGTCACCGCCACGGCCGCGACCGGGGTCAGCGCCCACCCGAACGCCAGCATCAGCCGGACGCTGTCAGGAGGGTACGCCCCGGTCAGCAACGCCTTGACCCACAGCGCCAGCGCCAGCAGCCCGATCGCCGACCCGGCCGCCAGCGCGGCCAGCCGCACCGCCACGACCCGGACCCTGAGGTCCACGCTGAACGCCACCGCCGACCCCGCCGCGGCGACCGTCGCCACCGCGCCGCCGAGCAGCAGCGTCCGGGCGGGGAGCTGGCCGTACAGAAAGGACCACGTCAGCATGCCCAGGGCCACCAGCACGCCCACGCCCGTCGCCACGAGCACGTCGTGCGCCGTCCAGCCGGGGCCGGTCGGCAGCAGCCTGCTCGCGTGCCGCAGCATCAGCGCGGGCACGGCGCCGAACAGCATCACGTACGCGAGCAGCTCCGAGTCCCCGGCGACGATCGAGACCAGTAGCGCGGGAGCGGTCAGCGCGAGCCCGGCGACCAGCTCGCGGTTGGGCGGCCGCCGCCACCAGCGCGTGCCCAGCGCACGCAGCACGAACACGACCAGCACCAGGGCGGTGAGCACGTCGAGCGCGGTCGTCCAGGAGAAGTCGTCCTCCTTGGGCACGTCCGGGAACCCGTGGGAGTCCTGCGCCAGCGTCACGCTCGCCGGCTCCGGCCCCACGGTGAACTCCAGCCGCTCCCGCTCCTCCCGGTCAGGCTCGATCGACACCGCCCTCAGCACGGTCCACTCGCCCGGCAGCAGCGTCACCCGCCGGTCGGCGATCAGCGGGGGTCTGGCCGTGGGCGCGTTGAAGTCGATCCTGAGCAGGTCGCCCGGCTCGACCTGCCGGAGCAGGTTGATCGTGAACCGTGCCGTCGTCCGGCCCGCCGAGGTGGTGAGCACGGGGGGCAGCCGGATGGCCGGAGCCAGCGTGGCGCCGTCCACCTTGACCGCGCCGAACCCATGATCGGTGAAGGCCCGGATCTGCTGCGGGAACCGGTCACCCTCCCGCAGCGCCGCGGCGAGACCGTCGGTCTCGGCCATCCCCAGCCGGTGCACGATCGTCACCCGCACCTGCAGCTGCTCCTCGTCCAGCCGCCCGTCAGGCACGGGGCCGAGGTCGGCCGGGCGGGCTCTGGCCAGCGTCACCTCCGTGGTGGCCTCCCGGCCGTGCTCCACCGTGGCGCGCGCGCCGGACCGATCCCAGGGCCGGGTCTCCGCCGGCGGGGCCGGGGCGGCGGGCAGGGGCACGGGCCGGGCCGCCACGGCGCACCAGGCGATGGCCGCCGCCGACACGACAGCCAGCGCGAACGCCAGGACAGTCCGCAGCTTGCCCATACTCTTGATGGTCCATGGGGTTGCCCGGATCCGCCATGGCGGAGCGTGACCGAGCGATGACAGACAGGTAAAACTTCGCCGCTGACAGCGAAAGGTCCCCCGCGCGACCCAGGGTCGAGCGAGGGACCTTTTACCAGAGCTTTTACCGGGGCCTTTGCCGGTGTCCGGTCAGGCGCGCTTGGCGCGGGCGGTGGCGCGACCGCGGACGGCGGCGTCGAGCACCACTTTGCGGATGCGCACCGCGTCCGGAGTGATCTCCACGCACTCGTCCTCGCGGATGAACTCCAGCGCCTGCTCCAGCGACAGGCTGCGCGGCGGGATCACCTTCTCGGTCTCCTCGCTGGTGGAGGAGCGCATGTTGGTGAGCTTCTTCTCCTTGGTGATGTTCACGTCCATGTCGTCGGCGCGGGAGTTCTCGCCGACGATCATGCCTTCGTACACCTCGGTGGTCGGCGCCACGAACAGCGTGCCGCGCTCCTGCAGGTTGAGCATGGCGAACGGGGTGACGGGCCCGGACCGGTCGGCGACCAGGGAGCCGTTGTTACGGGTGCGGAGCTCGCCGAACCACGGCTCGTAGGCCTCGAAGACGTGGTGCACCAGACCGGTGCCGCGGGTCTCGGTGAGGAACTCGGTGCGGAAGCCGATCAGCCCGCGCGCCGGCACCACGAACTCCATCCGGATCCAGCCGGTGCCGTGGTTGGTCATGTGCTCCATGCGCCCCTTGCGGACGGCGAGGAGCTGGGTGATGGCGCCGAGATACTCCTCGGGGCAGTCGACGGTGAGGCGCTCCACGGGCTCGTGCACCTTGCCGTCGACGAGCTTGGTGACGACCTGGGGCTTGCCGACGGTCAGTTCGTAGCCCTCGCGGCGCATCTGCTCGACCAGGATGGCCAGCGCCAGCTCACCTCGGCCCTGCACCTCCCAGGTGTCGGGACGCTCGGTGGGCAGGATGCGCAGCGAGACGTTGCCGACGAGCTCCTTCTCCAGGCGGTCCTTGACCATGCGGGCGGTGACCTTGGAGCCCTTGGCCTTGCCGACCAGCGGCGAGGTGTTGGTGCCGATGGTCATCGAGATGGCGGGCTCGTCGACGGTGATGAGCGGCAGCGGGCGCGGGTCGTCCGGGTCGGCCAGCGTCTCGCCGATCATGATGTCGGGGATGCCGGCGATGGCGATGATGTCGCCCGGCCTGGCCTGCTCGGCGGGCTTGCGCTCCAGCGCCTCGGTCATGAGCAGCTCAGTGATCTTGACCTTCTGGATCGAGCCGTCGGTGCGGCACCAGGCCACCTGCTGGCCCTTGCGCAGCACGCCCTGGTGGATCCGGCACAGCGCGATGCGGCCCAGGTAGGAGGAGGCGTCGAGGTTGGTGACGTGCGCCTGCAGCGGCGCGTTGGGGTCGTAGAGCGGCGCCGGGATCGTCGACTTGATGATGTCGAACAGGGGCTCCAGGTCCTCGGCGTCCGGCATGCCGCCGTTGTCCGGGCGGGCCAGGGACGCGCGGCCGGCCTTCGCCGAGGCGTAGATGATCGGGAAGTCGATCTGCTCCTCGGTGGCGTCGAGGTCGATGAAGAGCTCGTAGACCTCGTCCACCACCTCCGCGATGCGCGCGTCGGGCCGGTCCACCTTGTTGATGCACAGGATGACCGGCATCTTGGCGGACAGCGCCTTGCGCAGCACGAAACGGGTCTGCGGCAGCGGGCCCTCGGAGGCGTCCACCAGCAGCACCACGCCGTCGACCATGGACAGGCCGCGCTCGACCTCGCCGCCGAAGTCGGCGTGGCCCGGGGTGTCGATGATGTTGATGGTCATGCCGCTGTGCTGGACGGCGGTGTTCTTCGCGAGAATGGTGATGCCCTTCTCGCGTTCGAGGTCGTTGGAGTCCATGACGCGGTCGTCCACGTCCTGGTTCGCGCGGAATGCCCCGGACTGCCAGAGCATGGCGTCGACGAGCGTGGTCTTGCCATGGTCGACGTGCGCGATGATCGCGATGTTCCGCAGGTCGTCGCGGCTGTTCAAAGGCATGATGAGGTCTCGCTCTGTGTTCGTGGAGGCGACCGCGCGAAGTCGCGGCGCTATTAAGTCTAGTTGATCCCGTCTGATGGGAGGAGCGAGACCGGGTCTGCACATCACTGAGGGAGCCCTCCTACATATCCTGATACGCATTTGTGCGCATGGCAGGAAGGGCCGGGATCCCTAGATTGACCGGCATGACGTGGACAGAGCTGGTCATGGGCTCGGCAGCGATGCGGGGGGAACAGCCGGCCGTGAGCGATGTCAGGACCGGCGGCATGCTGTCGTACGCCGCCTTCGCCAGGCGGGTCACGCACGCCGCGGCGGGGCTGCGCCGTTACGGCCTGCGTTACCGTGACCGGGTCCTGGTCGATCTGCCGCTCGGCGCGGCCCTGCCCGTCGCGGTCCACGCGGTGGCCTGGGCCGGCGGGGTCGCGGTGCTGGGCTCCTCCGGCGAGGCCCGGATGATGATCACCCATCGGGGTCGCGACACGTCGGCGGCGGAAGTTCAGCATGTGTTCGCCGTGGAGTCGGCCGCGGGCGCGGTTCCGTTCGCCGATCTGCTGGGGGAGGCCACGGTGGAGTTCGGGCCGCTGGCGGGTCCCGCGCTGACGCTCGACGGCCATCGGATCTTCGATCATGACGAGCTGGCCGGCGATCTGCGCAAGCTGGTCGCCCGGCTGGTGGTCGGCAAGGACGACGTGGTGCTGGCCGCGGTCGGCGACGTGTTCAAGGGGCTGCGGCTGCTGGACGCGGCGCTGATGTCAGGGGCGCACGTCGTGATCGCGCACGAGCCGACGCTGATCGGCTGCCGGGTGCTCGCCCACGAGCACGGGGCCACCATCGCGGTCGCCCCCTACGAGCTGGCCAGGCGCCTGGTGGGCACCCCGGCGCTCCGCGTGGTGGACGAAAGGGCCGTGGTCAGCTCACTCGTCGGGTGAGAAGTGCGACGGGAAAAGTGCGACACTGTGGGAGAGTGTGATCCTTCCGCGACGCAGGGTGACCACATGCGTGATTTCCCCCGGCACAACCTGCCCGTCGAGCCCAACCGGTTCGTCGGCCGGGAGCGCGACGTCGACGAGCTGTGCCGGCTGCTCGGCCGGGCGCGGGTGGTGAGCCTGTGCGGGGTCGGCGGCATCGGCAAGACCCGGCTGGCCTTACAGGTCGCCGCCAGGGGCGGGCCTCGCTATCCCCAGGGCGTCTGGCTGATCGAGCTGGCCCGGATCACCCGTCCCGAGCTGGTGGTCGAGGAGATCGCCAGGGTGCTCGGCGTGCGCGAGGAGGCCGGCCGGCCGCTGCTCGACACCCTGGTGGCCCGGCTGGGCGACGGCCCCTGCCTGCTGCTGCTGGACAACTGCGAGCACCTGATCGACGAGTGCGCCGACGTGGCCGCCACGCTCGTCGCGTCCTGCGGGGAGCTCGCCGTCCTGGCCACCACCAGGGAGCCGCTGCGCATCGCCAGCGAGCTCGTCTGGCGGGTCCCGCCGCTCGACCTGCCGGAGGGCGGCGGGTCCGACGCAGGGTCCGACGCAGGGTCCGACGCCGTGTCCGACGCGGAGTCCGTACGCCTCTTCCTGGAGCGGGCCGCCGCGGCGGGCACCAGACTGGGCCCGGACAGCCTTCCTGACGTCGTACGGCTGTGCAGGGCGCTGGACGGGCTGCCCCTGGCGCTGGAGCTGGCCGCGGCGCGCACCAGCCTGCTCAGCCCCGGGCAGATCGCCGATCGCATCGACGACCGCTTCTCGCTGCTCACCACCGGCGAACGCACCGCCCCGGCCAGGCAGCGCACCCTGCTCGCCGCCGTCGAGTGGAGCCATGGCCTGCTGTCGGCCGGGGAGCAGGTGCTGCTGCGCAGGCTGTCGGTGTTCGCCGGGCCGTTCGACCTGCGCCTGACCGAGCGGGTCTGCGCCGAGCCGCCCATTTCCGAGGCGGAGATCGTCGACCTGCTGGGCGGCCTGATCGACAAGTCGCTGGTGCTCTACGACGAGGACCGGAGCCACTACCGGCTGCTGCAGACCATCCGGCGGTTCGCGGCCGAGCGGCTCGCGGAGGCGGCCGAGCGGGAGGCCGTGCGCGAGCGCCATCTGAGCGTCCTGTGCGAGCTGCAGGAGCGCCACTTCGCCGTCGAGGTGGTCGACGCCGGGGTGTCGTGGCCGCGCAGGCTGGCGGCGCTGACCAGGAGCTGGGGCCTGATCGACAACCTGCGGGCCGCGCTGGACTGGGCGGTCGAGTCCGGCAACGTGCCCCTGGGCCTGCGGCTGTGCTTCACCAGCACCGGCCTGCTGCCGGTGAGCGGCAACCCGATGGAGACCGTGGCCTGCCTCGAACGCCTGCTCCGCCAGGATTTGACGCGGGTGACGGAGGAGCAGCTCGCCCAGGCCAGGGGCTGTCTGGCCTACGGGCTGGAGGCCAGGGACGAGCTGGGCCGATCGCTCGAGTACGCGTTCCAGAGTATGGGCGGCCTGCGGGACCCGTTCCAGCGCTGTGTCATGCACAGCCTCATCGCCACGGTGCTGCTGCGCACCGGCCGCGCCGACGAGGCGCTCGGGCACGCCCAGCAGGGCCTGACGCTGGCCACGGCCACCGGCGACGCCTGGAACGAGGCGGTGGGGCTGGCCGGGCTGTCGGCGGTGGCGCTGACCCGGGGCAGGCTGCGCGAGGCTCAGCGGCACGGCGAGGAGGCACTGGCGCGAGCGCGCGAGCACGGCCACCGGTGGATCATGTCCAGGTGCGCGACCCAGCTCGGCGCCGTGGCCGAGGCCCGCGGCGACCTGGTGACGGCCATGGCCCACTACGAGACGGCCGTCTCCTGGCTGCGGGAGCTGCCCGGCGGGGTGGAGCTGGCGCGCTGCCTGGCCATGGGCGGCAGGGTCGCGGCGATGCTGGCGGAGTTCGCGGCGGCCAGGGCGCGGCTGGCGGAGAGCCTCGCGCTGAGCAGGCGGACCGGGCAGCGACAGGGCGTGGCCCGGTGCCTGGTGGGGCTGTCGGTGCTGGCCGAGGGCGAGGGCGACCTGGACGGCGCGGTGCTGGCCGCCGCCGCCGCGGCCGCGCTGCGCGAGTCGATCGGCCAGCGGTCCGCCGGCCAGCGGATCGAGGAGTTGCTCGGCCGGGCGCGCGCCAAGCTCGGCGAGGGCCGCACCACCTCGCTCTGGTCGCGGGGGCGGGCGATGGGCCCCGACGAGGTCGTCCGGCACGTCCTGGAGGGCGCGCGACCGGCGGCGCCGACCGGCCCGGCTGTCACGGAGCCGAGCAGGCACTCCCTGCTGACCGCCCGCGAGCACGAGGTCGCGGCCCTGCTCACCCGCGGGCTGTCCAACCGGGCCATCGCCGGGGAGCTGGTGATCAGCCCGGCGACGGTGGCCCGCCACATCGCCAACATCATGGAGAAACTCGGCTACACCTCACGGGCGCAGATCGCCGTGTGGGCCTCGGAGCATCGGGCGCCCTCCGCGTGAGGAGCTTGTACGTGCGGAGCTTGTGCGTGCGGAGCTTGTGCGTGCGGAGCTACTGCATGGGCAGTCTTTCTGCATAGGGATCTGCATAATCCGCCCGATGTACGCACCAGACGGTCGTGCCTAGCGTGGTCGCCATGGATGAGCGCATCGTCATGGTCGACTCGGGCACCGGCCTGGCCATCACCGAGCGGCAGCTGGACGAGCGGTCCGCCGCCGCGAGCATCCTGCTGCGCCGCCGGGGGGTGCGTCCCGGTGACACGGTGCTCATCTGCCTGCCCGTCGGCCCCGACCTGCTGGTGGCGACCGACGCGGTGATCGCCGTGGGCGGCATCGCCTGCCCGGTCCCGCCCGAGCTGGAGGAGGCCGGGCTGCGGGAGCGGATCCGCGGCAGCCGCGCCCGCCTCATGATCACCGATCTGCGCGCGGCCGTGCGCGCGGCGGAGGAGTCCCGCGTCCGGATGGTGCTGGGCGTCGCCGACCTCAGACGGCCTGGTGACGCGCTTCGGCAAAGCGGTCGCAGCGAGCCTCGGACCAGTGGAAACTGGCCATGTGTCTGATCCTTCCGCGACCGGCAGGGGCGGCGCGGGCGTGCCGTTCGCCGCTGGGCGTCTCGTCGGGCGCGAGCGCGACGTGGCCGAGCTGCGGGCGCTGATCCGCGACGAGCGGGTGATCACGCTCATCGGACCGGGCGGCATCGGCAAGACCCGGCTGGCCGCCCAGGTCGCCGGCTTGGAACGTGCCAACGTGGTGGAGCTCGGGCGCGTCGGCGACCCGGCGTTGATCGTGCGCCTGGTCGCCGAGGCGCTGGACGTCCACCCGGCCGCTGACGGGCTGCTGGTGCTCGACGGCTGTGACCATCTGCGCGAGGGCTGCGCGGAGCTGGTCGCCGAGCTGGCCGTGCGCTGTCCCGGCCTGCGGTTCCTGCTCACCGGCAGGCGGCCGGTGCAGGTTCCAGGCGAGCTGGTGTGGCGGGTGCCGCCGCTGGCGCTGCCCGGCGACGGGCGGCCGGACGCCGACTCCGTGGCGCTCTTCGTGGATCGGGCGGCGGCCGCCGGGGCCCGCGAGGTGGCCGATCGCCTGGGTGACGTCGAGCGGCTGTGCCGGTTGCTCGAAGGGGTGCCGCTGGCGCTCGAACTGGCCGCCGCGCACGCCGGTTCGATCCCCCCGGCGCGGATGCTCCAGCGGGTCGGCGGGCGTCACGGAGTGCTGCGCGCCAGGGATCCGGCCGTGCCGGGCCGCGCGCGTGCCGTCTGGGCGGTCCTGGAGTGGAGCCACGAGCTGCTCAGTCCCAAGGAGCGGGTGCTGCTGCGCAGGCTGCCGGTCTTCGCCGGAGCGTTCGACCTGGAGCTCGCCGGGCGGGTCTGCGCCGACGGCGGGCTGGTGCGCGGGGCGGAGGTGCCCGGCCTGCTCCGCGGCCTGGCGGACAAGGCGCTGGTGGTGCGCCTGGCCGACGGCCGCCACCGCCTGCACGGCGTCGTCAAGGAGTACGCCGCAGAGCGGTCACGGGAGGCGGCCGAGGAGGTGTGGCTGCGCGACAGGCACCTGCGGGCGGTCTGCGAGGCGTTCGAGCACTGCCACCAGGCCGGTTCGCTGGTGCGGCGGCAGCCGTGGCCGGAGCGGGCCGCGCACGTCGGCAGGGGGCGCTCGCTGCTCGACGAGTGCCGGGCGGCGATCGGGTGGGCCGTCGAGTCCGGTGGTGTCGTGCTCGGGCTGCGGCTGGCCTGTGCGGCGCTGGCGACGCTGCGCGGCGACCCGGCGGAGAGCGCCGGCTGGCTGGAGCGGCTGCTGGAGCTGGATCTGGCGCCCGTCCCCGACGAGCTCGCCGCCGTGGCCAAGGGCGGTTTGGCGTACGGGCTGCGGGCGCGCGGGGAGCTGGGCCGGGCCACGCGGCTGGCGGTGGAGAGCGTCGAGGAGCAGCGCAGGCACCCCTACACACCCTGGCTGGGCCTCACCTACGCCGTGGCCATGACGCTGTGCCTGCGTGCCGGGCGCGGCGAGCTGGGCAGGCGCTACCTGTGGGAGCTGGAGCTGGCGGCCTCGGCGCACGAGGACCTGCTCGCGCTCGCCACCGCGCGGCTCGCCCGCCTGGATCTGGCGCTGTCGGAGGGGCGGCTGGAGCTGGCGCGGCGACTCGGCGAGGAAGCGCTGGCGCTGGCCAGGGAGGCCGGGCACCACTGGGCGCTGGCCAGGGCGCTGACCCGCCTGGGCGCGGTGGCCGAGGCGGCGGGCGACCCGCAGGAGGCCCGTGACCACCACGCCATGGCCCGGCCGCTGCTGCGGGTGCTGGGCGAGCCGGCTGAGCGTGGCCGTCGGGAATAAGCTCGGATCATGCCGCTCGCACCACACTTCCCCGTCATGCTCAGGACCGAGGACGGGGTGCGCATCGACGCCGCGCACACCGATCCGACCGGCCCCAGCGGGCGGGACGTGGGGATCGTGGTGGCGCACGGCTTCACGGGATCGTGGCGGGAGCGGACGGCGCGCCGCATCGTGCACGTGCTGAGCCGCTACGGCGGGGTGGTGGCGTTCGACTTCCGCGGCCACGGCCGGTCGGGCGGCGAGAGCACCGTGGGGGATCGGGAGATCCTCGACGTGGAGGCCGCCGTACGGCATGCCCGGGTGATCGGCTATCGCCGGATCGCCGTGGTGGGGTTCTCGATGGGCGCCTCGGTGGCGGTGCGGCACGGCGGGCTGCGTAGCAGCGCCGACGCGGTGGTGGCGGTGAGCGGGCCGGCCCGCTGGTACTACCGGGGCACCAAGCCGATGCGCCAGGTGCACTGGGCGATCGAGCGGCCGTTCGGCCGCTGGGCGGCCAGGGTGGCCAAGCGGACCAGGATCGCCGCCGGGGCGTGGGAGCCGATCCCGATGCCGCCGTACGAGGCGGTGGCGCTCATCTCACCCGCGCCGGTGCTGATCGTGCACGGCGACGCCGACGCGTTCTTCCCCCTCGAGCACGCGCATCAGCTCTACGACGGCGCGCGGGAGCCGAAGGAGCTCTGGATCGAGCCCGGGTACGGCCACGCGGAGTCTGCGGCGACCCCCGAACTCATCCATCGCATCGGAAAATGGATCTCTTCGAACTTTTCCTGAGTAAGAGACGTCTACCTATGGCGGATGGATAGAAACCGCCGGGAGAAAGTCTTTGGGGTACGAAACCGCCGAGGCGGTAGACGTAGGACAGACTTCTCGTAGTCGGGCGGTCGCCCAGCGTTGCGGGGGCTCGCTGGGCGCCATCCGGTTGTCGGGGCCCCAGGATGCCTGGGGCCCCGACGCTCAGCCGAGTCGCGCGATCGACTTGTACTCCAGGTAGCCGCCCAGTCCCTCGGGGCCGAGCTCGCGGCCGATGCCGCTGGCCTTGTAGCCGCCGAAGGGCGTGTTGCTCTCGAGCATGAGGCAGTTGATCCCGTACGTGCCGGTGCGGACCTGGCGGGCCACGTCCATGCCGTGCTCGGTGTCGGCCGTCCAGACGGTTCCGGCCAGGCCGTAGTCGCTGTCGTTGGCGATGCGGACGGCGTCGGCCTCGTCCTCGTACGGGATGACCGCCAGCACCGGGCCGAAGATCTCCTCGCGGGCGATGCGCATGTCGTTGGAGACCCCGGCGAAGACGGTCGGCGCGACGTACCAGCCGCGGTCGTGGGGCCGGTCGAGCCCGCCGACGACGACCTTGGCGCCCTCGTCCATGCCGATCTTGATGTAGCCCTCGACACGTTCCTGCTGGCGCTTGGCGACCAGCGGGCCGATGCCGGTGGCCGGGTCGGCGGGGTCGCCGACGGGCTGCGAGGTGACCATGGCGGCGACCGCCTCCACGACCTCCTCGTAGCGGTTGCGCGAGGCCAGGATGCGGGTCTGCGCGACGCAGGCCTGGCCGTTGTTCATCAGCGAGGCGATGGCCAGCATGCCCATGCTGGCCTGCAGGTCGGCGTCGTCCAGGAAGATGGCGGCCGATTTGCCGCCCAGTTCCAGGCTGACCCGCTTGAGCTGCTCGCCGCAGATCGCGGCGATGCGGCGGCCCGCCGCGGTCGAGCCGGTGAACGCCACCTTGTCCACGCCCCGGTGGGAGACGAGGTGCTCGCTCACGTCGCGGCCCGCGGCGACGATGTTGAGCACGCCGGGCGGGATGCCGGCCTCCTGCGCCATCTCGGCCAGCAGGTAGGCGTCGAGCGGCGTCTCGGGCGCGGGTTTGAGCACGATCGCGCAGCCGGCCAGCAGCGCGGGCGCGACCTTGGTCATCGTGACGAACTGGGGGACGTTCCACGGCACCACGGCCGCCACCACGCCCACCGGCTCCCTGCGCACCGTCACCGGCCCGAACAGGCCGGGCCGCTGCTCCTCCTGCTCGAAGGTCCGGCCGTACTCGGCGTAGTACTGGAGCATGCCGAGCGGCTGCGGCGCCTGCGCCAGGGTGGAGAAGGAGATGGGCGAGCCCATCTCCTCGGTGATGAGCGCGGCCATCTCGCCCTGTCTGGCGGCGTAGATCTCGGCCAGCCTGCCGATCACCTCGGCTCGTTCGGCGAAGGTCAGGCGGGGCCACGGGCCGTGGTCGAACGCCTCGCGGGCCGCCGCGACCGCCCGGTCCACGTCCTCGGCCGTGCCGTCGGGCACCCGGCCCACGACCTCCTCGGTGTGCGGGGAGATCACGTCGATCGTCCCGGTGCCCGCAGGGGTCACCCACTCGCCCCCGATGAAGAGCTTGTCGTGCTGGCGCATGTCATGGCCTCCCGCGAACCGTGGTCGTCCGTGCCTCCCTGCGACCGAACCATGTTCTGGTCATGTGCGCAAGAGGGGGGCACGGCACCGCGTGCCGTGCCCCCCTCAGCGATCAGCGGGATGTCAGGGGGAGATCAGCGGGGATCGCCCAGCAGGTGCCGCATCGACCGCTTGACGAGGTCGGTGCGCGCCTCCTGGCTGGTCACGCTCTCCGCGCCGAAGCCCAGGTAGACCGTGTCCTTGGTGACGATGCCGCCGCCCTCCTCGAAGACCTGGTCCGTACGGGCCCAGTTGTTGATCGACGGCGAGGTGCCCTCGGGAGCGTCCGCCACGGCCCAGCCGCCCAGGTCGGACTCGAACGAGGTCTCCTCGGCCACTGCGCCGTCCAGCGTGAGCGCGAAGTCGTCGAGGAAGATCCCCGCGCCCTGGGTGCCCCAGTCGCTGATGTACGAGATGGACAGCTCGACCTGCTTGCCCGCGTACGGAGTCAGGTCGATCTTCCACTGCTGCCAGCCGCCGGAGTTGCCCGAGGCCGCGTGCCACGCGCCGGAGGTGCCGGTCGACTCGCAGTTCGGGCCCTGGTAGCGCTGGGTGAACGGGTGGATCGAGCTCCACCCGGACGCGCAGCTGTCGCCGGTGGCCTGCGTGGTGTGGCCGTTGGCGTCGGGCAGCGTCGTCCAGTCGTCGCCGCCCGCCGTGCGCGCCTCCACGACCAGGTGGTCCCACGCGGCCTCGGTGTCGTAGGAGGTCCAGAACGACAGGTCGCCGGCGCTCTTGCCGGTCAGGTCGACGGTCTTGGTCAGCCGCTTCCAGGAGACGTCGGCGATGCCGCTGTAGACGTCCCACGAGCCGGTGTGCGGATCGAACGGGCCGCCGGGCCGAGCCCACTTGATCGGCGCGGAGCTGGCGAACAGCGGGAACTGATCCGCCGGCAGGATCGCCGAGGTGGCCACGAACGAGTTGGTGTGCATGTCGGGCTCCAGCGTGCCGGTGAAGCCGTCGAACGCGCCGGACGCGCCGTTGAGCCCGTACGGCTGGTTCGTCGCCGGGTCGCTGCCGGCGTTGTCGAAGAAGACGTACGCGCCCAGCCAGTACTGCTGGAAGTCGTTGAACACCGGGATGCACGGCGGGTCGTTCGGCTCCGCGCACTCCGGCTGCGCCGGCTGGTCGGGCTGGTAGAAGTAGGAGCCGTTGGCGTTGGCCGCGTACGACGGATACTTGCCCGAGTGCATGATCTTGCCGCCCTCGTTCAGGTAGTCGCGGACGGCCAGTTCGGTGTCCACGCCCACCTTGGAGGTGGTGCCGGGCACCTGTCCCGCGCTGCGGGGGATGATGTCGTCGCCGGTCTCCCAGATCACCGCCTTGTAGTGACTGAGCACGCCCAGCGGGTGCGGGGCCTTGCGTCCCTGCTTGTCGACGTCGTACACGTCGGAGCTGTGACCGGCCTCGTCGAGCGCCTTGACGTAGTCGTCGGCGTACTTGGCCTCGGTCACGCCCTGGGCGGGGCTGACGCCCGTGACGTCCTCGGCGGCCAGCACGAGCACCTTGCCGCCGATGTCGGTCGACACCTTGTACGTGAACTCCTCGCTCTTCTTGCCGAGCGAGGTGAACCACACCTCGACCGTGTCGCCCGGCCTGGCTCCGGTGATCGTGCCGCGCATCCAGTGGTAGTAGCGGTCGTAGCCGCCGCCGTAGCGCTCGCCGCCCTGCCACTCCCTGGTCAGCGCGGTCCTCTTACGGCCGTCGTTGATCCGGTAGTTGAGCAGCACCGGGCCGAGCTTGCGCTTGGCGTTGACCTGGACGACCTGGGTCCGGCCGTGGCTGAGCTCGAAGGGGTCGAGGACGAAGTCGGGGGTCTCGTTGCCCAGGTGGCTGACCGGCTCCACCGGGTTGACCGCGGACTTGGCGATGTCCAGCGCGAACGGCAGGTTCCGCTCGAACTCCGCCTGCACCAGCGCCTCGTCGTCGGGGAAGACGAAGCCGCAGCCTTCGCAGCCCTCGTTCAGCTCCGGCGTCCACGACAGGGTGCCGTACTTGCGGTGCGCGTGGTCGTTGGTGTCGCCGTTGGTGGTGTAGAGCTCGGCGCCGAGGTCGGGGTCGTACCCGGGGACGGCGGGCTCGGCGTCGGTACCGGTCAGCGCCTCGTAGATCGGGTTGTCCGCCGTCTCGGTGGCGATCTGGTAGCCGGCCGGGTAGAGCAGCAGCGGGCCGTAGGAGTGGTAGTTGAGCTGCGTCTCGAACTTGACGCGGCGCAGCAGCCCGTCCATCGCCCTGGTCTCCGGCTCGCTGGCCGGGCCGGCGCCGCGGTAGGTCTCGCTGCTCGGGATGGAGGAGGAGCCCTCCTCGTCGTAGTGGAAGTTCGAGGGGAAGTTGCGGTTGGGGTCGACGCCGTCGCCGGTGGTGATCCGGCCGTCGCCGTTCACGTCACGCAGGTTCTTGCGCCACAGGCGGTTGCCCTCGGTGAAGGTGAAGTCGTAGCCGTCGGGGTTGGCGACGGGCACGAACCACAGCTCGGTCTTGTTGAGCAGGTCCCTGAGCGAGTTCTTGTTCGCGACCACGTACTTCAGCAGCCGCATGTCCACCTCGGTGGAGATCCACTCGCGGGCGTGCTGGGTGGCCGAGTAGAGGGCCGCGGGCTTGAGGCCGTCGGGCAGCACCCTGGCCAGCTTGGACACCTTGACGGCGAGGATGTCCTGGCCCTTCACGGACTTGCCGATGGAGGTGAGCTTGACGACGTCCTTGTTGGCGTCGGCGATGGCCTTGAGCTGGTCGGCGATGCCGCCGGGCTCGGAGTAGGACTTGTAGACGGTGTAGCCGCTCGCGGCCTGGGCCCTGGCCGCCTCCAGCTGGGTCTGGCCCTGGGGGTTGCGGACGGGCTCGGGCTTGAGGCCGAGTTTCTTCAGCCCGGCGAGGTCCTCCTGGGCGGCGGTCAGCTCGACGTGCTCCTTGCCGTCCTTGATCTCCTGCTGGACGACGTCGAAGCCCTTTTCCCGGAGGGACTGTCCGGTGCCGAGCGGGCTGTCGAGCTGGTAGAGCTCTATCCGGTCACTGGGTGGTAGAGGGTCCACGGCGGCCTGGGCTTCCAGGCCCACCATGGACGTGCCTAAGCCGAGGACGACGGCGGTGAGAATCTTCAATGATCGAGACACGGGTCTGCCCCTTCGCAGAGACGAGTTCGATCGCCATCTCAAACCGATGTTCCGATCTTGGCAAGGCCCAAACTTATCTGGAGCTTAGATCAGACAAGTATTGACATTCTTCGTCAAAGGGGCATGAGTTCGCCTGTTCAGATGACAGCGATCAAGATCATCTTCTATAGTTTCGATCCGTCTACTAGGGGAGGACGGGCGTGAGAGCAGGGCGCATGGCCGTGAGTGCCGTCGTCCTTGCCGGGCTGTTCGCGATCCCCACCCCGCAGGCCGCGTCGGCGGACCCGAGCCCCACCTCGCTGCGCAAGCTGACCAAGCAGGCGGCCGCGCTCAACAACCGCTATCGCGGCCAGATCCAGAGCCTGGAAGAGGTACGGGTCCAGGCGAGGAAGGCCGTGACCACCTCCGGCTCGCTGACCAGCAGGCTGAACGCGGCCCGGAACGAAGTGGCCGAGCTCGCCACGACCGCCTACATGCTCGGCCCCATGGACCCCACCCAGCTCCTGAGCCTCGGCACCGACCCCCACAAGGCGCTCGGCAACGCCGCCAACATGAATCACATGGCCGTCGAGCGGGCCGCCCGGGTCGCCGAGGTCGAGCGGCTCATCCAGGACTCCAAGAAGGCCAAGCTGGCCGCCAACGACAAGATCAAGAAGCTCCAGAAGGAGATCAAGACGCTGCAGAGCAGGCGTCGCGAGATGGACCGACTGCTCGCCAAGTACGGCTTCCAGCAGCCCGGCGGCGCCAGCGGCCTCACCCAGCGCCTGATCTCGATGCGGGCCGAGGTCATGCAGAACTTCCCCATGCCCTACGGGGTCGGCTGCCTGCGACCCGGTGACCCGGGGGAGCACGGCAAGGGGCGGGCCTGCGACTTCATGATCTCCCGGGGCATGGCCAGCGGCGGCGAGGCCGACCGCGGCGACGCGCTGGCGGACTACCTGATCAAGAACGGTTCGCGGCTCGGGGTGATGTACATCATCTGGAAGCAGCGCTACTACGACATCCGCTCGGGCGGCGGCTGGGACCCCATGTCCGACCGCGGCGGCGTCACGGCCAACCACTACGACCACGTGCACGTCTCGGTGTTCTAGAGGGCTCGCAGGTAGCCCTGGAGCCACGCGTAGGAGGCCTTCGGGGTGCGGCGCAGTGTCTCGAAGTCCACGTGGACCAGGCCGAAACGCTGGTGATAGCCCTCCGCCCACTCGAAGTTGTCCAGCAGTGACCAGACGAAGTAGCCCCGTACGTCCACGCCCTCCCGCTGGGCGCGTCGTACGGCCTGGATGTGCTCGTCCAGGAAGGCGATCCTGGCCTGGTCGTCGATCGTGCCGTCCGGGCAGGGGACGTCGGGCTGGGAGCAGCCGTTCTCGGTGACGTAGATCGGGGGCAGCGTCTCGCCGTACCGGGCGCGCAGGCCGACGAGGAGCTCGCGCAGGCCGTCGGGGACCACTGGCCAGCCGAAGGCGGTGGTGGGGTGGCCGGTGATGCCGGCGTCGGTGAAGGGCAGGCCCGCCTCGGTGGGGGCGGCGATCCGGGTGGGGTTGTAGTAGTTGACGCCGAGGCCGTCCAGGGGGGCCGCGATGGTGGCGAGGTCGCCGTCGCGGACGAAGTCCAGGGGTCCGTACGCCGACAAGTCCGGATATGTCGCGAGAAGGAGGGGGTCGAGGAAGAGGCGGTTGTGCAGGATGTCGTACGCCTCGGCGGCGGCCAGATCCTCCTCGGAGTCCGACGCCGGCCAGACCGGGGTGCAGTTGTTGGTGATCAGCACCTGCTCGGCGCCCGCCGCGCGCAGCGCGCCCACCGCCAGGCCGTGGCCGAGGAGCTGGTGGTGGGCGACGGGCAGGGCGTCCAGCATCAGGGCCTGGCCCGGGGCGTGCATGCCCAGCGCGTGACCGAAGGCCATGTGCACGAACGGCTCGTTGAGCGTGATCCACATCGCCACCCGGTCCGCCAGCCGCTCGGCCACCAGGGCCGCGTAGTCGGCGAAGCGGTGGGCGGTGTCGCGGCTCAGCCAGCCGCCGCGATCCTGCTCCGACTGCGGCAGGTCCCAGTGGAACAGCGTGGGCACCGGTGTGATCCCGGCCGCGAGCAGCCCGTCCACCAGCCGCTCGTAGAAGTCGAGCCCCTGGGGATTGGCGACTCCGCCGGGCCGTACCCGAGACCAGGAGACGGAGAAGCGGTAGGCGTTGACCCCCAGCTCCGCCATCAGGGCCACGTCCTCGGCCCACCGGTGATAGTGGTCGCAGGCCACGTCCCCGGTGTGCCCGTCCCTGGTGCGACCGGGCTGGTGGGAGAAGGTGTCCCAGATGGACGGGGCCCTGCCGTCCTCGCTCGCGGCGCCCTCGATCTGGTAGGCGGCGGTGGCCGTGCCCCATAGGAACATCGCGGGCTCCTCAATCCTAGGCGAGTACGGCTCATGTTAACCGGGCCGCGGTTACTTGCGGGTAATGAGCCAGGATGGGGGCATGACGAGTACCTTGCGCCGCCGCCCCGCCCAGCGTCGCAGCGTGGAGCGGGTGGAGCGAATGCTCGACGAGTGCGCGCTCCTCCTCGACGAGATCGGCTATGAGTCGCTGACCACCAAGGAGGTCGCGCGCCGGGCCGAGGTGCCGATCGGGACCTTCTACCAGTTCTTCCCCGACAAGCAGGGCCTGGTGCGCGCCCTCGCGCTGCGCAACCTGGAGGCGTTCCTCGGCCGGGTGGCCGAGCGCATCGCCGCCGCCGAGCTCGGCCACTGGACCGACCTGGTGGAGCTGGCCATCGACGAGTTCGTGGCGATGAAGCGGAGCACCCCGGGGTTCGGCGTCGTGGACTTCGGCGAGGTGCTGCGCGCGCCCGGCGGCCCGGCCATCGAGGGCACCAACCGCATGCTCGACGCGGCGCTGGAGAACAACGCCGTCGTCGCCGACCGCCTGCGCGCGCTCAGCACCGACCTGCTCGGCGTTCCCATGGAGCGCGGCCTCGACCGCGCGATCCTGGTGGCGGTCGAGGCCGCGGACGCGGTGCTCAAGCTCGCCTTCCGGGCGGACCCTGACGGCGATCCCGAGCTGGTCGACGAGTGCAAGCAGCTCGTCCGCCGCTATCTGGCCGACCACCTGCCGTGCTGATCAGCACGGCAGGTCAGCACGCCTGATCAGCACGGGGCGTCGAGGCGTGATCAGCACGGGGCGTCGAGGCGGGCCTTCAGCTCGTCGTCCAGCTTCAGGTCCGCCCCGCCGATGGCCTCCTCCAGCTGGGCGAGCGTGCTGACGCCGACGATCGGCACGTGCCCGTCCGCCAGCAGCCAGGCCAGCACCACCTGGTTCGGCGTCGCGCCCAGCTCCCGCGCCACCTCGTGCAGGACGGCGAGCCGCCGCGTGGTGCCGGGGTGGTCGTACATCTCCGCGATCGGGCGGTCGTCGCGGGTGTAGGCGCCGAACATCAGCGTGTTGTACGCCCACAGCGTCACGTCGTGCTCGCGTACGTAGGCCAGGTGGTCGTCGGTGGTGATCGTGTGGCCTCCTTCGACCGGCCTGGTGTACGGGCGCGGGCGCAGGTAGGTGTGGCGCAGCTGCAGATGGGTGTAGGGCAGCCAGCCGTTGGCGGCCGAGACGTTCCTGGCCCGCTCCAGGCGCCAGGCGGGCAGGTTGCTGGCGCCCGCGCGGCCGATCTTGCCGTGCTGGGCCAGCTCGTCGAACTTCCCCAAGGTCTCCTCCAGAGGGACCGAGCGGTCCTCGATGTGCGCCCAGTAGAGGTCGACGTGGTCGGTGCCCAGCCTGCGGAGACTGCCCTCGATGGCCTGGTCGATGGCGGCGGCCGACAGGCCTTCGGTCCTGTCCAGCGTCCTGTCGCCGGGGACGATCGGCCGGGCGCCGACCTTGGTGCTCAGGAACATCTGGTCGCGGTTGCCGCGGGCGGCCAGCCAGGAGCCGATGGCCGCCTCGCTCTCGTCGCCGGTGCAGCCCTCGACCCAGAACGGGTAATTGTCGGCCGTGTCCAGCATGGTCCCGCCGGCCTCGGCGAAGCGGTCGAGAATGGCGAAGGTGTCATGCTCGTCGACGGTGGTGCCGAAGGGGATGGTGCCGAGTGCGATGTTCATGGCCAAGACTGTGAAAGCTGGAGTGCGCTCCATGTCAAGCAGTCAGTCTTACTGGATATATGGGCATATTTCGGTACAAAAGCCGTATGGCTTGACCTGGAGTGCGCTCCAGGTGGGATGCTCGGGAACCGTGAGCGTCTACACACCTGCCGAAGTGGTCGAAGAGACCGGCTTCACCCTGGACACGCTGCGCTACTACGAGAAGATCGGCCTGCTGGAGCGCGTCGAGCGCAACGCCGCCGGGCAGCGCCGGTTCACCCAGGAGGACATCGGCTGGCTGGGTACGATCCGGTGCCTGCGCGACACCGGCATGCCGATCGCCGAGATGCTGCGCTTCGCCGAGCTGGTCCGCGCCGGCGACCACACCGTGGCCGACCGGGTCAGGCTGCTGGAGGAGCACGACCGCCGCGTCGAGGGCCAGATCGCCAACCTGATCGAGCGCAAGCGCTACATCAGCAACAAGATCTCCTATTACCGCAGCGTGTTGTAGCTCTGCGTTGGCGGGCCGGTTGCTAGAACCGTGACCCGTGACTCCTCCGCTCCCTGAAGAGAGCGGCTTCTCGCTAAGCCGCTTGCGCAGCCTGGCGAAGGGCAAGCCCTGCCCTCAAGATGTTGACCGCCGCGTTCACGTCGGCGTGCGCGGTATGCCCGCACGCCGTACAGGCGAACTCGGCCTGAGTGAGGCGGTTCTCCGCAGCACGATGCCCGCAGTGGGCGCACGTGCGGGAGGTGTGGGCGGGGTTCACCGCGATCAGCTTGCGACCGGCGCTTTCAGCCTTGTGCGACAGGATCGTCAGGAACACCCCCCAGCCCGCGTCCAGGATGCTCCGGTTCAAGCCGGACTTCTGCGCGACGTTGCGGCCGGGCTGCTCGACCGTGCCGGACGCCGAGCGGGTCATGTTGGTGATCCGCAGGTCCTCGTGCGCGATCACGTCGTAGGCGCGGATCAGCGCGAGTGCGGCCTTGTGCGCGCCGTCGAGGCGCTGCCTGCGCACCTTGGCGTGCAGCGCGGCGACCTGTGCCACCTGCTTGCGGCGGCGCTGGGACCCGCGTTTCTTGCGGGCCAGGTCGCGCTGGGCGGTCGCGAGGCGGCCGGCGGTGGCCGCGAGGTGACGCGGGTTGGCCACCTGGCCGCCGTCGGAGGTGGTGACGAGCGAGGCCACGCCCAGGTCGATGCCTGCCATCGCACCCGTGGCGGGCAGCGGCTCTGCGGGCACCTTGTCACACGACAGCACCACGTACCAGCGGGAGCCTTCCCGTTTGACGCTGATCGTCTTGACCCGGCCCCGGACCGGGCGGTGCCGGTGCACCCGGACATGTCCGATGCCCTGGAGCCGCACGTAGGTCGCGGTGGGGTGCTGCGGCTGGGAGTCCCACCGGCAGCCGTCGCCGTCCTTCGGCCAGGCCACCGTGTCGAATCGGCCACGTCCTTTGAACCGCGGGAAACCGGGGGTGCGTCCAGTCTTCACGCGCTCGAAGAAGGCGCGGAACGCTTTGTCGAGCCGGCGCAGGGTGGTCTGCTGGGAGGAGAACGACCACCGGCCCTGCCCGCCCGCGTCGTCGGCGCGGATGTGCTTCAACTCGGCCGACTGGTCGCCGTAGCGGACGCTCACTCCCGCCTTGGCGTAGGCGGTGCGGCGGTGCTCCAAGGCGGCGTTATAGAGCTGCCGGTGGTCTTCCACGCACGCCGCCAGCGCCGCCGCCTGCCGGGCGGTGGGGCGCAGCAGGAACTTCCACGACCTGCGCACACTCACCTCCCATCACGTTCGGTAACGACACCACCACGATAGCGGCCGGCGCCGACAAAACCTGGAAGGACATCCATGATGCGCGAACCTGACAGGTCAGGGTACGCCCAGGCCTTGGCGCCACTCCCGCTCCCGATTCTCCCGTCGCCTCAAGACGACGGTCCCCTCGGGAGGAGCTGATGGCCGGGCCCAGAGCGAGACGGATCAACATCCCACTGCGCCGCGTAGCGAGAACGTGCGCGGGGATGCTGTTCGCGCTGCTGGCGCACCTCACCCTGGTCCAGGCGTTCGGGTCGAGAGACCTCAACGCCGACCCGCGCAACGAGCGCACCCTCATCGCCAGGTTCGGCCAGCCGCGCGGCGCCATCGTCACCTACGACGGCGCCGCCGTCGCCGTCAGCCGCGAGACCGGCGGCGGACCGTACCGCTATCGACGCTTCTATCCGCACGGCGAGATGTACGCCCCCATCACCGGGCATGTGTCCCCGCGCGGCGCCGGCGGCATCGAGCGGGCCCGGGAGGCGGTGTTGTCGGGCGACGACACCCGGGTGAAGCTGCAGTCGCTGTTCAGGGAGGGCACCGCGCAGGGCGCCGACATCCGGCTCACCGTCAGGCAGCGCGTCCAGTGGGCGGCCTACCGCAGCCTCAAGGCCACCGGCCGCCCCGGCGCCGCCGTCGCCCTCAACCCGGCCACCGGCGCCATCCTCGCCCTGGCCACCTACCCGTCCTACGACCCGAACGCCTACGCCACCTTCGACCCCGCCGCCCTGGCCGAGACGGACGCCCGGCTGCGCCACCACCCGGCCGAGCCGCTGCTGAACCGGGCCCTCGACCGCACCTATCCACCGGGCGCCGCGTCCAGGCTCATCACCGCGGCCACCGCCCTCACCACCGGCGGCCACATCCCGTCCACCCACCTGAACCCGCACTGCGGGATGGATCGTCCGACGCTGTCCCAGGCCTTCCGGCACTCCTGCGACACGGCCCTGGCCGACCTCGGGCTGTCCCTCGGCCGGGACGCCCTGCGGGACCAGGCGGAGGCGTTCGGCTTCAACACCGCGCTGACGGTCCCGCTGCCGGTGGCGGCCAGCACCTATCCGTCGTCGTCCCTGGACCGGCCGGGCACCGCCCTGGCCGCCCCCGGCACCTCGGGTGTCCGGGTCACCCCGCTCATGGTCGCGATGCTCGCGGCGACCGTGGCCAACGACGGCACGCTGATGCGCCCGTACCTGGTGGAACAGGCGCGTCTGCCCGGCGGCTCCACCATCGACAGAGCAGGCCCGTCCCCCTACCGCACGGCCATGAGCCCCGCCATGGCCGGCCAACTGACCACCATGATGACCACCCGCCCCCGACCGCACAGCCGCGAAACGGCGGTGGCGCTGGCCTCCATAGGATCGCCCACCGTCTTCACCGCCTTCGCCCCCGCCCGAGCCCCCGAGGTGGCCGTGGCCGTAGTCCTCGACCGCCCCGGCCCCACAGCCGCCATCGCCCGCGCCATCCTCCAGGCCGCCCTGGCCTGACCCCGTCGCCCTTTCGCCTGGTGGAGGAGTTGAACGCACGAAACTCACATAACGATCAATTCGACAATGGCTCTTGTCGCGTTAGACAAGAGGTATAGTCTGCCGCGTGTGGTGGAACGAGACGATCACGCGGCCATCCGCGACCGCATCGCCATGCTCTCGCGCCGGCGGGGACTGCGCTGCGACTGGTCCGAGACGACCAGGCGACAACGTTTCCTGCTTCTGTGGGACGCCGAGGGTCGCGTCGCTGCCCGGGCGATCGTCCCGTTGTATCCTGCCGAGACGCCGATGCTGGTGGACTTACTCGAACGGGGGCTCGCGCACCTGTTCGGGGCTGACTGGCTGGAGGACTGATGGCCGCGAACACCGTTGATGTCCGCGTCACCATGGCCGGCAAGCTATGGCTGGCTCATATAGATGGTGCCGCCGGAGGAATATCCGCTCACTCGCTGAAGGAACTGTACGGCGATATAGCCGAAGCGTTGCCCTTCCTGTTCCCTGACCGAGACCAGCCCCCCACACCCGTCTACCACTACTCCTTGGACGGCCTGTCACCAAACGATCTCGACAACTTCGCCGAGCTTCAGCGCCGGGCCGCTGCGATCGCCGATGACTACACGCGCACCCTGAAAGAGCGTGTCGCACAACTGCACCGGCAAGGCCTGTCCGACGGTGACATCGGACAACTGCTCGGTCTCACGAAACAGCGGATCCAGCAGGTTCGCCCCAAAACGGGCCGCGAAGCTCGGCAGAGTGCCTGACCGGGCGAGGTCAGGGGGCCAGGGGGAGCAGGCCGACCAGCAATTCGACGAGGTCCTCGGCGGTGGCGTGCCATTTGTCCCAGACCAGGTGGCCGCCTGAGGGTCTGCGCGGCGGGCGAGCACCGTAGAAAGCTGAGCTGACTGTTTCCCGATCATGGCGGAGTTCATGGGCCGCCGAGGCGCGGTTGCGGCCTGACATTCCAGGGTGCTGTGTCGTCGAACTGGTGACATGCCAAGATTCCGCACCGATGGGAAGTGATGGGGAGCGATGTCTGCGCACCGCGAGGTAGACGAAGCCAAGATCAGGCAGCAGATCGAGAAGATCGTCGAAGGAATCTGCGCCAAGGACCTCGAGGGCCTGAGGCGGCTTTACGCGACAGACGTCGTCTCCTTCGACGTCGAGCCGCCGCTGCAGCACGTAGGGATAGCGGCGAAGCTGAAGAACTGGACGAAGGTGTTCACGCTCTTCGAGGATGTGCATTATGAGTTTCGCGACCTGACACTCACCGTGGGCGATGACGTGGCATTCGGCCACGGTTTCGGTCGGCTCAGCGGCACGCTGAAGAACGGGGCGGCGACGAGTGGCATGTGGGTCCGGGCCACGTTCTGCTTCCGGAAGACCGACGACCATTGGCTGATCGCGCACGACCAGGTCTCTGTGCCGTTCGACATCGCAAGCGGCAAGGGCGTGGCCGACCTCGTGCCCTGACGAGTCGCGGCGGCGCGGGCGTGGCCGCGGACCCGGAGTGCCCGGCGCCGGTGTGGCGCCGGGCACTCTCCGGGGTTACGCGACGTGTCACATGCCCGCCGTGACCTGCGGCGACGGCTCTCTTGTGCGGGCCGTCGCGCAAGGAGCGCGGTGCCGACGTGTTGGGTCCCCAAGCTCGTGGTTCAGAATCCGATGGTTTCGCGGAGCAGCAGGACGGTGCCGCGCCCGGGCTGGGGTTCTGCGTTGAGGATGAGAAGGCGGTTGAGGGCGCTGGGCTTGCCGTAGACCTTCATGGCGCGGTCGTTCTCCAGCGGGAGGCAGTGCTCCTCGATGCGGCGCAGCGCGGTGGGCAGGTCGGGCACCACCTTCTGCGCCCCGACGATCCAGATCGCGTGGGCGGCGGCGCCCGCGTAGCCGGGCAACTGGCTTCCGCTGGCCGAGGCGACCACCAGGGAGCCGGTTTCGGTGACCGCGGCGACACTGCCCACGATGACGTCGGGGGTGGCCATCAGCCGCCAGATCTCGCGCAGTTGGGTGGTGCGGTCCATGGCCAGGCCGCGTGGCTTGACGGCGTCGTAGCGCCCGCTGGTGGTGATGTCCTCCTCGATGCCGGACAGGCGGAGGGTCTCGCTGGCCCCGGTGAACACGCTGGCGCCCTCCGGAATCAGCTCTTTGATGCGGGTATGCGCGGCGGCGACGTCGTCGAGGATCTCCACGGTGAAACCATGATCCGTCAGCGCGGCGGCCGCCCGCTCCAGGCGCTGTGCGGATGCTGGGTCGGCGAACGATGACATCGGCATTGAGGTGGTCATGATGTCGCTGAGTTTCCTGTCCGCTGGATGATGTGCTGTTTCGGCAGTACGACGACACAGCCCCCCGGAATGTCAGGCGACGCGCCGACCTCACAGGTCGGCGCGCTATTTCGTCGAACAGGTGAGGGCAGATGCGACCAAGGGAGCCGCCGACACCATGACCACCCCATCCGAGGCAGGACACGGTCGGCCCGATCCCGGCCTGAGGGCGATCACGGGCGAGCGGCGTCAGCTGATCAATCTCGCCTACCGGCTCCTGGGTTCCCTGGCCGATGCCGAGGATGTCGTACAGGAGACCTACGCCCGCTGGTACGCCATGTCCCGGCAGCAGCAGGACGCCATCGAGTCCCCCGGCGCCTGGCTGACGAGGGTCGCCGGCCGCATCTGCCTGGACGTGCTCGGCTCGGCGCGCGCGAGGCGGGAGCGGTATGTGGGCGAGTGGATCCCCGAGCCGCTGTCCGAGCGTACGGAGTGGATCGGCGGGCGGCCGGGCGGTGCGACCGTCGACCCGGCCGATTGGGTCACTCTGGATGAGTCGGTCAACATGGCCTTCCTGGTCGTGCTCGAATCGATGACCCCGGCCGAACGCGTCGCGTTCATCCTGCACGATGTCTTCTGCCACTCCTTCGCCGAAGTGGCCGAGATCGTCGGCCGGACTCCGGCGGCATGCCGCCAGCTGGCCTCCTCGGCTCGCCGCCGCCTTCGCGACTCGCGGGGCCCCGCGAGTCCGACAGCCCAGCAGGCCGGCATCGTCAGGGACTTCAAGCAGGCATGGGAGGCCAAGGACATCGACGCCCTGATCGGCCTGCTCGACCCCGACGCCACGGCGATCGCCGACGGCGGCGGCCTCGCCATCACCTTCCTGCGTCCCATCGAAGGCGCCGAGCAGATCGCGCACGCCTGGGTCGAGATCGCCGACCGGAGGCCCGGCAGCATGACGCTCGTGGAGCGTACGGTCAACGGTCAGCCTGGTCTGGTGGCTCAGCAAGACGGCGTCACCGTGACGGTGTTCGCGTTCGAGGTCGCGGGCGACCGGATCAAGCACATCTGGGTGGTACGCAACCCTGAGAAACTCCGTCGTTGGACGAGCCTGTAGTTCCGTGATCTATGTCGCATCTTTGTGCCGAACTTCACGTGTTCTCCCTGCATCGAACACTGCACATCCGCTGAGTGTGGGTGACGACCAGATAAGGGAAACGATGGACATGCGTAAGGTTCTCGCCACTGCCGCCACCGCCACCGTTGCCGGCATCGGGCCGCCGCAGCGGGTAAGAACGGCGCGTCCCCTCTGCTGCAGCAGGCTGCGGGCACGGTGGGGAGAAGCTCTTGGTTCGATGCTCTGGACCACCACAATCGGCCCGGATCCACCGCCGACGGCTACATCACGCGCCATGACCTGAGGCAACAAATGGACCTCTACTGCGGCTGATCCTCAGCCTGCCGATGCCCGAAGGCCCGGCAGGGCTTTCGGGCACAACCGCCCGACGAAGTTCGTCCTGACCTGGAAAGTTCCGACGACTCCGAGTTCACCACGACCTACGGGGAGTGGCAGGAGACCGGCGAAATCGCCAGGCCGTGGGGAGTCGTCCTTCGTCAGCCGGTCGTGCGCCACTTCAGATAGCCGCGTCGCCGCCGGGCGCGGATGAGCCGGTCGAGGAGGAGCGCGATGGACGGCGGATAGGGGGTCCGGGCCGGCTTGCCCGCGCCGAGGCGGGCGAGCCGTCGCGACGTAGCGGCCTGGACGGCCGCGGCGGCGAAGGCTTTGTGCCGGATGCGGGTGCGGGGCGGGTGGGCCTGGGCGTCGGTCCCGGCGAGCCACCGCTCGGGCAGGTCGGGAGCGACGGCCAGCGCTGTGGCCATGCCGGCGACGGCAACGCCGGAGTCGATCACCTGCTGGGCGACCGCGCGTCGCCGGATTCCGCCGGTCAGCAGCAGCGGCAGTGGCGAGGAGGCGACGAGCCGCTCGGCGAGCTCCAGGAAGTACGCCTCTCGTGCCAGGGTGCGCCCGTCTGCGGGGAAGCCCGCGGTGACCAGGCTCTCGATGCTGCCGCCGGACAATTCGACCAGGTCAGCCCCGGCATCGGCGAGCATCTTGATCACGTCTCGGGCGTCGTCGGTGTCGAATCCACCGCGTTGGAAGTCCGCGGAGTTCAGCTTCACCGCGACCGCGAAACCCGTGCCGACGCGCCGGCGTACCGCGCCCACGACATCGAGCAGCATCCGGGCGCGGTTGGGCAGGCTGCCGCCCCAACTGTCGGTACGCCGATTCACCAGCGGGGACAGGAACTGGGACAGCAGGTAGCCGTGTGCGGCGTGGATCTCGACCCCGTCGAACCCGCTCCGCTGCGCCAGCCGCGCCGTCACCGCGAAACGTGCCACCGTCTCCTCGATCTCCAGGGCGGTCATCGGCCGTGGCGTTGAATACATGCCGGAGAGTCCGCCGAGGTCGATCGGGACCGCGGACGGGGCCCAGGTGATGTCGGCGAGGTCCTTCGGGATGACCCGCCCGGGGTGGTTGATCTGCATCCAGATCTGTCCGCCTGCCGACTGCCCGGCGGCCGCCCAGCGGCGAAACGGTTCGAGAGGCGTGTCCTGCTCCAGCACGACGTCTCCGGGGTGCGCGACCGCCCGGCGATCGATCATGACGTGCCCGCTGATCAGAAGCCCGGCACCGCCTGCGGCCAGTCGCCGATAGAGCGTGACGAGTTCGTCGCCAGGAAGCTGGCCAGGCGCGGCGAGCAGCTCCTCCATCGCGGCCTTCGCGATCCGGTTCTTCAGCGGGGCGCCGTTGCGCAGGTGCAGCGGCTCATTCAGCGCGGTCATCCGCTCTTTTCTGACAGGTCCTGGTGTCATGACGTGGCCGGGTCGAGATCGCTGACGTCCTGGAATCCGGCCTTGCGGTTGAGGCCGCCGGTGATCCGGGCGACCGTGGCCCGTGGCAGCAGGCGCGCCGCCCAGGTCCCGGCGCGATTGAAGGCGCGACCGGGATAGGAGGCGGACCGGCCGCGTGCGAAGTCGTCGAGCGTGTTCGCCGCGACGCTTTCCGGGGTGTCCGCCTTCGGGTCCATGGAGGCGGTCGTACGGCTGAAGAATCCGGTGTCGGTGGCCCCGGGATGTGCCGCCATCACGCGGAGGCCGGTGCCTCGGAGTTCCTCGGCGAGCGCCTCGGTGTACGAGAGCACGAAAGCTTTGGTGGCGGCATAACTCGCCTGATAGGGCATGGGCTGGAAGGCGGCCGTGGAGGCGACGTTGATGATGCCGCCGCGACCGCGTTCGAGCATGTCGGCGCCCAGAAGGTGGACCAGGCCCATCAGCGCGGTGATGTTCACCTCGACCGACTGCACATTGGGTTCGAGAGGGCGGCTCAGGAAGGGGCCGACCGATCCCATCCCGGCATTGTTGACCAGGAGGTCCACGGCCAGGCCGAGACGCCTGATCTCGTCGGCCACCGCCTGCGGGGAGTGCCGATCCGAGAGGTCTGCGGCGATCACGTCGACCCTGACGTGGTGCGTGGCCTGGAGCTGCTCGGCAAGGCCACGGAGCGCATCGGCCGAGCGGGCGACGAGGACGAGGTTCGCACCTCGGCGGGCGAGCTCACGCGCGTACGCCTCGCCCAGTCCTTTCGAGGCCCCGGTGACCAGGGCTGTGGTGTTCGAGTAGTCGTGCATGGGCGATCGCTTCCTGTCGACCTCGGAATTGGCTTCGCGGGTGCCTCGGGCGGACGGGGCGCGGTGACGGCCCCGGCGAAGATCGCACTTTTACTTCGAGACTCGAATCAACGTAACACTTCGAGTCTCGAAGTACAAAGGCTAGGATGAGGCCATGACCCGAAGCGTCCTTGAAGCGGTAGTGGTGGCGAATCACGAGATGTTCATGCTGACCAGCGACCGGATCGACGCCGTAGTGGCCGAACAGGGTCTGACGCAGGCGACCCGCCCAGGCCCTCTGGATGATCGATCCGGATGAGGCGCCGCCGTCGATGAAGGCGATGGCCGATCGACTGTTCTGCAATGCGCCCAACCTCAGCTTCGTCACCAACCAGCTCGTCGATCGGGGCTACGTCGAGCGGTCCGTCGATCCCGCCGACCGCCGGTCACGCGTGCTGACCCTGACGGAGAGCGGGCGGCGCGCGCGGGAGACGGTGATCACGGCGACACTGGCGTTGAGCCCGTTCGCTCGGTTGAGTCCCGGAGAGCTCCTTCAGCTGATGAAACTTCTGGAGAAGGCACTCGAACCCGCGGGAGATCACTAGGCGGCGAGCGGGCCGGTTGTCGCTGTCGCGGCAGAAGGAGCGCGAACAGTGCGCCTGTCGATCACGACATGCGCCCAGGTCATGCCTCTGTGGGAAGCCGGCTTCGGTGAGGTCGGCGTCATGATGGCCGCCAGGGTCGATCCGCCGTACGTGCCCTGGGTCGGAGTCGTTCAGTCATTAACCTATTAAATAGGTAGGTCTTGACTGATTCTGGTCCGCTGTGTTGAGCTGGGATGCGCTGACGAACATCGGAAGAGCCTCGGCTCATGCCGGCCATAGGGCAATTTCGATCGGAAAAGCAGTGACATGTGACCTAGATCACTCGCGCAGTGGGAATTTCGCCCCTTTCATACGACTTAGTGACCATGTGAGGTTCACCGTCCTGTCTGTGTGGCTTGTTGAGCGGCTGCACATCGATCTCTGTCGTCTGACCGGCTCCGTCTGCCACTGATCGCGCTCCGGACGTAGCGCTCGATCCCTCGCCCCCTGACTCACCCCTCTTCGCATGCCCTCTGCCGGCATGCCGTTTTTCGGAGCCTTCCTCATCGTGAAGAGATTCTCTTTCTCCCTGCAGTTGCTGCTGGGCCTGGTCGTGGGAGCCGCCCTCGGCTTCGCCGCCCGTATCTGGGACCTCGCCTGGCTGGCCACCACCCTCACCGAAGTCGGCGCGATCTTCGTCCAGCTGCTCAAGCTGGCAGTGGCGCCACTGGTGTTCACCGCCGTTCTGGTCAGCGTCGCGAACCTTCGCAACGTCGACGGCGCGGCCAGACTGGCGGGCAAGACGCTGTTCTGGTTCCTCGCCACCGCGCTGATCGCCGTCATCGTCGGCATCGGCCTCGGCCTGATCATCAATCCCGGCCAGGGCGTCACCCTGAGCACAGCGGGCGCGAAGGCGCCCGAGAACGTCGGATCCTGGGTCGACTTCCTCACCGGCATCATCCCGACGAACATCGTCACGGCGTTCACCGAGCTCAATGTCCTCCAGATCGTCTTCCTGGGGATAGTCCTCGGCGCGGCGGCCCTCGCGCTGGGCGAGAAGGCCGAGCCGTTCGTCACCTTCAACCGCTCGGTCCTCGAACTGGTCCAGAAGGCGCTGTGGTGGGTCATCCGCCTGGCCCCCATCGGGACCGCCGGCCTGATCGGCAAGTCGGTCGCCACGTACGGGTGGGACCTGCTCGCGCCGCTGGCCAAGTTCAGCCTCGGCGTCTACGTCGGCTGCTTCATCGTCCTGCTGGTCGTCTACCCGGCGCTGCTCTCACTGGTCGGCAAGGTCAACCCGATCACGTTCTTCCGTAACGCGTGGCCCGCGATCGAGCTGGCCTTCGTCTCCCGCTCCTCGGTCGGCACGCTGCCGCTGACGCAGAAGGTCACGATCGAGCGGCTGGGAGTCGACCGCGACTACGCCTCCTTCGCCGTGCCGTTCGGTGCGACCACCAAGATGGACGGCTGCGCCTCGATCTATCCGGCGCTGGCGGCGATCTTCGTGGCGCAGGTGTTCGACATTCCGCTGGGCGTCGGCGAGTACCTGCTCATCGCGTTCGTCTCCGTGATCGGCTCGGCCGCGACAGCCGGTCTGACCGGCGCGATCGTCATGCTCACGCTGACGCTGAGCACGCTGGGCCTGCCGCTCGAGGGCGTCGGCCTGCTGCTGGCCATCGACCCGATCCTCGACATGATCCGCACCGCGACCAACGTCGCGGGACAGATGGTGGTGCCGGTCCTCGTCGCCCGCGGCGAGGGGCGTCTCGACGAGGCGGTGCTCAACGCGCCGCCGCAGCCGCTCGACGAGGCTCCGGTGGTGAACGCGCCGCGCCCTTCCGGCGAGCCGGCGATCGCCTGACCTGCGCACCCGGATGAGTGGACGGGGCGGCCCGCGAGGGGGCCGCCCCCAGGGCTCCGGCGAAGTCAGTTGATCAGGTGAGGCCGAGTAGGGCCAGTGGGCGGGTGGCGTCTCGGGAGAGGTGCTTCTCAGGTTCCTGGCCTGGCGTTTGATCTGCATGGCCTGGAGCGCGTGCGGGAAGAGCAGGCCGGTTTTGACGGTGAGTACCATCAACGTGCGGCGCTCTTCGCGGCCGTGCCCGCGATCGCGTCGGCGGTGGGGGCGCGTCCGTCCAGGTCAAGGCCTGCCAGCAGCGGCTGGAATCGGGTTCGGCAGCGGCTACCGGTGCCGCCGCCGGCATCATGGCGCTCGGCCTCGCCGCGGGGGCCGCCCCCGCCCAAGCCGCCACGACCACGGCGAGTCTGGCCTGTGACTACCTCAAAGCCGTCACTACGAACTTCAGGGTGATCGACAACGCGGCAATGGGTGGCGTCAGGGACGGCCGGGTGAGCAAGGCCGACTTGCGGGCCGTCGCAGCAGGTAAGACCCATGCGGAAAACGTGGGTGAAGATTATTGGTTCGCCTTCATAGACTCCTTCAATCAGCCCAACAAGCGCACCGATGGATTCATCTCTCCGGCGGACCTGAGGGACCATATGCGCATCACCTATAAGTGCGGGTAGTCCGCACCATGGCGGAGGCAGCGTAGGGCCGGCGGCCCTTGCTCACCCGCCAGTGAATGGATTCGCCTGATTCTCAGCCTGCCAGTGCCGGAATCGCGCGAGATAATCAAGGGCCTGATAGTCCGAGCTAAAATCAGTAGGTGAGCAACGAGCCCAAGGACGCCATCGATCTCGTCCTCGAGCAGTGGCGGCGGGAGCGGCCCGATCTCGATCTGTCGGCGATGGGGGTGTTCGCGCGCATCGCGCGGCTGACGCGGCTGGTCGAGGCGGCCGTGGAGGAGGTTTTCGTACGGCACGGTCTGCGGCAGGGCGAGTTCGACGTGCTGGCCGCGCTGCGCCGGTCGGGTTCGCCGTACACCATGATCCCGTCAGAGCTGTCGGCGGTGCTGATGATGTCGCGGGCCGGGATGACGAACCGGCTTGATCGGCTGGAGGCGGCCGGGCTGATCGAGCGGAGCCTGGATCCGGCAGACCGCCGCAGCTTCCATGTCGTTCTCACCGACAAGGGACGTGAAGTGATCGACGCGGCGCTCACCGAGCACGCGGCCAATCTCGCCAGGCTCGCCGCCGGGTTGACGCCCGAGGATGCCGCGACGCTCACCCGGATCGTGCGTGGCCTTCTGGACGGCCGGCCTTCCTGACAAGGGCGAGGCCGGCCACCGGTCAGCGGCTCTGGCGGACGCCGCGCCGCCAGACGTCGGTGATGGCGCGGGTGGCGGTGATGGCGCGGGTCGGATCGCCGTCCACCAGAACGAGATCGGCGCGCAGCCCGGGTGCGATCCGGCCGCGGTCGGTCAGCTTGAAGTGGCGGGCGGGCACGCTGGTGGCCGTGGCGAGCGCCTCCTCAGCGCTCAGCCCGGCCTCGGTGAGCAGCAGAAGCTCGCGGTGCATGGCGGCGCCGTGCAGTGGAGCCCAGAAGTTGGCGTCGGTGCCGGCCAGGAGCGGCACCCCTGCCCGGTGCAGCGTCAGGGCCGCGTACAGGGCGTTCACGACGCCCTGCGGGTGGACGGGCACGGCCGAATGGTCTCGGTCGAGCGCGACCATGGCCCGCTCCGGCAGCCAGGCCGCGATGCGCTCGTCCCGGAGGAGCTCCGCGCCCGCGGGGTCCTGGTTGATCGTCTCGATGTAGGTCAGGGTGCTGACCACGAACACGCCTTGGGAGGCGGCCCGCGCCGCCAGCTCGGCCACGGTGGGGTCCTCGGGAACGGTGTCGTGAAAGACGTGGGCCAGCCCGTCGATGCCCGCGTTCAGCGCGATCGTGGCATCGCCCGCCGTCGCCACATGGGCGATGGTCGTCAACCCCGCCGCGTGGCCGGCCTCGACCAGAGCCGCGACGACGTCAGGGCTGAGCACCGGCAGGTCCAGTCCGGCCGTCTCGCCGTTGTCGATCACGATCTTCAGGTAGTCGATGCCCTCGGCCAGCCGCGCCGCCACGAACGCCTTGGCCTGGTCCGCCTCCGCGATGGTGGCGAAGGGCCCGACCGCGTCGCCCAGCCACTCCAGCGCACCTGACTCGGCGGTCATGATCTGGCTCGGGTGGCCGTGCGGGGCGGTGGCCAGGATGCCCGAACTGCGCAGGTCGGCCACGTCATCATGGTCGGCGGCCAGCCGGCGCTGCCTGGCCAGGTTGCCCGGCAGGCAGAACATGTCGAGCTCGGTGGTCACGCCGAAGGTCAGCGCCTGGGCGAGCATGCCGTCGGAGACGTGGGTGTGCGCGTCGATCAGACCAGGGAACACGGTCTTGCCCGAGCCGTCGATGTCCACGTCCACAGGTTGCCCGTCGGGCTCGGCGATCTGGTCGTCGACGATCAGGAGATCCGCCCGAGGCACGGTGCGCTCGCCGTCGAAGACCCGAACATCACGGATCAAGGTACGCATGCTGTGCTCCTTCGCCACTGAACAAGTTCCAGGAAGAATAGTACGACAGCTAACTATATACTGTCGAACCAACCTGCACCTGATCGTTGGGTCAAAGCAAGCCAGGTCCGTGAATCTTGCGATCAGGGGGTCCGGCTGGTGAGAAGATCGGGGGTGCTCCGAATGGCCGACGCAGTACTCGCGAGATTGCCGGGACCGCTGCGCGCACTTGCGCTGAAGCACCGTGAATGGCTGAAGTTCGCGGTGGTGGGCGGCACAGCGTTCCTCGTGGACAACACGGTGTTCTATGGGCTGAAGCTCACCATTCTGGAGCCGAAGCCGGTGACCGCGAAGGTCATCGCCGTGCTCGTGGCGACGATCGTGTCCTACGTGTTGAATCGCGAATGGTCGTTCCGGACCAGGGGCGGCCGTGAGCGCCGTCACGAGGCGGCGCTGTTCTTCCTGGTCAGTGGCGTCGGTCTGGTGCTCAGCTCCGCGCCGCTATGGATCTCCCGGTACGCATTCCGCCTGGAGGTCCCGGACGTGAGCCTGGTGACCCAGGAGATCGCCGACTTCGTGAGCGCGCAGGTCATCGGCACGCTGATCGCCATGGTCTTCCGCTTCTGGGCGTTCCGGAAGTGGGTCTTCCCCGAGGAGAAGACCCAGTCCGGCAGCGTGCTGCTGGCTTCCGCTCCCGATTCCACGGACGAGGCGGCTTGACGGCAGCGGAAGCCGGCCCACGCCGCTATCGGTAGGCCGAGGCTTGGAGGGTGTAGAGCTCGGCGTAGAGGCCGTTGAGGGCCATCAGGGTCGCGTGGTCGCCCTGTTCGGTGACCTTGCCGTGGTCCAGGACGTAGATGCGGTCGGCGTAGCGGACGCTGGCCAGGCGGTGGGTGATCAGCAGCACGGTGCGGCCGTCGGAGTGGCCGCGGATGCGCTCGAACAGGGCGTGCTCGGCGCGGGCGTCGAGGGCGGCCGTGGGCTCGTCGCAGATCAGCAGGCGGGCGTCGCGGTGGAAGCCGCGGGCGACCGCGACGCGCTGCCACTGGCCGCCGGACAGCTCGTGGCCGTCCTTGAAGCGCCGGTCCAGCAGGGTGCGGTAGCCGTTCGGCAGGTCGGCGATCACCTCGTCGGCGCCCGCGACGGCCGCCGCGGCGTGCAAAGCCTCCTCGCCCTTCCCGGTGCCCATCGTGATGTTGTAGCGGGCGGTGAGCGGCCAGCGGGTGTGGTCCTGGGCGATGACGGCCGTGCGCAGGCGCAGCTCCTCGGGGCTGACCTCACGCAGGTCGAGGTCGTCCCAGTGGACGCTGCCCGTGTCGGGTTCGTACAGGCCGGACAGGATCTTGGCGAGGGTGGTCTTGCCGGAGCCGTTCTCGCCCACGAAGGCGATCACTTCGCCCTGCTTGATCTCGACGGACACGCCGTGCAGCGCGGGCTCGTCGGAGCCTGGGTAAGTGAAGGTGACGTCCTTGGCGCTGATCCGCTCGAACCCGTCGAGGGTGGCGGTCCGCCGCCGGTCCGGCAGCCGGCGCTCGGCGTCGGCGCAGAACTCCAGGAAGTCGGTGAAGTAGAGGCCGTCCTCGTAGAGCCGGTTGGTGGCGTACATGAGGTTGGCCAGTGAGGTCTGGCCGGATCTGATGGCCAGCACGGCGGTGCCCGCCACGGCGAGCGGGATCGCGGCGAGGGCGAGCAGCACGCCGAGCGCGACGTAGACCAGGGCGCTGCCGAGGCCGCCCAGCGCCTCGCCGACGAGCCTGGCCACGGTCTGCCGCCTGGCCAGGCGGAGCATCACGTCCTGCTCGGCCTTGGCCACCGCGTCGTACATGCGCAGCAGGAAGCGCCGCATGGTGAACGAGCGGACCTCGGCCGCCGGATCGCGGTCGGCGAGCAGCTGGGAGATGATCCACTTGCGCCGCATGGCGGGGATCAGCGAGAACATGGTCGTGTAGCGCATCCGGGCGCTGCGCACCGCCGCCCAGGCGTCCGGCAGCACGGCCAGCAACAGGAGCGGCAGCAGGATCGGGTGGAGCACGCTGAGCACGCCGGCGACGGCCGCGATGCCGACGGCGGCCGTCACCACGTCGATGGCCGTGGTCACGACCGAGTCGACCGTGGCCACGCCGCGCGACCGGGCTCGTTCGAGAGCGTCGTGAAACTCCGGGTCGTCGAAGGCGGCCAGCTCGACGCGGCTGGTCAGGCCGTAGAGCCGCTCCTCGGCCTGGCGGCTGATCTGCGGATCGAGGCGGGACTGCGCCCAGCCCGCGCCCGCCTGGACCACGGTGCGCAGCGCCGCCGCGGTGACCACCAGGGCCAGGCTGGGCAGCGCGGCGATCACCCGGTCGGGGGTGGGCCCCTCGCTGAACAGGGCGTTGAGCACGCCCGTGGTCGCCAGGAGCCCGAAGGCGGTGAAGAGGCCGCCCAGCAGGTTGAGGGCGATGGTCGCGACGGTGTCGCGGGGGCTGGCGCGCCAGGCCATGCTCATCGCCTGGCGGACGAGGGACGGGAGGCGCTTGGCGATGGTGAGAAAACCGATCTCGGCCATCGTGTCGTTGTGCGCGTGCCAGTCGGACAGGGATATCTCGCCCAATTCGAGGGGCTCATCGGCCATACGAAGAGTGTGGACTCGGGCACCGACAGTTTCCTATGGGCGTCGCGTATGCGGACCTGTTACCCATACCTGCTTGACGGGTCCGACTGGAAAGTGGGTTGATGGCCCTACTGACAACGTTGTCAAGTCACCAACTCGGGGGTTTGGGAAGGGATGGTGTGCGCATGAGACGACGGTGGATGACAGCCGCCGCGATCACTATGGCAAGCGTGCTGAGCTTGTCCGCCTGTGGCGGTGGTGGTGATCCCGCGGCGCAACCCAGCGCCGGCGCCGGCGGAGACAAGCAGCAGGTCGAGGTCTTCTCCTGGTGGACCGGGCCGGGCGAGGCCGACGGTCTGCAGGCCATGCGGAAGATCTTCGAGCAGCAGAACCCGACGCTCACGTTCTTCGACGCCGCCGTCGCCGGTGGCTCGGGTGACAAGGCCAAGGCGCTGCTGCAGTCGAAGCTGCAGGCCGACACGCCGCCCGACACGTTCCAGGGCCACGCCGGAGCCGAGCTGCAGGGCTACATCAAGGCCGGCGACCTGGAAGAGCTCAACTTCCTGTACGACGAGCTGAAGCTGCGCGAGGCCTTCCCGGAGCAACTCGTCGAGCAGATCAGCGTCGACGGCAAGATCTACTCCGTGCCGGTGAACATCCACAGGTCGAACGTCCTGTGGTTCAACCCGTCGGTCCTCAAGGAGGCGGGCGTCGCCGGAGCGCCCAAGTCGATCGACGAGTTCGTCGCCGCCCTGGAGAAGGTCAAGGCCACGGGCAAGATCCCGCTGTCCATCGGCTCGGAGTGGACCGTCACCCACCTGCTGGAGAGCGTGCTGCTCGGCTCGCTCGGCACGGAGGGCTACAACGCCCTGTTCAAGCCGGGTGCGGACTGGAACGGCGCCGCGGTCACCAAGGCGCTGGAGAGCTTCAAGACGATCATGTCGTACGCGGGCGACCCGCAGGACGACTGGCAGCCCGCGGCCAAGCAGGTGGCCGACGGCGAGGCCGCGTTCAACATCATGGGCGACTGGGCGTACGGCTACTTCCACAACCCGCCGGAAGGCGGGCTGGGCAAGGCGTCGAAGACCGACTTCGACTGGGCTCCCTCACCTGGCACCGAGGGCTCGTACCTGTGGCTGTCGGACAGCTTCACCCTGCCCAAGGGCGCGAAGAACCGTGACGGGGCCGTCGCCTGGCTGAAGGTCGCGGCGAGCAAGGAGGGGCAGGACGCCTTCAATCCCCTGAAGGGCTCCATCCCCGCCCGTAAGGACGCCGACCAGTCCCTGTACACCGACTACCTGGCCGACGCGCTGAAGGACTGGTCGGGCAACGAGCTGGCCGGCTCCGTCCAGCACGGCGTCGCGGTGAACCAGCCGTGGCTGGCCGCGATCAACGAGGCGGTCGGGCTGTTCATCGGCACGAAGGACGTGCCCGCGCTGCAGAAGGCCCTGGCCGACGCCGCGACGGCGAACGCCCAGTAGCCGACGGGTACGGCAGGCGTTCCGCGCGCCTGCCGTACCCCTTTTTCGTGAAAGGGAGTGTTTCGTGAGGCGGGCACGCACCTGGCTCCCAGGGCTGCTCCTCGTCGCGCCGTCGATCGTGGCGATCGGCGTGTTCGTGTACGGCATGCTGGGGTGGAACTTCCAGCTGGCCATGACGGACAAGCACGACGAGGTGTCCGAGGGAAACTTCGTCGGGCTGCAGAACTTCATCGACATCTGGGACCAGCCGAGATGGCATCTCTCGGTCAACCACGCCATCGTCTTCACGATCGTGTTCGTGGTCGGCGCGCTGGTGCTGGGCTGGCTGCTGGCGTTCCTGATGGAGAAGGGGATCTGGGGCGAGGGCACGTTCCGGGCGATCTACCTGTTCCCGATGGCCGTGTCGTTCGTCGCCACCGGCATCGTGTGGCGGTGGCTGATGAACTCCGGGATGGAGGAGCGGGCGGTCGGGCTCAACCGGCTGTTCGACGCGATCGGGTTGCCGCAGTGGCAGTGGTTCCGGGATCCGGACTGGGGGATGGCCGCGATGGCGCTCCCCGCCGTCTGGCAGATGTCCGGATATGTCATGGCTTTGTTCTTGGCCGGTTTCCGGGGCGTCCCCGAGGAGCTGCGCGAGGCGGCGCGGGTCGACGGCTGCACCGAGTGGGGCGTCTACCGGCATGTCGTGCTGCCGCTGCTGCGCCCGGTCACCCTCTCGGCGCTGATCATCCTGGGGCACATCTCGCTCAAGGTGTTCGACCTGATCGTCGCCGTCTCCGGCAAGCAGATCATCACCGACGTGCCGGCGGTGTTCATGTGGGTGGCGGTCTTCGACTCCCACGACCCGGCCAAGGGCGCCACCATCGCGTCGTACATCGTGCTCAGCGTGGCCGTGTTCGTGATCCCGTACCTGATCTGGTCCGTGCGTAAGGAGAGGCGTCAATGACGGCGGTGGCAGGGCGCAAGCCCGCCTTCACCTGGGTGCGGCTCGCGGTGCTGATCGCCTTCGTGGTGATCTTCCTCATCCCGATCTACGTCCTGCTGGTCACCAGCTTCAAGCCGCTGACCGAGGCGGACCCCAGCCAGGCGTGGAGCCTGCCGCAGATTTGGACGTTCGAGGCGTGGGGGGTGGCGTGGGAGAAGCTCGCCCCCGGCATGTGGAACAGCGTCCTGCTGGCGGTGCCCGGCTCGCTGCTGTCGTGCGCGTTCGGCTCGATGAACGGCTACGTGCTGTCGAAATGGCGGTTTCCGGGCGCCGACCTGGTGTTCACGCTGTTCCTGTTCGGCATGTTCATCCCCTACCAGGGGGTCATGATCCCGCTGGTGCAGCTCCTGGTGGGGCTGAACGAGGCCACCGGGCTGCAGGGCGTCTTCTACGGCGGCCTGCCCGGACTGATCCTGGCGCACGTCGTCTACGGCATCCCGATCTGCACGCTGATCTTCCGCAACTACTACGTCACCATCCCCGACGAGCTCATCGAGGCGTCCCGGGTGGACGGGGCGGGCATGTTGCGGACGTACTGGTCGGTGGTGTTGCCGGTGTCCGCGCCCGCCATCGCGGTCGTCATCATCTGGCAGTTCACCTCGCTCTGGAACGACTTCCTGTTCGCCGTCTTCCTCACCGGCCCGCAGAGCTGGCCCGCCACGGTGATGCTGAACAACATCGCCGGGGCCCAGGCCACGCCCTACAGCCAGCAGATGGCGGCGGCGATCCTGTCCTCGATCCCGACCATGCTCATCTACGTCCTGCTGGGCCGCTTCTTCATGCGCGGCCTGATGGCTGGTGCGCTGAAAGGCTGACCGCCGGGTTCGCGCAGTGCAGCAGCGGCTCGCCGCGGACATACCGCGCCACGTCGGCGGCCACGATCGTGGCCGCCTTCGCGGCCGTCTCCTTGCTCGCGCCCGCCAGGTGCGGGGTCATCACCAGATTCGGTACGGCCAGCAGCCGCGAATCCGCAGGGATCGGCTCCTCCGGGAAGACGTCCATCGCGGCGCCGAACAGGTGGCCGGAGTCCAGTGCGTCACACAGGGCGTCGTAGTCCAGCAGCGCGCCCCTGGCGCAGTTGACCAGGACGGATCCGGAAGGCATCGCGGCGATCTGCGCGGCGCCGATCATGCCGATGGTCTCGGGCGTGGCGCGGGCGTGCAGCGAGACGAACCGGGAGCGGTGCAGCAACTCGTCCAGCTCGACCCGGCCGGGCACGTCCACGTACGGGTCGTGGACCAGCACCTCCGCGCCGAACCCCGCCAGCATGCGGGCCACCCGCCGGCCGATCGCGCCGTAGCCGACCAGCCCGACCGTGCTGCCCTCCAGCTCGGGGCCCACGTTGTCATAGCTGTAGTAGTCGCCCCGCCACACGCCGCCGGCCAGGTCGGCGTGGGTCTGCGGGATGCGGCGGGTGGCGGCGAGCAGCATGGCCAGCGTGTGCTCCGCCGTGGCCACCGCGTTGCGGCCGGGGGCGAACGTGACCGCCACCCCCGCCTCGGTGGCCGCCGCAAGATTGGCGTTGACCGGGCCGCCCCGGCTGACGCAGAAAAGCCTGAGGTCCGGGCTGGCCTTCAGCACCCGGCTGGTCAGCGGGGCCATCTGGGTCACGCACACCTCGACGCCGCGCAGCGCCTCGATCAGCTCGTCCTCCACGTCGGACGCCTCTTCGACCTCGCCCACCCGGCCGAACGGCACCATCGGCCACGGCAGCGTGAGCTCGCTGGTCTCCACCTCACCGGGAACCTCCCGCCTGAGCGCGTCGACGAGCAGGCGGTTCTGCACGAAATGGTCACCTGCGGCAAGAACTCGGGTGGTCAACGAACGGCTCCAATCGGGGAGTTGTACTGCAGCATCGCGGCCCGGTCGCCGCGCAGGCGCAGCTCGGTGATCGCGCAGTTGTCCAGCCGGGGGAACAGCCGCCGGTACTCGCCCAGCGGCACCCCGATCAGACCGCACAGCGCGATCCTGATGGCGGTGGTGTGCGCGACCACCAGCACCCGCTCGCCGGAGCCGGTGGCGATGATGTCGCGCAAGGCCGCCACGAACCGGTCCGCCGCCAGGGCCGGGTCCTCGCCGCCGGGCAGCGGATTGGCGCCGGGGTCGGCCTCGAAGGCGGCGCGGGCTTCGGGGAAGCGCTCGCGCATCTCGGCGGCGGTGAGCCCCTCGCCCTTGCCGAAGTCCACCTCCCGCAGCCGCACGTCCACCGCGAGCTTGACGCCCGCGGCCTCCGCGCTGGCGGCGGCGGTGATCCGGGAACGGCTCAGCGTGGACGCCCACACGCCGGACAGGCCCGCCGTGGCGGCCCAGGCGGCGAGCCGCTCGGCCTGCTCATGCCCGCGCGGGGTCAGCTCGATGTCGCTGACCCCGGCGTAGCGGTTCTCGGCGTGCCAGACGGTCTCGCCGTGGCGTACCAGCACCAGGTTGGTCATCGTGCGGTCCTCTCGCGGGCATGGGCGGCGGCTGCCGCCGGCAGCCAGCCACGATCTTCGAGTTCGGCCACGAAGCGCAGGTAGGGCTCGCGGAGGTCGGCCCCGGAGGGGTCGATGACCGCGAGCGTGCGAACCATCCCACCGTCGCCCGCCATGGTCCTGGTCCCTGTGGTGCCGGTGGTCGTGCTCGCGGCGAGCAGCGCCATGCCCAGGGCGGGCTCGGCGTTCTCCCGCAGCGTCACAGGGCGGCCGAGCACGTCCGCCCTGAGCTGGTTCCAGTACGCGCTCTTCGTCGCGCCACCGGTCAGGATGATCTCCCCGTCCACGGGTGCGCCGAGGAGGTCGAGGTAGTCGAAGCAGAGGCGCTCGACGAACGCGGCGCCGCGCAGGATCGCCACATAACGCTCGACGTCGTCGGCGGGCTCGCCGAGGGTGAACCCCTCGGCCCCGGGCGCCGCGAACGGGAACCGCTCGCCACGCGAGACCAGGGGATAGGTGATCGGCAGGGAGTCCGTGGCGCCCCTGCCGTAGCGGGTGGTGGCCTCCTGGCTGAGGGCGGCGAGGTCGCGGCCGGGGAGGTCGCGGGCCAGGACGCCGGCGCCGGTGCTCGACGCGCCGCCCGGCAGCCACGAGCCGTCGGGCGCGCGGTGGGAGTAGACGACGCCGAGCGGGTCGTGGATCAGCTCCTCGGTCACGCCCTTGAGCACCAGCGTGGTGCCGAGCACCGAGTTCCAGCTGCCCGGCCGCAGCGCGCCCGCGCCGAGCTGCGCGGCGCACCCGTCGGTGGTGCCGGCGATCACCGGCGTCCCCTCGGGCAGCCCGGTGGCCTCGGCCGCCGCCGCGCCGACCACGCCCAGCACGCTGCCCGGCCGCACGACGTCCGGCAGGATCCCGGCGGGCACGCCCAGCGCGTCCAGGACGTCGTACGGCCAGCGCTCGTCGATCAGGTCGACGCCGGTCTTCAGCGCGTTGCTCAGGTCGGTCGCCACCTCCGCCCCGACCAGCCGGCGATTGACGAAGTCACTCTGATGCGCCACCCGGACCCCGGCACGGCCGCCGCCATGCTGGGCCGGCTGTGCTCCGGCTCGGGAGCCGGGGCGCTCGTGCGCCGGCCGCGCGTCGGCGCGCAGGAGCCACAGCAGCTTGGGCAGCGCCCAGTTGGGCTGCATGCGCTGGTAGCCGAGTCGCTCCCAGACGTGCGCGCCCACGACGTTGACCCGCTCCACCTCCTCGGTGGCGCGCCGGTCGTCGTACATCAGCGCCGGGGTGAGCGGGTCGCCGTGGCCGTCGGTGAGCAGGATCGTGCCGGAGGTGGCGTCCACGGCCACCCCCGCGATCCGGCTCGCGGGCACGCCGGCCAGCGCCTCGCGGGTGGCGGCGGCCAGCTCACGCCACCACTGCTCGGGGTCCTGCTCGTGCCGGGGGCCGTCGCGGTGGCTGGCCAGGGCGCGACTCGCCGCGCCGAGCACCTGCCCGCTCCCGTCGACGGCCATCGCGCGCACGCTCTGCGTGCCGAGGTCGATGCCGATCCAGACGCTCATGTACGGCTCCGCATCTCGGCCAGCAGCGGCCAGGACCGGGAGCCGGTCTCGCGCAGCGCCAGGAAGTCCTGGTAGGCCTCGGCGTAGGGGCCGGGCCCGGGGTGGACGGTCTCACGTAGCCGTACATGATCGTCGGCAGCGGCGCGGACGCTCGCGGCGGCGCCGGTGGCGACCAGGCCGACCAGGAAGGCGCCTCTGGCGCCGACCTCGCTGTCGCCGGAGCGCAGCACCGGCAGCCCGGTGACGTCGGCGATGAGCCGGAGCCACAGCGCGCTGGCCGCGCCGCCGCCGCAGACCCGCAGCTCGCGCGGCGGCGGGCCGGAGGCGGCGAGGCAGTCCTGGATGACGAGGGTGAGCCCTTCCAGGACGGCGCGGGCGACGTGCTCGCGGCCGTGCTCGAAGGACATGCCGAGGAAGGCGCCCCTGGCGAGCGGGTCGGAGAACGGGGCCCGTTCCCCGGCGGGGGAGAAGTACGGCTGGAAGGCCAGGCCGCGCGCGCCGGGCTCGCTCTGCGCGGCCAGGACGCTCAGCTCGGCCGGGTCGGTCAGGCCGAGCAGGCGGCAGGCCCACTGGACGACCTCGGTGCCGGCGAAGGTGGGGAAGGCGCGCAGGTGGCCGCCCGGCAGCGCGATCGTGATGCCGACCGGGTCGCCGTCCAGGTCGGGCCGCTCGACCAGGCTCTCCACGCAGAGGGTGGTGCCGAGGATGGCGCACGCCTGGCCGGTGCGCACCGCGCCGGAGCCGAGCGCGGTGGCGGCGATGTCGTACGGCGCCATCACCACCGGGGTGCCTGCGGGCAGGCCGAGCAGCGTGGCCGCGTCCGGGGTCAGTCCGGCCACCCGGTGCGCGTCGTCGCGCACCTCGGGCAGCAGCCGGGCGGCCCAGTCGAGGCCGAACAGCGCCAGCAGCTCGGGGGAGTAGCGGCGGGAGCGCAGGTCCATGAAGGGGGCCGAGGCGTCGGACTCGTCGGCGGCGAGCTCGCCGGTCAGCCGGGAGAAGATCCATCCTCCGCAGGTGAGGTTGGCCGCCGAGCGCTCCAGCCGGGCCGGGTCGTGCTCCTTCAGCCAGGTCAGGATGGCGTGCGGCAGCCCGGAGGCGGCCGAGGAGCCGTTGGTCCTGAAGGCGCGCTCGGCCAGCCCGGACCGATTCCAGGCGTCGACCGTGGCCGCCGCCCTGCCGTCGTTCCACAGGATGGCCGGGCCCGTCGGCTCACCGGCGGCGTCGACCAGCCAGCAGCCGTCGCCCTGCGCGGTCACCGCGACGAAGTCGACCGAACCGTCGATCTTGCTGCGGAGCTCGGCGGCGACGCCGCGCACCGTGCGGACGACCGCGTCCCAGACCGCGCCCATGTCCTGCTCGGCCTGGCCGGGCGCGGGCCGGGACACACTGGTCCGGTGCCGGACCACGGCGGTCTCGGCGCCGGAGTCGGCATAGCCGACGGCCTTGATCACCGTGGTGCCGGCGTCGACGCAGATGGCCGCCATCAGGCCCTGCCGTGTGAGGTCCTCGACCGGCGTGAGACGGAGTCGACGACCACCGCCAGCAGCAGGACGGCCCCGGTGACCATGAACCTGATGGACGAGTCGAGGTTCAGCAGCGTCAGGCCGCTGGAGATCGACTGGATGACGATGATGCCGAGCAGCGCCCCGAACGCCGTGCCGCGCCCGCCGAACAGGCTCGTCCCGCCGATCACGGCGGCGGCGATGGCGTTGAGGTTGACGTCGCCGCCGCCGCTGCTCTGGTTGGCGGCGGCCAGCCGGGCCGCGGCCAGGATGCCGCCCACCGCCGCGAAGGTGGAGCAGAGCACGAACACGGAGGTGAAGACCGCCTTCACGTTGATGCCGGCCCGGCGGGCCGCCTCCACGTTGCCGCCGACCGCGTAGACCGATCTGCCCCACTTCGTCCGCGACAGCAGGTAGTGCATGATCAGGACGAGGGCCACGAAGAAGACGAACATCCAGCCGACGCCGCGCGTCTGGCCGAGGTACCAGACCAGGAAGGCCAGCGCCACCAGCAGCGCCGCGCTGCGCAGCACGAGCGCGGACAGGCTCATGGACGACAGTCCCGCCTTGCGGCGCTCCCTGGCGTGCAGCCATCCGCTGGCGAACAGCCCACCGGCCGCGAGCACGGCGAAGGTGTACGAGAGCCAGGCCGGCACGAAGGCGAGCTGGGCGAAGTTCACCAGGCCCGAGTCGAACGGCAGGTTGATCGAGCCCTTGGTGCCGAGCACGTAGAGCTGCAGCCCCAGGAAGCCGAGCAGCCCGGCGAGGGTGATGACGAAGCTCGGCACCCCGAACCGGTTGAACAACTGGGCGTACACCCAGCCGATCACCGCGCCCAGGACGACGGCGGCCAGGATGGCCACCCAGACGGGCAGCCCCTCGCTGACGAAGAGCACCGCCAGCGCCGCCCCCGACAGGCCGCTGACCGAGCCGACCGACAGGTCGATCTCGCCGACGAGCAGCACGCAGACGATGCCCAGCGCGATCACGCCGACGGCGGCGGACTCCAGGGTGAGGTTCACCAGGTTGGCGCTGGACAGGAAGATCGGGTTGAGGATCTGCAGCACGGTCCAGATGACGACGAGGCCGACCACGACCGGGATCACGCCGAGGTCGCCCGCGCGGGCCCGGTCGACCACGTCGGTGAGCGCGCCGCGCAGGCCCCCGCCGCCGCGCAGCCGCTCGTCCTGGCGGTCGGTGGTCATCGTGCTGTTCACGAGGGCGATCCTTCCTTCTGGTCTTTCCCCCGGCGCGCCACCCGCCGCGTCACCGCGTTGTCGGTGGCGCCGGTGATCGCGGCGATGATGTCCTCCGAGCTGACGTCCTCGACGTCGAACACCCCGTTGTTACGGCCCAGCCTGAGCACCACCACCGTGTCGGCCACGGCCTTCACGTCCACCATGTTGTGGCTGATCATGATGACGCCGTGGCCGTTCTCGCGGAGCCGCTCGATCAGGTTGAGCACCTCGGCGGTCTGGGCGACGCCCAGGGCGGCGGTGGGCTCGTCCAGAATGATGATCTTCGGGTCGCCGAGCAGCGACCGGGCGATCGCCACCGTCTGCCGCTGGCCGCCGGACAGGGCCGCCACCGGCACCCTGACGCTGGGGATCTTCGCCGAGAGCTGGCGGAGCAGCTCCCACGAACGGGTCTCCATGGCCACGTCGTTCAGCCTGAGCGGGCGGATCTCCTGGCCCAGGAACAGGTTCTGGATGACGTTGAGGTTCTCGCACAGCGCGAGGTCCTGGAAGACGGTGGCGATGCCCAGCTTGTGGGCCGCGGCCGGAGTGGGGATCTGCACCGCCTGCCCAGCGAACGTGATCGTGCCCGTGTCCGGCGGGTGCACCCCCGAAAGGATCTTCACCAGCGTGGACTTGCCCGCGCCGTTGTCGCCGACGATGGCCACGACCTGGCTCGCGGCCACGTCGAGGGAGATGTCGGTCAGTGCGGCGACCGCTCCGAAGGTCTTGCTGATCCCGCGCAGGGACAGGACGCTGTCCGTCTGCTGAGTGGGCGACACGGAACTCCCCCTACTTGATGCCGAGCTCGGCGCAGCCGTCGGCGTACTCGGCGGTGCAGACGTCGGCGGCCTTCATGATGCCGCTGTCGAACAGCACTTCCTTGATGTTCTCCGTGGTCACCACCGTGGGGACGAACAGCTCCGACGGGGTGTCGAAGAGCGTGTCCTTGCCCGCGGGCTTCTGGCCCTGCATGAACTGGTAGGCGACGTCGGCCGCGGCCTCGGCCACGATCTTGATCGGCTTGGAGATGGTGTTGTACTGGTCGCCCTTGATGATGCGCTGGGCGGCGGCCACCTCGGCGTCGTTGCCGGTGACCGGCGGCACCTTCTTGCCCGCGGCCTTGAAGGCGGAGATCGTGCCGCCGCCGGTGCCGTCGTTGGCCGCGACCACGCCCACGATGTCGTCGCCGAACTGGGTGATCTGGCCGCTGACCCAGGACTGCGCCTTGGCCGGCTCCCAGTCGGGGGTGTCGTACTCGGCCAGCAGCTTGAAGCCGCTGGGGTCGATCGCGCTGTGGATGCCCTTCTTGATCAGGCCGGCCGCGGCGTCCGTCGGCGAGCCGTTCACCTGGAGGAGGCCGCCCTCGGCCTTCTCCTCCTTGAGGTGGTCGACGAGCGACTGGCCGATCATCGCGCCGATCTTCTCGTTGTCGAAGGAGATGTAGTAGTCGGCCGGCTTGGCGGGGATGGGCCGGTCGTAGGCGATCACCGGGACCTGCTGCGCCTGCGCGGTCTGCACGATGGTGGCCGCCGCCGCGGAGTCGACCGGGTCGATCACGATGGCCTTGACGCCCTGCGCGAGCGCGGAGTTCGCCTGCTGCTGCTGCTTGGCGGCGTCGGAGTCGGCGTTCTGGTAGATGACCGAGCAGCTCGGGCAGAGCTGCTTCATCTTGGCCTCGAAGAGCGGCTTGTCCTGCAGCTCGTACCTGGTCGAGGCGAGGTCGGGCATGAGGAAGGCCACCTTGGCGTTCTCCACGGCCGCGCCGCTGCCGGTGGGCGCGGCGGCGTCACCGCCGGTGGAGTCGGAGCCGCATGCGGCCAGCGCCGAGGTCGCCAGGACCGCCACTGCGGCGAACGCGGAGGTCCGCATCTTGGTTCTGTTCACGGGATCTTTCCTCACTCGCTTCGTCCTCGCGGACGATCCATTGCGTCGCGTTCCCCCGAGTGCGACCCGGGACGCCCCTTCACAGCAGGTCACGTCCTGTGATGCACTTCACGCTAGCGCGATGGCGGAACATTTGTCCAGCACGGATGTTCACACTGTTGGCATGGAGATGGTCCCGAGTCAACCCGAAGGGGGTTGCTCAGCGGGCCGCCACGAGGAGGCTCTCGGCCGTCAGCGCGTCGGTGACGAGATGGTTGAAGTAGCCGCCCTTGGCCCCGGCGATGATCGACAGGACCTTCTCCGCCCCGACCGCCACGGCGATGGAGCACGGGATCCGCCGCAGCTCCTCCAGTCCGGTCGCGACCAGGCGCTCGCTGCCCGGATAGCCCACCGGCTCACCGTCGCGGTCGTAGAAGCGGGAGCACACGTCGCCCACGGCCTGGCGCAGGCTCGGCGCGTCGCGCGGCACGAACGCGGGCACCACCTGCCGCATCAGCGGCGGCGAGCCGACGCCCACGATCGCGCACTTGGCCTGCGCCCACAGGTCCATCACCCGGCGCACCGACGGCTCGTGCTGCAGCGAGTAGAACAGCTCGGGCCCCGGCAGCGCGGGCGCGTAGAGGTAGCTGGGCACGCCGCCGAGCCGCTCGGCCAGCAGCCGGGTGGCCTCGTTGGTCTGGAACCAGGGCTGCGGATCCTGCTGCCCGCCCACGGCCGGCGCGATCGTCACGCCGGGGAAGTGGCCGAGCCCCTCGCGCGCGCACTCGTACACCGTGCTGCCCGACGACACCAGCACCACGTCGCCCGACTCCAGCCCCGCCCCGGCCAGCGCCTTGGCCAGGCCCGGGGCGAGCAGCGGGCCCAGCGCCGGGCCGCTGACCTTGGGCACCAGGTAGACGCGCTTCAGCGACAGGGCGTCGGCGACCTCGCCGGCCAGCGGGCCCTCGGCCAGCGCGGCGGGCCGGTGCACCCGGATCTCGACGATGCCCTGCCTGCGGGCCTCGGTCAGCAGCCTGCTCACGGTCGCCCTGCTCACGCCGAGCCGTTTGGCGATGTCGGCCTGGGTGGCGTCCTGGAGGTAGTACTGCGACGCCGCCGCGTACATCAGCTCCTGGGGGAAGCGGGCTTCCTGGGTGATGTCAGCGGCATTCATGCGCGCGCTCCCTGGCTATGAACGATTGTGCTGAACGGATGCGCAACGACTATACCTTCGTGCTCTCCGAGTGAAGGGTAGCGATTTCGTACATCGTCCTTGCCGCCGACCCTGGCCGCATCTTCGCCGCCGATCGGTCACGCGAGGGAGCCGGCCACCAGGGCGTCGCCCAGCGGGGTGCGCGCGTACAGCACGCTGCGTCCGGTGCGGGTGCCGCTGATCAGGCCAGCGCCGCGCAGCGCCGCCACGTGGCCGCCGGTGCCGCCGAGGCTCTGGCCGAGCAGCGCGGCCAGGTGCGTGGTGGTGGCGGGGGTGGCCAGCTCGGTGAGGACGCGGGCGCGCGAGCGCCCGAGGAGCGTGGCCAGCCCCGCGCCGGCCCCCGGCGGCTCCGCGGCGATGCCGCGCGCCGGATAGAGCAGCGCGTACGGCCACGCCTCCTCCAGGTAGGCGCCGACACTGGCGGTGAACACCGACGGCAGGAAGAGCAGCCCTTTGCCGCCGAGGCGGTGCCTCTCGTCACGCCGGCCCATCATGATCGCGATGTGCCCGTCCTCATGCCAGCGGACCTGCGAGCTGAGATCGTCGAGCGCCGCTCCCCAGCCGGCGGTGACCAGCCGCCCGGCACGCTGCACCACGTCGCGCTCCAGGATCGCGTGGAAGCGCGGCCAGCTCTCGGCGAGGATCCGCGTCCAGAGTGCTTCGAAGGCGTCGGCGATCAGCCGCACCACGTCCGGCCCGAACAGCAGCTCCCTGACCTCGGCGGGCACGGGAGGCCTGGCCGCCAGCACCGCCGAGATCTCCCGGTGCGCCACGGCGAGCGGGGTCGCGCGCATCGCGGCCAGCTCCACCTCGAACGGCACGCTCGTCCCCGACGGCGGAGGCGCGATGAAGTCCACGTTCGCACTGCCCATGTTGCCGGAGATCGCCGCGGTCGCGCGCAGCGCGGGGTGCCCGCGCGCCAGCTCTTCGTACGGCCCGCGCCGGCGCTCCACCCACCGCCGGTGCACGCCGGCCGCGGTCCGGCCCTCCAGCACCCACTGCGCGTGCATGGTCTCGATCAGCGGGGAGATGGCGAACCTGCTGGCCGCCACGTCCTGCGGGGTGACCTCGATCCTGAACACCACCTTTCGGTTATATCCGAAAGCTTCGCCCGGCGGCGCCTGTCGCCCGCAGCATCGGATGCGTCCCTTCCACCGACGTGAGGAGAATCGTGTCCACAGAGCGCGGCGCCACCTACGGTGAGGTGTTCGCCGTCCGGGAGTTCCGGGTGCTGTTCGGCAGCTTCGCGCTGCTCGTCTCCGGCGACTCCATCAAGATGCTGGCGCTGTCGGTGCTGGTGTACGCCCAGACGGGGTCGCCCGGACTGTCGGCCGCCGCCTACATGGCCGGCTGGCTGCCCTACATCGCCGGCGGGATGTTCCTGCTGTCGCTGGCCGACCGGCTGCCGCCCCGGGCCGTCATGATCGTGGGCGAGCTGGTCAGGATGGTGGTGTGCCTGCTGCTCGCCTTCGCCGGGCTGCCGGTCTGGGCGATGCTGGCGCTGGTGCTGGTCACCGGGCTGTTCTCGCCGGTGTTCGGCGCCGCGCGCAGCGCGCTGCTGCCCGACGTGCTGCCGGGGGACGCGTTCGTGCTGGGCCGCTCGCTCCTGGGCGTCACCTCGGCCGGCGCTCAGGTCGCCGGCCTGGCCGTCGGCGGCGCCTTCCTGGCTGTCGCCGGCCCGCACGGCGCCCTGGCGGTGACCGCGGGGCTGTCGGCGTTCGGTGCGGTCCTCCTCCGGTACGGCCTCCCGTACCGGCCCGCCCGCCAGGGACGAGCGAGCGGGGCCCGTGCGAGCGAGGTGGGCGGGGAAGGGGCGGTGCGGACCACGTTGCGGGTGAATCGGCTGTTGCTGGCCGATCGGCGGGTGCGCGGGCTGCTGCTCGCCTCCTGGCTGCCGCCGCTGTGCCTGGCCGGAGCGGAGGCGATGATCGTGCCCTACCTGGGCGGCCAGGGGCAGGCGGGGGTCGTGCTCGCGGCGGCCGCGTGCGGGATGGCGGTCGGTGAGTTCGCCGTCGGCAGGTTCGCGGCCCCGGCGCTGCGCGAACGGCTGTCGTTGCCGCTGGCGGCGCTGCTCGGGATCCCGTGGCTGGGCTTCCTGGCCGCCCCCGGTGTCGGCTGGGCCGCGGTGCTCGCGGCCACGGCGGCGGCGGGGCTGGCCTACCAGCTCGGGCTGCAGCGGCGCTTCGTGGACGCGGTGCCGGAGGAGGTGCGCGGACAGGCGTTCGGCCTGCTGTCCACCGGCCTGATGACCGGGCAGGCCATCGGGGCGGCGCTGGTGGGCGTACTCGGCGAGCTGTTCTCCCCGCGGCTCGCGATCGTCGCCGCGGGCGGCGCGGCCATCCTGATGGCGCTCGCCCTGTCCAGAGCCCTGCGCCCCGAGGCCCTGCCGACCCCTGCCCCGCCGTCCAACGTCCCCTCGGCCGGATAGCTCTCCCAGGGGCCCCTCAGACCGGCAGCTCGCCCGAGCCCCGGGGGATCAGGCGCACCGGGAGCAGCGGGTGCTCCGACGGTCCGGTGTCACCGTGCATGCGGCGGAACAGCAGCTCGGCCGCCACCCGGCCCATCTCCGCCGGATCCTGGGCCACCACCGTCACGCCGGGCACGAGCAGGTCCGCCAGCTCGAAGTCGTCGAACCCGACCAGCGCCGGCAGCCGCCCGGCCAGCGCCCGCAGCACCGTCACGGTGAGCCTGCCGTTGCCGGTGAACAGCGCGGTGGGCGGCGCGTCGAGGGCCAGCATGTGCTCGACGTCGGCGCGTACGCCCGCCGGCGACGGCGTCCGCATGGCGACGAGGCGCTCGTCGAACAGGTGCCCCATGGCGGTGCGGAAGCCGTGCAGCCGCCGGGCGGCGGTGAAGATGGACGGCTCGTCGCCGAGGAAGGCGATCCGGGTGTGCCCGTGCGCGAGCAGGTGGCGGGCCGCCATGCCCGCCCCGCCGGCGTTGTCGGTGAGCACGGTGTCGACGTCCAGGCCGGGCCCCGGCGGCCGGTCCACGAACACCGCCGGCGTGCCGGCTTCGAGCTCGGGCCGCAGGTAGGAGTGGTCGGCGCCGGCCGGCACCACGATCAGCCCGCCCACCCGCCGGGCGCAGAAGGCCCCCACCAGCTCGCGCTCCCGGGCGGGATCCTCGCTGGACGAGCCGCTCAGCAGCAGGCAGCCGTACCCGGTGGTGATGTCCTCGACCGCGCGGCTCAGCACGGCGTAGAACGGGTCGGCGGAGTCCTCGATGACCAGCCCGACGGTCGCGGTCCGGCCTCTGCGCAGCACGCTGGCACTCTCGTTGCGGCTGTAGCCGAGCAGTTGGATGGCCTCGCGCACGCGTTCGGCGGTGCCGGGGTGGACGCCCGGCTCGCCGTTCACCACCCGGGACACCGTCTTGAGCGCCACGCCCGCCGCCGAGGCGACGTCCTTCATCGTCGGTCTCACTCCTGGATCCTTCCTTACCCGCCCACCGCAGACAACGTTGTCAAGGGCCTGTGCCAGAGTAAGTCGCTATGGCGTGGAGATCCGCACTGCTCATGGCCGGTTTCGTGCTGGCCGCACTCAACCTGCGCCCGGCGATCGCGGGCCTCTCGCCGCTGCTCGATGAGATCATGAGAGACGTCGGTCTCACGCCCGGGGCCGGCGGCGCCATCACCACCGTCATGATCGTCTGCCTGGGGGTGTTCGGGCCGCTCGCCCCGCTCCTGGCCAGGCGGATCGGGCTGGACCGCACCCTGCTGCTCGGGCTGCTCGTGCTCGCCGCCGGCATCGCACTGCGCAGCCTGGACGGGCCACTCATGCTGTACGCGGGCGCGGCGGTCGCGGCCACGGCCATCGCGGTGATGAACGTCATCATGCCCGGCGTGGTCAAGCAGCACTTCCCGGCCCGGGTGAACCTGATGACCGGCGTCTACGTCTCAGCCATCGTGGGCGGGGCCGCCATCGCGTCGGGCGCGCTCATCCCGATGGAGCGGCTCACCGGGCTCGACTGGCGGGGCGTCTCGGCGCTGCTGGCCGTGCCCGCGCTGGCCGCCGCGCTGCTCTGGCTGCCGCAGGCGTTCCGCCGGCACACCAGCCCGCCGCGCGACGGGCCCAGCGCGTTCGGCCTGCTGCTGCGCAGCAGGGTGACCTGGTACGTGACCGCGTTCATGGGCCTTCAGTCGTTCACCTTCTACGTCATGCTCGCCTGGCTGCCGACGATCTTCCTGGAGGCGGGCATCCCGGCAGAGCAGGCCGGCTATCTGCTGAGCGTGACCACCGTCGTCCAGGTGGGCGCCACGCTCGTGGTGCCGATCCTGGCGGGCCGGCGACGCTCGCAGGTGTCGTACGTGTACCTCTCGTCGGTGCTGACCGCCGCGGGCTACCTGGGCGTGCTGCTGGCTCCGGCCACGCTGCCGTGGCTGTGGATGATCGTGCTGGGGATCGGGCAGGGGGCCTCGTTCGCGCTGGCGTTGCTGATCATCGCGCTGCGCCCGGCGAATCCGGGCCTGGTCACGGCACTGTCCGCGATGGCCCAGTCGGTGGGTTATCTGCTCGCCGCGCTGGGGCCGGTGCTGTTCGGGCTGCTGCGGGAGGTGTCCGGCGGATGGTGGGCGCCGCTGGCGTTCGGGGTGGTCGTGGTGGGGGTGCAGACGGTCGCTGGCTGGTTCGCCGGGCGCCCTGCTACCTTAGGTAAGCCTTACCTGTAGATGGAGGAACACGGCGTGCTGACCGAGCTGCTCGAGCGTTTGGCCGCCGAGCGCGGTGGTGTCCTCGGTGTCGAGCCGAAGCTGGTCATCGACCCGGACGACAGCTGGACACCCGTTTCGGAGCTCGTGCGGGAGCCGTACACACTGCTCGGAGAGCTGGTGGACGTGACCGCCACCCGCTGGAACGCGCCACGGCACGTCGGCGCGGCGCTGCTGTGGAAGACCTTCTCTTACTGGCACACGATGCCGCTGGCGCTCGGCTGGGCGCTGGACGGGCGCATCCCGGTCATGCGGCTGGCCGACACCTGGTTCAAGCAGTCGGAGGCCGGGGTGACGATCGCGGCCACGGACGTCACGTGGGCCTCCGGCGCGAAGGCGATCGGGGAGGTGCTCGCCGAGGCGCAGGCGCCGCTGATCAAGGTGCTCAGCGGGATGGCCAAGGTGGGGGAGCGGACCCTGTGGGGCTCGACCGCCGAGGCGTTCGCGCACCCCCTGACCCAGATCATGCCGGGCGACTACATGGCGCTGCTCCAGCAGGTCGGCAAGCCCGTCGACGGGCTGATCGAGCCCGCCGACGACGCCTACTTCCGCAGGACCTGCTGCCTGTGGGTCACCCTGCCGGACGCGGAGGCCTGCGGAAGCTGCTGCGTGCTCAGGCCACGGCGCTCCCCGGCTCCGTGAGCGTCGCTGTGGCAGCGCTGGCGGCGCTGGCGGCGCCGTCCATGGGCCTCAGCTCGTCGGCGTAGCTCACCGAGACGCGGCGCATGACGCCGGTGTCGTCGATGGAGTACTGGCCGAGCCGCCACAGCGGCGGTGAGTAGGCGTGGATGGAGACGCTGTGCTCCACCGCGCCGGTGAGCCGGTGGATGTGGTCGGGGCCGAAGGAGAACGACTGTCCCTCGCTGACCACGGTCTCCAGGTGTTCGCCGCCGATGCGCGGGTTGCTCTCCAGCAGCGCCCCGCGTACGACGTGCACGGCGCCGGAGGACAGGTCGTGGTCGTGCCAGCCGGTGTCGTCCTCGGGCCGCCAGCACAGCAGCCACACGTCGATGTAGGCGTCCCGGTGGAGGGAGGCGTAGTGCCTGCCCCCGTCCGCGGGGAAGTCCACCTGGTCCTGCCATCGGGCGGGGTCGGCCGCCAGACGGTTCACCAGCGCGCGCAGCTCACGCCGGTCGAGCGTGCGTTCGGGGAGTGCGGGGCTCCCATCCTGGCTGCCGTGCTGCTCGTTCACTGACGAGTCTCCTTCCTGCCGAGTAGGCGACGTGGGTTGGTGACGCGGATGGCATGGGCGGCGGCCCGGCCGAGGCCGGGGTCGGGGGCGGTGGCATAAGGGGCGTCGGAGCCGTTGACGACCACGTCGACGCCGAGCTCGCGGACGATGGCGTCGATCGCCCGCGGGCCGTAGGAGGAGGTCTCCACGTAACAGCCGGGATCGACCTCGCCCCGGCCGCCGCCGCCCCTGGACATGAGCCGCTCGGAGTGCAGCGGGGCCAGGCCGGCCAGCAGGGCGAAGCAGACGCGCAGTCGCGGGTGCCTGGGCCTGACGGCGACGTGGAAGTGGTGCCACGCCTGGTGCAACTGCTGGACGTACGGGACCACGGCAGGCCACCAGGGCGGCGCGCCCGGGGGCGTGGCGCACGGGCCGGGATGCACGAACAGCGGCAGGTCCCGGTCGGTGAGCACCTCCAGCAGCCGGTCGTCGAACGCCGCCGTCGCGGGCTGCTGCAGCCCGGCGAAGCCCCGGTCCAGGTCCTTGGCGAGCCGTTCGGGGTCGGGCTCGCTGTGGCAGGTGGCGGCCCAGGCGCCGAACGGCTCGGGCAGCGCCAGCGCGCCGTCGTGGTAGGCGTCGATCAGCGGCCAGGCCTCGCCGGGCGGCAGCGACTCGATGCCGAGCGGGCTGGAGAGGGAGACCAGCGCCAGCTCCAGGCCCGTGGTGTCGCGGTGCTCGTGGACCGCGGGGTCGACCTGGTAGGGAGGTTCGCCGTCGAGGAGCAGCGTCCAGCCGTCGAGGCGGGGCGGGGAGGTGCGGCGGCGCAGGGCGTCGACGAACGCGCCGGTCCACAGGTGCTGGTGCACGTCGATGCTCATGATCACGCCTTCCCCTATTTCCTACCTACTTTATAGGTAAACCCTTCGGTCCTGGAATCGGTCGGGTGAACCGGTTCACTGATACGGTTCAGTGAACCGCTTCACAAGGAGGATTGTCAACGTCGTGCATCAAGTGGCCGTCCTCGCACTTCACCCGCCCTGGCTGTCGGTGTCAGCGAATAGGGTTGCGGAATGGCTCGCAAGAGAGCGACGATCCGGGAAGTGGCCCAGGCGACCGGCCTGTCACCGGCCGCCGTCTCCTACGCGCTGCGTGGTCTGCAGGTCTCCGAGGAGACGATGGAGCGGGTCCGCGCGGCGGCCGCCGAGCTGGGTTACGAAGCCGACCCCATCGCCAGGGCCCTGGCCAGCGGCCGCACCGGCATGATCGGGCTGCTCTGCGGCTCGCTGGAGGACCTCTGGCAGCAGTCGCTCGCCGTCGGCATCAGCCGTGGCCTGCGGGAGAAGGACCGCTACGCGCTCATCCTCGACGCCGTCGGCGACCCCGCCCGCGAGCGGGCCCTCGCCCAGCAGCTCCGCGACCAGCGCGTCGACGGCATGATCGTGCAGCCGATCGACCCCGCCGCGCCCTTCTGGGCCCAGCTGTGCGAGTCGCTGCCGGTGGTCGCGATCGGCGACTCCCTGGCCGGCACCGCCGGTGAGGTCATCTTCGACAACCGGCGCGGCGTCACCCTCGCCCTGGAGCACCTGCGGGCGCTCGGCCACCGCCGCATCGGCGTCCTCACCTCCACCCGCGCCAGCACTCCCGACCGCCCGGCCGACGTGCACGTCACGGCCGAGGGCGAGCGGCTCGGCCTGGACCTCCGGGTCGCCACCGCCCAGCACGGCCTGGCCGCCGCCACCCAGGCGGCCCACGACCTGCTCGCCGAGGACCGGCCGAGCGCCGTCTTCTGCTTCGCCGACTCGATCGCCTACGGCGTCTACGCCGCCGCCGGCGAGCTGGGGCTGTCCATCCCCGGCGACATCTCGGTCATGGGCTACGACGCCCACCCCATGTCCGGCCTGCTCACACCGGGCCTGTCCACCGTCGACTGGAACATCGACGGCATCGTCCGGGCGGCCGTCCGCCTGATGGCCGCCGCCGCCGACGGAGGCGCCCGCCGCCGCCGGGTCGTCCAGCAGCCCACCCTCCGCCAACGCAGCTCCGTCGCCGACCTGACAGGCCTTTAGCGGCCGTGCAGGGCCTGGCGGGCTGTTTCCAGGTCGGTGGTGAGGGGGGTGTCTGGTTTCGGGCCGTGCAGGGCGCGGGCGGCGGCGGTGTGCTCGCAGGCCAGGACGACCTCCAGCGGCTCCACGCAGCGCAGGGCGTGGCGGGCCGCCTGAGTGGCGAAGCCCGCGTGATCTTCCGCGCCCAGGGAGATGACCGCCGTGCCCGTGGTGACCGGGGTGGCGAGGTGGCGCAGCTCCGCCAGGGCGTCCTGGGCCACGTACTCCAGGATGAGCGCCCCTGAGCCGCCGGGCCGGTCGGCGAGGAACGGCAGCAGGCCGGTGAACTCGGGGTTCATCAGCGTCGCCAGGCGGGCCGTGCTGAGCTGCGCCACCTGGACGAGCGCGGCGCGCAGCGTGTCCAGGGCCAGGGCCACGGGGGCGGCGTGGAAGTTGCCGTTGTGCCAGGCGAGCGAGCCGGCGATGAGCGGGTTCTCCGACGCCGAGTTGAGGTCTGTCTCGATCACCGTCTCGGCGCGGTCCAGCGCGTCCATGGCGGCCCCGTGCACCTGGGCGAAGGCGCGGTAACCGTACGGATCCTGGACGCGGGGGCTCGGGCCTCGGGGGAGCAGGGCGCGCAGCCGGGCGGCCACGACCGCCTGCCCGGGATGGGGGCGCGCCTCCTGCACGGCCGCCGCCAGCGGCTCGGCCGAGGCGTCCACGGCGGTGAAGGAGCGCGCGGCCCCGTCGACGGCCGCTTCGAGCAGCAGGCGCAGCCGGTGGCAGGCGAGCGCCGCGTCGCCCAGCGTGGCGGCACCCGAGCTGATGAACGGCAGCGCATCGCCGTCCCCCAGCGCGTATCGGGGAGGGGAAGTGGTGCCGTGAGCGGGGACGGGCGGGGAGGTGCCGGTGGTGGGGTGATGGTGCCAGTCGAGCTCGCCGAGCAGGCACAGGCCGGTGGTGGCCAGGGCGGTCAGGTCGCCGGTGCCGATGGCGCCGTAACTGTGCACCGGCGGGGTGAAGCCGTCGTTGATGGCCTGCGCCAGCACCGGCAGCACGCCGGGGTCGACGCCCGAGCCGCCTGCCAGGAGCTGGTTGAGCCGCACGACCAGCATCGCCCTGGCCCGTTCGGGCTCGACCAGCGGCCCGGCGCCGCACGCGTGGCTGCGCAGCAGGGCCCGCCCGCCCTGCTCGACCGGGACGCCCTTGTTGGCGCCCACTCCGGTGCCGCGCCCGTACACGACACCGGTGAGCCGCTGGGCGGCGGCCCATGCGGCGCGGGCCCGGTCCGTGCCGGAGATCGTGACCCGGGCCTGGCCGTGGGCGACCGCGTGCACCCGTGAGCAGGTCAGCCCGGCGCCGCCGATGTCCACGGGGGTGTCAGTCGCCGTCGGGGATGAACAGGCTGAGCAGCCAGCTGACCACGCTGATGATGATCGCGCCCAGGACGGCGCTGGGCCAGAAGTCGTCGACGTGGAACGGGATGTCGAACTGCCCGGAGATCCAGCTGGTCAGCAGCAGCATGCCCGCGTTGATGACCAGCAGGAACAGCCCCAGGGTGAGCACGATGAGCGCACAGCCCAGGGCTTTGACGATGGGCCGGACGATGGCGTTGACGAGGCCGAAGATCAACGTCACGATCAGCAGCGTCCCCCAGTATTCGGGGGAGTAGGCCTTCGTGGTGATGTCGATGCCGTCGAGAAGCTGGATGGCGACCCAGAGAGCGGCAGCCGCCGCCAGGGTTCTGATGATGAATCTCACGCTGGATGATCCTCCCACGGTGACAGGCACTCCGACCCTACGTGCCGGCCGATCACTTTGCGTTGTCCTGGAGTGGGCCCGTGTTTCGGACGGCTCTCGCGGGATAGGTCGGTCGGGAGGGAGAGGAGCGAGATGGACGCCACTGGTCTCGAGTCGCTGTCGGCGAGCGAACTGCACGATCGCGCCGTGCGCTACGCCGTGCACCACGGGGATCTCGGGTTCCTGTGGAACCTGCTGAAGGTGATCCCGGCGGCCGAGGCCGCGACGGGCAGGGAGACGACCGCCGACCTCAGCCGCGTCTCGGCGCTGCTCAGCGACGCCATCGCCGCCGGTGAGGGAGACCTGGGCGAGGCACTGCGGCCGGTCTATCTCGACTATCTCCGCAAGCACCCCGACGCCTAGCCGTACGGCCGGGCCCGTTCGGTCAGGCCCGCTGCCTGAGCCGGACGCTCGCCGTCCTGACCTGCGTGCCGGGCACGGCCAGCCGGGACAGGGCGCCGCGTACGTACCTGGTGAAGTGGCGTGGGCCGGCCAGCACCACCTCGCGGTCGGCGATGTCGGGCACCTCGCGCCTCAGCCCGGAGGCGCTCAGCCGCTCCTTGGCCCTGGGGTCGTGCTCCTGACCGACGACCAGCACCAGGCCGTACCTGTCCTGAAGCTCGCGCAGCTCGTCGGTGATCCGCTCGGTGCGGTAGACCGCGACGGTGCTCTGGCCGCGCTCGGCACGGTCGGCCAGCAGGGTGCGCAACGTCCCCGCGTCCAGGTCGGTGGCGATGAGCAGCGTGCCCCTGGTCCCGGCGGCGCCGCCGTTGCTCCAGACCGCCATCACCGACGCCACGCCGTACACCAGCAGGGCGGTGAGGGTCACCGGCGAGGGGGAGGCCGCGCTGAGGTGGTACGCGACGAGCAGCGTGCCCGCCAGATAGGCGGCGAGCCGCAGGCGTCGCCCGGCCCGCGCGGACCGCAGGCGGTCGGCGGACCTGACGACGATCAGGCCGAGCGCGACCAGCAGCGCCGCGCCGGCGTAGGCGGCGGGCTGCCACGCCTGGCCGTAGCCGGGCTGGACGGCGCCGAACTCGGCGACCGCGACACCGCACCAGAAGAGAACCGGACCCTTGGATCTCGCCTCGCTAGCCATGTATCGAACCATGCGCGCCGAACATGAGAGCTGTCTGAGTAAGGTCTAAAACATGGCTAACGTGCGTGTGGAGCGGACCGACGACGGCGGATTTCGGGCGACGAACGACCGTGGCGCGGAGGTGCGCCTGGGCAGCAACGCGGAGGACGGTGTCTTCACACCGGTGGAGCTGCTGCTGGCCGCCGTGGGCGGGTGCAACATCGTGACCGTGGAGCCGCTGACGGCCAAGCGCGGCCACCGGCTCGTCCGGCTCGCGATGACGGTGGGCGCGGACAAGGTCGAGTCCAACCGGCTGGGCCCGGTGACCGTGACCTACGACGTCGAACTGCCCGCCAAGGAGGCCGACGAGGTCTTCCGCGCCGTGGCGGAGCGGGTGCACGAGAAGTACTGCACGGTCAGCCGCTCGCTCGCGGAGGGCACGGAGGTCCGGATGGAGATCCCCTAGCCGCTCAGACCGGGCGAATCGCTGACAATCCTTGGCGCTCCGTGCACGGATATTCGACCGCGTTATGACGCGGTCGTTGCATACGGCTCGGTAGTGTCGAAGCAGGTCGGAAGCACTGTGACCGGCCGTAAGACCTACACCGGAGCGGACGCGGAGGGGGACCGCGGTCTGCCAGTGCGGGACCGCTGTCGCTTTTGGGGGAAAGCGATGGCCTGGACCGCCGTCGGGATCGGGGTCGGGCAGATTTTGGGGGACTGCCCGACCCCGATCTCTTTTTCGTACGCTCGCCTCGTATCGTACGGTCACGTGACCAAAGTCCTCATCGATTGCGATCCAGGCATCGACGACGCCATGGCGCTCGCCCTCGCCGCCGGCGCCACCGGCCTCGACCTCGTCGCCATCACCACCGTCGGCGGCAACGTCGACCTCGCCCTGACCACGGCCAACGCGCTGGCCCTCAGGGAGTTCCTCGGCCTCGGCGACGTCCCGGTCACTCCTGGCAGCGCCGGCGCCCTCATGCACCGGACCGTTCGCGCCGGTGACGTCCACGGCGACACCGGTCTCGGCGGGGCCGTCCTGCCGCCGCCGCTGCTCGCGGTGGCCGAGGGGCACGCGGTGGACTGCATCATCGACACCCTGCGGGCCGCGCCCGGTGAGATCACGCTGGTGGCGATCGGGCCGCTCACCAACCTCGCCCTGGCCGTACGGCGCGAGCCGCGTGTCGTGGAGTGGGCCCGCGACCTGGTCATCATGGGCGGCTCCTTCACCCGCGGCAACCACAACCCCGCCGCCGAGTTCAACATCCTGGCCGACCCCGAGGCGGCCGCGATCGTCTTCGCGGCGGGCTGGACGGTGAAGATGCTCGGCCTGGACGTGACCCTGACCGCGATGGTCACCACCGCCGAGCTGGACCGGATGCGGCCACTCGGGCGGCTGGCCGAGCTGCTGGTGCCCGCCGCGCAGTTCTACGGCGAGGTGACCGAGCACCGCGGGCCGGCCATCCACGACGCCTGCGCGGTGGCGTACGTGCTGGACCCGTCCCTGGTCACGATGGTGCCCGCGGTGGTGAACGTGGAGACGATCGGGGAGTTCACCAGGGGCATGACGGTGGTGGACTTCCAGCTGCGCGAGCGGCGGCCGAACGCCCTGGTGGCCACCGCGCTGAACGTGTCCCGGTTCTGGGACGTGGTGCTGGAGGCGTACGGAAGGCTGGCGGCGCGGCTCGGTGACTGAGGTCCGCGACGGTGTGCGGACAGTGTGCGGCGGCTGATACAGTTACCCATGTTGCAGGCGCCGCTAGCTCAGATGGTTAGAGCAGCTGACTCTTAATCAGCGGGTCCGGGGTTCGAGTCCCTGGCGGCGCACTCCGAAGCACAGACTAGGCATCTTCCCACCTCGTGGAAGGTGCCTTTAGTCGTTTCAGGAGGTGAGGGCGAGTCTTTGCCGGTGTCGCACAGCCGCTTGGGGGCAGCGGGGGAACAGGACACCGGAGGAGAGGAACAGTGACATGACTGACGTTTCCGGCCAGGGGTCTGGGCCTGGCGACCCGCGTGAGGTGCTGACCAACCGGCAGGGGCACCCGGTCTACGACAATCAGAACCAGCGGACCGTGGGCGCACGAGGTCCGGCGACGCTGGAGAACTACCAGTTCCTGGAGAAGATCAGTCACTTCGACCGTGAGCGCATCCCCGAGCGGGTCGTGCACGCCAGAGGGACGACGGCCTACGGCTTCTTCGAGGCGTACGGGACGATCGGCGACGAGCCGGTCAGCCGGTTCACCAGGGCCAAGCTGTTTCAGGAGGCGGGCAAGCGGACCGAGGTGGCGGTGCGCTTCTCCACCGTGATCGGGGGGCGGGACTCGGCGGAGACCGCGCGGGACCCCCGGGGGTTCGCCGTCAAGTTCTACACCGAGGACGGTAACTGGGACCTGGTGGGCAACAACCTGGCGGTCTTCTTCATCAGGGACGCGATCAAGTTCCCGGATGTGATCCACGCGCTCAAGCCGGACCCGGTCACGTTCAGGCAGGAGCCGAACCGGATCTTCGACTTCATGTCGCAGACGCCGGAGTGCATGCACATGCTCGTCAACCTGTTCAGCCCGCGCGGGATCCCCGCCGACTACCGGCACATGCAGGGCTTCGGGGTGAACACCTACAAGTGGGTCAACCAGCAGGGTGAGACGGTCCTGGTCAAGTACCACTGGATGCCCAAGCAGGGCGTGCGGAGCATGACCGCGGCCGACGCGGCCGTGATCCAGGGGCAGGAGCTGGGGCACGCCACCAAGGATCTGCGCGACGCCATCGAGCGGGGCGAGCATCCCGAGTGGGAGCTGCTCGTGCAGATGATGAGCGACGAGGAGCATCCCGAGCTGGACTTCGACCCGCTCGACGACACCAAGGTGTGGCCGGAGAACGAGTTCCCGGCCAGGCCGGTGGGGCGGATGGTGCTCGACCGGGCGGTGGGCAACAACTTCGCCGAGAACGAGCAGATCTCGTTCGGCACCGGCGTGCTGGTCGACGGGCTGGACTTCTCCGACGACAAGATGCTGGTCGGGCGCACCTTCTCCTACAGCGACACGCAGCGTCACCGGGTCGGCCCCAACTACCTGCAGCTTCCCGTCAACCAGGCGAAGAACACGGCGATCAGGACCAACCAGCGTGACGGCCAGATGACGTACTTCGTCGACTCGGCGGGGGAGTCGCCGCACATCAACTACGAGCCGTCGCTGCTCGGCGGGCTGCGCGAGGGAGAGTATCCGACGGTGGACGAGGAGGGACCGGTCATCACCGGGCGGCTCACCCGCAAGCGCATCCCCAGGACCAACGACTACGCGCAGGCCGGCCAGCGCTATCTGCTGATGGAGCCGTGGGAGCGGGACGACCTGGTGCACAACTTCGTCACCATGCTCAAGCAGTGTGACCGGCGGGTCGCCGAGCGCATGGTCTGGCATCTGCTGCTCGTGGAGGACGAGCTGGGGCTGCGCGTCGGCGAGGGGATCGGCGTCACGCCCGACGACGTCAGCGGCCTGGAGCCGCTCGCCAGTCAGGATCTGACCGACGAGGACCGGGACCGGCTGGCCAAGCTGGGCGCGAACGGGCAGCGGGACGTGCACGGGTTGCGGATGACCCACTGCGTGCCGGACGAGCGGGCGGCACACGCCGACCGGGCGTGAGCCTCACTCCAGGCGGCGCAGCAGGGCCTGCTTGGCCGTGCTGAACTCCTCGTCGGTGAGCACGCCGGAGCGGTGGAGCTCGCCCAGCTCCGCCAGATGGCGCAGGACGGTCTCCGTCTCGCCGGGCGTGCTCGGCGGCGGCAGCTCGGCGAGGCCGAGGCCGAGGCCGCGGGGCAGGCGGGCGACCACGGCCGCGGCGACGAGCGCGGTCGTGCCGCCGAACTTCTGTACGCCCCAGGAGACGCAGCGCGGGTCCTTCTGCGGCGGCTTGGCGGGGCCCTCGCCCTTGAGGCGGAAGCGCAGGGAGCCGTAGCCCATGCCGATCAGCGGCTTCCACTCCACACCCACCAGGTCGGCCAGCGCGAACTCCTGCGGGCCGGCCTCGTCCTTGGTGCTACTGGCGAAGGCGGTCCATTCCAGGCGCACCCGCTCGCCGTCGAAGTGGACGGTGCCGTCGCCCGCGGTGGTCACGATCGGCACCGCGGGGCCGGGCAGCAGGAACTCCTCGCTCGGCGCGTTCGGCGTCTGCCACACGGTCAGCACGTCACGCATCTCGTCGGCGAAGTATTCGGCGGCACCGGTGCGGCCCTTGGGGATCGCCAGCCGGTAGGGGTCGGCGGGCGCGGTGAGGGAGCCGGCGACCGCGTCGGTCAGCGGATCGGCTCCCTTGCGCAGCCGTAACCGCAGGTGCCCGCCCTTGCGGGAGGGCTCGAACGTGGCGCCGGCGATCGCCTCGATCGGGATCTCCAGCTCGCCGAGCGTCTTACGCAGCTCGTGCACGTCCTTGCCGCTGCCCGGCACGATCCGCAGGGTCTCGCCGTCGAACGTCCACACCCCGTCGGACACCGCCATCTCGGCCATGCCCTCCAGCCTAGGACAGCGCGGCGGGCGGCGTCGCCGTCAGGCGGGCGGCCGGAGCCGGGCCAGACGGTTGCGCACGCCGTCGAAGTGGGCGTAGACGGCCGCCATCGCCTGCGCCTTGTCGCCCGCCAGCACCGCCGTGTAGATGTCGCGGTGGCGCCGGACCACGTCGTCAGGCGTCTCGTCGGGTGCGCCGAGGTGGTCGCGGAGCTGGTGGTAGACGTCCCAGAACGCGCCCAGCAACTGACTGACGACCGAGTTGTCCAGCGGCCGGTAGAGCAGGTCGTGAAAGAGCCGGTCGGTCTCCGGCGAGACGGCGTCGACCTGCGCCTCGGCCTCCATGCGGGCGATCACGTCGGCGACGGGCGACAGGTCGGCGTCGGGACCCAGGTCGATGAGGCGCTGGACCAGGCCGATCTCCAGGATCTCGCGGATCTCGATGAGGTTGGCCAGCGCGTTGCGGCCGTCCTGCAGGGTGATGCGGCTGTGGAAGGCGAGCTCGTCCACGAGGCCGGCCAGTGACATGCGGCCCACGAACATGCCGAAGCCGTGGCGGATGTCGACGATGCCGACGGCCTGCAGCGCCTTGAGCGCCTCCCGGATGGAGTTGCGGCTGACGCCCAGCTCCTCCATCAGCTCGGACTCGGTGGGGAGCGGGGCTCCCGCCACCAGTCCGCGCTGGAGGATGAGCTCCTTGACGCCCTCCTGGGCCTCGACGGCCCGGCTCGGCCGGGGCCGGGGGCGCGGGACAGCGGTCATGAAGGATCCCTTTCTCGAAGGACTTTGCGTAACATTCCGGAAACCTCCTGTTGACCCAAGCCCTGCTCGCCATCTAGCGTCCACCAGTACGCACAACATAGGACATGGGATGTCCCACGTTCTACGATAGCCGCCCCGAGCGGCCCACCGCAGGTAGCAATACTGCACCAACCCCCCGGGAGGCATCCGTGAGCTCTGAGTTCAGCCGCCGCGACTTCCTGCGTTACAGCGGAGCGACAGGCGCGGCCGCGATCATCGCGTCCACGCTCGCCGCCTGCAGCGGAGGACCGGCCTCGACCGGCTCCGTCGGCGCCGGATCGAACAAGGACCTGATCACCGCCGTCATCGGCTACGGCAACGACCAGAGCTGGGACCCGACGCAGACGGCCTCGGCCTTCTCGATGGCCGGCATCACCCACATCTACGAGGGTCTGCTCGACACCGACCCGATCACGCGGGAGCCCTACGCCGCGCTCGCCACGGCCCTGCCCGCGGACACCAGCGCCACCACGTGGACGTTCACCCTCCGCGAGGGCGCCACGTGGCACGACGGCAAGCCGGTCACCGCCGACGACGTGCTCTTCACCTTCGAGCGGATCCTCGACCCCGAGGCCAACGTGCTGGTGGGCAACTTCTTCCGGTCCTGGCTGGAGGAGGTCAAGAAGGTCGACGACCGCACGGTCGAGCTCGTCTTCAAGTACGCCTTCCCGGACGCGGCGCCCAGGCTGACCATCGCCAAGATCATGCCCAAGCACGTCTTCGGCCAGCCGGGCGCCTGGGACCAGGCCAAGGGCGGCAAGGCCGTCGGCTCGGGACCGTACAAGCTGGTCCAGCACAACCCGAAGTCCAACACCTCCTTCGAGGCGTTCGCCGACTACAACGGGCCGCGCCCGGCGACGGTCAAGAAGATGAACTGGCTGACGATCGTCGACGCGGCGGCGCGGGTCGCCAAGATCTCCGGCGGCTCGGCCGAGGCGCAGATCGCCGACAACATCCCGTACGCCAACGTGGACCAGCTCAAGCAGCAGGGGCTCACGGTCGAGGGCGGCGCGGGGATGAACCACATGTTCCTGATGTTCAACACCGCGACCAAGCCGTTCGACGACGTCCGCGTGCGGCAGGCGCTGCACTACGCGATCGACAAGCAGAAGATGATCGACGTGGCGCTCAAGGGCCACGGCACCGCCTCCAGCTCCTTCCTCAACGAGGGGCACCCCGACCACAAGCGGGCCTCGGTCGTCTACGACTACGACCCGGACAAGGCCAAGGCGCTGCTCAAGGAGGCCGGGGTCGACAACCTGACGGTCAACCTGATGGCGGTGAACGTGAGCTGGCTCGCCGACTGCCTGCCGACCATCGCCGCCTCGTGGGACGCCATCGGCGTCAAGACCACGCTGGAGCCGCAGGACACCGCCGCGCTGTTCACGAAGATGGACCAGTTCCAGGACTATCAGGTGGTCGCGGCGGCCTCGAACCCCAACCAGTTCGGCATGGACGCCGACCTGATCCTTCGCTACAACTTCGTCGAAGGGGGCCTGTGGATGAAGTACGCCCACTTCGACGGGAGCAAGGACGCGAAGGCGCTGTTCAAGCTGATGGACGAGGCCAGCCAGGAGTCCGACAAGGCGGCCAAGGCCACCAAGGTTCAGAAATATCTGGACGTGATCGCTGAGCAGGCCGTCCTCTACCCCGTCGTGCACACCGAGCTGATGACCGCCTGGGACCCCAAGAAGATGTCCGGTGTGCGGGCGCAGGCCTACCCGGGCATCAACCTGCTCCAGGCCCAGAGAATCTAACAGGGCGCACCTGATCCATGATTCTGATCGCCAGAATGCTGCTGCGGCGGGTCCTCATCCTGGTCCCGCTGATCCTCGGCGTCATCGCGTTCGTGTTCATCGTGATGCGCTTCTCCAACAGCAAGCCGGAGTACGCCTACTTCCAGGGTGCCAACCCGACCGCCGAGCAGATCCACCAGTTCCAGGTCGAGAACGGCCTGCTGGACCCGCTGCCGCTGCGCTACCTGCGCTTCGTCGGCGACCTCCTGCAGGGCGACATGGGCACCAGCGTCCTGACCAAGAAGCCGGTGATCGAGTCGATCACCACGGCCCTGCCGCTGACGCTCCAGCTCACCTTCCTCGGCCTGGCCGTGGGCATCGTGCTGTCGCTGGTGCTCGGCGTCGCCGGCGCGCTGTTCCGGGACCGCTGGCCGGACCAGGTGATCCGCATGGTGTCGCTGATCGGCGTGGCGGCGCCGTCGTTCTGGCTGGCGTTGCTGATGATCCAGTGGCTGGCGGTGGGCGAGGGCCTGTTCCCGACGGGCGGCTACATCAACCCGGCCGACTCCTTCCCCGGCTGGCTGCGCTCCATGACGCTGCCCGCCCTGTCGCTGTCGTTGCCGATCGCCGCCCAGCTCATCCGCATCATCCGCACCTCGATGGTGGAGGAGCTGGACCGCGACTACGTGCGCACCGCGATCGGCAGCGGCCTGCCGCCGATCGTGGTGGTCGGCCGCAACGTGCTGCGCAACGCGCTGATCAACCCGCTGACCGTGCTCGGCCTGCGCATCGGCTACCTGATCGGCGGCACCGTGGTCATCGAGACCATCTACGGCCTGCCCGGCATGGGGCAGCTCATGATCAACGCGGTGCGTGACGGCGACCCCGCCGTCGTGCAGGGCGTGGTGCTGACGATCGCGGTCGGCTTCATGGTCGTCAACCTCGCGGTCGACGTCCTCTATCTGCTGGTCAACCCCCGGCTCAGGAGTGCCGCATGAGACGAGGACTGACAGAGCGCCTGGCCCGACCCGGCATGACGTTCAAGAGGTTGCCCCCGCTGTCGTGGGTGGCGGTCGGCATCGTGCTGGTCGTCGTGCTGGCGGCGCTGTTCGCGCCGCTCATCGCGCCGCACTCGCCGTACTTCCAGAACTCGCTCGGCGGCGGCCCCTCCGCCGACCACTGGATGGGACTCGACAGCGCCAACCGCGACATCTTCTCCCGGCTGCTGTACGGCGCCCGCTGGTCGCTGATCATCGGCCTGGGCGCGACCGGCCTGGCCCTGGTGACCGGGGCGATCATCGGCGCGGTCGCGGCCACCTCCCGCAGGGCCGTCGACGAGACGATCATGCGACTGCTCGACGTGATCATGGCTTTCCCCGGGATCGCGCTGGCCGCGGTGCTGGTGGCCGTGTTCGGCGGCAGCATCACGGTGCTGGTCATGGCCATGGCCTTCCTCTACATGCCGTCGGTGGCCCGGGTGGTGCGGGCCAACGTGCTGGCCCAGTACGGCGAGGACTACGTCGCGGCCGAGCGCATCATCGGCGCCCGCACGCCGCACATCCTCATCAAGCACGTCGCGATCAACTGCGCGGCTCCGGTGCTGGTCTTCTGCACGGTGATGGTGGCCGACGCGATCGTCTTCGAGGCGTCGCTGTCGTTCATCGGCGCCGGCGTACGCCCCCCGGACCCGTCCTGGGGCAGCGTCATCGCCGACGGCAAGAACCTCGTGCTGCTCGGCGGCTGGTGGGGCACGGTCTTCCCCGGCCTGCTCATCCTGGTCACCGTGCTCGCGCTGAACATCCTGTCCGAGGGCATCTCCGACGCCTGGGCCGCCCCGGCCGCCCGCCGCCCGGTCCCCAAGGCCGAGGACGCCTTCGAGCGGGCCGAGCCGGGCACCGGCCGGATCACCGAGCTGCCGGGCCTGGCCGAGGCCGCCCGCAGGCTGGCCGAGCGGGCCCGCCCGCTGCCGCAGGGGCCGCCGATCCTGTCGGTGGCGAACCTGCGCATCGGGTTCGACGCCGGGGTGGACATCGTCGACGGCATCAGCTTCGACGTACGGCCGGGCGAGGTCCTCGGGCTGGTCGGCGAGTCCGGCTGCGGCAAGTCGCTGACCGCGCTGACGGTCATGGGTCTGCAGCCGGGCAACGCCCGCGTCAGCGGCGACATCACCTTCGACGGCGAGCAACTGCTCACCATGTCCCGCAAGGCGCGCAGGAAGCTGCTCGGCCACGACATGGCGATGATCTACCAGGACGCGCTCTCCTCCCTGAACCCGGCCATGACCATCAAGGCCCAGCTCAAGCAGGTCACCCGCCGGGGCGGCCGGCGCACCCCCGCCGAGCTGCTGGACCTGGTCGGCCTGGACGCGCGCCGCACGCTCACCTCCTACCCGCACGAGCTGTCCGGAGGGCAGCGGCAGCGGGTGCTGATCGCGATGGCGCTGTCCCGCGAGCCCAAGCTGATCGTCGCCGACGAGCCCACCACCGCCCTCGACGTGACCGTCCAGGCGCAGGTCATCGAGCTGCTGCTCAGGCTGCGCGAGGAACTGGGCTTCGCGCTCATCCTCGTCTCGCACGACCTCGCGCTGGTCGCCGACGTCACCGACCGGGTGGTGGTCATGTACGGCGGCCAGATCGTGGAGACCGGCACCACCGCGACCCTGGTCGGGGCGCCGGCCCACCACTACGCCCGGGGGCTGCTCGGCTCGGTGCTGTCGCTGGAGTCGGGGGCCGAGCGGCTCACGCAGATCCGGGGGGTGGTGCCGTCACCGGCGGACTTCCCCGCGGGCTGCCGGTTCGCCGACCGGTGCCCGATGGCCACGGCGGTGTGCCGTACCGACCCCCCGGCGCTGGAAGGCGACGCCCGCCTGCACGCGGTGGCCTGCCACCACCCGGCGGTGCTCCTCGACGAGAACCAGGAGACGCGGGGGAGTGAGCAGCATGCTTGAGTTGAAGGACGTGCACGTGGTGCACAAGGCGCGCTCCGGCGGGATTTTCTCCCGCGACCGCGTCTACGCGCTGACCAGCGCGAACATGACCATCGGCGCCGGTGAGACGGTCGGCGTCGTGGGGGAGTCCGGCTGCGGCAAGTCCACGCTGGCCAAGGTGCTGGTCGGCCTGCAGCCGCCCACGGCGGGGACGGTGTCCTTCCGCGGCCGGGACCTGTGGGCGCTGAAGGAGAGCGAGCGGCGGGCGGCCATCGGCTCCAGCGTCGGGATGATCTTCCAGGACCCGTCCACGGCGCTGAACCGCCGCCTGCCGATCAGCCAGGTGCTGCGCGACCCGCTCAACGTGCACCGGCGCGGCACCCCCGCCCAGCGCGACGCCCGCGTACGCGAGCTGCTCGACCTGGTCGGCCTGCCCGCCAGCGCCGCCGACGCGCTGCCCAGCCAGCTCTCCGGCGGCCAGCGGCAACGGGTGGCCGTCGCCAGGGCGCTCGCGCTGGAGCCCGAGCTGCTCATCGCCGACGAGCCGACCAGCGCGCTGGACGTGTCCGTGCGGGCCCAGATCCTCAACCTGCTGCTCGATCTGAAGGAACGGCTCGGTCTCGCGCTGGTGTTCGTCTCGCACGACATCCAGACCGTCCGCAGGATGAGCGACCGGGTCATCACCATGTACCTCGGCCGGATCGTCGAGCAGACGCCCGCCGAGGTCCTGCCCCTGGGGGCGCGGCACCCGTACACCCGGGCGCTGTTCTCCGCCACCCCCGGTCTGATCTCGCCGATCAACCCGATCCCGCTGGTCGGCACGGTCCCCTCGGCGACCAGGCCGCCCAGCGGCTGCCCGTTCCGCACCCGGTGCTGGCGGGCCGACGACGCGTGCGCCGCCTCCTGGCCCGAGGCCGGCGCCGGCGACGAGCACCTCTACCACTGCCACCATCCGGTGGCGGCGGGAGCCACAGACCTTCAACTGATTCAGGAGCGCGCATGACGACGGCTGGAACCCCCACGCTGAGCGGTGTCATCCCCCCGGTGTGCACCCCCTTGACCCCCGAGGGGGAGGTGGACGCCGCCTCGCTCGCCAGGCTGGTCGACCACCTGGTGGCGGGCGGTGTCGACGCGCTGTTCGTGCTGGGGTCCTCCTCGGAGGTGGCCTACCTCACCGACGCCCAGCGCAAGGTGGTGCTGGACACCGTGATCGGCCATGTCGGCGGGCAGGTGCCGGTGCTGGCCGGGGTGATCGACATGACGACGCCGCGCGTGCTCCAGCATGTCCGGGTCGCGGTCGCGGCCGGGGCGTCGGGCCTGGTGGCCACGGCGCCGTTCTACACGCGTACCCATCCGGCGGAGATCCGCACCCATTTCCGGGGCATCGCCGCCGGCGGCGGGATCCCGCTGTACGCCTATGACCTGCCGGTCTCCGTGCACACCAAGCTGACCGCCGACCTGCTGATGGAGCTGGCGGCCGAGGGGGTGCTGGCCGGGGTGAAGGACTCCAGCGGCGACGACGGCGGGCTGCGCCAGGTGATCCTCCGCCGCGAGGCGCCCTTCAGCGTGCTGACCGGGTCGGAGGTGACCGTGGACTCGGCGCTGTGGATGGGCGCCGACGGCGTGGTGCCCGGCCTGGGCAACGTGGACCCTCATGGGTACGTGAACCTCTTCAGATCCGCCTCGCGGGGCGACTGGGAGGCGGCCAGGCGGGAGCAGGAGCGCCTGGTCAGGCTGTTCGAGATCGTCCATGTCGGCGGCACCCGGATGGGCGGCAGCTCTTCCGGGCTCGGCGCGTTCAAGGCGGCGCTGCACCTGCGCGGCGTCATCGACCACCCGGCCACGGCGACGCCGCAGATCCCGCTGAACGCCGACGAGATCGGCCGGATCGGCAAGCACCTGGCGGCGGCGGGCCTGCTGTAGCGCGGGCCTGTCATAGCGCGGGCCGTCGGTGGCGGCCGGCCCGTGGTGGGCCGGTCGCCGTGGTGCGCTGTGTCAGTGCTGTCCGGCCGTTGCTGTACGGCCGGTGCTCTCCGGGTCAGCGTTGTCCGGCGAGCTCGGACACCTCCTGGGCGCCTTCCTCGATCAGCTTCGTACCGAGCTTGGTCAGCGCCCGCCCGACGGCCAGTTCGTCCCCGATGCCGGGCACGGGCGGGTCGTCCGGGTTACGGCGGGCGTGGGCCACGCTCTCGTGCCGCTTACCCTCAGCGGTGAACAGCACCGCCGTGGCGGTGGTTACGGCGTCATCGTCGTCCTCGCTGATCCAAATCTGTACATTCCACTGTTTGTACTCCACGTTCACCACCTCCCTCCTGCAAGCCCTTCCCCCAGTACGGCCGGGTAACGTCCACGGCGCTACCGGCTGACGCCGTCGCCGCCGCGTTCGAGCAGGCGCAGGTCGTCGCGGCGGGGCAGCGACTCCCAGTCGCCCTGGGACGTCACCGCGAACGCCCCCGCCGCGCACGCCGTACCCAGCCGCCGCTCGGGGGCCGCGCCGGCCAGCCAGTCGGCCAGCCACCCGGCCGCGAACCCGTCCCCCGCCCCCACCGGGTCGACCTCGGTCACTCGATACGGCTCCGCGCGGAGCAGGCGTCCGCCGGACCACTCGACCGCGCCCTGAGAGCCCAGCTTGACCAGCACATGCCGCGGCCCGAACGCGCCCAGCGCCCGCGCCAGCTCGGCAGGATCCACCCCTCCGTCAGCCGGCCGGGGGTCGTCGGCGGTGATCAGTCTGCCCTCCGCCTCGGTGGCGAACAGCACGTCCACCTGGCCGATCACGTCGCGTAGCCAGGCGCCGGCCTCGTCGGGCGGCCACAACGCCCTGCGGTAGTTGATGTCCAGGGAGACGGTGACCCCGGCGGCGCGTGCCACGGTCACCGCGTGCCGCACGCTCTCCCGGCAGGAGGCGGACAGCGCGGGGGTGATCGCCGTGAGGTGCAGCACCCGGGCGTCCCGGATGAGCTCGGGGTCGAGGTCGGCCGGGGTGAGCCGGGAGCCGGCGCTGCCCTGGCGGTAGTAGCTGACGTCGATGTGGTCGGCCGTCCGCCTGCCCTTGATCATCAGGCCGGTCGCCGCCTCGTCGGGGAGGGCGCGCACGTCCACGCCCTCACCCGCGAGCGTCGAGCGGATCAGGTCGCCGAACTCGTCGGCGCCCACCCGGCCGATCCAGCGGCAGGCGTGGCCGAGCCGGGCCACGCCGATGGCGACGTTCGACTCGGCGCCGCCCAGACCCAGGTCGAAGTCACGGGCGAAGCGCAGCGGCCCGGTGCGCCGGGCGGCGAACAGCGCCATGGTCTCGCCGAAGGTCACCAGTTCGGTCATCTAGGGGAACTACCCATCTTTCTGAGGGATGCGGCCGGAGGTCAAGACTTCGACGGGCCGTCGAGGACGGCGATCTCGTGCTCGTCGCCGGGTGCGAGGAAGCGCAGCAGCCGGCGGCCCTCCTCGGCCACCGCCTCCAGGTCGGCGATCGGCTCCCACTGGTGGATGGTCAGCGTGGAGGCGCCCTTGGCGCGGGTCACGGTCCAGTCCCCGGCGGTGAAGCCGTCGACCAGGATGGCGCGTGGCATCACGTTGGTGCCCATGAAGCCCCGCAGCGCGGCGAAACCGGCCTCGGTGATGACCCTTGTCCGGTCGGCATGTGACAGGAAAAGGTTGTCGAAGTCATACATCAACCGCACGGGTGCCGAAATTTCGGCTGAAGGTCGTACAAGGTGGGGAAGGTCGTACAAGGTGCGGCCGGACTCGTCGCGGAACCGGAGCAGGTTCATGGACTCCACCACCTCGGCCAGCCGCGTCAGGCCCGACCAGGTCTGCACGTCCATGACCGAGGACGGGCCGAACGCCGACAGATGGCGGATGACCAGCTCCTCGGCCGTCATCGGCGGCATGTCGAACCCGAGCCACGACTCGGCGCTGGTGTGCGCGATCGGCCCGCTCCTGCCCCACAGGCCGCGCGGCGGCACCTGCACCAGCGGCACCAGCCAGCGCACCACCTGGCCCAGGGTGTGCGGGTCGTTGCCGGGCCAGCGTTCGGCCAGCGCCCTGCCGAGCGCGGCGAAGGTCATCGGCTCGGCCTCCAGCAGCGACCGCCCGTGGGCCGCGAGCTCGTCGAGGTCCACGCCGTCGAGCTTTCTGACGAAGGTGGTCCTGGTCATCCGCTCGGTGACCACCTGCAGCAGCGGCCGCATCGCCAGGCAGTCGCGCGCGGTGACCAGGTGGATGGTCGAGCGCTGCAACGCGATGCGGACCAGGGCGCGCGACTCCAGCAGCTTGGCGGCGTCCGCGGCCCGGAAGCCAGCGATCCGGTTCCACAGGCCGGTGTACCAGGTGTGCGGGGTCTGCGCCTGGAGGCCGCCGACCTGTTCGACCACCTCGGCGATGGGAAGATCGGTGCGGTTCAGCAGGAACTGCCGGTCAAGGGTCGCTCTGTTCAGTTCCCTGCGGGTGAGGAGGGGGTCCATGTCGTCCAAGGTAGGGGCTGTCGCGGCAGGTCTCGTGCCGCGATGATCCAGCCTTCGTTTCCTGGTCGTAATGATTGATTTTTCAATCATCCAGCGCGACACCTGACGCCCAGTGCACTCTTGTGTCTCATGAGTTCTCAGACATTACCTCCCATTGAGGCGCAAGCCGAAGAACCGCAGGTCCAGGGTCCCAAGGAGCGGGGCAGCGTCCTCGAGATCTTCGAAAGACTCGGCACCGTCGTCGTGCCGGTGGCGGTGGGGCTGTACGCCCTGCTCCACCTGGGCTTCCAAAGCGTCTACGACACCTTCGGCATCACCCCCGAGCAGGCCGGGATCGATCAGTCCACCATCCTGGGCCGCCTGATCGCCACGCTGATCCTGCTCGTCCTGATCCTCCTGCCGCTGGCCGGGATGGTGGTCGGCGTCGGGTGGCTGCTCAACGTGGTCACCCGTGGCTGGGCCGGCCGGATGCTGGACCGGGGGCGCGAGCGGCCGTGGCTGGCCGCCGCCGTCGGCGCCCTGCTCTCCGGCACCGCCTATTGGGGTCTGCTGACCATGGTCGGCATCACCGGGACGCCCGTACTGATCACCATCGTGGTGGTCGCCCTCTTCGGCTACCTGATCCCGTACCGGCTGCTGCGCCGGCGGCCCTCGGGAAGGGCGGGCATGCGCGTGCTCATCAGCGCCCTGGTGGGCATCGGGCTGGGGTTCGTGCTGGTCGGCTGGATGACCGAGGGCGCGGAGGACATCTACGAGCACGGCAACGGCAACATCGTGCTCACGCTGGCCGGCTTCCCCAACCAGTGGGCCACGGTGTCCGACGGCGACGGCAAGGTGCTCACCCCTGACGATCGCTGGCTGGTGCTCGGGCAGGACGGCGGGTCGTACACCTTCTACGACTGCGGCAAGATGGCCACCGTGCGCCGCCCGATCGAGGCCACCATCCTCACCGAGGTCGTGCTGGACCCCGACTTCAGCGAGGGCGGCACCGAGAAGGTCGAGGACTGCGGCTACGACAACAAGTGATCAGCACATCTCCCGATAGCCCGCCTCGGGGATGAGCCTGCGCCACTCGTCCTCGCTGAGCGCACCGCCCGCTCTGGCGCACACTTCTCGTACGGCGAGCGCCGGGTCCACGGGGCCGCCCGGCGGCGCGACGGTGGCGGAGACGTCCAGCGAGACGACCGAGCCGTGGCCGGTCAGGTAGTGGAGGGTCCGCCCGTCGCCGGAGAAGACGTAGTCGTGGCCGGGGGTCTGCGGGACGAGGGTCGCGAGCAGCCGCCGGTCGTCCGCCCGCCACAGGCGCACGCCATCGCCCGAGGGGATGGCGAGCAGTCGGCTGTCGGGGCTGAAGGCGGGGGCGCCCAGCGGGCCGAAGTCCCATCCGGGCAGGGCACGGGTGCCGGAGCCGATCTCGGTGCCGGTTTCGGTGCTGGTTACGGTGCTGGTTTCGGTGCCGGGTACGCCGATGAGCGCGGGCCGGGCGCCCGCGACGGCCAGCAGCCGCCCGTCGGGGCTGAAGGTGAGGGGTGGGGCGTCGCCGTCCGTCCGCGGGGTGACCTGGACGGTGCGGCTGATGGCCCGCCCCGGCACGTCCCACAGCTCCACCCGCCCGTCCGGGCCGGAGACGGCGGCCCTGCGCCCGTCCGCGGACAGCGCCACCTGCGCGTCCGCCACCTCGAACACCGGCCGGTCCTGCGCGTACAGCACGGTCCGGTCGCCGTTGGTGATCGTGAACGTCGCCTTCGCCGCCGGCAGCCCGCCCGAGATCGCCACCCGCCGGCCGTCGGCCGTCTCGGCGTAGCGGCCGTCGGCGCTCAGCGCCGCCGTGCCGGACGGCGTCGGGTACATCGCCAGCAGGCGCCTGCTCGGGATGTCCCAGTGGGTGACCGCGCCACCGGCCCACCTGATCAGATCATCGCCGATCAGCCGGTAGCTCGTCTGGAAGCTCGCGGCGGGGTCGGTGAACACGCTCAGCTCCGGCTGGGACAGCGACGCCTGCAACGCCTCGCGGGCCTCGACCACCGGCGCCAGTTTCCAGGCCGCGACGCTGAGCCGCATCGCCGCCTGCGGGTCGGCGGTGCGCAGCGACTCGGCGCGGGCCGCCACCACCCGGGCGTTGGCCTGGCTGAGCACGTCGCCCTGATCCAGGGCGCTCCGCACCGCGACGGTGGACACGCTCACGGCCACCGCGACGGAGGCGGCCAGCACCGCCACGGCGGGCAGTCTCGCCCACCGGCGTCCGCGACCGGCACGCGCGCGCTCGTCGGCCACCCAGGCGCGCAGCCTCGGCCAGGCCCTGTACAGCGCGGCGCTCACCGGCACGACACCGTCGCCGTCGACGGCCACCAGCGTGCCCAGCTCGCTCTCGGCAGGGGGAACGCGGACGCTGCGCCGGACCAGCAGCCCCGCCTCCGTGAGCCGGGCCAGCGTCCCGTGCTCGTCACGCGGGGCGGGACCGTTCATCAGGGCGAGCAGCAGCCCCGGCAGCTCCAGCCGCTGCGGTAACGAGAGCGTGGCGTAGATCTCCTCCGCCACCTCGCCGAGGGGGCGCGGCCCGGCGGGCCCGTCCGGCGGGGGCAGCTCCAGCGCGGTCTCGACCAGCAGCTCGCGGGCCGAGGGGCGGGCCGCCGGGTCCTTGGCGAGGGCACCCGAGACCAGGTCGCGCAGCGCGTCGGGAAGCATGCTCACGTCGGGATCGACGGTCAGCAGGCGGTGCATGACCTCGCCCAGGCTCCTACCGCGGAACGGGTCCTCGCCGGTGGCCGCGTACAGCACCAGGCCGCCCCACGCGAACACGTCGGACGCCGCGCCCGCCGGCTGCCCCGTGAAGACCTCGGGCGCCAGGTAGGTGCGGGTGCCGCCGACCGCGCCCGGCCCGCCCACGCCGATCACCTTCGGCCCGTCGCGGGTCAGCAGCACCTTGTCCGGTCTCAGGTCGTGGTGGGTGAGCCCGGCCGAGTGCAGCGCGTGCAGGGCGGCGGCCACGTTGCCGGCCAGGGTGACGAGCCGCTCGCCGGAGTAGGGGCCGTGGCGGGTCACCGCCTGCCGCAGGTCGGGGCCGTCGGCGAACGCGCAGACGACGTACGGCACCCGGCCGTCGAGGCGGACCTCGACCACCTCGGCCAGATGGCGGTGCGCCACCCGCCGGATCGGCGCGAGGTCACGGCAGGGCACCCTGACGGCGAAGCGGCGGCCCTGGTCGTCGTAGGAGTCGTAGACGATGCCGCGGCTGCCCGCGCCGAGCCGGCCTGCCAGCCAGTAGCCGCCAAGCTCCTCGGGGTCGCCGGGCATCGAGCGTGTCATCGAAGGCTTAGACGCACGTGGGAGAGGATTGGTTGTCGGTGGCCTCGGAACCCCACAGGCCCCCCGCGCGCCTCGGGGAGCCCGTGGATAATGATCATTATGGCAGGGTCTGGGATCTTGCCTGCCAGTCCGGCCGCAGCACCGACATGATCACCGAGTCGTGCCACTCGCCTTCCCAGCGCAGCGCGTCGCGGAGCACCCCCTCCTCCACGAACCCCGCCTTCTTGTAGACATGCCTGGCCCGGTCGTTGAAGGAGAAGACGTCGAGGCTGATCCGGTGCAGCGGCGTGGTGCCGAAGGCGTGGTCGAGGACCAGCTCGATGGCCTCGCTGCCGTAGCCCTTGCCGAAGGCACGCGAGCCGATCAGCGCGATCCGCAGGTTGCACGACAGGTTGGCGGTGTCGAGCTCGTTGAGCACCACCTCGCCCACGTAGTCGTCCGCCACCATGATCGCCAGATCGAGCCGGTCGTCCTGCTCGCCCCTGGTGGCGTACCAGTGGCGGCCCGCCTCGGGGGCGATCTCGCCGTGCGAGCCGGTCAGCCGCCGCACCTCCGGGTCGGTGACCAGCTCCTGCAGCCCTTCGGCGTGCTCGGGGCCGACCGGCCGCAGGGTCACCAGCTTGCCCACCAGCGTGGGCTTGGCGGCGAACATCATCCGGTGGGCACGCCCAGATCCCGCAGCGCCGCCTCCAGCACCTCCTCGGGTCTCAGCACGCCGACGTCATAGGTGAGATCGCTCACTTCCCGGAAGAAGTGACCGCGACGGGCCCGCATGGCGGTGGGGGAGAAGTCGGGGCGATGGTCGCTGGAGCGCATGCGCTCGGTGAGGATCTCGTCCGACGCGTCGAGCCAGATGACCACCGCCTCCCGCATGGCCGTGCGCACCATCGGGTCCTCCAGGGTGCTGGCGGCGGCGGCGATCACCTTCGGTTCGCCGGCGAGCTCCTGCAGCACATGGTCGGACTCGCGCGCGTGCAGGGTCTCGGCGCCCTCGGAAGCGGCGATCTCAGCCGCGCTCCCGCCGTAACGGGCGCGCAGAAAGGGGTCGCTGTCGCTGAACGGAAGCCCGAGGGCGTCGGCTATCAGACGCCCAGCGGTGGTCTTACCGCTTCCCATCAGGCCGATCACCACGATTGGTTTGTTTTTCCACATGTGGATAGAGGTTCCTCGTGCCAAGGAGGTAAATCAAATGACCATCGCCGGAAGCATCATCCTCATCATGCTCGGCGCGATCCTCACCTGGGCCGTCGAATTCGATCTCGCCGGCCTTGACATCAACATCGTCGGCGTCGTCCTCATGCTCGGTGGCGTGGTCGGAATGCTGTTCGGGCTCTACCGGATCAGCGTCACCCGCCGCGCTGTCGGCCCCATCGACGAGCCGGTTCACCGTCACGAGGTCTACGAAGATCCCGAGACGCGCAGGACCACAGTCTACGAGGAGCGCAGGCGCGTCGACGAACCCCCGCTGTGAATCAGAATCAGACCGCTGGAAAATCAGGAGGTGAAGCTGACATGCCCGCCGAGCAGGAACTGCCGTCGACCATCCGACGCTCGCCGAAGAAGGCGCAGGAGACGTGGATGAAGGCGCACGACTCGGCTGTGGACGAGTACGGCGAGGGGCGGCGCGCCCACATGACGGCCTTCGCCGCGTTGAAGCACACATTCGAGAAGGTCGGCGACCACTGGGAGCCGAAGGCGCGCAAGGGCCCCTCGGACGAGGGCGCGAAGGATCGTTCGGGCCGGACCGACGAGGGCGTCAACGCCAACGCGACCAAGGAGCACCTGCAGGGCGTGGCCGCGGAGCTCGACATCCGTGGCCGGTCGAAGATGACCAAGCAGGAGCTCGTGGACGCCATCAAGAAGGCCAACCGGAGGGCCACCGCCCAGGCCCGCCGCTGACTGACCCCTTTCCCAGCAGCGGCCGCTTTCCCAGCGGCCGCTCTCACAGCGACCGCTTGACCGCCGCGACCACCGCGTGGCGGTCTATGCGGGCGTCCGAGAGCTGCTCAGCCGGTGTCGCCGACCCGGGCAGCCCGTGCACCGCGAGCTTCACGACCCTCGGGCCGAGCTCGCTCACCGCGTCCAGCACCGCGTCGCCCAGCCCGCCCTCGGGCCGGTGGTCCTCCACGGTGATGAGGTTGCCCGTGGTGGTCGCGGCCTCCGTCAGGGCGGCCGCGTCGATGGGCTTGACCGAGTACATGTCCAGCACGCCGACCTGGATGCCCTCCTCCGCCAGGAGGTCGGCCGCGGCCAGCGCCTCGTGCACGGTGATCCCGGCGGCCACGATCGTGGCCCGGTCGGACGGGGAGTGGCGCAGCACGCGTGAGCCGCCCACGGGGAAGTGCTCGCCCGGCTGGTAGATCACCGGGGTCGCGCCGCGTGTGGTGCGCAGGTACGCCACTCCGTCCAGATCGGCCAGCTCGGCGGTCAGGGCCGCCGTCTGGTTGGCGTCGCACGGATAGAGCACGGTGCTGCCGTAGACGGCCCGCATCATGGCCAGGTCCTCCAGGCCCATCTGCGACGGCCCGTCCTCACCGATCGACACGCCCGCGTGCGAGCCCACCAGCCGGATCGACGACCGGCTCACGCCCGCCATCCTGATGAAGTCGTACGCCCTGGTCAGGAAGGCGGCGAAGGTGACGGCGTACGGGATCCAGCCGCGCACCCGCATGCCGACGGCGGCGGCGACGAGTTGCTGCTCGGCGATGTACATCTCGAAGAACCGCTCGGGGTGGGCGGCGGCGAACTCCTCGGCCTTCGTCGAGTCGGCCACCTCGCCGTCGAGCACCACCACGTCCCCGCGGGCGGCGCCGAGCGCGGCCAGCGCCTCGCCGAACGCGGCCCTGGTCGCGACCTCGTCGCCGACCTTGAACTCGGGCAGCGTGAGCTCACCGCTCTCGAACCGGTACGGCGTTGCGCGGCTCACCGGCGGCTGGACCTCGACGGTCAGGCTCCGTGGCCCGCCCAGCTCCTCGACCGCCTGCTCCGGCTCCTTCAGCGCCTTGCCGTGCGCGCCCTCGCGGTTCTCGACCTCGACGACGCCCTCGCCCTTCCGGGTCTTGGCCAGGATCACGGTGGGCCGCCGGCGGGTGTTGCAGGCGTCGCCCAGCGCGAAGTCGATCTGGCCGGGATCGTGCCCGTCGATCTCGATCGTGTGCCAGCCGAACGCCCCGAACCTGCGCGCGTACGCCCCGATGTCCCAGCCGTGCCGGGTGGGGCCGCGCTGGCCGAGCCGGTTGACGTCCACGATGAGCGTGATGTTGGCCAAACCCTCGCTGCCGGCGTGCTCGGCGGCCTCCCAGACGGACCCTTCGGCCAGCTCGCTGTCACCGCTGAGCACCCAGACGTGGTACGGCACGCGTTCCAGACGCCCGGCCATCGCCATGCCGACGCCCACGGGCAGGCCCTGCCCCAGCGACCCGGTGGCGACGTCCACCCAGGGCAGTCGCGTGCTCGGGTGGCCCTCCAGCCTGCTGCCGCGTTTGCGGAAGGACAGCAGCTCCTCGTCGCTGACCACCCCCACGGCCTTGAACAGCGAGTACAGCAGCGGCGAGGCGTGGCCCTTGGAGAAGATCAGGTGGTCGTTCGCCGGATCGTCCGGCCGCTCGAAGTCGTAGCGCAGGTGGCAGGAGAACAGCACGGCCATCAGATCGGCGGCGGACATGGACGAGGTCGGATGACCTGATCCAGCGGCGGCGGCCGCGCGCACGGAGTCGACGCGCAACTGCGCGGCCAGCTCGCTCAGGAACTGGAGATCGTGTCCAGGCATCAGCCCTCCTTGATGGCCGCTGTGCTGGTTGATTCAGCGGCTTCGACCACATTTATGGCTATTACCGTGAAAAGTCAGGACTTGGTGCGGAGGGAGAGCGCCAAGGCCGCCGCCGCCCCACCCGCCGCGACCGCGACCGCGACCGGCTTGCGATGCTGGGAGAGCCAGAGCTGGGGGCTGCGCGCATGACTGCGCTCGTCGAAGCTGCCGCGCGCGCCGTAGTCCTGGGCCTCGTCCGCCGGCTCCCACAGGTTGGAGACGTCACTGGCGGGCTTGTCGGGGGTCTGCTGCGACTCGATGCCAGTCCTGGCGAGATACCGGTCGACCAGGGCGGGCGCGACGCGCTGGGCGAGCAGCGTGGCGGCGGTGGTGACGCCGACCCAGTACTCCTTGCGCTCCGGGTGCGCGGCCGCGTACACGATGCCCCGCGCGGCGACCTCCGGCTGATAGATGGGCGGCACCGGCTGGGGATGGCGGCGCAGCTTCGACAGCACCCAGTCGAACTGCGGGGTGTTCACCGCGGGCAGCTGGACCATGGTGATCTGGATGCCGCTGCGCTCGGCGAGCAGCTCCGTCCTGACCGACTCGGTGAACCCCTTGATGGCGTGCTTGGCCCCGCAGTACGCCGACTGCAGGGGAATGCCGCGATAGGACAGCGCGGAGCCCGTCTGGACGATCGTGCCACGGCCGCGCGGGCGCATCAGGTCGAGCGCCACCCTGGTGCCCCAGACGTAGCCGAGGTAGGTGACGGCGGTGGTGCGCTCGAACTCCTCCGGCCGCACGTCGGTGAACCGGGCGAACACCGAGGAGAACGCCACGTTGATCCACACGTCGATGGGACCCAGCTCGGCCTCGATGCGTTCGGCCGCCTGCCGTACCTGCTCGTAGTCCGCGACGTCGGCTTCGTACACCTGCCCGACGCCGCCCGCCACGCCCACGTCGACCGCCGCCGCTCCGAGGCCGGTCGTGCCCCGCGCGATCAGCGCGACGTTGGCCCCGTGCGCGCCGAGCTCGCGCACGACGGCGCGCCCGACGCCCCCGCTCGCTCCCGTGACGACGACCACCTGCCCGCTGAGGGGGTGTGCTGACATGCGGATCAGCCCACCTCTCCGACGTTGCGGTCCTTCTGGCGGCGTACGGCGAGCACGATGTCGATGACGACCACGACGGCCGCGACGACCGCGATCCCGGTCATCACCGGCGCGCGGGCGATGATGCCGAGGACCGCCAGCGCGAACAGGAACACCAGGATGAACGACCCGACCCTGATGTGCACCACGTCGCGCGGCGTGGCCGGCACCATCGCGTGCCCCCTGTCGGAGGTCTCTTCCCAATCCCTGTCTTCAGTCATGGGCCCCATCTGCCCTTACCGTTTGCGGCCTAACGTCCGGGGTAGCCCGGCGGGCGTGTCGGAGTTGAAGCCCAGTGACCAGAACGAGCCCGGCATCGTCCGGCGCCGTCGCGGGCGTGGCTTCAGCTACCACTACCCCGACGGCTCGCAGGTGCGCGACCAGGCGGTCCTCGACCGGATCAAGGCGCTGGTGATCCCGCCCGCCTGGACCGAGGTGTGGATCTGCGCCTCCGCGGACGGTCACCTGCAGGCTGCGGGCACCGACGCGGCCGGGCGCAGGCAGTACCGCTACCACGACGAGTGGCGCCAGCAGCAGGACGAGGCGAAGTTCGAGCGCGTCATGGAGCTGGCCGAGCGGCTGCCCGCCTTCAGGAAGACCGTCGACGAGCAGCTCAGGGGACGCGGACTCACCAGGCAGCGCGTGCTGGCCGCCGCGGCGCGGCTGCTCGACATCGGCTTCTTCCGCGTGGGCGGCGAGAGCTACGACTCCTACGGCCTGGCGACCCTGCGGATGGAGCATGTGACCTGCTCCAACGGCACCATCACCTGCTCCTACCCGGCCAAGGGCGACATCCCCCGCGAGATCGAGGTGGCCGACGCGGGGGCGTGCCGGGTGATCAGGTCGCTGAAGTCCCTCCGCGCAGACGGGGAGCTGCTGCGCTTCCGCAACGGCGCGGGCTGGGCGGACGTGCGCAGCGACGACATCAACGACTATCTGCGCGAGACGGTCGGCGACTTCACCGCCAAGGACTTCCGCACCTGGCACGCCACCGTCCTGGCGGCCGTGGGCCTGGCGGTGTCCAAGGAGGCGGCCACGGAGACCGCCAGGAAACGGGCGATCACCCGGGTCATGCGCGAGGTCGCCGAGTATCTGGGCAACACCCCGACCGTGGCGCGGGCGTCGTACGTGGATCCGCGCGTGATCGAGGCGTACGAGCGCGGCAGGACGATCACCGGCGCGCTGACCGAGCTCGGAGCCGACGCCGACTACGGGCAGCTGGCCACGCACGGAACCGTGGAGCGGGCCGTCCTCGACCTGCTTCGCGCCGTTTGAGCACTGCGCGACTGCTTCGCGCCGTTTGAGCACTGCGCCGATGGGCATGCGGCGTCTGGAGAAGGAGGAAGCGATGGGAGAAGCTCCGCAGTACGTCGCGGCCCGCGTCCAGCAGGCGCTGGCCGAGGACGCACGCACGAACGAGCTCGGCATCCGCGTCGACATTCGCGGCGATCAGCTCTTCCTGCGTGGGCAGGTGAGCGAGCCCGGGCAGCGGGACAGGCTCGGCGAGGTGGCCCACGAGACCGCCCCGGCCCTTCACCTGCACAACGAGATCAAGATTCTCGACGCGAGCGCGCCCGGAGAGGATGAGCACCTTGACTGACCTACGCATAGCAGCCGTAGGCGACATTCATCTGGGCGAGGACGCCCGTGGCCACTACCGCAAGCGCCTGGAGGGCATCGAGGAGCGCGCCGATGTGCTGATGCTGGCGGGTGATCTCACCAGGCACGGCACCTTGGCGGAGGGGCGCCTGGTGGCCGACGAGTTCCGTGATCTGCCGCTGCCGGTCGTCGCCGTGCTGGGCAACCACGACTACCACTCCAATCTGCAGGACGAGATCGCCGGTGAGCTCCGTGACGCCGGCGTGATCGTGCTCGACGATGACGGGGTCGTCGTGCAGTGCGGCGAGACGAAGCTGGGCGTGGTCGGCGGCAAGGGCTTCGGCGGCGGATTCGCCGGCAAGTGCGCGAGCGAGTTCGGCGAGCCGGAGATCAAGGACTTCGTCCGGCACACCCGTCTCATCGCCGAGGCGTGGCAGGTCGCGCTCAAGGAAGTGCAGGCGGACCACCGGGTGGTGCTGTCGCACTACTCGCCCGTCAAGGAGACCCTTGAGGGCGAGCCCCTGGAGATCTACCCGTTCCTCGGCAGCTACCTGCTGGCCGAGGCGGTCGACACGGCGGGTGCCGACCTGATCCTGCACGGCCACGCGCACAAGGGCAGTGAGAAGGGCATGACGCCGGGCGGGATCCGGGTGCGCAACGTCGCGCTGCCGGTGATCGGGCGGGCCTACGTGGTGTACTGCCTGGCCATGAACGGTGAACATGAAGGGTGAACAGCGAACGCGGCCGGCTCTTCGGAGCCGGCCGCGTTCGCGTGCGGTCGTCGTGCGATTGTCAGCAAGCCTTCGTTAGGGACGCCCTTCCCAAATCCGGGAGCCTTCCCACACCCGGGAGGAAGGGCGATAAGTCGTGGCGGACCACTGGGCCGCTCTCGGATCCCGGCCCAGTGGGGGGACGGCTGACGCCGCCCCTAGACATTGAAGATGCTGACCCCTCCCGGACCCACCAGCAGCCCGAGAACGATCAGGACGATCCCCCACAGGAGGTCGCGACGAGCCAGAATCACATAGACCCCGGCGATGACGAGAATTACCGCGATGATCCAGAGCAAAGTAGCCATAGGTCCTGAGCTGCCCCTGCAATACAGCATTTAACATGTTTTCTCATCAGGCCTCGGGCAGGGGCCCAATATGACGACATTCGGGTATTTCCTGTCTTGTGAGGAGCATGGCCCCCAGGAACTGGTCCGGCAGGCCAAGGCGGCGGAACGCGCCGGGTTCGAGGCGCTGTGGATCTCCGACCACTTCCACCCCTGGCTGGACGAGCAGGGCCAGTCGCCCTTCGTCTGGTCGGTGATCGGCGCCCTGGCCGAGGCCACCTCCCTGCCCATCACCACGGCCGTGACCTGCCCGCTCATCCGCGTCCACCCCGCGATCATCGCTCAGGCGGCGGCCACCACGGCGGCGCTCACCGGCGGCCGGTTCCGGCTCGGCGTGGGCACCGGCGAGGCGCTCAACGAGCACGTCATCGAATCCCGCTGGCCGCCGGCCGCGGAACGGCTGGACATGCTGGAAGAGGCCGTCGACCTGATGAGGAAGCTGTTCACCGGCGAACTCGTCTCCCACCACGGCCGCCACTACGACGTCGACACGGCACGGCTGTACACGCTGCCCGACGAGCCGCCGCCCATCTACATGTCCGGTTTCGGAGACAAGTCCATCGAACTGGCCGGGCGGATCGCCGACGGCTACATCTCCACCGGGCCCAGCGCCGAGTCGATCGAGAAGTTCCACAAGGCGGGCGGCGCGGGCAAGCCGTCGATGGGCGGGCTCAAGGCCTGCTACGCCGCCGACGAGACCACCGCCCGCCGCACGGTGCACCGCCTGTGGCCCACGCAGGGCATCAAGGGAGAGGCCGCGCAGATCCTGCCGCTGCCCCGGCACTTCGAGCAGCTCGCCGAGACCGTCACCGAGGAGCAGGCCGTCGGCGGCACCCCGTGCGGCCCGGACCCGGAGGTGCACGTCCGCGCGCTGCGTGCGTACGTGGACGCGGGTTTCGACGAGGTCTACGTCAGCCAGATCGGCGCCGAACAGGACGCCTTCTTCGACTTCTACCAGCGCCAGGTGCTGCCGGCCGTCGCCTAGGCGGCCGACTTGATCAGCTTGGCGTAGGCGAGCTGCAGCCAGTCCGACGCGGCCACCGCCGTCATCGCCGCCCCGGCCAGCCGGGTGAACCTCGGCGCGAAGACCAGGCCGATGGTGTAGCCGGTGGCCGCCCACTGGGCGATGCAGAAGGGGCAGCTCAGCAGCTCCCCGACGGTGTTGCGCGGCTCCTCCTTCAGCTCCGAAGGCCCGCTGACGCCCTCGAAGCGGGTGAAGGGCGCCCGGAGGGGGCTCGTCACCGGATCCTTGGCCAGCAGCCGCGCCACCTTGTGCGTGCACGCCGCCATCAGCCCCAGGTCCATCAACCCGACGCGCTCCGGCACCCGCCGCCCCGTCACCGCCGCGGCCACCGTGGCGGTGGCCACGACGCCACCGTAAACGGCCATGATGCGGACGTAGGTGCCCAGCGGCCGGTCGTGCTCTCCTTGATAGTCCTGCTCGGTCTTGTCCATGAATTGGGTCATGGGGCCTGGCGCTACCCCCACGCTGCCGCCATACTCGCGCACGCGCCGAGCCGAACGCCTATTCGGCCGGCGTGAGGGTAGCGCGACTCCATGAGCAGTCATAGCCATGAGGTCACTGATGCCATCCTTGACACGCTCAAACGCGCCAGCTCCGGGTTGAAGGACGCGGGGGTGAAGTACGCGCTGGCGGGCGGCTGCGCGGCCTATGCGAGAGGCGCCGCGCCTTCCTTGCACGACGTCGATTTCGTGGTCACCGAGCACGACATCCCCGCCGCCCTGGAAGCGTTGCGGGGGATGGGCTTCGAGACGGCCAAGCCCCCGGAGGACTGGCTGGTCAAGGCGTTCGACGAAGGCAGGCTGGTGGACCTGATCTTCAAGGTGTCGGACCAGCCGGTCACCGACAAGTTGCTCGACCGGGCCGAGCCGATGAAGGCGTCGGCCATGATCGTCCCTGTGCTGGAGGCGACCGACCTGGTCGTGTCCTGGTTGCTGCCGATGTCGGAGCACGCCTGCGACTACGGCGCCCTCCTGCCCCAGGTGCGGGCGCTGCGTGAGCAGGTGGACTGGCCTCGGGTCGCCGCGGTGACCGCGCACTCGCCGTACGCCGCCACGTTCCTCACCCTGCTCGAACGCCTGGGCGTGCTGAACGCCCCCGTGGAGGCCGCCGGGGATCCCACCTGGCCGTGAACCTTTTCGCCGCCTGTTCACGGAGCCCCCTCCCACTGAGACAGTGGGTCCGGATACGATCCGCGCACACGTCATCAAAGGGGGGCCCACGTGACCATCCACCCCGAAGCCGAGTGGACCCCTCCCGGCGTCGACGTCGACCAGCCGAGTCTCGCCCGCGTGTACGACGCCCTGCTCGGCGGCGCCGCCAACTTCGCCGCCGACCGCACCGTGGCCCGCGGCATGCGGACGGCCGTGCCCGACGTGGTCGACCTCGTCTGGTGCTCCCGCGCCTTCACCGGCAGGGTCGTGGACTTCCTCGTCCGCGAGGCCGGGATCCGGCAGTTCATCGACCTGGGGGCGGGCCTGCCGACCATCGAGAACACGCACGAGGTGGCCCAGTTCGCCTCCCCCGCGGCCCGCGTCCTGTACGTGGACCTGGACCCCGTGGTGGAGCCGCACGCCCGCGCCATCCTGTCCGGCAACGCGCACGCCGTCGCGATCACCGCCGACGCCCGCGACGCGCACGCGGTGCTGGGCCACCCGGAGACGGCACGGCTCATCGACCGGTCCCAGCCGGTCGCGCTCCTGGCCATCGGGCTGCTCCACCTCATCCCCGACCGTGAGGACCCGCACGCCCTGGTCAGGAGCTACCTGTCGGCCCTGCCGTCCGGCAGCTACCTGGCCGCCGCCAACATGCTCGCCGGCCTCACCCCGCAGGCGCAGGCGCTGGCGGCGATGCTCCAGATGGCCATGGGCACCGCCCACTTCCGCTCCCGCGAGGCCATCACCCGCTACTTCGACGGCCTGGAGCTGGTGGACCCGGGCGTCGTCCACTTCCCCCAGTGGCGCCCCGACGACCGCCTGCCCGGCCCTCTCACCCCCTGGGAAGAACTCCTCCTGGGCGGCGTGGCCCGCAAGCCCTGACGCCGGCAACAGGTACGGGGTCAGGAGCGTCGGCCGGCCGGAGGATAGAGTACGGCTGTGCCGCGCATTCTCGTTTGCTCCCCTCCGCCCGCCCCGTAGCGGGCGGCGATTCCTGATTCTCCGGGTCTGACCGATCCGGGAGTGGCTGCTGCCCGCACACCGGGCCCATTTCGACCACTCCACCCCGGAGCAATCTGTCATGACCGACCTTTCCCCGCGGCGTGCCACGGTGTACGTCGCGATCGCCGCGGCGGCCTGGGGCACCGGCGGTGCCGCCGGCGCCCTGCTGTTCACCTCGGGCGGCCTCGACCCCCTGGACGTCTCCTTCTGGCGCTACCTGCTGGGCGCCGCCTTCCTGCTCCCGCTCACCTCTCCCCGCCTGTGGCGTCCCAACGGGCGCGTGGCGGTGGTGGGGCTGGGGATGGCCGTCTACCAGACGGCCTACTTCGCCGCCATCGCCGAGTCAGGGGTGGCGGTGGCGACCGTGGTCACCATGGGGGCCACCCCGCTGTTCACCGCCCTGGGCAGCCGCCTGTTCCTGGGTGAGCGCCTGGGCCGGGCCGGCCTGGTCGCCCTGCTGACCGCGCTCGCCGGCCTGTTCCTGCTCACCGGCGGTAACGCGCCGGCCGAGGGCGCCGGCGGTTCGGGCGGCGGGGGGCCGGCCGGGGTGGGTCTGGCCTTGTTGTCGGCTGCCGGGTATGCGGCGGTGACCCTGTTCTCGCGGCGGCATCGGGACGAGCCCGAGGGGATGGCCGTGGGCGGATTCGTCGTGGGCGCGGTCTGTCTGGCTCCGCTCGCGCTGGCGGGCGGGGCGCTGCCCCAGGTCAGCTGGGAGAGTGTGGCGCTGCTGGTCTACCTGGGCGTGGTGCCCACCGCGCTGGCCTACGGGCTGTTCTTCCGTGCGCTGACCGTGCTGCCCGCCACCACCGTGTCCGTCGTCTCGCTGGGGGAGGCCGCCGGCGCGGCCGTGCTCGGCGTGCTGCTGTTCGGCGAACGCCTCACGCCTGCCGCCTGGACCGGGTGCGTGCTGCTGCTGCTCGCCATGGTGATGCCGTCGGTCCTGCCGTCCGTGGCGCGGGCGGCACGGCGGCGGAGGTCACGCCTGTTGTGACGCTGGTCCCCCGGACGGGGTGAGGCCTGGGGAGCGGTGTGACGGTGTGGTGGGCGGTATGGGTTAGGGTCCGTACGGCGACGCTTGCCGTATCGTCGCTCCGCTCCCCGGGCCCACAGGCGGCACGGAGGGAACGGTGCCGGCGGAGCGCGCGTTGGAGGAACTGTGCCGTCATTTACAGCGATTGTCAGGAACCTTCTGGACCGCCCCGGAGGCGTGAACCTGAGCCCGTACCGCAAGATCGTCAAGGCGGCGGGCGGTCGCGGCGATCGGATCGGCGGGCTGGCCGAGCTGCCTGCGCCGGACATGAGCGATCTGGCCGAGTTCTGCGCCATCGCGCGGGAGGCGGCCGACAGGACGCTGGGGCTCAGGCCGTACGACGTGCAGGTGCTGGGGACGCTCGCCCTGCTCGACGGGAAGGTGGCCGAGATGGCCACCGGCGAGGGCAAGACGCTGTCCGGGGCGATGGCGGCGGCGGGCTACGCGCTGCAGGGCAAGCGGGTGCACGTCATGTCCGTCAACGACTACCTGGCCCGGCGCGACGCCGAGTGGATGGCGCCGTTCTACGAGGCGATGGGGGTCAGCGTCGGCTGGCTCGGCCAGGGCTCCACGCCGGAGGAGCGGCGGGAGGCGTACGCGAAGGACGTCACCTACGGGCCCGTCAGTGAGATCGGGTTCGACGTGCTGCGCGACCGGCTGCGGACGGACGCGAGCGCGATCATCGTGCCGCCGCCGGAGGTGGCGCTGATCGACGAGGCCGACTCGGTGCTCGTGGACGAGGCGCGGGTGCCGCTGGTGATGGCCGGGGCCTCCGACGCGGGGGATGCGGTGCCGGAGATGGCGGTGCTGGTCAGGCAGCTCATCCGGGGCTACCACTACGAGGTCGACGACCAGGCGCGCAACGTCTATCTGACGCAGAAGGGCGCCGAGACCGTCGAGAACCTGCTGGGCGTGGAGCTCTACGACGAGCACGAGCCCGGCACGCTGATCGAGCTCAACCTGGCCCTGCACGCGCACGCGCTGTTGTCCCGCGACGTCGACTACATCGTGCGTGAGGGCAAGGTGCAGCTCATCAACCCCTCGCGCGGCCGGGTCGCGATGCTGCAGCGCTGGCCCAACGGGCTGCAGGCGGCGGTGGAGGCCAAGGAGGCGCTGCCGCCGAGCGAGAAGGGCGAGATCCTGGACTCGCTCACCGTTCAGGGGCTGGTCAAGCGCTATCCGACGGTGTGCGGCATGACGGGCACGGCCGTGGCCGTGAGCGAGCAGCTCGGTGAGTTCTACGGGCTGAAGGTCGCGGTGATCCCGTCCAACCGCCCGTGTGTCAGGCAGGACGAGCCGGACCGGATCTATCCGACGGTGCCCGACAAGGACGCGGCGCTGGTGGAGGAGATCCAGGAGGTGCACGCCACCGGGCGGCCCATCCTCATCGGCACGCTCGACGTGGCCGAGTCCGAGAGCCTGGCCAAGCTGCTGCAGCGCCGCAACCTGCGGCCGGTGGTGCTCAACGCCAAGAACGACGCCGAAGAGGCCACGATCATCGCCAAGGCGGGGGAGCGCGACGCCATCACCGTCTCCACCCAGATGGCCGGGCGCGGCACCGACATCCGCCTCGGCGACGGTGTCGCCGAGCTCGGCGGCCTGTACGTGATCGGCTCCGGCCGCCACTCCAGCAGCCGCCTGGACGACCAGTTGCGCGGCCGGGCGGGACGGCAGGGCGACCCGGGCGGCTCGGTGTTCTTCGTCAGCATGGGGGACGAACTGATCACCCAGTTCACGCCGGACGAGCGCCCGCCGGCCGCGGACGCCGACGGCCTGGTGCGCCACCGCCGGGGCGCCTACCTCGTCGCTCATGCCCAGCGGGTGGCGGAGGGCGTCAACCTGCAGATCCACCGCAACACCTGGCGCTACACCCGGCTGCTGGAGCAGCAGCGCGAGTTGATCATGGAGTGGCGCGACAAGGTCCTGTACGGCGACTCGGCGGCCAAGGCGCTGGCCGCGGCCGACCCCGAGCGCTGGGAGTCGATGCCGGAGGAGACCCGGGAGGAGACGGCCAGGCAGATAGTGCTGCACGCGATCGACCAGTGCTGGACCGAGCACCTGGCCTTCCTCACCGACCTGCGCGAGGGCATCCACCTGCGGGCGCTGGGCCGGATGAGCCCGGTGGACGAGTTCCACCGTGAGGCCGTGGCCGAGTACAAGTCGCTGCAGGCCGAGGTGGAGCGGCGCTCGCTGGCGTCGTTCGAGGCGCCGGAGCCGGACCTGAAGCGGCCCGAGGCGACCTGGACCTACCTGGTGCAGGACAACCCGTTCGGCACCGAGTGGGACCGGATCCTCAAGCGGGTCGGCTCGGGAGCACGCGCTTCCCGTACCTGACAGAAGATGGCAGGTACGGCTGCGAGCCTGGGGTCATGACGACAAAGGCGAACCTCATAGCGTTCACGATCGACTGCGCGGAGCCCAGGAAGCTGGCCGAGTTCTACCACCAGGTGACCGGGTTCGACATCCAGTACTCCGAGGACGAGTACGCCGCCGTGAGCGACGGCACCACGAGCATCTACTTCGGCCGGGTCCCCGACCGGAAGCCGGTGTCGTGGCCGAGCCCGGACAAGCAGTTCCACCTCGACTTCCGGGTGCCGGACGTGGCACGGGCCGTCGAGGAGTACGTCGCGCTCGGCGCCACCAAGCCGGAGTTCCAGCCCGGCGTCACCGAGGAGGGCGTCAGGTGGATCGTCCTGCAAGACCCCGAAGGGCACCTTCTGTGCGTCTGCCCGGAGCCCTCGAAGAACGACTCGTAGGCCCCTGCTCCCAGGCTGGAATTGGCTTAAAGGATGATTCGAGTGCATTGCTTCCACTCTAAGCTGGGTGGATGCTCCTGGGATCTCTGACCCTGCGCGGGTGCCCATGACCTGGGTCGGTGTGGTCATCGCCCTCGCCGGCGCGCTGGGATACGCGCTCGGCGCCGCACTGCAGCAGTACGAGGCGGTGGCCGAGGGCGCCTCGTTACTCAAGCTGGTGAGACGTCCTCGCTGGTGTATCGGTGGCATCATCGGCCTGACCGGCGCGAGCCTGCACGCCGTCGCGCTCAGCTTCGCGCCGCTGGTCGCGGTGCAGCCCATCAGCGTGGCCACGCTGGTCTTCGCGGTGCCGCTGGCCGCGCTGATGTACGGCCGCAAGCCGTACAAGGCGGAGATCTTCGGCTCGATCGCCGTGGCCGTGGGCCTGCTCTGGCTCATGTTCCTGGTGCCGCAGCATCACGTCACGCCCCGGCTCGGCACCGGCGCCGCCCTGGTGTTCATCGCCGTGATCGGGGTGATCGCGCTGGTCACCCAGGTGGCCGCGAGCCGGACCCACGGGCCGGGCCGGGCGCTGCTGCTGTCGATCGGGGCGGGCGTCGTCACCGCGAGCGTGTCCACGTTCGTCCGGGTGGTCGGCGGCGGCCTGGAAGGCGACTGGGGGCGGCTGCTGCACTGGTTCACCCTGGCCGTGCCGGTGCTGCTGGTCTGCGCGGTGGTGCTGCTGCAGCGTTCCTACGCGGTCGGCTACTTCGGCATCGCCTACGCCGGCGTGCAGGTCGTGGATCCGATCACCTCGGTGCTGGCCGGTGCGATCCTGCTCGGCGAGCCGCTGCCGACCGACTCCTCCACGGCGGTGCCCGCGCTGCTCGCGGCGGCGCTGACCATCGCCGGCACGATCACGCTGGGGCGGCTCGCTCCTGACCACTCCCCGGCCGCGCCGGTGGCCGCCACCCCAGAATCCCGTCCATTGACCGCAGCATCAGATCGGGCGTGAGCCGGGTGGCCAGCGACATTCCCCTGTCGCGCAGGGCCACGGCCACGGGGTTGCGCAGCTTGGTCATCGCGCAGATCGACATGGACCTGCGCACCACCTCGGCGGTCCGCCGCAGGCGGGCCTCCGTGTAGGCGGACAGGGTGTAGGCGGACAGATCGCCGTCCGCGAGCCGGGCGAGCACCACCGCGTCCTCGATCGCCTGGCAGGCGCCCTGGCCGAGGTTGGGCGTCATCGGGTGGGCCGCGTCGCCCACCAGCGCCACCCGGCCGGAGTGCATGGCGGGCAGCGGCTCGCGCAGGTAGTAGAGGTCGTTGCGGATGATCCGCGCCGGGTCCGCGGCGCGCAGCACGGCCGGGACCGGCTGATGCCAGCCGCCGAACCTGCGCAGCAGCTCCTCGCGCTGGTCACCGTGGGCGGCTCCGGCGGGTGCCAGGTCCGTGGCGTAGAAGTAGACCAGGTCGTCGCTGATCGGGTGGGCGCCGAACACGGTGCCCCTGCCCCAGCTCTCCGAGCTCTGGATCGGCACGTCGGGCCGCGGCACCAGCCCGCGCCAGGCGGTCACCCCCGCGTAGACCGGGCCGGGATGGCCGGGGAAGAGGGCGGCGCGCACCGGCGAGCCGATGCCGTCGGCGGCCACGATCAGGTCGGCCCGCAGCTCGTCCCCGTCGCTGCGCACCTTGCCGGTGGTGGTCTCCGGGCCTGTGGAGGCGGTGCGGACGGTGCCGGTGGCCGCGTCCACGCCGGTGGCGGTGGTGTCCAGGCGGAGTCTCTGCGGGCCGAGTGCCTTCACCAGCAGGTCGACGAGCGTGGCGCGGAGCAGCACCACCACCGAGTCGCCGTACCGTTGCCGCGCCTTGTCCTCGGTGGTGTGCGTGAGCCAGCGCCCGTCGGCGGCGCGGACCCCCGCCTGGCCCTGCACCTGGGACAGCTCGCGCACCGCGTCACCGAGATCCAGCGTGTCGAGTGCCCGCAGCCCGTTGGCGGAGATGGCCAGCCCGGATCCGACGGGCTCCAGCCTGGGGGCGCGCTCCAGCACGGTCACCTCCCAGCCCTCGCGGTGCAGAGCGATGCCGGCGGTCAGTCCGCCGATGCCGCCGCCTATCACTACGGCCTTCGCCATGTCAGGGCTCCTTAACTACGTCTGTAGTGTGATGCTACTACGCCTGTAGTTCGGGTCCTCGGCCGAGTCAGGCGAAGGTGATGACGCGGCGGCCACCGCCGGACCCGCCGCCCATGGCCTCCAGCGCCGCCTGGGCCTGGTCGAGCGTGATCGGCTCGACCTTGGGCAGGATGTGGTGCTGCGCCGAGAAGGCCAGCGTGTCACGCAGGTCGTGCGGCGACCCGGACGGCGAGGCCATGACCCGCAGCCGGTTGAAGACCATCGGCGGGGTGGACAGGGTGAGCGGCGTGTTGTCGTAGCCGCACAGGACGAGGGTGCCGTCCGGCGCGAGCCCGGTGAGGACCGCGGCGGCGGCCTCGGTGGACGGGGCGGAGTTCAGGATGACGTCCGCGCCGCCGTCCCAGGCCTTGAGCGCGGCGGCGGCGTCGGTCTCGGCACTGGCCACGAACAGCTCCGCGCCGAGCTCCTTGGCGCTCGCCTCACCACGGGCCGAGCGGCCGATCACCGCGACCCGGGCGCCCATGGCGACTGCGTACCGGATGGCGAGCGCGCCAACGCCGCCACTGCCGATGACCGCGACCCGGGAGGCCGGGGTGGCGCCCGCCCGGCGCAGGCCGTTGAACGCGGTGAGACCCGCGCACATCAGCGGCGCCGCGGCCACGGGGTCGAGCCCGGCGGGCAGCGGCGTCACGTACCCGCCCTTGAACAGGCCGTACTCGGCGTACCCGCCGTCGGCGACGATGCCGGTGACGCGCTTGGCCGGGCAGAGGATCTCCTCGCCGGACACGCAGTAGTCGCAGTGCCCGCACGAGTCGTACAGGAACTGGGCTCCGACCGCATCGCCCACGGAGAGGCCGGGCACGCCGCCGCCGAGCGCGGCCACCGTGCCGGTGATCTCATGGCCGGGCACCACGGGGAACCGGGCGAACGGGTAGTGCCCGCGTACCAGGTTGAGGTCCGTGAAGCAGACGCCGCAGGCGGTGATCTTCACCAGGACCTCGCCGGGGCCCGGCTCCGGGATCTCACGCTCTTCGAGGGACAACGGGGCGTCCACCCCGGTGGCAAGTGCCGCACGCATGACGGCCTCCTTCTTGGCAGAACTCGATCAGCGGTGCTCGCCGCACCACCTCATGCAACGTGCCCCGTCCATGCACATCCGCACCATGACTACACGCGTAGTATCGGTGCCCGTGAAGCGTTCCGAGGTCGTCGCCGAGGCGGCGATCACCCTGCTGGCCGAGCGGGGCATGCGCGGCCTCACCCACCGGGCCGTCGACGAGGCAGCGGGCCTGCCGCCGGGCTCGACCTCCAACCTGGCGCGCACCCGCGCCGCGCTGCTGGAGCTCACGCTGTCGCGGCTGACGGAGCTGGAGGAGCGGGTGTTCGCCGGGGCGCTGACCGCGCCGGCGCCCGGCGACCTGCCGGAGCTGATGGCCCAGGTGCTGCACGTCCAGCTCCGCGACGCCAGGCGCACCCTGGCCCGCTACGAGCTGGCGCTGGAGGCGACCAGGCGGCCGGAGCTGCGCGCGATCTACGACCAGGCCGGCCGCCGCTTCCGCGACCCCGCCGTCGCCCTGCTCGCCGCCGCCGGCTCGACGGATCCGGTACGGCACGCGCGCCAGGTGGTCGCGTTCGGGGAGGGCATCATGTTCGACGCGATCGCCGGGGCGGGCACCGAGCCGACGCTGGACGAGCTCCGCGAGGCCGTACGCGAGCTGCTGGCGGGCATGCTGCAAGGGTCGCCGCCGAGCCCGGGAGGAGGCTAACCGATCAGGCGGGCCCGGTGGGCGGGCCACTCCTCGTCGAGGATGCCGAAGTAGACCGTGTCGCGCCAGGTGCCGTCGGGCCTCCTGCGCTGGCGCCGCAGCGTGCCCTCGTGCGTGCCGCCGATCCTCTTGATCGCGTTCTGTGAGCGTACGTTAAGGATGTCGGTCTTGAGCTGGACCCTGTTGTAGCCGAGCTTGTCGAAGGCGTGGTCGATCAGCAGCAGCTTGCAGCCGGTGTTGACGGCCGAGCGCCACCAGGCCCTGCCGTACCACGTCCAGCCGATCTCGACGCTCTCCGCGAAGCCCGGCACGTCGATGTAGGTGGTCCAGCCGGCGGCCCGGCCGGTCTCCTTGACGATCACCGCGAGCGGGATGTGCCGGTCGTCCTCCAGGAGTTGCCGGGCGATCTTCGCCAGGTCCTCCTCGGTGCGCGGCGTCTCGGCGGGCAGCCAGCGCCAGACCTCCTCGTCGCCGCCCGACGCGGCGAACAGGCCGGGCAGATGGTCCGGGGTGAGCGGTTCAAGACGGACGATGTCGTTCTCCAGCACCACGGGTGCGGGCAAGATGGCGGTCATGGCGTGACCCTATGGGGAGGTCCGGGGTCGGGATGATGTCCACATGGGCGGTTTTGCGGGGAACCACCTGTCGACATGCATACCGGCCGGTCGGTAGGCTCCCTTCATGGACTTCGCCTTCGACAGTGTCACCGAGGACCTGCGCCAGCGTCTGCTGCTGTTCATGGACGAATGCGTCTATCCGGCCGAGCCCGCCTTCGAGGAGCAGGCCGCCGCCGGCGGCTGGGGCTCTCCGCCGCTGATCGACGACCTGCAGGACGAGGCCAGGCAGCGCGGCCTGTGGAACCTGTTCCTGCCCGGTGACCACGGCGCCGGGCTGACCAACCTGCAGTACGCGCCACTGGCGGAGATCATGGGCCGCAGCCCGCACCTGGCGCCGGTGGCCACCAACTGCGCCGCGCCCGACACCGGCAACATGGAAGTGCTGGCCATGTTCGGCAACGAGTGGCAGCGCAAGGAGTGGCTGCGACCGCTCCTCGACGGCGAGATCCGCTCGGCCTTCGCGATGACCGAGCCCGACGTGGCCTCCTCCGACGCCACCAACATCGCCACCTCGATCACCCGCGACGGCAACGAGTACGTCATCAACGGCCGCAAGTGGTTCATCTCCGGCGCGATGAATCCCAACTGCAAGATCTTCATCGTCATGGGCAAGACGGACCCGGAGGCGCCCAAGCACCGCCAGCAGAGCATGGTGCTGGTGCCCCGCGACACCCCCGGCATGCGGATCGAGCGCGGCATGCACGTCTTCGGCTACACCGACGCCGACCACGGCGGTCACGCCGAGATCGTCTTCGAGGACGTCCGGGTGCCGGCGGACCACCTGGTCGGCGAGCAGGGCGGCGGCTTCGCCATCGCCCAGGCCAGGCTCGGGCCCGGCCGCATCCACCACTGCATGCGGCTGATCGGCATGGCCGAGCGCGCGGTCGAGCTGATGTGCCGCAGGGCGCTGGGCCGGACGGCGTTCGGCAAGACCATCGCCCAGCAGGGCGTCGTCCAGGACTGGATCGCCGAGTCCCGCATCCGCATCGAGCAGCTGCGCCTGCTGGTGCTCAAGACCGCCTGGCTGATGGACACCGTCGGCAACCAGGGCGCGCACACCGAGATCCAGTCCATCAAGATCTCCACCCCGATCACCGTCGAGTGGATCCTGGACAAGGCCATCCAGGCGCACGGCGCCGGCGGCGTCTCCCAGGACTTCCCGCTGGCCGGGCTCTGGGCCGGAGCCCGCTCGCTGCGCCTGGCCGACGGCCCCGACGAGGTGCACAAGCGGTCGCTGGCCTACCGCGAGCTCAAGAAGTACATGTGACGACAGGAGCGGGAGTGACAGGAGCTGGAGTGGACGAGACACGGCTCAAAGAACGCATCGCCGCGTTACTGAGCGAGCACGACCCCGCCGGGGACCGGCTGGAGTTCCTGCGTGCCAGGTTCGACGCCGGGCTGGCCTGGGTGTGGTTCCCCGAAGGGCTCGGCGGGCTGGGCCTCGCGCGTGACCTGCAGCAGGTCGTCGAGCACGAGCTCGCCCACACGCCGCAGCTCGACACCGGCGTGCAGGGCATCGGGCTGGGCATGGCCGCGCCCACCATCCTCGCCTTCGGCACGCCGGAGCAGCGGCGGCGATTCCTCCGGCCGCTGTGGACCGGCGAGGAGATCTGGTGCCAGCTCTTCAGCGAGCCCGGCGCCGGCTCCGACCTCGCCACTCTCGGCACCCGCGCGGTCAGGGACGGCGACGAGTGGATCGTCGACGGCCAGAAGGTGTGGACCTCGGGCGCCCACCACGCCAGGTGGGCCATCCTGGTCACCCGCACCGACCCCGACGTGCCCAAACACCGAGGCATGACGTACTTCGTCTGCGACATGCACGCACCCGGCGTCGACGTGCGCCCGCTGCGGCAGATCACCGGCGAGGCCGAGTTCAACGAGGTCTTCCTCACCGGCGTGCGGCTCGCCGACGACCTGCGCCTCGGCGAGGTGGGCGACGGCTGGCGCGTCGCCCAGACCACGTTGATGAACGAGCGCGTCGCGATCGGCGGCGCTCCCGTACGACGCGGCGGCGGCATGCTCGGCCCCGTGCTGTCCACCTGGCGCGAGCGGCCCGAGCTGCGCACGCACGACCTGCACCAGAGGCTGCTGTCGCTCTGGGTGGAGGCGGAGGTGACCCGCCTGTCCGGGGCGCGGCTGCGCGAGCAGTTGGCCGCCGGGCAGCCCGGCCCCGAAGGCTCCGGCATGAAGCTGTCGTTCGCCAAGCTCAACCAGGCGCTGTCCGGCCTGGAGGTCGAGCTCGACCGCGACCTCGGCTACGACGACTGGACCTTCCGCCGCTCGGACACCGTCGACTTCTACGGCCGTGGCGCCGGCTACCGCTACCTGCGCGCCAAGGGCAACTCGATCGAAGGCGGCACCTCGGAGATCCTGCGCAACATCATCTCCGAGCGCGTGCTGGGCCTGCCCTCCGAGCCCCGCATCGACAAGGACGTGCCCTGGAAGGACCTGCCGCGATGACCCTCCTGTACACGGAAGTCGAGGAGGAGCTGCGCGCCGCCGTGCGCGCCCTGCTCGCCGACCGCTGCCCGCCCGCCGCCGTGCTCAAGCGCGCCGAATCGCATCCGTACGACCTGGACGTGTGGAAGACGCTGGCCGGGGAGATCGGGGTGGCCGGGCTGCTCGTCCCCGAGGAGCACGGCGGCGCCGGCGCGTCGGCCAGTGAGGTGGCGGTGGTGCTGGAGGAGCTGGGCCGGGGCGTCGCGCCGGTGCCGTTCTTCACCAGCTCGGTGCTCGCCACCCGCGCGCTGATCCAGGCGGGAGCCGGTGAGCTGCTCGAACGGCTCGCCGACGGCAGCGCCACGGCCGCGCTCGTGGTCCCGTTCGCCACCTCCCCCCATCAGCCCTTCGGGAGTGGGGCGGTGCGCCTGGCCGACGGCGGGGAGCGGCTGTCCGGCACGGTCGGCGGCGTGGCCGGGGCCGACGTCGCGGACCTGCTGCTCGTGCCGGTCGACGGCGGCCTCTACAGCGTGACGGGGGCCGAGGTGCGGGTCGTGCCGTCGCTCGACCTGACCCGGCCGGTCGCGACCGTCACGCTCGACGGCGCGGCCGCGACCCGCGTCGGCGACGTGGACCTGGCGGAGGTGCTGCTGTTCGGCGCCGGACTGCTGGCCTCGGAGCAGTACGGCGTGGCGCAGTGGTGCCTGGACACGACGCTGGACCATGTGAAGGAGCGTCACCAGTTCGCCCGGCCCGTCGGCTCCTTCCAGGCGATCAAGCACCGCCTCGCCGACCTCTGGCTCGACGTGGTCAGGGCCAAGGCGGCGGCTCGCAACGCCGCCGCCGACGCCTCGGCGGTGTCGGCGGCTGTGGCCCAGGCGTGGAACGCGGGCGTGGCCGTACGCGTGGCCGAGGAGGCGGTGCAGCTCCACGGCGGGATCGGGATGACCTGGGAGCACCCCCTGCACCTCTATCTCAAGCGAGCCAAGGCGAGCGAGATCGCGCTCGGCACGCCCGGCGACCACCGGGAGGCGCTGGCCTCACTCGTCGACGTGCCCGGCCCCGAGCGAGGCCAGCAGTAGGTCGGCGAACTGCCTGCCCACCTGAGCACCGGTCAGCGGCCCGTCCGTGCGATACCAGGTGCCCAGGTGGTGCACCGAGCCGAAGAAGTAGTCGACGACGAGCCCCGCCTCCACCCGGTCGCTGAAGACGCCCTCGCGCTGGCCCTCCAGCACCAGGTCACGGAAGCGCTCGTGGTAGAGGCGGCGCTCGGCGCGTACGCTCTTGCGGGTCTCCGGCGCGAGCAGGTGCATCGACCGGAAGAAGATCGTGGAGTCGTCGAGGTTGGCCGTGGTGGTCTCCACGACGTCGGCCGCCGCCCTGTGCAGCCGCTCGACGACCGTGCCCGTGCCATCGGCGATCTGCGTCAGGCGGTCCATCTGCATGCGCAGCACGCGACCGTAGATCTCGTGCAGCAGGTCATCCTTGGAGTTGAAATAGTGGTACATAGCGCCTTTGGTGACGCCGGCGGCCAGCACGATCTCCTGGACCGAGGTGCCCTCGAAGCCGTGCTCCGCGAACAGCCGGGTGGCTTCGCTCAGCAGCCTCTGACGCACGGATTCTTCCTTCACCATCACGCCCCAAAGCATACCGGCTGGTCGGTTGGTGCCGTGATGCTTCTCTTTGGGGTACCAATTCCGTCACCTTAGGCTCGCCTTGGTTCCAGATGGGGTATCTCTTGACCGGCGAGGGATCTTCGGCGTGGCAGATCCTGGTTGACGACGACTCATTCGGGGAGTTTGCCGTGCCTGGTGGCTCTATCTACGTGCAGCAGGACGAGAAGTTCACAGGCTCGTCACCACAGTGGTGGTACGAGAAGTTCTGGCGCGAGGACGCCCAGAACCGCAGGCGGTCGAGGGCGGTCAAGGCGGCGGTGGGCTTCGTCGCCGGATTCGTGCTCGCGCTCCGGTTCGGGCTGTCCTACGCCGCGCTCTACGGCCTGCTGCTGGCCGGTCTGGTGGCCGCCGTCGACTGGTGGCTCGACTGGCGGGCCTTCCGGGCCACGGCCGTCTGGCGTGGCCGCCGGCGCGGCGAGGCGATCACCGGCAGGCTGCTGCGCCGCTCGCTGGGCAAGCAGGGCTACCAAGTGCTCGACGGCCGCGCCATCAGGGACAAGGCCTCCATCGACCACCTGGTGATCGGTCCCGGCGGGGTCTGGGTCGTCGACAACGAGTCCTGGAGCCCCGACACCGAGATCGCCACCTACGGCGGGCGGCTGTTCTTCGGCGAGAAGTACGGCACCAAGGTCGCCAAGCCGCTGGTCGAGGCCGCCGAGGCCTTCGCCGAGCTGCTGACCCGGGAGACCGGGGTCCCGGTCACCATCACCCCACTGCTGGCCGTGCACTGCGGCATGCTGCCGCGCGGCGGCTCGCTCACCGTGGAGGGCATCACGCTGCTCAAGCCACGGCTGGTGGCCCGGCAGATCAAGCGGACGGCGACCCCCCGGCTCGACGACGCCCAGATCGAGCTCCTGGCCCGCACCGCCGCCCGGGAGCTGCAGCGCGTCTAGACGCGTTCAGGCGCGTTCGCGTGGACGCCGCCGTTCACGCGATGCTCTCGATGAACGCGGTGAGCTGGACGACGTTGCGGCACTCGTACATGGGGACGACCGTGTCGTAGTCCGTGGCGATCGAGTCGCCCGTGTCCCATTGCGCCCTGGGCTCGGGGTTGAGCCAGTAGGCGTGGCGGGCGCGGCCGGCCAGTGATCGCAGCACGTCCAGGGCGGGCGGCTGGTAGTTGGAGCGGGCGTCGCCGAGGATCAGCAGCGAGGTCTTCGGGCCGATCGCGTCGCCGTAGCGCTCGGCGAAGCCCTCCAGCGAGTGCCCGTAGTTCGTCCGGCCGAACCGGACCATGTCGGCCTCGTTCGCCAGCCGGGTCATGGCGTCCACCACGTCGGCGCCGGGGACGAAGAAGCGGGTGATCTCGTCCACCCGGTCCACGAAGCCGAACGCGCGCACCTTGGTGAACTGCTCCCTGAGCGCGTAGGTGAGCAGGAGCGTGAAATGGGCGAACGACGAGACGGAGTCGCTGGTGTCGCAGAGGATCACCAGCTCCGGCTTGTGCGGCCGGGGCGGTCTGAAATGCGTGGTCAGCGGGACGCCGCCGCTCTGCAGCGAGGCCCGCACGGTCCTGCGGAAGTCCAGCCGGCCCCGCCTGCCGCGCCGGTGCTTGATGGTCAGGCGCGCGGCCAGCCGCCGGGCCAGCGGGTGCACCTCCCGGCGCAGCCTGGCCAGGTCGGCCTTGGTGACGCGCAGGAAGTCGAGCTGCTCCAGCGGGGGACGCACGGCCGAGCGGGCGATGCGCTCGATGCCGGAATCCTCGGCGATGCGGCGGCGCACGTCGGTGGCCACGGCCTCCTCCAGGCGCGCGGTGTTGGCGGTGACCCGTTGGCGGGCCGTCTTCTCCGCCAGCCCGCCGCGCTCCTGACCGGCCAGGACCTCCCGAAGGATGCCGGCCATGAGCGTCTCGGGCGACAGGGCGCGCAGCACGCTGTAGGAGAACCAGTTCTGCCGTCCGGGGCCGGCCTCCTGGCGGCCGAAGCGCTCGACCATGGCACGGGCGAACTCGCGCATCTCGGCGTCCGTGCCGCCGGTCAGCAGCCGGGCCAGATAGGCGCGCAGTTCCGGCACGGGCGCGTGCGCCAGATCGGGCCTGTCCTCGGTCTCACCGCCGGGACGGATCGCGTACAGGCCGCTGGTGGAGGCCGGGAACCACAGGTCGAACAGCACGTCGAAGCCGGGCCGGAACGACGGCCTCTTGACCAGCGTCGCCGCGTAGGCGGCGCGCAGCGACTCCCGCTCGGTCAGGTCGATCACCCGCAGCGCCCGCGCCGCGTCGAGCCCCTCGGCCAGCGACACGGGCAGCCCGGCCGCACGCAACGCATGCACGAAGCCGACATGCCTGTCTACGAGCGACATATCCCCTCCTCGGGCGTCATGCGGTGGGAAGCCCGAGTTCCTTGACCGCCCGGCTCTGGTCGGAGTTGTGCTTGAGCACCACGCCCAGCGTCTGCGCCACCGTCGCCTCGTCCAGCTCCTCCCGGCCCAGCGCCAGCAGCGTGTTCGCCCAGTCGACGGTCTCGGCCACCGACGGCGCCTTCTTCAGCTCCAGCGCCCGCAGCGTCGCCACGGTCCTGGCGAGCTGCTCGGCGAGGTCGGCGCGGATCGTCGGCACCTGGCTGAGCACGATGTCCCGCTCGCGCTCCGGCGTCGGATACGCGATGTGCAGGTAGAGACAGCGCCGCTTGAGCGCCTCGGACAGCTCGCGGGTGGCGTTCGAGGTCAGCACGACGTACGGCTTGCGTACGGCCACGATGGTGCCCAGCTCCGGAATCGTCACCTGAAAGTCGGACAGCAGCTCCAGCAGCAGCCCTTCGACCTCGACGTCGGCCTTGTCCGTCTCGTCGATGAGCAGCACGGTCGGCGTCCCCGCCCTGATGGCCTTGAGCAGCGGCCGCTCCAGCAGGAACTCCTCGCTGAAGATGTCGTCGTCGGCGCTGGTGGCCTGGATGCGCAGGAGCTGCTTCTTGTAGTTCCACTCGTACAGCGCGCGGGCCTCGTCGAGCCCTTCGTAGCACTGCAGCCTGATCAGCTGGGACCCGGTCGCCTGCGCGACGGCCTTGGCCAGCTGGGTCTTGCCCACCCCCGCCGGCCCTTCGACCAGCAGCGGCTTGCCGAGCGCGGCGGCCAGGAACACCGAAGTGGAGATGGCGTCGTCGGAGAGATAGTCCACGGCGGTGAGCCGCTCGGTCACGTCGGCGGGGGAGTCGAACATCAATGCTCCTGTCTGCTGGCCGAACTTTATTCTAGCGGAGGGGGTGTGACTCGCGCCGATTCGACCAAGATGCTCAGTGCCGGTATATTCCTTCCTGCACGGCGCGCCGTTAGCTCAGTTGGTTAGAGCAGCTGACTCTTAATCAGCGGGTCCGGGGTTCGAGTCCCTGACGGCGCACCTTTCATCAGGCCGCCACCCTGCGAAAACACGCTGGGTGGCGGCCTTTTTGCATGTTGTTCCAGACGTTGCGGACACATACAGATCTTGTACATCGGGCCCGTCTGGCACGCCTAGGGCGCCACCGGTCCGGGAAGCTCGTGCAGGTGGCTGCCGATCCAGCGGATGGTGGCCGGCGACGGACGCCGCGGTGGTGCGGGGACGAAGTTGGCCGCGTCGTCGATGCTGCCGGTGCCGTCGTAGGTGGCCACCAGCGGATGGGGGAAGACCGGTCGCGACCGGGAGACCGCGCCCTGCGCGTCCCTGCCCACGGCGATGACGCGGGTGGGCGCCGTGTCCCGTTCGACCCAGGTGACAAGCTCACGGAGCGGGTCGAATTCGGTCAGCCGGTAACCGGAACCGCAGTGCGACATCGTGGGCACCATGAAGAGCCGCGCCCACCGCTGAGTTTCGCGCAGGCCGCCGTTGCGTTCGGACAGCCGCTGGTAGTAGTCCACCGTCGCGGTCGCTGGCAGCAAGGGGTCTGCCCAGCCGTGCCACAGGATGAGCTTGCCTCCGGCACGGCGGAACGCGCGGAGATCGAGGCTCATCGCGTTGCCCTTGACGCCTTCGGCGGTCAGCCGGTGGAACTCGGCCGCGGTGAAGGAGGCCTCGGCCAGGGACGAGTGCGGGGTGCCGATCGGGAACCCAGCGTACTTCAGGTAGTTGTCCCCGAGCCACGCCGCGAACGAGCGGTTGCCCAGGTAGGAGGCCGGCGTGATCATTCCCTCCCAGCCGAGTTCGGAGCCGCGGGTCTGCCAGCCGGGGTACAGCCGGCGCCCGTCGGGGTCCACCGGTCCGGCGTACAGCGCGCGGACGACGGCCACCTGGCGCGGGGTGAGGCAGTCCGCCTGATCGGTGCCTGCCGGGCACTGTGTCGTCACCGGGTCGAACCGGCAGGCGCGCGGATCGTCGATCTGCCCGTCGGCCAGCCCGTCGAGCCGATCGCAGGCCGCCACCACGGCCCCGTGCAAGGCGGGCAGTTTGGCGTCGGTGAGGATCGGTTCGCCGTCGGCGGCGGTGTTCGTCCGGGCCAGCCAGGGCGCGTAGACGCCGAACAACGGGCCCATGGCATGCGCCGGCGCGCCGGCGATGACGCCGTCGAAGTCGCGCGGATAGCGCTGGGCCAGCAGCAGCCCTTCTCTCCCGCCGTTGGAGCAACTGCTGAAGTAGGACCTCTTCGGCGGCGCCCCGTAGAACTCGGCGATGATGCGCTTGGCCGCCACCGACAGCACATGCGGCGCGCGATAGAAGTAGTCGTTCCGGGCCGTCTGATCGTCCGCGGCCCAGCGTTCGTCCGGCCCTTCCGACACATGACCGTCGTCGGTGGCTCCGACGGCGACGTCCCCGCCGAGATCGCCCCCGCAGTCGGGAAACGGCAGCTCCGGGATCCGCCCGCAGAACGCGCCGCAGCCGTACTGCAGGTAGCGGCCCGTGAAGGTGTCGAGAGGCAGCCTGAGCCGGAAGGTCACCGCGCGTTCGATGCGGCCCTGCACGTCGCAGTAGGCCGGCTCGCTCTGGTCGTTCACCGTGGCGCTCGTGACGTGGGTCGTCGCGCCCGGCAGGTCGAAACGCTGCACCAGTTCGCCGCACTGACGTACCGGCTCGATCACCGGACCGGGCGCGGAGAGGGCGACGGCAGGGACGGGTGTGCCCGATACCGCGATGAGCAAGGCCGTGGTGGTTGCTGCCAGGAATCTGGGTAAGGCGTGCGGATTCATGGTGGCGCCTCCATTTCCGGGGACAGGTAAGGGGTGCTTGTTCGGGTGCGGGGCCGATCGTTCAGCTCTGGGGCGGGGCCGGGGCATATTCGGCCAGGCCGCGTTCCAGGAGGGCGCAGGCCCGCGTGCAGAGGGCCCGGATGTCGGTGCCGAGCCGGGCGGTCCGGTCCTCGGCGATGCGGCGGCGCGCGTGGTCGATCAGTGTGCGGTGTACTCCCATCAGCGCGTTCGCCGCCACCTGAGGGCCGGGATCGTCTTCCGTCGCCCCGGTCTCCGCCGCCAGGAGCCGCGCCAGGGAGTCGGTGTGCTGTTTGATCGCCTGCTGCTCGCGCGCCTGCAGCGCGGCGCTGCCGGCGATCAGGCGGCCGACCGTCCGTGCCGACTCAAGAGCGGCCTCGTCGCCGGCTTCCACCTCGTCGAGCATGCTGTTGGCGTTGAGCAGGAAGCGTCGGAAGGCCGCGAGCACAGGCTCTCCGGGGGGCCGCCTGCCGATCGCTTCGATCAACCGTGTGCCGAAGGCGTCGAACGGCGCGTAGAACAGATCCTCCTTGGTCGGGAAGTAGTTGAAGACGGTCGCCTTGGCGACCTGTGCCTCACGGGCGACCTCGGCGACGGTGACGCCGTCGAATCCCTGCTCGGCGAACAGGCGCCACGCCGTGTCGGCGATGAGTTGCCTGGTCTGCTCCTTCTTCATCTCGCGCAGTGACATCCTGGCTCCCGGACTTAGACTAAGACAAAATTTAGTCCGAGTCTATCTTTATACCTGGACCAGTTATATCCGGGCATCCGTCCGGGACCGATATCGCCGTTCTGACTGTGGAGCAGGCCGCTGTCCCTGAGTAGCGTCGCTGTCGTGAAGGACACTGAACTCGTCGGAGTGCAGAAGACCCTCAGCCCTGTCCTCAGGGCCAAAGCACTGGACAACCGGCTGCCGGACCCGATCCTCGGCGACGAGTACGCCGAGCGGGTGATGCGCCGCCTCGATCCCGGCTACGACAAGCGCAGATTCGGCAGCAGCCAGATGGGCCTGGTCGCCGTGGCGCGCGCCAAGGCCCACGATGACTGGGCCCGAAGCTTCCTCGCCGATCGTCCTGACGCGGTGGTGTTGCACCTGGGATGCGGCCTCGACGCCCGGGTGTACCGGATCGACCCGCCCGCCACCGTCGACTGGTACGACCTGGACTACCCGTCCGTCATCGAACTGCGGCGACGATTCCTGCCGCCGCGCGAGCACTACACCCTGATCGGCTCCAGCGTCACCGACCTGACCTGGTTGGAACGTGTCCCTCGCGGCCGGCCGATGCTGATGATCGCCGAGGGGCTGGTGCCCTACCTGACCGAGACCGCCGTCCGGCAACTGCTGACCAGCGTCGTCGACGCCTTCCCCACCGGCCGCATACAGTTCGACACGGTGGCGGTCTGGGCGTGGCGCACCTCGAAATGGGACCCCACGCTGCGCCGATATGGCACCCAGTTCCGCTGCGGCTTCGACGACCCGGCCGCGCTGGCCGAGTGGCACCCGCGGCTCGAATTCATCGACGAGGCGCCGATGAACGACTCACCGGTGCTGATGGCCAAGGCACCCCCGAACATACGCCGCATGTACCGCCTCATGAACCTGCTGCCGGGCATGAAACGGTCCACCCGCATCGTGCGGTTCGGGTTCTAACCCGCCGGCGCGCGCAAGGCGTTGGCCGGGGAGTGGCGGGGATCGTCAGGTTCGTGTCCTTGCCGCCGGGGCGCCGCCGGCTTGACGATGAACGGGTGCACGTCGTCTTCGTCATCTATCCCGGCTTCCAGATTCTCGACCTGACCGGCCCGCATGAGGTGTTCCAGCAGGCCGGGCCGTACCGCATGGAGATCGTGGCCGCGCAGGCGGGGCCGGTGCGGAGCGGGGGTGGGGTGGTGGTCGAGCCGACCGCGACGGTCGGGGAGTACGCCGGGCCGATCGACACGCTGGTCGTCGTCGGTGGGCGGGGGAAGATCGAGGCGTGCGGGGACGCGGCCCTGGTCGGGTGGATTCGGCAGGCGGCGGGGCGGGCGCGGCGGGTGGCGTCGGTCTGTACGGGGGCGTTCCTGCTGGCGGCGGCCGGGCTGCTGGACGGGCGGCGGGCGGCGACCCACTGGTCGGGGTGTGAGCTGCTGGCCGAGCTGTATCCGGCCGTCATCGTGGACCCCGATCCGCTCTTCGTGCAGGACGGGAACGTGTGGACCTCGGCGGGGGTGACCGCCGGGATGGATCTGGCGCTCGCGCTGGTCGAGGAGGACCTGGACGCGGAGACGGCGCGGCGGATCGCCCGCATGCTGGTGATGTTCGTGCAGCGGCCCGGCGGGCAGGCCCAGTTCTCCGCGCAGCTGGCCGTGCAGCGGCCGGTCCGGGAGGCGCTGCGCGACCTGCCGGCCTGGATCGCGGCCCATCCCGATGCGGACCTGACCGTTCCGGCGCTCGCCCGGCGGGCCGGCATGAGCGAGCGCAACTTCACCCGCGTCTTCGCCGCCGAGACCGGCCGCACGCCCGGCGCGTACGTGGAGGCGGCCCGGCTGGAGGCGGCCCGCCGCCTGCTGGAGACCACCGGCACCACCCTCGACTCGATCGCCCGCACCTGTGGGTTCGGCACGGTCGAGACCCTGCACCGCACCTTCAGGCGGGCCCTCGACGTCACACCGGGCCAGTACCGCCGTCACTTCCAAGCTGTGAGGAGTCACTGATGCGCATCGGGATCATGCTGTTCGACGACATGGAGGAGCTGGACGCCGTCGGCCCGTGGGAGGTGCTGGCCTCCTGGGCCAAGTCGCACCCCGCCGAGGCCGAGGTCGTCGCGTTCGCCCACGAGGCCGGGCCGATCCGGGCGGCCAAGGGACTGCGCCTGCTCGCCGAGCACGGCCTGTCCGACGTCGGCCCGCTGGACGTGCTGCTGCACCCTGGCGGGTTCGGCACCCGGTCGCTGCTGGAGGACGACGCCCACCTGGCCTGGATCCGCGAGCAGCGCGCGAGCGTCTCGCTGATGACCAGCGTGTGCACGGGCTCACTGGTGTACGCCGCGGCGGGGCTGCTGGCCGGCCGCCCGGCCACCACCCACTGGGGCTCCCTGGACCTGCTCGGGAAGCTCGACCCGAGCATCGAGGTCCGGCCCGACGACCGGTACGTCGACGACGGCGACATCATCACCTCGGCGGGCGTGTCGGCGGGCATCGACATGGCGCTCCACCTGGTGAGCCGCCTGGCCGGGGTGGATCGGGCACGCGAGGTGCGGCGGTACATCCAGTACGATCCCCAGCCGCCGATCTGAGGTCAGGAACCGGCGGTGAACCCGTGGGGTTCGAGGTAGCCGCCGGCCGGGAGGTTGAAGTGGGCCGGGACCACGCGGACGCCGGTGCCGGTGTAGCGGTCCACGAAGGCCCTGCGGGTGGCCGCGCCCTGCTGGACGTCGTGCTCGACCACGATGTGCCAGTCGGGGCGGGCGAACTGGTGGACGATGTGGAACAGGTCGCCGGTGAAGACCGCCTCCTGCGCGCCCGAGGTCACGTGCAGGCCGCTGTGTCCCGGGGTGTGGCCGGGCAGGAGCTCGACGTGCACGGTGTCGTCGATGGCGTGGCCCGGTTCGACCAGGCGGTGCAGGCCGGCCTCGACGACCGGCAGGACGCTGTCGATGAAGGAGTCGTGGCCGTAGGAGCCGGGGGTCGCCGACGTGGTCCAGTGCTCGTACTCCTGCCGGACGAACAGGTAGGTCGCGTTCGGGAAGGTGGGCACCCAGGCGCCGTCCACCAGGCGGGTGTTCCAGCCGACGTGGTCCTGGTGCAGGTGGGTGCAGAAGACGTAGTCCACGTCCGTGGGGTCGACGCCGGCCGCCGTCATGGTGTCCAGGTAGCCGGTGTCGAGGAGGTGGCCGTACGGGTCGAGGCGGCGTTCTTTGTGGTTGCCCCAGCCGGTGTCCAGGACGATCACGCTCTGCGGGGTGCGCAGGACGTGGCTGCGGAAGACCAGCACCGGGTCTCCGGCCTGGTCGAAGAGGGCCGCCGGGAAGCGGGGGCGCAGGTCGGCGGGGTTCTCGCCGTTCAGGCCCCGGAACGCCAGGGTGACGGGGACGGACATCCGGGTCTCGACGATCTCGGTGACGGTGACCGCCCCCACCTGGAACATGCGCTCTCTCCTCGCCGTGCGGGTGAACAGCTACGCGACGCGGGCGACCCCGGCCAGCACGCCGCCGCGGGCCAGGCCGGGCCAGCCGTACGGGTCCTCGTCGGGGTTGCGCCACCGCTGGGCCGGGACGACGCCCGGATCCAGCAGTTCGAGGCCCTCGAACCAGCCCAGCATGCTCTCGCGGTCACGCCACGCGATCGCGCCGGACGTGCTGCGCCGGTAGACGTCGCGCACCACGTCCACTGCCTCCTTGTCGGCCTGGCCGGTCTCGATGTAACCGTGGGAGACCATCAGGTGGCTGCCCGGGACCAGCGGCCGGCGCAGGGTCTCGATGATCCGCGCCACCTCCGCGTCGTCGTGCAGGAAGTGCAGCACCGCCGCGATGACGACCGCCACGGGCCGGGTGAAGTCGAGGTGGCCGGCGGCGGCCACCAGGAGGGCCTCCGGGGCGCGTACGTCCGCCTCCACGATGACCGTGCCGGGATTGTCGGCGAGCAGGGCCCGCGCGTGGGCCAGCACGATGGGATCGTTGTCGGAGTAGACGACCCTGGCGTCGGGCGTGACGCGCTGGACCACCTGGTGGATGTTGTCCTGGGTGGGCAGGCCGGTGCCCAGGTCGAGAAACTGCCGCACCCCGGACTCGGCGATATGCCGTACGCCGCGGATCAGGAACCCGCGGTTGGCCAGGGCGACCTCCCTGATGTCCGAGCCCATCTGGCGGCCCAGCTGGATGATCTGCTCGGCGGCTTCCCGGTCGGCCGGGAAGTTGTCCTTCCCGCCGAGGTAGTAGTCGTACATCCTGGCGACACTGGGCACGGTCGGATCGATGTGTGCCGGAAGCTGCTCGTCCCCTGTCATGCCCTCGCCTCGTTTCCGGTGCTTTGCCAGAAATAGTACGAGTTTTCCGGACTGTGTGGATCTTTGCCGTAAGAAAAATGATCCGCACTTTCTTGGGCGGCAATAAGAAACGTTCGATGGTCGGCTGTGGGCATACTTTGGTCGCCTGTGCCGCCGACATCGCCATGGCAAGGTGTAGCCCATGGGGATTCTCGGTTTCTTTCTCATGCTGCAGGGGTTCGGCGGCTTGGTGGCCACCTCCTTCGACCGGCACTTCGGCCTGCTGCATCTCTGGCTCGACGGCAGCGCGCACACCGCCCTGAGCCTCGTCCTCGGCCTGCTCGGGCTGGTGCTCCTGGGCGATGCCGTACGGCGCGGCGCGAAGAAGTCATGACCGCTGTCGCCGTCCCGGAAGAGCTGACCGGCTGGCTGGCGGGGCGGGCCATCCGGCTGGCCGCGCTGGAGCCGGGCACGCCCGTCGCCGACCTGGAGCCGCTGCGGCCCGCTCTGGACGGCGTGCGCGTGGTGGGGCTCGGCGAGGCCACCCACGGCACCCGCGAGTTCTTCCTACTCAAGCACCGGCTGCTGCGCTTCCTGGTGGAGGAGCTGGGCTTCACCGTGCTGGCGATGGAGGCCAGCGTCTCCGCGGCCGAGGCGGTCAACGACTACGTGCTGCACGGCACCGGCGACGCGGCCGAGGCGCTGGGTGGGATGGTCTTCTGGACCTGGCACACGCGCGAGATGCTCGGGGTGGTGGAGTGGATGCGCGAGTACAACCGCGCCGCGCCCCCGGAGCGTAAGGTGCGTTTCGCCGGGATCGACCCGCAGTATCCGGCGGCCTCGATCGAGTGGCTGGCCCGATACCTGGGGGAGGTCGCCCCGGCGTTCCTGGAGCCGCTGGCCGCGCTCGGGCAGACCCGGCTGGGGGTGGACGGCCCCCTGGACCCGGCCGTCGAGACAGCCGCCCGCCGCCTGGAGGACTTCCTCGCCGCCGGGCCCGGACCGGCGGGTGAGGCGATCGCGCATGCCAGGACGCTGCGGCAGAGCGCCGTCCTGGCGTCCCGGCCGATGCGGCACGCCGACCCGCAGCAGACCGTCGGGGCCGTCCGTGACCTGTTTCTCGCCGACAACGTGGACCGGCTGCTGGGCGATCCCGCCGTGAAGGTCGCGGTGTGGGCGCACAACGGCCATGTGATGTCCGGCAACCACGGCGGCGGCCCCGTCCCGGCCATGGGCCGGCACCTGCGGCAGCGGCACGGCGCCGCCTACTACGCCCTGGGGCTGCTCATGGGCGAGGGGGAGTTCAGGGCCAGGCGGATGCGCTTCGGCAAGCCCGACCCGCGCAAGCCGCCCGTGCGGAACCGGGTGCCGAGCGTCGACAACGCCACGATGGTCGAGGCCAGGCTGGCCGCCGCCTGCCCGGACGATCACCTGCTGGACCTGCGCACCGGCGAGCGGTCGGAGGGGGTGGCGCGCTGGCTCGGCAGCCGTCTGCACGTGCGCGCCTACGGAGCCGTGGTCAACCGTCTCACCTACAAATTCCGCTTCGCTCCGACCGTGCTCGCGGACGACTACGACGGCCTGGCCTTCATCCGCTCGGGCACCTGCTCCACGCCGCTGTGACCCGGAATCGCCGATCCCCGGTTTCGCGCTGTAAGGAGCGTCATGCCAAGCTGTGTATGTCCCCAACACCAGGAGGTCCTCATGGCGGAATCACCGGAGCCGGAAGTCAGCGAAACCCCCGAGGACGAGATGAAGCGCAAGTTCCGCGAGGCGCTGGATCGCAAGCGCAACCAGCAGGCGGACACGGGTGCGGGTGGCAGGGGCGCCGACGCTTCGAAGATCCACGGAGCACACGGGCCGGCTGCCAGCAAGCGATCGTTCAGGCGTAAGAGCGGCGGCTGAATCGGGGGATTTCGCGGGGGTACGGCATGCCGTACCCCCCTTTTTCTTGACCTTCCTAGGTAGATCTTTCAACCAATTCATGGCATTTGCTTTGCGTTTGTCCGGTTTGGCCTATAAGTTGAGTGGCGTTACCAGGCGGTGACCTGGCCCTTCAACAGGAAGAGGCGGCCGCCTGGCGCCGAATCCCGCGCCTCCGCGGGAACCGGGGACCCATCTCCTGGGGTGAATCCGGCCTTCGCGGCCGGTAGGACATCTCCACGTCCGAACCCGTCAGCTAACCCGGTAGGCGAGATGGAGAGGACGAACTCACCTGTGCTCCGTTCCCGCGTACCCCCAGCCCGCGTAACGTCACCAGCCGCCCACTGAGCGGCGACTTCCCCCAAGCTTCTCCGCGCTCCGCGTAGCGTCCGTCGGCCTTTCGCTGCCCGGCTACGCCCTCAAGCGAGCGCGCGCTTCCCCATTACCTAACGAAGGATTCCCTTTTTCATGTCTGCTCGCTTCGGCATGCGTTCCATCACCCTGCTCGCCGGCGCCGCCACTGCCGGCGTCCTGACCTTCGGCGCCGGCCCCGCCGCCCACGCCGATGTCGACGACACTCAGAAGGTCCTGCTCAAGGGCTCGACCACGGCCTCGTACTTCTGGGACGACAACTCCGGCCGCGCCGGCGACACCGGCCTGCCCGCCAGCGGCAAGCCCATGCAGAAGGGCATGGCCGCCAGCCCCAGCTGGCCCCTGCTGACCGAGGGCTACGTGGTCTACAACGGCAAGAAGATGCCGTTCTTCGTCGGTGACCGTGGCCCCGGCGCTCCCTCCAGCAGCGGCGTCATGCTGGACCTGGACTCCAAGACCTTCGCCGAGCTGACCGGTGGCACGTTCAACTCCCGGACGCTGATGGTCGACAACAACGGTGGCAAGGGCCACATCAAGGTCGAGTACGTCATCACCAAGTGGGGCAAGGGCGTGGGCAAGAAGAACCACCCGGTGGCCTTCTCGACCGGCGCCTGGTCGCGTAAGGACGCCAACCCGGCCAAGCCGCCGCAGATCCTGGCCGAGAAGAAGATCGAGAAGGGCGAGCCGAAGGTCGTGGAGGGCAAGCCTCTCGCCGACGCCTCCGCCCGCGCCGGTTCGGGCTCCGGCGGCCCCGCCGTCTCCGTCAAGGCGACCGCGTACGCCGGCCCCTCCAGCCCCGCCGCCGCGGCCGCGACCGAAGAGCCGAGCGGCGTCACCGGTGCCGCCCTCGCCGGCGGTCTGGCCCTCGTCGGCGGCGGCGCCATCCTCGGCCGCGACCGCATCCGCCGTCTCATGACCCGCTGACCCAGCCCCAACCGCACGCGACACCCCCCGCCGCCCCCTGGGGATGGCTTTGCGCCGACCCCCGCCGACCTCCGCCGTCCCCCGCCGCCCTTGGGTTTGGCTTTACGCCAGAAGCGTTTGACGGTAATTGTCATCTGTGATCTCGCGTGCATCGGTCAACGGCATCGAACTGGCCTACGAGAGCTTCGGCTCGCCTGGCGGGCGCCCTCTCCTACTGATCATGGGGCTGGGCGCCCAGCTCATCCACTGGGACGACGAATTCTGCTCGCTACTGGCCGAGCAGGGTCATCACGTCGTCAGATTCGACAACCGCGACGCGGGCCTGTCCACCCATCTGCACGCCGAGGGCGTCCCCCGACCGGGGACGCCCTCGGCGTATCTGCTGGACGACATGGCCGACGACGCGGCCGGGCTGATGGAGGTGCTCGGCTGGCCCGCCGCGCATGTGGTGGGCGCGTCGATGGGCGGCATGATCGCCCAGACCCTCGCCTTCAGGCACCCCGAACGGGTGCTCACCCTCACCTCGATCATGTCCACCACGGGCCCGTCGGCGGCCCCGCCCACCGAGGCGGCCGGCGCGGTGCTGTTCGCCCCGCCGGCCGGCGACCGGGAGGCGGTGCTGGCCCAGGCGCTGGCGAACAGGGCGGTGATCGGCTCGCCCGGCTTCGAGCTCGACCGGGAGCGTTTCCTGCGGCTGGCCGCCCTGGCCTACGACCGCTGCCACGACCCGGCGGGCACCGCCAGGCAGCTCGCCGCGATCATGGCCTCCCCCGACAGGACCGAGCCGCTCGGCGGGGTGGACGTGCCCACGTTGGTCATCCACGGTGACGCGGACCCCCTGGTTCCGCTCGCCGGCGGCCAGGCCACCGCGGCGGCCATCCGGGGAGCCGAGCTCCTGGTCCTCCCCGGTATGGGGCACGACCTGCCGCAGCCCCTGTGGCCGGAGATCGCCGGTTCCATCACGAAGCTGACCTCAAATTCGGCCGGAAAAGCGTAGGTTTGTGACGACGGCTCGCGCCCGCCGCGCCCGGACGCGAGCCGCCGCGATCTGTCAGACCTCGAGCCTCTCCTCGATGGTCTTGAGCTGGTGCCTGGCCATGGCCAGGTTGGCCCGGTTGCGGTCAAGGGCCAGGTAGAGGAACAGGCCCTTGCCGCCACGGCCGGAGATCGGCCGGATGATGTGGTACTGGCCGCCGAGGGTGATGAGGATGTCCTCGATGCTGTCCTTGAGCCCGAGCGAGTCCATCGTCCGCAGCTTGGCCTTGACGACCTCGGTGTTGCCGGCCGCGGCGACCTGGAGATCCAGGTCCTTCGAGCTGCCGAGCGAGCCCAGCGCCATACCGCTGCCGTGGTCGACGATCGCGGCCCCGAGCGAGCCGTCGATCGTCATCATCTCCTTGAGCGAGATGTCCATGCTGGTCATGCTTCCTCCGATCGGGAATGAACGTGTCGGGCGACCGCGGCGACCGTGGACGCCGTCTTGCGGCCCTCCAGCCGGAGCAGCCCGAGGTTCGCGCCGGGCTCGGCCAGGACTGTGAGGACGATGGTGGGGCCGGCCGCGTAGAAGGCGGCGTGGCCGGCCGAGCCGGAGATGAGCGTCTCCTCCAGCTCGCCCCTCCCCGCCAGGGCGAGCATGCGCCTGCTCATCGCGAGCAGCGCCGAGGCCAGCGCGGCGACCTGCTCGCCGCCGTCGATCACGAGGTCGCACGCGATCGTCAGTCCGTCGACGGTCGAGGCGACGCTGCCTCTCACGTCAGGGGTGCGTTCGCGCAGGAGGACCATCTCCTTGCGCACCTCGTCACGCAGCTCCACCGGTGGCCTCCTCTTGCGTGAGGGGAACCTCACGACAGCTCCTCCAGCGCCTTCTTGAGCCGCAGCAGCAGCTCGATGTCCGTCGGGTCGGCGTTCACCTGCGGGCCCAGCGCCCCAGCGGGCCGGGGACCGCCGGCCTCCCGCCGGGACTCGGGCCGCCTGTCCCGCTTGGGCAGCGCGGCGGCCGGCTCTTCCGTGTCGAGCAGGCCCGCCGCCGCCATCCTGCGCACCGCGAGCATGACCGAGTAGCCGGACCTGCCGAGCCGCCTGGCCAGCTCCAGCGAGGTGGCCTCGCCGTCGGCGCGGACCACGACCTCCCACTCCACGTCGCTGAGCGCCACACCCCGTCCTGCCAGCCGGGGAGCGGGCCGTACGGGAGCGGTGTCCACGTCGGCGGCGGGCCAGATCTGGGCGAGCCGGGCGCGGCGGCGCGCGCACTCGCGCACCAGGCCGGGCACGTCGAAGTACCACCGCCCGCCCAGCCAGTGGCGCTCGCCGGGACGGAACTTCGGCCTGGTCCCGGTGGTGGGCAGGAGGAAGAACGCGGCGTCCAGGACGGCGCCCAGCACGCAGTACTGCAGCTCGCCGAGGGTGACGGGCCCCTGTTCGAGCAGTCGCTCGCAGCCGCCGTCCGCCCGCAGCGCGCGCAGCGCTGCCTCCGGCACGCGTCCCCGCGCGGCCAGCAGCCGCTCGACGCCCGGCGTCTGCGCACAGTCCATGTACGTGACGCGCCCCTCGTCGAGGAAGACGGTGCCGGCCCTGCCCACGCGCAGGGCGCCGGTGGATCGCTCCTTGGCGAGGCCGGCCAGCAGTGTGTCGAGCGGTGGCATGCGCTCACGCCAGCAACTGGTCGGACAGGGCGCGCAGGCGGTGGCGTGCCAGGGCCAGGTTCGAGCGCTCCAGGTCGAGGCGTACGTAGATCACCAGCGGGCCCTCGAACAGGGTGTCCAGCATCCGGAGCAGATGGTGGCCCTTGTCGGTGGTGATGAGCATGTCGTCGACGCGGACCGTGTCGCCCGGACAGGAGTGCGCCAGCCCTTCCACGGTGGCGCGCAGCGTCTCGGTGAGCGCCGCGGCCGACTTCTCGGCGTCCACGCCGTGCGGTTGCCCGCTGACGGCCACGGCCATACCGCTCGTGTGGTCCACGAGCATCGCGTCGAGCGCTCCCGGTATGGCCATGACCGCGGTCAGGCAGGTGTCTAGTCCGAGCATCTGGCCTCCCTCGCCGTCCTGGGACTGGGACAGCTTAGGAGTGACGAAAGGAGTGCCGAATGCCGGAACTTGTCAGGAGTCGTACAGAGATGGAGATGTATATCGCTGAGGCGAAGAAAAACCCCACCGTGATACAGAATCCCGTGATTTATGGGAACAGTTCGCGAGGTCTCGGAATTCGATTCATATCTGCGGATCGGTGGGCTCGGCGGGCAGCAGCGCCTTCTCGTCGGGCTTGAATACCAGCACGTTGTCCACGTACGACTTGACGGCCGCGCTCAGGCCGACGTCGCCCCCGGCCGCCTCCGACAGGTACCACCGGTGGTCCAGGATCTCGTGGAACAGCTGGGCGGTCTCCAGCTTGCCGCGCAGCTCGGCGGGGATGGCCGCGAGCGTGGGCTGGAACACCTCGGCCAGCCACCGGTGGGCCACGATCGCCTCGTCCTCGTGCCGCAGCCCCTTGGCCACCCTGAACCCGTCGAGGTCGTTCAGCAGCCGGCGCGCCTGGTTCTCCTCGGCGTCGAGGCCGGTCAGCCGGAGCAGCCGGCGCTGGTGGTGCCCGGAGTCGACGACCTTGGGCCGGACGATCAGCCGGCCGGTGCCGACCTTGCGCCGCACCATCATCTCCGCCACGTCGAAGCCGAGCAGGTTGAGCCGCCGGATCCGGTGCTCCACCCGGTGCCAGTCGACCTCCTCGATGATCTCGTCCTGGGTGATCTCACTCCACAGCCGGTGATAGCGGTTGACCACGTCCTCGGCGGTGTTCATCGGGTCGATCGCGGGGTCCAGCAGTCCGCCGGCCTCCAGGTCGAGCATCTCGCCGAAGATGTTGGTGTGCGCGCTGTCGATGTCGGCGGCCCGCTGGCCCTCGCTGATCATCGGGTGCATCTCGCCGGTCTCGGCGTCGACCAGGTAGGCGGCGAACGCCCCCGCGTCCCGGCGGAACAGCGTGTTGGACAGCGAGCAGTCGCCCCAGAAGAAGCCGTTCAGGTGCAGCCGCACCAGCAGCACGGCCAGCGCGTCCAGCAGGCGGGTGAGCGTGTCCGGGCGCAGCGTGCCCGACATGACGGCCCGGTAGGGGAGCGAGAACTGCAGGTGCCGGGTGATCAGCGCCGCGTCGAGCCCCTCGTCCCTGCCGGTGACGTAGGCGATCGGCTCCACGGCGGGGGCGTCGAGTCTGGCCAGGTCCCACAGGAGCTGGTACTCGCGCTTGGCGTACCGCTCGCTGATCTCCTTGATCGCGTAGACCTTGCCGGAGAGCCGGGCGAAGCGCACGACGTGCCGCGAGATGCCGCGGGGAAGATCGACCAGATGGCGCTGCGGCCACTGTTCCAGCGGGAGCTCCCAGGGGAGCCGGATCAGGTCGGAATCGCCTAGCGCGCCGGTGATCTGAAGGGGCATTCCACCAGGATATTGTGCATCGGTGGACGAGTTTCTCAAGTGGTACTTTTCCGGACGTCCGGTGGTTGCCGCCACCCTGGGCGCCGAGGGCTATGACCATACGCTCGGCGACTTCTCCGCCACCGCCTTCACCGACCGCGAGCGCGACGAGCTCCGCTGGCTGGAGCGCCTGTCCGCCGCCGAGACCGCTACCCCCGACGAGGCGATCGACCGGGACCTCGTCCTGTCCCAGCTGCGCGGCTCCATCGCGATGGCCGCCTGGCCCGAGTGGCGCCGCGACCCCGGTGGCTACCTCGGGACCGTCTTCAGCGCCCTCTACACCCCGCTCCAGCGGCGGCTCAAGCCCGAACCCGAGCTGGTGTCCGCCGCGCTCTCCCTGCTGGCCGAGGTGCCCGGCGTGCTCGCCGCCTGCCAGGTCAACCTCGACCCCGACCTCGCCGCGCCGCTGCTGGTCCAGCGCGGGCTCCGGCAGGCCCGCACCGGGCGCGGCTTCCTCACCGAGACCGTCCCCTCGATGATCGAGGACCCCGTCCTGGGCGCCCGGCTCGCCGACGCCGCCGAACCGGCCGCCGTCGCGTTCGACGAGCTCGTCGTCTTCCTCGACGGCTTCCGGTGCGGCGGCACCTGGCGGATGGGCGAGCGGCTCTACTCCACGCTGCTGCGCGAGCGCGAACTCCTCGGGTACGGCGCGGCCGAGCTGCACGACAAGGGCCGGGCGGCCTGGGACGCGCTGAACGACCGGATGCGCGAGGTCTCGCCACGGGTGAACGGCTCCCCGGACTGGCGGGCCGCGATGGAGTCCCTGATGGACGACCACCCCGCGACCCTGGCGGAGATGCGCGCGGAGTACGAGGTCGAGACCCGGCGGGCCCGCGACTTCGTCCGTGACCGCGACCTGGTCACCTTCGCCGAGGGGGAGGAGTGCCTGGTGCTGCCGTCGGCCGTCTACACCCGGCCTGTCCTGTCCGTCGCCCACTACCTCGCGCCGCCGCCGCTCAGCACCTCGCGCACCGGCGTCTTCTTCGTCCCCTACACCCCGGACGACTTCACCGAGGAGCAGGTACGGCAGCGCCTGCGGACGAACTCCCGGGCGGTGATGCCCTCGCTGGCCGTCCACGAGGCCTACCCGGGACACCACTGGCACCTGTCCTACATGGCGGGTCACCCGAGCGCCGTCCGCAAGGTGTTCCGCACGCCGTACTTCACCGAGGGCTGGGCCCTGTACGTGGAGAAGCTCCTGCACGAGCAGGGCTATTTCGACACCCCGGCCACCGAGCTGGCCCACCTCGACTGCCGGATCTTCCGCGCCGCCCGGATGGTGGTCGACACGGCGCTGCACTGCGACGACCTGCCGATCGAGGAGGCCGAGACGTTCATGGCCACCAAGGCGTCCCTGTCTCCCGGAACCGCCCAGGGCGAGGTGGACCGTTACTGCGCCTGGCCCACGCAGGCGCCGTCGTACCTCACCGGCGCCATCGAGATCGACCGCATCCGGGAGTCGTACCAGGGGTCGCTGAAGTCGTTCCACGACCGGATCGCGGGCGCGGGCGGGCTGCCGCTCGGCCTCGCGGAGGCCGCCGTCAGAGGATGACCGTCACGGGGACGGGCGGCGGGGGAACTCCGGCGGGTTGAGCGAGCGCTCGACCACCGCCGCGAGCTGCTCGTCGGTGAGGATCGCCGGTTTGCCGACGCTCAGGCCGCGCACGTAGACCTCGCAGAGCCACTCCAGCAGGCGGGTGGCCTCGAAGGCCTGGTCGAGCGTCGCGCCGACGGTCACCCCGCCGTGGTTGGCCATGAGCGCCGCCTGCTTGCCCGCCAGCGCCGCCCGCACGTTCGCGGCCAGCTCGTCGGTCCCGTACGTCGCGTACTCGGCGACCTTGACCACGCCGCCGAGCAGCAGCGCGTTGTAGTGGACGGGCGGCAGCTCGGTCATCGTGGTGGCCACCACCGTGCCGAACACCGAGTGGGTGTGGACCACCGCCTGCGCGCCGGTCGCGGCGTAGACCGCCAGGTGCATCGGGGTCTCCGAGGACGGCTGGAGCTCGCCCTCCAGGAGGTAGCCGTCGGTGTCGACGACGGGGCACATCTCCGGGGTCAGCCGGTCGAGCGCCGCGCCCGAAGGGGTGACCGCGACCCGGTCTCCGTCGCGCACGCTCAGGTTTCCCGACGTGCCGATGACCAGGCCGAGCTCGACGGCACGCCGGCCGTACTCGCACAGCTGTTCGCGCAGGCTCATGCGACGGCAATGTAGCCGGTCGGCCGGATCCGCACCAGCCGGCCCCGAGCCCGTCCGGAAGCCGGGCCCGCCGCCGCTCGGGCGCGCGTCACCATCGCGCGTCGTCCTCGCCCGCGGTGCTCTCACGGATGATCAGCCTGTGCGGCACCACGATCTCGGTGGGGTTGGCCGCGCCGCCGCTGATCGACTCCATCAGCGTGTCCACCGCCGTGCGCGCGATCTCGCCCTTGTCCGGGGCGACCGTGGTCAGGCTCGGCGTGCTGTACTGGCCCTCCTCGATGCCGTCGAGGCCCACCACGGCGACGTCGCCGGGGACCCGGCGGCCCGCCCTGGTCAGCGCCCGCATGGCGCCGAGCGCGAGCAGGTCGTTGTAGCAGAACACGGCGTCAGGCGGGTCCGGCAGCGCGAGCAGCCGCTCCATGGCCTGCGCGCCGAGCCGCCGGTGGAAGTGCGGCGTGGCGATGATGAGCTCCTCGTCCACCGCCAGGCCGGCGTGGGCGTGCGCCTGGCGGTAGCCGGCGGTGCGCAGCTGGGCGGTCTCCCCGGTCGCGTACGGCTGGTCGCCGATGGCGGCCACCCGGCGCCGGCCCAGCCCCAGCAGGTGCGCGGTGGCCTCGCGGGCGGCGGCCACGTTGTCGATGGCGACGTGGTGGAAGCTGCCGTTGAAGATGTGCTCGCCGAGCAGCACGATCGGGATCCGGTTGCCGCGTTCGCGCAGCTCCTCGGCGGAGACGGCGAGCGGGCTGAGCAGCAGGCCGTCGAACATCATGGCCCGTGAGTCCCGCCCGAGCAACGCGCGCTCCCGCTCGACCGCGCCGTCGGTCTGGTCGATCATGACCACGTACCCGTGGGCGCGGGCCGCCGTGATCACCTCGCGGGCCAGCTCGGCGAAGTACGGCACGTCGAGCTCGGGCACCACCAGGGCGATCATCCCCGTACGACCCTGCTTGAGGTTGCGGGCGATCAGATTGGGACGGTAGTCGAGCTCGTCCAGGACGGCCTGCACCCGTGCGCGCAGCTCGTCGGAGACCGGCGCGTACCCGTTGACCACATTGGACACCGTGCGAATCGATACGTTCGCCCGCTTGGCGACGTCGCGCAGGGTAGGACCGGACATGCGTCTCTTGTACCTCCCGCCACCGGGACTGGGAAGATCCCAAACCCGCTCTTGCATCGTTGCAGACAAGTATGCATGATGTCTGCATCGTTGCAGAGCTGCCATGCCGAGGAGTCCCAAGATGTCCACACCCCCGCTCGCCCGTCGCGGTTTCCTCAAGGGAGCCCTCGGCATGGGCGCTCTCGCCGCCACCGGCTCACTCGCGGCGTGCGCTCCCGGCGGCACCACCGCCGCGCCGAGCAAGCTCGCCAAGCCGACCGCCTCCGCGTCGTCGGCCAAGGGCGAGATAACGATCTGGAATCGGTCGGGTGACCTGTTCAAGGTGTTCGACGCGGCGATCGGCAAGTTCCGCGAGGCCTATCCGGGCGTCAAGGTGAACCACCAGGCCGTGGACATCGACGCCAAGCTGGCCAACACGCTGATCAGCGGCACGGGCGTGCCCGACGGCAGCTTCTGGGACGACGCCAAGATCAGCGGGCAGGCTGAGCACCTCTTCGACCTGACCGACCTCATCTCGCCCTACCGCGACCAGACCGCGCCGTACAAGCTGTCCGTCAACACCGTGGACGGCAAGATCTACGGGGTGCCGTGGGACCTGGACCCCGGACTGCTCTGGTACCGCGAGGACATCCTGGAGGACGCGGGGGTCGACCCGGCGGGCCTGGCCACGTACGACGACCTGGTGGCCGCCGCCCGGACGGTCAAGGAGAAGGTTCCCTCCACCAAGCCCATCCACCTGGACAAGGACCCCTTCCTCGGCCAGCTGTGGCTGGAGATGCTCGCCAACCAGCAGGGCACCAGCCTGACCGACGCCCAGGGCAAGCTGAGGCTGGACTCCGCCGAGTACCGGCGGATCCTCACCTGGATCGAGACCGCGGTCAAGGACGGCCTGGTCACCCACGCGCCCTACCTGAAGCCGGCCGACGTCAACACGCTCGACAACGGCCAGCAGGTGTTCGTGCCGTGGGCGATCTGGTGGTCGTTCGCGCCGCAGCAGCTGCTCAAGCAGACCAAGGGCAAGTGGCGGGCCGCCCCGCTGCCGGCCTGGACGCCCGGCGGCGCGCGCAGCGGCGCCATGGGCGGCAGCAGCTTCGTCATCCCCGCCAAGGCCAAGAACCCCGAGCTGGCCTGGCTGCTGTACGAGTTCCTCTGCTTCAAGGAGCCCGGCTACACCGCGGTGTACGGCCCCAACGACGTCTACCCCGGCGGCCTGTCCACCTCGGTCCCCAGCTTCAAGCCCGCGCTGGACCCGGCCAAGCCGCTGTTCGAGCCGATCGAGGCGCTCGGCGGCCAGGACCTGTGGAAGGTCGCCGTCGAGGCCGCCGCCACCATCCCGGCCGCCGCGCCGATCCCGTGGTGGTGGGCCGAGTCGGTGGACTACCTGGGCAACAACCTCCAGCGCCTGATGGAGGGCAAGATGTCGCCCGACCAGGTGATCTCCGAGTCGGGCGAGAAGATCCAGCGCAACCTGATCGACCGCTCATGAGGTCCGTGCGGTTGACGCCGTACCTGTTCGTCGCCCCGTTCTTCGTCGTCTTCGCCGCGTTCGGGGTCTACCCGCTGATCTACGCGCTGCAGCTCAGCTTCATGCGCTGGCGGGGCGCGGGCGCGGCCCACTGGGTCGGCGTGGACAACTACCTCTACCTGCTGACCAGCCCGGAGTTCTGGGGCTCGCTCGGCAACAGCGCGGTCATGTGGGTGCTCATCGTGCCGATCCAGGTCGTGGCCGGCCTGGGCGGCGCGGTGCTGCTGGCCAACGCCAGGCTGCGGCTGCGGGGGCTGTACCGGGTGGCGTTCATCGCGCCCTTCGTGACCCCGTTGGTGGCCATGGCGCAGGTGTGGATCGTGGTGTTCGACGAGGACCACGGGCCGGTCAACTACCTGCTCAACCTGGTGGGGCTGCCCGACGTGGGGTGGCTGACGTCCACGGTGTGGGCCAAGCCGACGCTGGCGCTGCTGTTCCTGTGGAAGACCACCGGGTTCGCGATCATCATCCTGCTCGCGGGCCTCCAGGCCGTCCCCGGCGGCGTGTACGAGGCCGCCGCGCTCGACGGCGCGTCCCGGTGGCGGCAGTTCTGGTCGATCACCGTGCCGCTGGTGCGCAGGAGCATGGCGTTCCTGGTGGTCGTGCAGACGCTGGCCGTCTTCCAGATGTTCGCCGAGCCGTTCGTGGTCACCGAGGGCGGCCCGTACGGCTCCACCACCACCGCCGGCCTCTACCTGTACGAGCACATCGCCGCCTCCGACCTGGGCACCGGAGCCGCGAACTCGTTCCTGCTGGTCCTGCTGGTCTTCGGCCTGTCGCTGGGCGCGGTCAGGCTGCTGCGGCCGAAAGACGAGGTGTCATGAACCGGACCAGACCGGGCGTCGCGCAGTACGTGCTGCTGACGCTGCTCGCCCTCGCCTTCCTGTATCCGATCTGGTGGGCGATCAGCTCCTCGCTCAAGCCGGCCGCCGAGATCATCACCAGTCCGCTGTCGATCGGCGCGCCGACGCTGGACAACTACCGGGCGATGTTCGCCGACGTGCCGATCGGCACCGGGTTCGCGAACACGGCGCTGGTGCTGGCGGTCAAGGGCGCGATGACCATGTTCTTCTGCCCGCTGGCCGGCTACGCCTTCGCCAAGTACACCTTCCCCGGCAAGAACGCGCTGTTCGGCGTGGTGCTGCTGACGCTGATGCTGCCGACGCTCGTGCTGATCATCCCGCTGCTGCTGGAGATGAGCGCGCTCGGCTGGGTCAACACCTACCAGGCGCTGATCCTGCCGGGCAGCATCGACGCGTTCAGCATCTTCTGGATGCGGCAGACCATCGCCGCCATCCCGGACGAGCTGATCGACGCCGGACGGGTGGACGGGGCCGGCGAGTTCGGCATCTTCGCCAAGGTCGTGCTCCCGGTGATCAGGCCGGGGATGGCCGCGCTGGCCGTGCTGACCACCATGAACGTCTACAACGACTTCGTCTGGCCGGTCGTCGCCGTCAACGACACCTCCCACCAGACGCTCCAGGTGGTGCTGGCCACGCTGGCGCAGAACATCACCGGCAACCGGATCGGCGCCGACTTCGCCACCGTCTGGGGCGAACTGCTGGCCGCCGGCAGCATCGCCATGCTGCCGCTGCTGGTGATCTTCGTCCTGCTGCAGCGCCACTTCATCAACGGCATCCTCGCGGGCAGCGTCAAGGGCTGACCCGCCATCCCAACGAAACGGAGCACCATGACGCCGCGTGCGGAATACCCCCGGCCCCACTTCGACCGGTCGCACACCTGGTCGAGCCTGAACGGTGACTGGGACTTCCGGGCCGACACCGAGCAGGACTGGACCGCCACCATCACCGTGCCCTTCGCCTGGGAGACCCCGGCGTCGGGCATCGAGGCCCACTGGCTGCCCCTGGCCTGGTACCGGCGCCGGATCACCGTCCCCTCCGCCTGGACGGGACAGCGGGTGGTGCTGCACTTCGGGGCCGTCCACCACGAGGCCACCGTGTGGGTGAACGACATCGAGGTGGCCACGCACCGGGGCGGCTACACGCCGTTCGAGGCCGACATCACCGACGCGCTGCGCGAGGGCGAGCAGGAGGTGCTGGTACGGGTCTCCGCGCCGCTCGACAAGCGGGAGCTCGCGCACGGCAAGCAGCGCAGCATCCCGCGCGACGACTTCGACGGCGTGTGCTTCACCCCGTCGTCGGGGATCTGGCAGAGCGTGTGGCTGGAGGCCCGGCCCGCCACGCACCTGGCCGAGCTGCGGCTGCGCCCCTCCGCCGGGCTGGCCGCCATCGAGGTGACGGCCCGGGTCGAGGGCCGGTCGGAGGCGACGCTGCGCCTGACCGTCCGCGAGACGGGCACCACGGTCGAGCTCCCGGTCACCGGCACGGGCGCCGTCGCGGGCTCGGAGGCCGCGACGGCCACGGACCCGATCGTGCTCCCCGTGGCCGAGCCGCGACTCTGGTCACCCGAGGACCCGTACCTCTACCACGTGGACGCCGAGCTGGTCTCCGCCGACGGCACCGACCGGGTCGCCGCCTACACCGGGCTGCGCCGGATCGAGGTGATCGGCGAGGACCTCCACCTCAACGGCCGCCGCCTGTTCGTGCGCGGCGTGCTCGACCAGGGCTACTGGCCGCGTACCGGCATCACCGCCCCCGACGACGCCGCGTTGCGCCACGACATCGAGCTGGCCGCGGCGGCGGGCTACAACCTGGTGCGCAAGCACCTCAAGCTGGAGGATCCGCGCTTCGTCCACCACGCCGACGTGCTCGGCATGCTGGTGTGGGCCGAGCCCGCCGCGACCGGCCGCTTCTCGCCCGAGTCGGTGGCGGCGTTCGAGGAGCAGATCGCGCCCATGGTCGAACGTGACGGCAACTCCCCGGCGATCGTCATCTGGGGCCTGTACAACGAGGAATGGGGCCTGGACTGGGACATCCCGGGCGACCCGGCCAAGCAGGAGGCGGCGGCGCGCGCGTACGACCTGCTCAAGGCGCTCGACCCGACCAGGCCCGCGGTGGACAACTCGGGCTGGACGCACGTCAGGACCGACCTGCTCGACTGGCACTACTACGACGAGTCCGCCGCCTCCTGGGGCCGGACGGTCGCCGCGCTGCTCGACGGCGAGCAGGACGACTTCCCCGTCCGGCTCGGCCCCGACTACGTGGTGCGCAAGAAGCTGGCGGGCGTCCCGTCGCAGCCGCTGCGCGGCCTGCCGAACCTCAACAGCGAGTACGGCGGCGGCTTCACCTGTGTCGAACGCGCCTGGCACCTGCGCTGGCAGACCCAGGAGCTGCGCCGCCACGACCGGCTGGCCGGCTACGTCTACACCGAGCTGTACGACGTCGAGCACGAGTCCGCAGGCCTGCTGGACTTCGAGCGGCGGGCCAAGGACCTGGCCGGGGTGAGCCCGGCGGACGTGAACGCCGCCACCGCGCTCGTCCTCGACGTCGTCCCGGTCGCGCCCGGCCGTGACCTGCTCAGCCCGGAGCGTGAGGTCACCGTGCCCGTCCGCGTCTCGCACCACGGGACCGAGCCGGTCAACGGCCGCCTGCACGCGGCCTGGACCCCCGTCTTCGGCCCGGCACCGGCCGCGCCGGGCGTCGAGGGGCCGTGGATCGAGGCCAAGCCGTACCTGCTGAGCGGCCCCGCCGAGGTCCGCGCCGAGCTGCCGGCCGGCTGGTCGAGCGGGCGGCTGCACCTCGCCCTGGTCAGCGACGGCGCGGTGATCGCCCGCTCGGCGGTGGACGTGGACACCCACACCGGCTTCGTCATCGGCGACGACCGGCCCTGACCGTCAGAGCCGGTCGAGGAACCGGAGGAGCAGGCGTTCCAGGTCCGCCCGGCGCAGGCGGTCGGGGTAGAGGAGCAGGTGCAGGCTGAGGCCGTCGACGAGGGCGAGGAGCTGCTCGGTGACGTCGTCGAGGCTCTGGTCCGTCGTCAGCTCGCCCGCCGCGCCGGCCTGGCCGAGCAGGTCGCGCACGGCGGTCCGGAGCTCGGCCGCCTCGGCGCGCTGCACCTCGGCCAGGCGCTCGGCGGCCAGGCTGCGGCTCCAGAAGCTCACCTCAAGGCGGGTCTCCTGGGTGCGCTCGGCGTCGAGGGGCAGATTGTCCAGCAGCAGCTCACGCAGGGCGGCCAGCCCTGAGGCGGCGTCGACCTTGCCGGCCAGGCGCTCGCGGATGCGCTGGTGCGACTGGCGCAGCGCCGACAGCAGGATCTCGTCCTTGTCGGTGAAGTAGTGGGCCAGGACGCCGTTGGAGTAGCCCGCCTCCTTGGCGATGGCGCGGGTGGTGGCGGCGTCGATGCCGTCCCTGACGATCACCCGGCGGGCGGCGGCCAGCACCTCGCGCCGGCGCTCGTCATGGTCGACGATCTTCGGCATCGGCGGCCCCCTCTCGTGCTCGCCTCAGCATATTGACTTTTTATTCGGACGTCTGTCTATTTAGACCATGACCGTCGCCACGGTCGGCGTGCACATCGTCGACATCCTCGCCAGGCCCGTCGAGCGCATCCCCGACGGGCAGGACACCGTCCTGGTCGACCAGATCCGGCTGACCGCCGCGGGTGCCGCCGCCGGGACCGCGGTCGACCTGGTCAAGCTGGGCAACGAGGTCGTCTCCATGGGCGCGATCGGCGACGACGAGCTCGGCGACTTCCTGGTGGCGGTGATGACCAAGCGGGGCGTGGACGTGTCCCGGCTGGCCCGCCGGGCCGGTGAGCAGACGGCCGCCTCCATCCTGCCCATCCGGCCCGACGGCGGCCGTCCCAGCTTCCACGTCCCCGGCGCCAACCTCGGCGTCACCCTCGCCGACCTCGACACCGAGGCGCTGCGCGGCATGCGGGCGATCCACCTCGGCGGCATGGACGTGACCTTCGGCCTCGGCGACCCGGCCTTCTTCGAGCTGCTCGACTCCGTCCGGGCCAGCGGCGTCATCGTGACGATGGACCTGTTATCGGAGATGCCGGACCTGCTCGGCATGGCGCGGGCGTTCCTGCCGCATGTGGACTACGTCCTGCCGAACGACTCCCAGGCGCTGCTCATGACCGGCGCGGCAGACGTACCGGCAGCGGCCTCGGCCCTGCTGGCCGACGGTCCGCGCGGCGTGCTGGTCACGCTGGGGGCGGCCGGCAGCCTGGTCGTGACCGAGGCCGGAGCCGAGACGGTGCCGGCGCTCAAGACGGACGTGGCCGACACCACCGGCTGCGGGGACGCGTACTGCGCCGGGTTCATCACCGGCCTGCTGCACGATCAGGACGTGCTGACCGCCGCCCGCTGGGGCACGGCCGCCGCCGCGAAGGTCGCCACGGGCCTCGGCTCGGACGCCGGCCTGACGGACCTCGCCGCCACCCTGGCCCTTCTCAGCTGACCTTCTCGTGGAAGAGAGCTTTCCGATGACAGACGCCGATCTCCGCGCGCGGGCCATGAAGGTGGTGCCCGGCGGCATGTACGGGCATCTCAACGCGGCCATCTTCGCCCCCGGCTACCCGCAGTTCTTCGCGCGGGGTGACGGGTGCAGGCAGTGGGACGTGGACGGGCGCGAGTACATCGACTTCATGTGCAGCTGGGGGCCCGTCGTGCTCGGCCACCGGCACCCGCGCGTGGAGGAGGAGGCGGCCCGCCAGCTCGCCCAGGGCGACTGCCTCAACGGGCCGGGCCCTGTCATGGTCGAGCTGGCCGAGCTGCTGGTCGACACCGTGCCGAGCGCCGACTGGGCGATGTTCTCCAAGAACGGCACCGACGCCACCACCCAGGCGCTGATGGTCGCCAGGGCGGCCACCGGCCGGACGAAGGTCCTCATGGCGCACGGCGCCTACCACGGCGCCGACCCCTGGTGCACGCCCTCCACGGCCGGCACGACCCCGAACGAGCGGGCCGACCTGGTGGAGTTCGCCTACAACTCGCTGGAGTCGCTGGAGGCCGCCGCGGCCACCGTCGAAGGTGACGTGGCGGCGATCATCGTGACGCCGTTCAAGCACGACGCGTTCGAGGACCAGGAGCTGGTGGAGCCCGCCTTCGCGCGCGGCGCGCGGGCACTGGCCGACCGGCTCGGGGCCGCGCTGGTGATCGACGACGTGCGCGCGGGCTTCCGGATCGACCTGCGCGGCTCCTGGGAGCAGTACGGGGTCCGGCCGGATCTGACGGCGTGGTCCAAGGCCATGGCCAACGGCTATCCGATCGCCGCCGTCACCGGCATGGACGCGCTGCGCGGCCCCGCCCAGACGCTGTACTCGACCGGATCGTTCTGGTTCTCGGCGGTCGCCATGGCGGCGGCCAAGGCCACGATCGAGACCCTGCGCGACACCGGCGGGATCGCCACCATGGAACGGGCCGGCACCCAACTGCGCGAGGGCCTGTACGCCCAGGCCAAGGCACACGGCTTCACCGTCAACCAGACGGGACCGGTGACGATCCCCTGGCTGAGCTTCGACGGCGACGCCGACCTGTCGACGGCCCTGCACTGGAGCGAGGCCTGCCTGCGCCACGGGGTCTACCTCCACCCCTGGCACAACTGGTTCATGTCGGCCGCCCACACCGAAGAGGACGTGGCCCGCGCCCTGGAGGGCACTGACCTGGCCTTCGCGGAGACCCGCGCCCACTTCGGCTGAGCCTTCCCGGCGGGTTGTCAGGGCGCGGCCATGGCCACGACGTGCACGTCGTAGCGCTCCTGCTCCGGCGTCAGCACGGCGAGCAGGTCGGCGCCCACCCCCGGCGCCGCGCCGAACGCATGAGGCAGCCCTGGGGGCACGGCGACCGACCCGCCCTCGGCGACGGTCGCCGTCTCCTCACCGAGGACGAACTCCATCGTGCAGTCGGCCGTGAGCCAGCAGCTGGACCGGGCGGCATCACCGCTGTTCGGCGAGCCACTCGTCGAAGGTGGTCGGCGCGATGCGGGCGCCCTCGCCGGGGAGCAGCACGTTGCCGGCCATCGTGGGACCGAACACCGCTGACCAGGTCGGCACGAGTTTCACCGTGCGCCCGCGCGTCCGGTGGGTGCGCCGGGCCATGTCCACCAGGTCCTGCGTCTCGGGCCCGGCGACGTCGACGTAACGCCCCTGCGGCTCGCCTGTCGCGATCTCGGCGAGAACGACGGCCACGTCCGCGGGCGCGATCGGCTGCACGAGCAGCGGCGCGATGGTGGCGACGCCGTCCTGCTCGGTCCAGCCCGCCACCATCTCGGCGAAGTCGTGGAACTGGGTGGCCGGGACGATCGTCCACGGCACCGGCCCGGCGGCGACGAGACGCTCCTGCTCCCGCTTGCCGGCATAGTGCGCGTTGCCGTCGATCCGGTCGATGCCGGCGATCGAGAGCAGCACATGGTGCCGGACCCCGGCGCGCTCCTCGGCGGCGAGCAGGTTCCGTGTGGTGCCGCCGAGGTACGCCACCGTCTCGTCCCGGTCGGCCGCCGACGCGTTGGTCACGTCGATGACCGCCTCGACACCGGCCAGGGCGTCGTCGAGGCCGTCACCGGTCGACAGGTCCACACCCAGCGAGCGGCTGATGCGCACGACGTCGTGCCCGTCCCGTTCGAGGACGGCGACGGTGCGTGCGCCGATGTTCCCGGTGGACCCGGCAATGGCGATCCGCACGATGATCTCCTTCTTCCCCAGCAATTACGGACTAAAGGGGTCCATGATATCCACGATAGGCTGGAGGACGTGAAGCTGCCGGTGAGCACTGAATGGGCCCTGCACTGCGCCACGACGCTGGCGCAGCTCGATCCGGGGGCCAGCGCGTCGACGACACAGCTCGCGCAGTATTACGACCTGCCGGCGCCCTATCTCGCCAAGCAGCTGAAGGCGCTCGTCAAAGCCGGCGCGCTGGCCGCGACCACGGGCCCGCGGGGCGGGTTCCGGCTCGCGCGGCCCGCCTCCGAGATCACGCTCCTGCAGCTCGTCGAGGCCGTCGACGGCACGTCCCCGCCCTATGAGTGCCGCGAGATCCGCCGGCGAGGGCGCGGAGCGCTACCCCCTGAGGAGTGTCGCAGCACCTGCGTCCTCGCCGAGAAGATGGCGCAGGCGCACGAGGCGTGGCGGCGCAGCCTCGCCGCCGTCACTCTCGCGGACATCCTCGACAGCCTGCCCGCCTCGGCGCCGGCTCGCACCCGGCTCCGCCTGACCGGAACGGCATAGGCCACCGCGTGCGCGAAGTCGCTCAGGCGCCCTCGACGAGCAGCGGGCCGAAGGCGATGGCGAAGAAGGCGTCCAGGGCCTCGGCGGAGTGGTCCGCCCGAGCCCGGAGGAGGGTGCCTTCCCAGGCGTTGAGCAGGAACCGGGCCGTGAGCTCGGGGTCGAGCCCGGCCCGCACGGCGCCGCCGCGCTGAGCCTGGGCGAGGACGGTCGAGATCGCCTCGACCCACTGCCGGAAGCCTTCCGCGACGGTCTCCCGGATCACCTCGCTGTGGTCGGCGATCTCGGCGCCGAAGTTGCCCAGCAGGCACCCCCGGGTGAACTCGCGCCGTACGACCTCGTCCCGTAGGGCCCCGAAGTGGGCGCGCAGGCGGTCCAGCGGCTCGCCCGCGCCGTTGAGCAGCTCGTCGAGACGCCCCTCGCCGTAAACGCGCAGCACCTCGACGGCCAGCGTCTCCTTGCTGTCGAAGTGGTTGTAGAACGACCCCTTCGGTACGCCCGCCGCGTCGGTGATCGTCTTGACCCCGGCCGCGTTGTAGCCGTGCGCGTGGAACTGCTCCAGCGCAGCCGTGACGATCTCGTTGCGCATGCTCCGCCTGGCCATGGTGTCCAATATGGCCGGTCGTCTCACCTGCTGTCAACTCTCGTACGGCGACTTGACGTATCTAAGACGACCGGTCATATTGAAGAAGTCGTCAGCCAGAGAAGAGAGCAAGATGCCCAGTCAGAACGGCTCCTACCGTGCCTTCGAGGTGACGGGAGCGCGGAAGTTCGAGCTCGTGAGCCGGCGGCTGCCCGAGCCGGCCGCCCGCCAGGTGCGGATCCGGGTCGAGGCCTGCGGGGTCTGCCACACCGACGCCGCCGCGGCAGAGGGCCTGCGCGCCGATCCGAGCCTGCCGATCGTCCCCGGCCACGAGATCGTCGGCGTCATCGACGCGGTCGGTGGCGAGGTGCGGGGATGGCGGATCGGCGAGCGCGTCGGCGTGGGCTTCCTCGGCGGTCAGTGCGGCGAGTGCGACCCCTGCCGGCGCGGTGACTTCGTCAACTGCGCCGACCAGCCGCAGCTCGGGATCACGGCCGACGGTGGATACGCCGAGGCGATCCTCGCCAGGAGCAGCGGTCTGGTCCGCGTCCCCGAGGGGATGAGCTCGGTCGAGGCCGCGCCGCTGCTGTGCGCCGGCCTGACCATGTTCAAGGCGCTGCAGCAGATCCACGGCCGGCCAGGGGCGCTCGTGGCGATCCAGGGCATCGGCGGCCTGGGGCACCTCGGCCTGCAGTACGCCGCCAAGCTGGGCTACCGGGTGGCCGCCGTCGCCCGGGGCGGCGCCAAGGCGGAGGCGGCCGGGCGCCTGGGCGCCGACCACTACATCGACAGCTCGGTGACCGACCCGGGGGCCGCGCTGCGAGAGCTCGGCGGCGCCGCCCTGATCGTCGCGACGGCCACCACCGGCGCCTCGATGGCTCCGCTGCCGGCGGGTCTGGCGCCGGGCGGCCGCATGGTGGTCGTCGGCGCGGCCCCGGACCCCATCCCGGTGAGTCCTGCGGACCTGATCTTCGGCTCCCGATCGGTCAGCGGCAGCCTCACTGGCACGTCGATCGAGAACGAGGACAATCTCGCCTTCAGTGAGCGGCACGGGATCAGCCCGATGGTCGAGGTCATGCCGCTGTCGCGGGCGCCCGAGGCGTACGAGCGGATGATGTCCGGCCAGGCCAGGTTCCGCATCGTCCTGGACGCGGCGGCCTGACCGGGGCTGCCGGAGCGCAGCGCGCACGAAAGCCGACAAAAACCTATAAATCAGCATTAATGGGTACGAATCGTGGCAAACAAGGAGGACATGGCATGGACATCAACGGATCTGTGGCAGTGGTGACCGGCGGGAACCGGGGGCTGGGCAGGCACTTCGTCACGCAGCTCATCGAGCGCGGCGCCAAGGTGTACGCCGCCGCCCGCGATCCCGAGTCGGTCGACGTGCCCGGCGCGATTCCGCTGCGGCTGGACATCACCGACCCGGAGTCGGTGGCGCAGGCTGCCCAGGTCGCGGCCGACGTCACGCTGCTGATCAACAACGCCGGGATCTCCACCCGCAGCTCGCTCCTCACCGGCGACCTGGATCAGATCCGCCTGGAGATGGAGACCCACTATTTCGGCACCCTCGGCGTGACGCGCGCCTTCGCACCGATCATCGGGGCGAACGGCGGCGGCGCGATCCTCAATGTGCTGTCCATCCTGTCCTGGCTGCACCTGCCGAGCTCCGGCGCCTACAGTGCCGCGAAGGCCGCGAGCTGGGCGATGACGGACGCGGTGCGCGGTGAGCTGGCTCCCAAGGGCATTCAGGTGACCGCCCTGCACGTCGGGTACATGGACACCGCCATGGCCACGTTCGTCGCTCCGGAGGACAAGACCGACCCGGCCACGGTCGCGACCGCCGCGCTGGAAGCGGTCGAGTCGGGCGCGCCGGAGATCCTCGCGGACGAACTGACCCGCACCGTGAAGCGCGAGCTGGCGTCCTCGCCGGCGGGCTGAGCGGCGGCGGAGCCGGGCCGGACATCACGGCAAGGTCACGTCTCCGTGGGGGGCTCTTGACGGGCATCGGCGGACGTTCATACGTTCGGGCCCATGATTAGGAAACTTTCCTAATCAGTCCTCTCTTCAGGAGCCCCCCATGCCCAACCCCGGAGAGATCACCCGGCGCCAGTTGCTGCGCCGGATCGGCATCACCGCGCTCGCCGCCGGTCCCGGCGCGGGCCTGCTGAGCGCCTGCGCCACCGCGGGCGGTGGATCGTCGGCGGCGCCCGCCACCTCGCTCGCCGCCTCCGCCGACGGGAAGAACCCGTTCGGCGTCGATCCCGCCAAGCCGCTCGAGGTGACGATCTTCAGCGGCGGGTACGGCGACGCGTACGCGAAGAATCTGCACGAGAAGGCGTACAAGAGGGCTTTCCCCGGCGCGACCGTCAAGCACAACGCGACCCAGCAGATCAGCACCCAGCTCCGCCCCCGCTTCGTCAGCGGCGACGTGCCGGACGTGGTCAACAACTCCGGCCCGGAGTCGATGGACCTGGTGGCGCTGGCCGGGCAGGGGCACCTGGCCGACCTGTCCGTGCTGTTCGACGCGCCCTCGCTCGACGATCCGGCCAGGAAGGTGCGGGACACGCTGACGCCCGCCGTGATCACCAACGCCAAGATCGGTGACAAGGACCTGGTGCTCAACTACACGGTGTCGCACCGGGCGCTGTGGTACAACGCCAGGCTCTTCGCCGACAAGGGCTGGGCGCTGCCGAAGACGTGGGCCGAGTTCACGGCGCTGGGGGAGACGGCGAAGCAGGAGGGCATCCTCCTGTTCGCCTATCCAGGTCAGAAGGGCCCGTACTACCAGCTCTGGAACATCCTCTACACCGCCGCCAAGATCGGCGGGAACCAGGTCATCATCGACATCGACAATCTGGTCGACGGCGCCTGGCTCGCCGCGCCGATGAAGCAGGCGGTCGCCGCCTGGGTGGACGTCCAAAGCAAATACGGCGATAAATCGTACTTCGGCCTTGATCACACCCAGACCCAGGTCAAGCACCTGCAGAACAGGCTGCTGTTCTACCCGGTCGGCTCCTGGATCGAGAACGAGATGGCCAAGGACAAGCCGGACGACTTCGAGTACGCCATCGCCCCCATCCCCGACGTCACCGCCACCGACAAGATGCCGTACGGCGCCATCCAGGTCGGCGTCGGCGAGAACTTCGTCGTGGCCGCCAAGGGCGAGAACCCGCAGGGCGGCCTCGAATACCTGCGCATCATGCTCTCCCAGGAAGGCGCGCGCGGCTTCACCGAGCAGACCAAGAACCTCACGGTCGTCAACGGCGCGGCCGAGGGGATCGACCTGCCCGCCGCCCTGAAGAGCGCCGCCAAGGCCCAGGACGCGGCCGGACAGAACATCATCACCGACGCCCGCTTCGAAGGCTGGTACAAGGAGCTGTTCGACCAGGCCACCGAGCAGGTCAACCGGGTCATGGCCGGCCGGATCACCCCGGAGGAGTTCTGCGCGAACCTGCAGAAGAGGGCCGACGAGATCAAGAAGGACTCCTCGGTCTCCAAGCAGATCCGGAGCCAGTAGCCGATGGAGCGGCTGCGCAGGTACGGATTCGTCGCCGGCTTCCTCCTCGTCCCCCTCGCCCTCTACTCGGTCTTCGTGATCAGTCCGTACGTCCAGGCGTTCCAGATCTCGCTGACGGACTGGGACGGCTACGCCAGTGAGCTCACCTACGTGGGGCTGGCGAACTTCGCCGAGCTGCTGGCGGACCAGGACTTCTGGCAGGCCCTGCGCAACCACGGGCTCATCCTGCTCGTCCTGCCGATCCTGACCATCGTCATCGCCCTGTTCTTCTCCTACCTGCTCAACCTGGGCGGCGGGTCCAGCGGCGCGGGCATGAAGGGGATCTGGGGGTCGACGTTCTACCGGGTGGTGTTCTTCTTCCCCCAGGTGCTCGCCGTGGCGGTGGTCGGGGTGCTGTTCCGGGCCATCTACCGGCCCGACGAGTACGGCGTCGTCAACGGGCTGCTGATCAAACTGGGCCTCGACCCCGTCGGCTGGCTGGTGGAGCCGGACCTGGCCCTGTGGTCGGTCATCGCGGTGATGGTCTGGCAGGCGGTCGGTTTCTACGTGGTGCTGTTCTCGGCGGGGATGGCGGCCATCCCGAAGGACTACTTCGAGGCGGCGGCGCTGGACGGCGCGGGGCGGTTCAGGCTCTTTTTCTCCATCACGCTGCCCCTGCTGCGGGACACCGTCCAGGTGGGCTGGGTCTATCTGGGAATCGCCGCGTTCGATGGGTTCGCCCTGATCCAGGTCCTCGTGGGGGACAAGGGGGAGCCCGACGGGACGACGAGCGTGCTGCCCGTGCAGATCTGGAAGACCGCCTTCAGCTACACCGACTACGGCTACGCGTCGGCGATGGGGGTGGCGCTGTTCTTCCTCACGGTGACGTTCGCGGTGCTGACGCTGCGCACCACCCGGCGCGAAAGGATCGAGTTCTGATATGGCCTCGCCTCGTCAGGGCAAGCCCCGGCCCAGTGTGCTCGGCGGGCTGTCCCATGTGGCGCTGTTCATCTGGGCGCTGCTGATCATCGCGCCGCTGCTGTGGACGTTCCTGGCGTCGTTCAAGAGCAACGCCGAGCTCTTCGGCGACGCGCTGCAACTGCCCGGCGCGCTGCGCCTCGACTCGTGGGGCAGGGCCTGGGACAAGGCGCACATCGGGCAGTATCTGCTCAACACGGTCGTGGTGGTCTTCTTCGGCACGCTGGGCACGATGCTGTTCGGCTCGATGGCGGCCTACGTGCTGGCGCGCTACCGCTTCCCCGGCAACCGGCTCCTCTACTACTTCTTCGTGGCCGGCATGGCCTTCCCCGTCTTCCTGGCGCTGGGGCCGCTGTTCCTGGTGGTCGACCAGCTGGGCCTGCTGTACACGCACGCGGGGCTGATCCTGGTCTACATCGCCTACTCGATGCCGTTCACGATCTTCTTCCTGGCCGCGTTCTTCAGGACGCTGCCGGAGGCGGTGGCCGAGGCCGCCAGGATCGACGGCGCCTCGCACACCCGCACGTTCTTCCAGATCATGGTGCCCATGGCCAGGCCCGGCCTGGTCAGCATCACCATCTTCAACGTGCTCGGCCAGTGGAACCAGTATCTGCTGCCTCTGGTGCTGCTCGCCCGCGACCAGGAGGACTGGGTCATCACCCAGGGCATCGCCAACATCTCCACCCTGGCCGGTTACGAGGCCGACTGGCCGGGCCTGTTCGCGGCGCTCAGCATGGCGATCCTGCCCGTGCTGTTCGTCTACATCATCTTCCAGCGCCAGATCCAGTCCGGGCTCGGCGCCGGAACGTTGAAGTAACGTTGCCGCATGGACGTCGAGAAGAAGCTGCGCGAGCTGCCCGGATGGCGGCGCGAAGGCGACGAGATCCGCCGCACGATCACCGCACCCGACTTTCCCACGGCCATCCGGATCGTCGACGAGATCGCGGTCCGGGCCGAGGAGCTCAACCACCATCCCGACATCGACATCCGGTGGCGCGAGCTGCACCTGGCGCTCACCACGCACGACCAGGGCGGCCTGACCGAGCTCGACTTCACCCTTGCCGCACGAATCGACGCCATCGCGACCGAATACGGTGCGTAGCCGAGCGGCTACTCTATAGAGTAGGTGCCCCGAGAGTCCGCGTTCGTACGGGCTCGTGCTCCTGAGGGGTTCACATGCGCCTGCCCGCACTTCTGCTCGCCCTGCTCGCGGCGGGCTGCTCCGGCGCTCCGGCACAGCTCGCGCATCCGGCGGCACAGGACGGCATCATGCTCAAGGGGAGCGGTGAGTTCACCGCCAGTGGCCCCGACGCCATCACCTACGACCGCAAGCTGGTGCCCGTCGGCGCCCAGGCCAACCTCACCGCCGAGTCCACCGCCGGCCGGACGCTCACGTCCCTGGTGGTCGAGGGCTTCCGGCCGGAGCGGACCTACGGCGCCCACCTGCACACCAAGCCCTGCGGCCCCAAGGGCGAGGACGCCGGCCCGCACTACCAGCATGTGCCCGGCCAGGTGAGCGCCGCCAGCGAGGTCTGGCTCGACTTCACCACCGACGCCTCGGGGGCGGGCCATTCCACCGCGCGCAACGACTGGGCCCTCGACTCGGCCAGGCTGCCCAGGTCGCTCATCGTGCATGCCAAGCCCACCACGACCTCGGGCCCCGACATCGGCGCGGCCGGAGACCGCGCCGCCTGCCTGACGCTCAAGTGATCCTCGCCTGCCGACGAGGCTGACGGCGACCCCGACGACCCCGGCGGCGACGACGGCGACGGGGCCCGCGCGGTCACCGCCGCGCGGGCCCCTCACCGGTTACGCGTGCCCGGCCGGGATGGTGCCGAGCCTGCCCTTCTGGAAGTCCTCCATGGCCTGGGCGAGCTCCGCCTGGGTGTTCATGACGAACGGGCCGTAGTGGGCCACCGGCTCACCGATCGGCTCGCCGCCCAGCACGACGACCTCCAGCGTCTCCGTGGCGGAGATCGTGATGAACTCGCCGTCCGTGCTGAGCCCCGGGCGGTTGCCGAAGCCGTTGAAGACCGCGAGCTGTCCGCTCTTCAGCGGACGGTTGTCGGCTCCGACCGTCCCGCTGCCCGACAGCACGTAGGCCAGCGCGTTGAAGTCCTTGCGCCAGGGCAGGGCGAGCCGGGCACCCGGGCTGACGGTGGCGTGCAGCAGGGCGATGGGCGTCTGGGTGCTGCCGGGGCCGCTGTGGCCCGCCAGGTCGCCCGCGATGAGCCGTACCAGCGCGCCCCCGTCGTGGCTGCCGAGCAGCGCGACGCTGGAGCTCCGGATGTCCTGATATTTCGGGGCGGTCATCTTCTTGGCGCCCGGCAGGTTCACCCACAGCTGGATGCCGTGGAACAGCCCGCCCTGCTGCACGAGCCACTCCGGCGGCGCCTCCTTGTGCAGGATCCCGGCCCCAGCGGTCATCCACTGCGTGTCGCCGTTGGTGATGGTGCCACCGCCGCCGTTGGAGTCGAGGTGGTCCATCACGCCGTCGATCATGTACGTGACGGTCTCGAAGCCGCGGTGCGGGTGCCAGGGGGTGCCCTTAGGCTCACCGGCCGCGTAGTCGACCTCGCCCATCTGGTCCATCATCACGAACGGGTCCAGGTAGGCGGGCTTGATCGCCGCGAGCGCCCGCCGCACGGGGAAGCCCTCGCCCTCGAACCCGCTCGGCGCGGACTCCACGGCGAGCACCTTGCGCTGGGGGGTGCCCGGTGCGGGCTCGGGCAGCAGGGGGAGGGTGAGCGGGTTTTCGACAGTTACGGCGGGCATGTCGGGCTCCTTCCGGCTTCAGGTGCCCGGGACAACCAAGTTTATGTTTCAACTATTCCTGGCGAGCGCGAACCCCCCTCGCACCAGCGCCGCGAACTCCTGACCGAGCTTCCCGGCGTCGTGCGGCTTGGCGGGGTCGACGCCCATCACGGTGACGACGAAGGTCCGGCCGTCCTTCGAGCGGGCGAGGTAGCTCAGGTCGAGCACGCCGGGCTCGGATCCGCCCTTGTACCACACCGACGGCCACTTACCCTTGTCCAGGCCGAGCCCGCCGGGCTCGGACCCGCAGGTCTCCGGGCCACAGGTCCGCGCTCGTGGTCATCGGCATCAACTCGACGTCCCGGCCGGGTACGCGTTTGCGGATCCGGTCACGCACGCCGTTGGACTGGTTCATGGCCATGGGTGAGCTGCGGGTGCCGATTCGCAATGGCCGTCTTCGGAGATTCGCCATCCCCTGCGCTGTCCGGTGTGAAAGGGTTCCCGCCCGCCAGCATCCAACCGTACTGGCGGCAGGCCGTGGTCCATGTTGTAGAGGGAGATCAGCACGAACCCGACCTGGTTGGCCGCCGCCTGGCGGCGCAGCGAGCGATCAGAACGCGGGGCGCACGACCAGTCCGCCGAGCACGTCGGCATGCTCGGCAAGCTGGCCGCCGCCGTGCGGACCGGGCTGGACACCCGGTGGGCCGCCGTCACGCTCGCCGACGGCAGGCGGGTGGTCTCCGGATCGGAGGACGGCCCGGCCGCGCTGACGCTGCCCGTGCGCGGCGGGCTGGGACGGATCGAGTGCGGCACCCGTGACCGGGGCCGCCTGCACGAGGAGGACCAGCGTTTCCTGGAGGCGCTGGCCGTACCCGCCGGGCTGGCCATCCAGAGCGCCGGGCTGGCCGCGCGCCTGGTCAACGCGCAGGAGGCCGAGCGGCGGCGGATCGAGCGCAACATCCACGACGGCGTGCAGCAGCAGCTCGTCGCCCTGATCGCCGGGATCGAGCTGGCCCGCGCCACCTGCGGCGACGCCGAGACGCTCGGCCACCTGCGCGAGCAGGCCGGCCAGACCCTTCAGGACCTGCGGGAACTGGCGGCGGGCATCCACCCGTCGGCGCTCACCCAGGGTGGTCTGGTGGAGGCCGTCGAGGCCCGCTGCTCCCGGCTGCCCGTGCCCACCCAGGTCTTCGCCCGCAGGGAGCTGCGAGAGGAGCGGTTCCCCGACGAGATCGAGGGTGCGATGTACTTCACGGTGAGCGAGGCGGTGGCCAACGCGCTCAAGCACGCAGAGGCGACCACGATAGAGGTACGGCTGGACAGGTCGGCCGGTCGGCTGAGCGTGGCGGTGGTCGACGACGGCAAGGGGTTCGGCTCCGGTGCGCGTCGTGGGCTGGCGACGCCGGCCGACCGGCTCGACGCGCTGGGCGGCGGGCTGGAGCTCGACAGCGAGCACGGGAAGGGGACACGGGTGGAGGGCTGGGTGCCGGTCGGTGGCTGAGACGATCAGGACCGTCGTGGCCGACGACCACTACCTGGTGCGTGAGGGCACCAGGCGGCTGCTGGAGATGTCCGGCGAGGTCGCCGTGGTCGGCGCGGTGGGCAACGCCGACGAGCTGCTCGACGCCGTACGAAGACTCCGGCCCGACGTGGTGGTCACCGACATCCGGATGCCCGGCAGGCGGTGGCGGGAGGGTTTCGAGGGCATCGACGCCACGCACCGCTTACGCGAGGAGCATCCCGGTGTGGGGGTCGTCGTGCTGTCGCAGTACTCCGATGCCCTGTTCGCCCTGGAGCTGTTCAAGCACGGCACCGAGGGGGTGGCGTACCTGCTCAAGGACCGGGTCGGCGACCTGGACGAGCTGCTCGGCGCGATCAGGGCCGTCGTCTCGGGCGGCTCGGTCATCGACCCCAAGGTGGTGGAGGGGCTGCTCGACCGGCACGACGTGCGGGGCGAGCACCAGGCGCTCACCCCGCGCGAGCGTGACGTGCTGCGCGAGATGGCCCATGGCAGGTCCAACGGCGCCATCGCCAGGGCGCTGCACCTGTCGGTGTCGTCGGTGGAGAAGAACGTCAACTCCATATTCACCAAGCTCGGCCTGGAGAACAGCGCCGACGTGCACCGCAGGGTGGCGGCGGTGCTGGCCTACCTGCGGCCCTGACCGAAGACGGCCCTGACCGAAGACGGCCCTGACAGGGACGGCGCAGACCTAAGACGGCACAGACCGGAGACGGCACAGACCGGAGACGGCGCTATCCGAAGACGGCGGGCGGCGGCACCGGCGCGAGGACCGCGTCGCCGTCCTTGATGGGCGCGGCCCCGGCGATGAAGTTCGTCAGCGCCGTGCCGTGCACGCACCTGGCCTGGGTGAGGCCGCCGGCGGCGCGGCGGGTGAGCAGGTCGAGGGGCAGCCCGGTGCGCGAGGCCGCGACGATGAGGTTGCCGAAGCGCCGGCCGCGCATGACGCCCGGCTCGGCCAGCAGCGCCACGTGCCCGAACGTACCGGTGACGGTGGCCAGCAGGCGCCTGGCGAAGGCCAGGCCCTTGCCGTCGGCCAGGTTGATCAGCAAAGTGCCCGAGGGGCGCAGCACTCTGGCGAGGTCGCCCAGGTATTCGGTCGTGGCCAGCTCCACCGGCATCGTGGCGCCCATGAAGGCGTCCAGGACCACCAGGTCGGCCGTGTCGTCCCAGACCTTGGCGGTGCCCTCGCGGCCGCCGGCCACGATCACCTTCAGGCGCGGCACCGAGCGCAGGTCGAGTTGCTCGCGCACCAGGTTGATGAGCAGCCCGTCGGGCTCGATGACGATGTGCCGGGAGCCGGGGCGGGTGGTCGCGACGTAGCGCGGGATGGTGCAGGCGCCGCCCCCCACGTGCACACAGCTCAGCGGCCCCTCGTCCAGCAGGTCGATGACATCCGCCATGAGGCGTACGTACTCGAATTCAAGAAATGTCGGGTCTTGTAGGTCAATATATGACTGAGGTACGCCATCCTTGGACAGCACCCAGCCGTCCTGCCTATCAAGATCCCGGAGCAGCTCGACCTCGCCGAAGGTCACCGGATATTGCCCGGGCATCGGCTCTCGCTGTCCACGTGCCACGTTGATCCCTCCTGGGAGAACCGTATGCGACGTCGAAGGTTGATTGTGCTCGTTAGCGCGGTTGCGGCGGTATTCGGGGCGGTCACCTTCGCGGTCGCGGCCGCCGGCGGCGTCAAGGGCAGCGCCGCAGAGACCTCGGCCGCGTACTTCACGGCCTGGCGCGCTGGGAACGTCGACGCCATGGCCGGCCTGGTGCACGAGCCCCCCGGCGACTTCCGCGCCCGCCACCTGTCGATGAGCGCCCAACTCGGTGTCGAGAGCCTGGAGCTGCGGCCAGGGACGATCAAGGCCACCGGCGACGAGACGGCGGAGGTGCCCTTCAGCGGAAGCAGGACACTGGAGACCTTCGGCGCCTGGCCGTTCGACAGCACGCTGCGGCTGGCCGTACGGAATCGGCAGTGGAAGGTGCTGTGGACGCCGGAGACGCTCCACCCGCTGCTCAAGGACGGCGGGACGGTGGAGGTCGTGGACTTCGACGGGCCCCCGGTCGAGCTGCTCACCAGGGAAGGCCACAAGATCCCCAACAACGGTTACGCCGAGTCCATCCTGGCGCGGCTGCGGCCGGAGCTGGACGAGGACAACGCGGGGTGGGCGCTGGTGGCGAAGGCGCCGGGCCGGCCGGAGCAGCGGGTCATGACGGCCGCGCCCAAGCCCGACGTGGAGCGCACCACACTGTCCAGCTCCGTCCAGGCCGCCGCCGCCCGGTCACTGGACGGGGTGGAGGACTCCGCGATCGTCGTGCTGCGGCCCGCCACCGGTGAGGTGCTCGCGGTGGCCGACAGGCTGGAGGAGAACTACAGCGCCTTCCACGACCTCTTCCCCCCGGGATCGACGTTCAAGATGATCACCGCCGCCGCCCTGATGAAGGCCGGGCTCGAACCGGCCGCCCAGGTGCCCTGCCCGGCCACGTACAGCTTCCCGGAGCGGCGGGCCTTCACCAACGACGGCGGGGCGGATCGCGGCCTGGTCTCCTTCACCGACGCCTTCGCCTACTCCTGCAACACCACCTTCGTCGAGCAGGCGCTCACCCGCCTTCAACGCGAGGACCTGCGCGAGACCGCGCACGAGTGGGGGTTCGGCAGGCCGATGCGGACCGGCGCGCAGGGCGTGTGCGGCACCATCGAGGACCCCGCGGACGCCGACTGGTTCGGCTCGAACGCCATCGGCCAGGGCACGGTCGTCGCCAGCCCGCTCTGCATGGCTGCGATCGCCGCCGCGGTGCAGGACGGCACCTGGCGCTCGCCCCGCCTGCTGTCGGACAAGCAGGTACGCCGCATCGACGGCGAGCCGTCCCCGCCGGTCGAGCTGGACCAGGGCGTGGTCGCCAAGCTGCGCGAGATGATGCGGGCCGTCGTGGAGCACGGCACGGCCAGCGGCGGCGGACTGCCCGACGGGGTGTCCGGCAAGACCGGAACGGCCGAGGTGGAGGGCCGGCGATCACATGGCTGGTTCGTCGGCTACCGTGACGACCTGGCCTTCTGCGTCTTCGTGCGGCACGGCGGATCCGGTGGCTCGGCGGCCGTGCCGATCGCCACCCGCTTCCTCAAGGGACTCTAACCTACGGTACCGTAGGTTAAATGACGACGATCACCGTTAAGCCCAGGCTGCGGGGGTGGTTGCACGCGGGGGCGCTGCCCGTGACGCTGATCGCGGGGTTCACGCTCGTGGCCCTCGGGCCGACCCTGCAGGCCCGGCTCGCCTCCGCCATCTACGCGATCACTTCCGCGCTGCTCTTCGGCATCTCGGCCACCTACCACCGCAGCACGCTCGGCCCCCGACTGGCCGAGGTGCTGCGCCGCCTCGACCACGCCAACATCTATCTGATCATCGCGGGCACCTACACGCCGTTCGCGCTGCTCGCGCTCGACGGGATCCCCAGGGTCGCCGTGCTCACCGTGACCTGGGGCGGAGCGCTGGCCGGCGTGCTGTTCAGGGTGTTGTGGATGGGCGCGCCGCGCTGGCTCTACACGGTCCTGTACCTGGCGCTCGGCTGGACCGCCGTCTTCGTGATGCCGCAACTCCTGCAGGGTGCGGGCATGGTCGCCGTGGTGCTGGTCGCCGTCGGCGGCGTCTTCTACAGCGCGGGCGCGATCGTGTACGGGCTGCGCCGCCCGGACCCGTCGCCGCGCTGGTTCGGCTACCACGAGGTCTTCCACGCCTTCACCCTCGCCGCCTACCTGGTCCAGTACATCGCGGTGTCGATCGTCGTCTACTCCCAGTGACGCGGTTCCGACCACGTGCGCGCGTCACGCAGTTCGACCGCGTCCATCCCCGGCCACACGGTTTGACCGCGTCCATCCCCAGTCACGCAGTTTGACCGCGTCCATCCCCAGCCACACAGTTTTGACCTTGTCAGGGGTTGGGCGGGTGCTCGGCGCGGACAACAGTCGGGAATGGAGCAACTCGCGCGCACCTGGTGGTTGGTGCTCATCCGCGGCATCGCGGCGATCATCTTCGGGATCCTGGCGCTGATCTGGCCAGGCATCACACTGCTGGTGCTGGTGATCTTCTTCGGCGCCTACGCGATCGTGGACGGGGTCTTCTCGATCTTCTCGGCGTTCCGGCATGGGGCGCGGTCGCGGGCCTGGCTCATCATCTCCGGAATTGTCGGGATCCTGGCGGGCCTGGTGGCATTCATCTGGCCGGGGATCACGTCCCTGGCGCTGCTGTACGTCATCGCCTTCTGGGCGATCTTCACCGGGGTGGCCGAGATCATGGACGGCATCCGGCTCCGCAAGGTGATCGACAACGAGTGGACGCTCATCCTGGCCGGCGCCCTGTCGGTGATCTTCGGCATCCTCCTGCTGATCTGGCCGGGGGCGGGGATGCTCAGCCTGGTCTGGCTGATCGCGATCTTCGCCATCCTGTACGGCATCGCGCTGGTCGCGCTGTCGTTCCGGGTGAAGAAGATGGTGCCAAAGAGCCAATATCCGTAAATTTTGTGGATATGTCGAGGTTGAGGAGGGGAATGTATTGAATGTCCGGCCATACGTGGAGGAGACATGGACGTACACGCCCGCCTTGCCCGCCACCTGCTCGTCGACGGTTACCGCCTGGTGCTGGATCTGGAGCTGAGCCAGGGGCCCTGGCTCGTCGACGCCCGCGACGGCCGCCGATATCTGGACTTCTATACCTTCTTCGCCTCGGCTCCCCTCGGCGTGAACCCGTCCTTCGACCCGGACTTCACCCGGCTCCTCGGCCAGGTGGCGCGGAACAAGCCCGCCAACTCCGACATCTACACCGAGCATCTGGCCGACTTCGTCGACACCTTCACCCGGGTGCTCGGTGACCCCGCCCTGCCGCACCTGTTCTTCGTCGAGGGTGGCGCCCTGGCCGTCGAGAACGCCCTGAAGGCCGCCTTCGACTACAAGAGCCGCCGCAACGAGGCCGAAGGCAGATCGCCCGCTCTCGGCACCCGCGTCCTGCACCTCACCAAGGCCTTCCACGGCCGCAGCGGCTACACGATGAGCCTGACCAACACCGACCCGGTCAAGACCGAGCGGTACCCCGTCTTCGACTGGCCGCGCATCGATGTGCCGGCCATCCACCACGGCGACGTCGAGGCGGCCGAGGAACGAGCGCTCGCCCAGGCTCGCGCCGCGTTCGAGCGGTATCCGTACGACATCGCCTGTTTCATCGCCGAGCCCATCCAGGGCGAGGGTGGCGACAACCACATGCGCGCGGAGTTCCTGCAGGCCATGCAGGGCCTCTGTCACGAGCACGACGCGCTGTTCGTCCTGGACGAGGTCCAGACGGGCGGCGGCACGACCGGCACCCCCTGGGCCTACCAGCAGCTCGGCCTGTCGCCCGACATCGTGGCCTTCGCCAAGAAGGTCCAGGTGGGCGGCATCATGGCGGGCGGCCGCCTGGACCAGGTGTCCGACAACGTCTTCCGGCAGAGCGGCCGGATCAACTCCACCTGGGGCGGCGGCCTGGTGGACATGGTGCGCAGCAGGGGCCTGCTGGAGATCGTCGAACGGGACGGCCTGATCCCGCGCGCCGGCACGCTGGGCGCTCTCATCCTCGAACGGCTCACCAAGCTCGAAGCCGAGCATCCGGCCACCGTCGCCAACGTCCGCGGCCGGGGCCTCATGTGCGCCTTCGACCTGCCCGGCACCGCAGAGCGCGACGCCCTGGTCACCCAGCTGAGGGAGGAGGCGGGCGTCCTGGTGCTGCCGTGCGGCCCGCGCTCCATCCGGCTGCGCCCGGCCCTGAACATCTCCGAGCACGACCTCGACCACGGCCTCGCGGCCCTGTCGACGTCCCTGGAACAGCGCTCGTAGCCCTGACAGGACGTCTCCGGCGCCGGGCCGGCCGGGAGGGGCCGGGGGGCGTACCGGCTATTCGGAGGAGCGAGACAGCCACAGGCCGATGGCCGTGACCCGCGAGTCCACGCCGAGCTTGGCGTAGATGCGGTTGACGTGGTTCTTCACCGTCTTCTCGCTGAGGAACAGTCGCTGCGCGATCTGGCCGTTGGACTGACCGGTGGCGATCAGATCCATGACCTCGGCCTCGCGCTTGCTCAAGGACGTGAACACGCTGTCAAACGCTGCATCGTCGACTCTCATCCGGCCTCCGGAACGAAGACGGTCAGATCGCCGAGGCCCCCGCGCTTCCGGCGTTAGCGGTAGACAGCGAGCATAACTCGCATTGTCATGTTTTGGGGACAATGTTGGAAAAAACGGCAACGGCCGGTCCCGAAGGACCGGCCGTTACGCCTTGGGGTGAGTGAAGGGACTTGAACCCTCGACATCCAGGACCACAACCTGGCGCTCTACCGCCTGAGCTACACCCACCATGAGCCACCCGCATGAGCGGCACAGGAAAAGTGTAGCGGTCTTCGGGACCCTTTACGCCACTGATTAACCCGTGACACGCTCGGCGAGCGTCCGGGCGGTCGCCGAGTCGGGCCCCGGCTGACCCACGAACACGGCCGCGCGGTAGTAGCGCAGCTCCCGGATGCTCTCGGTGATGTCCGCCAGTGCCCGGTGGCCGCCCTGCTTCTCCGGCGCGGCGAAGTAGACGCGGGGATACCAGCGGCGCACCAGCTCCTTGATCGACGAGACGTCGATCATGCGGTAGTGCAGGTAGCCGTCGACCGCCGGCATGTCCCTGGACAGGAACGTGCGGTCGGTGCCGATGGAGTTGCCGCAGAGCGGCGCCTTCTTCGGCTCCGGAACGTGGCGGCGGATGTAGTCGAGCACCAGGGACTCCGCCTCCGCCAGCGTCACGCCGCCCGCCAGCTCGGGCAGCAGCGCGGAGGCGGTGTGCATCTCGCGGACCACCTGCGACATCTGCTCCAGGGACTCCGGCGGCGGCTTGATGACCACGTCGACGCCCTCGTCCAGCTGGTTGAGCTCGCTGTCGGTGACGACGCACGCCACCTCGACGAGCGCGTCGCGCCCGAGATCGAGCCCCGTCATCTCGCAGTCGATCCAGACCAGCACGTCACTCATTCGTTCTCCTCGCCGCAGCGGCTCGGAGCGATCCGCCCGCTTGCTTGTCCCACCAGCCTAGTGCCACCGGTCAGGCGGGCTTCAGCGAGCTCAGAACGTCGCTGACGACGTCGGTGCCGAGATTGTCCGGGACGGACATGTAGACCAGGGCCGGTCGTTGGCCCTCCCCCCGGTCCATCAGCACGATCGCGCCGTTCTCCTTCTTCCACTTGTAGTCGTTCTTCTCCGACTCCTCGGTGAAGTCGAGCTCGAACTGGAGCACCCAGGCGTCCCGGTCGCCGATCTTCATGGCCTTGTCAGCGATGATCTTGTTCTTGTGCGGGAGGCCGTAGTACCTGGCGTTGAAGTCCAGGAAGATGGTCTTGGCCGTGGCGCTCAGCCCGGACGTCCCGGCGTAGGGATAGCTCTCGCTCAGCGTCCCGGTGTAGACGTTGCCGATCCAGCTGGCATTCTTGCCGTCGTAGTTGTCGTGCGAGGTCTTCTGGACGCCACTCGTCCATTGCTGGCTTCGCGGGTCGCTGCCGTTGATCGGGGTCTTCGGCACCTCCCAGCCCTCGGGCACCTCGAACGAGACCTCCGCCTTCGGGTCGGTGACCCGACCTGACTCCGGCGCGGGGAGCTCGGCCGAGGCTGTGGGCGGCTCGGCGGACGGCGTCGGCTCAGGCGTCGACTCAGGAGTCTGCTCCGGTGTCTCCTCCAGGCTCTGCGAGGGCGACTCGGAGGGCATCCCGACCGGGGCGGAGCTGTTGTTGACCACGAAGACGCCGGCCACCACGATCAACGCGATCACGACCACCGCCGCCAGCCCGCCGAACACCCACGGCAGAGGATTGCTCTGCTTACGCGGCGGGCCGTAGCCGGCGCCGGGCAGCGGGGCGCCGCTCCACTGGGTGGGCTGCTGCCGGCCGTGGGGAGGTTGCGGTGACTGGCCGTATGCGAGCGTGGGGTTCGCGGGGGTGGCCGACCAGTCGGGCTGGTGGTTGCCGTAGGGCTGCTGCGGGCCTGAGGCCGGTTGGGGGCCGGCGGGCGGCTGCTGCTGGGGTCCCTGCTGCTCCAAGGGGTGGGTGGCGTCCGTCCACTGGGAGCCGTCCCACCACCTGAGCTGTGGCGAACCGTAGGGGTCGGGGTACCAGCCCGCGGGGGTCTGCGTGGTCATGTCCGTCAGAGTAGTAAGAACCGGTTTGAGATGCATTGTTGCGTGGTTCAACACCGGTAAGTGAAGCTCGCCTTCCCGGTGCGCGCCGGGCCCGGCGACAGCACCCGTAACGTGGCGGTGGCCTTGACGGTGCTCTTGCCCTGCAGCGACCACCTCAGCGGCACACTGTAGGAGGTCTTGTCGGACGTGGTCTCCAGGGTCGCCTTGACCACCTCCTTGTCCAGGTTCTTGCGCCACTCGTAGGTGATCTCGCCGGCTTCGCCGTTGGTGACGATCGTGCCGGTGATGAGCACGGAGCTGTTGCAGCGCTGGGTCTTCTTCGGGGCCTTGACGGCGACGGACGCGACCGCCAGGTCCGGCGAGTCGCCCAGCCTGAGCCAGGCGACGGCCGCGCCGGCCAGGATGACCGCGAGGATGCCCGCGGCCAGGATCGTCCGGCGGCGCCGCGCCTTGGCACGCCTCGCCGTGCCCCGCCCGGGCCCGTCGCGCCCCTCGCGCCAGATCCGTTCGGCCGGTGTCTCGGTGTCGACCCCGGCCCCCACGCCGGGTCCGAAGCGCACCCCGCCCTGGTCGCCGGGACTGGGGTGCGTCGACGCCTGGCTGCCCAGCATCGCCTGCCCCCCGGTGGGCGCCTGCCCGAACCCACCGGCGCCCGAGCCGGGATGCTGACCCCCCGGTCCCGTGCCCATCCCGGCCCCCGCGCCCGCCCCACCTAGGCCAGGGCCTGTGCCTGTGCCCGGGACGCGGAGCAGTGTGACGATGTCGCCCTCGTCGCGGTCCGCCTCCCGGCCGCGACCGGCCGCGTCCTCCGGTCTGGTGTACGCGGCCGGCTGCGCGAACACCGACTGGCCACGGGCCGCCTGGGCCAGCCCGTGCCGGCTGAGCACGCCACCGGGCAGCAGGTCACGCTCGGCCAGCAGCATGCTCCTGGCCGCCGCGAGCCCCCGGGTGGTCGCCGTCACGGCGGCCCGCTCGAAGAGGTCGGCGGCCCTGGGAGCGTCGCGCGCGCACGAGGCGGCCAGTCCGCGGGCCAGCGCGGCCCATCCGGACGCGTCGCGTTCGGGCGTGGACAGCCGGCCATGGATGGCGTCCGACAGGCCGCGCTCCGACAGCAGCGCGCCGCCCTCGGCCGTGATCACCACGGTGCCGGGATGCACCGAGCCGTGCGTGACCCCCGCCGCGTGCAGCGCGACGAGGGTGTGGGCCGTCTCGGCGAGCACGGACGCCGCGCCGCTCGCGTCGACCGACCCGGTGGCCAGCAGGCCGGTCAGGGTCGGGGTGACGGCCTGCGCGGTCAGCAGCCACACCTGCGGCCCGGCCGCCACCACGTCCGCGACCGGGATGAGGCCGGGCAGCCCGCCCAGGGCCAGCCCGCGGTCGGTCAGCACGGCCGACACGACCCGGTCGCGCACGCCCGGCGTGTCGATGATGCGGGCGTCGAACAGCAGCGCTCCCGCCCGGCGGCCATCGGGCGAGATCGCGTCGATCCAGTTGCCCACCTCGGTGATCCAGGTGTGCTCGGTCAACTGGAATCCGGCGATGCCGTTTCTCGGATTGGTCATCGACGATGCCCCCGGCCCGTTCAGCGCTTCGTGCGGTGCCGTCCCGCCATGCGACGTTTCACCGCCAGTGTGACCGGAACCGCGCCGGACGTCATCAGGCCGAGCGCGAGCAGCGCGGCCGGGGCCACGACCGCGGACTCCCGTACCCGCTTGATCTCGGGAACCCGCCGGATCTCGGGAACGTTCGCCGAGCGCGGGGTGACCGGGTTCCCGTCGGAGTCGGTAGGTGTGTCGCGGGGAGTGGAGCCCCCGCTGGACGAGGTGGTGGGCGTACCGGGACTCGTGGTCGGGATCTCGGACCGGGTGGGCCGGGTGTCGGGGGTGCGAACCGGCGATCGGGTCGGCTGCGGGGTCCGGGTGACCATCGGCACGCCGTCGTCGTCGTTCCGGGGCTTGCTGTTCAGCACCGGGTCCGAGGGCCCGGTGGCGGTGGGGGCGGGCGTCTTCACCCGCGTGCGGGTGGGTCTGGCCGCCGGGGTCTTCACCTTGGGGCTCCTGATGGGAGTCTTGGTGGTGGTCGGGTTCACGACGGGCGGGGCGACGCTCGCGGTCTCCGTCGGCTCCGCAGGGGTCGCCTCGGGTGTCGGTTCCTCCTCGGGCTCGGACTCGACGGGTGGCTCGGTCTCGGTCGGCTCCGCACCGGGTGGCTCGGTCTCGGGCGGGAGCGCGCTCGGCGTCACCTGCGAGGTCTGCGCCCGCAGCACGGGCTCCTCGTCGAGGGTGTTCACCAGCACGACCCCGATCGCGATCACCACACCGGCGCACGCCGTGCTGATCACGACCTTCGCCGGGAACCTGCCCATCACCTTGGCCGGCTCGCTGAAGCGGGTCTCCGCCAGGGTGGTCCCCACCTCGGCGGGAGCCTCGGGCGCGTTCGGGAACATCAGGAGCAGCAGACCGGCCAGGCCGGCCAGCCGTCGCCTGCCGCGCTCCTCCCAGCCGGGCCCGTACGCGTCGGCCGCGATGGCCTCCAGCTCGGTGAGGAACGCCTCGGCGGACGGTGGGCGCTCGATCGAGTGCTTGGCCAGGCCCCGCTCGAGCAGTCCTTGCAGCGGGCCGGGCACCTCTTCGACCGGCGGCGGCGCGCTCTGGTGCTGCCGCGCGAGCGCGGCGAGGTTGGGGGCCCGATAGGGGCGGGCGCCGGTCAGGCACTCGAAGAACACCACGGTGGCGGCGTAGACATCGGTGGCGGGCGAGGCCGGGTGGCCGGCCCACTGCTCCGGCGCCATGTACGGCGGGGTGCCGGCAGCGCTCGTGCCCTCTCCGGCCATGACCGCGATGCCGAAGTCGACGAGCTTGCTCTCACCGTCGCCCTGGACGATCACGTTCTCCGGCTTGAAGTCGCGGTGCACGACTCCCATCGCGTGAGCGGCCGCAAGACCCTGCAGCGAGCCCTTGAGAACCGTCAGCGCGGCCTCGGGACCCGTCGGGCCCTGCGACCTGACCAACTCGCGTAACGAGACGCCGTTGACCAGCTCCATGATGATGGCCGCGCCGTAGCCCGTCTCGACGTAGTCGATCAGGCGGGCGTTGTGCGGGCTGCGCATGGTGCCGAGCAGCCTGGCCTCGTGCCGGAAACGCGCCACGAAGCCCACGTCGGCCCTGAGCTCGTCGGACAGGTATTTGATGGCGACCTCGGCGCCGTCGTGGTCCCGCCGGGCCAGGGCCACTCTGCCGGTCGCTCCGCTGCCGAGCTCGCGAACCTCGGTGTATCCGGGAACCCCCCACTGACTATCCCCGTACATACGGTCTCCTCCTGGAGTCCTCTGGGCCCCCGCCCTATACAGAAGGAGCGTAGTTTATCCAGCCGCTACAGACCTATGACAGGTAATATCCCGATAAGTAAGAAAGGGCAGGTCAGTTAATGGTTTCGCCCGTATCCGAACTCTCTGGCCGAGGGCTCTTCGTGGGTTCCTCGGGCTGTGGGCAGGCCGGGGTCCTGCCGCCCGCCGAGTCGCCTCCGTTGCCCGCTGCGGGCCGGGTGCCGGCCCGCACCCGCCAGGACGCCCCGCACGGCACCTCGCCGTAGGCGTGGCTCACGGTCGTGAGGTATGAAGTCTCGCCGGACAGGGTGACCGCCTTGGCGCCGACGGTCCTGCCGTCCAGGGTGAAAACCACGTTCACCCGTACCGGTCGTGTGTTGCCGGTGGTCACCGCGATCGACGCGCTGGCGGTGTTCCCGTCCAGCACGGCGCGTGAGATCGACACCCGCTTCACCTCAGCCGGGCAGGTGACCTCCGCGCGGCCGGTCGCCGCGCGCCCGCCCGCGCGCACCCGCACCGTGACGACGGCACCGCACGGACGGGACCTGAAGGTGTGCGTGAAGGACTGGCTGTACGAGGTCCGCCCGGACAGGGTCGCGTCCCGTGTCCCGACCTGATCCCGGTTGACCGCGAACGCGGCCGTCACGGGCACCGCCGCGGTGCCGCTGGTCGTCATGGTGACCTGGGCGCGGGCGACGCCGGACGCGGCGTCCATCCGGAGGCCGACGCGCAGCCCGGTCACCCGCGTCGGGCACTCGGGCACGCTGACCGTGGACGAACTCGCCCCGCCGGCGGCCGCCGGGGTGGTGCTGACGGTGAAGGTGACCCGCTCGCCGCACGGCGGCTCCCGCAGGACGTGCCGCAGGGAGCCGGTGTAGGAGGTGGCGCCGCTGAGCCGTACCCGCTCGTTGTGGACTGTCTCGCCGCCCACCCGCCAGGCGGCGTTCAGGACGATCGGCGCGGTGCCGGTGGCGCCGACGGTGTACGTCCCACCGGCCACGGCGCGGTCCACCGTGAAGCGGTCCACGGTGAGCCGCGACACAGCGGTGACGGGCCGCGTGGTCACCGGCGGCGTGGTGACGGGTGGTGTGGTGACGGGTGGTGTGGTGACGGGTGGTGTGGTGACGGGTGGTGTGGTGACAGGCGGTGTGGTGACCCGCGGGGTGGTGGCAGGCGTGGTGACGGGTGGTGTCGTGACCGGTGGGGTGGTGACTCGTGGCGTGGTCGCAGGCGGTGTGGTGACCCGCGGGGTGGTCGGGGTGCCGGTGGGCGGGGCCGAGTTCGGCGGTGTGCTGCGGGTGGACGTCGCAGTGGGGGGCGACGTCGGGGTCGAGGGGGGCGTCGAGGCGGGTGGGGGGCCGGTGGTCGTCGTGGGGGAGAGGGAGTCGGAGGCGGGCGGCTGGCCGAGGGACGGACTGTCGGTGATCAGTTGCTGCGGGCCGACCTGCGGGACGGCCGCCGGGGTCTCGGCCGTCGTCCGGCTCGGCGCGGTGGAGGGCGGCGACGACAGCCCGGCCGGCGGCCTCGACTCCGAGGGCGCGGCCGCCACCGGGTTGAACGGCGTGGGCCGGTCCCGGTTGGCCATCACGATGATCACCGTCGCGGCCACCAGGGCGGCGAGTGTGGTGCCCATCGCCAGCTTGACCGCGCCGCCGCGCACCCCGCGTGTGGTGCCCTTCGCCGCCTTGACCGCGCCGCCGCGCCCGCTCCGGAATACCGTCTGTGCCAGTGACGTGGTGACCTGCGCGGGCGGCGGGGTCTGCGGCACCGGTAAGAGCAGGCCGAGCAGCACCACCAGCGCGGCCAGCCGGCGCCTGCCGCGCTCCTCCCAGTCCTCGCCGTAGGCGGCCCTGGCGGTCGCCTCCAGCTTGGCCAGGAACGCCTCCGCGCTGGCGGGGCGGGCCGCCGGGTCCTTGGCCATGCCGTGCAGGATGAGCTCGCGCACCGGCTCGGGCGCGTCGTGGGCGGGCACCGGGACGTGTACGTGCTGGTAGCCGAGGACGGTCGGCTCGGTCGAACGGTAGGGCCGGTGCCCGGTCAGGCACTCGAAGAACACGGCCGTGGCGGCGTAGACGTCGGTGGCGGCCGTAGAGGGCTGCCCGGACCACAGCTCGGGCGCCATGTACGGGGGCGTCCCCTCGGGCTGGGAGATCGTCCCCTCCCGTACGGCGATGCCGAAGTCCACCAGTTTGCTCGCGCCGTCCTCGCGGACGATCACGTTCTCGGGCTTGTAGTCCCGGTGCACCAGCCCCAGGGAGTGGGCCTTGGCCAGGCCGAGCAGCGAGCCCTTGAGCACGACCAGCGCCGCCTCCGGCCCGGTGGTGCCGTTCTCGCGCAGCAGGGCGCGCAGGGAGACGCCGTTGACCAGCTCCATCACGATGGCGGCACCGTGCTGGTCCTGGATGTACTCCCACAGCGTGGCGACGTTCGGGTCGCGCAGCGTGGTCAGCAGCCGGGCCTCGGACCGGAACCGTGCCAGGGCCACCGGATCGCGCCGCCACCTCTGCGAGAGGTACTTGATCGCGACCTTGATGCCCGTCTCGTCGTGCACCGCCAGCACGACCCGGCCGCTGACACCGGCCCCGATCTGCTTGACTTCCGTGTAACCAGGAGCTTCCCACTCCATTTGGCTCTCCCATCAGAAGTCGGCCCACCTGATGAGACGTTCGATCCGGGGGCCGGGTTTGCCTGGCGGCCCGTGTTTATGGAACTACTACCGGCTTGATATGTGAACAGGTATACCGATTTCTTTGGGAAGCACCGGGTCTGGCTGTGGTTCGCCCCATTTGGTGTCAATGGGCAACACTCCCGCCCATACGGGCAGCGCGTAGTCGGCCTCGTCGTCAATCGGCGCGCCCCGGCGGATCTTGACCGACGCCTCCTCCAGGGACAGCGCGAGCACGGCGGTCGCGGCGAGCTCCTTGGCCGTGGGCGGCCTGGCGTAGTCCCACTGGCCGGGGGCGAGCTGCTCGGTCAGGGCTCGCAGGCCCGCCATCCGCTCCTCCTCGTCCGTCACCGGCCGGGCCCGGCCGTAGATCATCGCCGAGCGGTAGTTGACCGAGTGGTTGAAGACCGAACGGGCCAGCACGATGCCGTCGACGTGCGTGACCGTGACGCACACGTCACTGCCGGAGCCGCCCGAGCCGCCGGAGCCGCCGGAGCCGCCCGAGCCGCCGGAGCCGGCGGCGCGCAGGGACCGGGCGCCGGTCGAGCCGTGCAGGTAGAGGGTGTCGCCGATCCGGCCGTAGCCGGTGGGGATCACCATCGGGTGGCCGTCGACCACCACGCCCAGATGGCAGATCAGGCCGGCGTCGAGCACGTCGTACAGATCGTTCCGGTCAGCGCTGCCCCGGTTCTTCTCGCGGCCGAGGCGGGTCCGGGCGGTAGTGGAGAGCATGCGTACGACCGTAACGAGAAAGTGGACCTATCCTGGAGAGCCACTATCGGACACTTTCCGGAGACCACTTCCGTGCGTTCCCTCGTTGACCTGCCCATCTCCCTGTCCCGGGAGGCGGCCGTCCCGCTCACCACGCAGCTCGCCGACTGGCTGCGCGGCGCGATGCTGTCCGGGTCGCTGGCGCCCGGGGAGCGGCTGCCCTCCTCGCGTGGGCTCGCGGACCAGCTCAGCGTGAGCCGGACGGTCGTCACGGAGGCGTACCAGCAACTTTACGCCGAGGGCTGGCTGGAGGGACGGCACGGCTCCGGCACGTTCGTCGCCACGCTGGACTCGCCCCGCCGCTCGGTGCCGGAGACCCCCAGCCCCAGGATGCGGCGTCGGGCCGTGCCGGGCGAGAAGGAGATCAACCTGACGCCGGGCCACCCCTGGGTCCGCGACTACGACCGGGCGGCTTGGAAGCGGGCCTGGCGCAAGGCCGCCGAGCTGCCTCCGGGCGACTACCCCGACCCCTACGGCCTGCCGCACCTCAGAGAGCTGCTCGCCGACCACTTGCGCAGGGCCAGGTCCGTGCCGGTGGGGCCGGAGAACATCCTGGTCACCAGGGGCACCGGCAACGGGCTCGACCTCTGCGCGCTGGCGCTGCTCGGTGCCGGCACCAGGGCGGGCGTGGAGGATCCCGGCTATCACGTGGCCCGCACCGTGTTCGCCGCCAGGGGAGCGGAGGTGGTGCCGTGCCCGGTGGACGAGGACGGGGTGATCGCCGAAGGGCTGCCCGACGACCTGCGCCTGCTCTACACCACGCCGGCGCACCAGTATCCCGTGGGCGGGCGGCTGCCGATCCCGCGCAGGGAGCGGCTGCTCGCCTGGGCCAGGCGCACCGGCGCCATCGTCGTGGAGGACGACTACGACGCCGAGTTCCGCTACGACGTCGCCCCGCTGCCCGCCCTCTACGGCCTCGACCCGGCCCGTGTGGTGCTGCTGGGCACGTTGTCGAAGTCGCTGGCGCCGGACATCGGGGTCGGCTGGCTGGTCGGGGCCCCCGAGCTGCTGGACCGGATCGCCGAGATCAGGCGCGCCGTCTGCGACCGTACGAGCGGCCCGGTGCAGCACGCGGTGGCGACCCTGCTGGAGCGCGGCGACCTCGACCGGCACCTGCGCAGGATGCGTCTGGAGTACGCGCGCCGCCGCGCCGTGGTCGTCGAGGTCCTCGGCGAGGTCTGCCGCCTGCGCGGGGACACGGCGGGGCTGCACGTCCTGGCCGAGCTGGCGCCCGGGACCGGGCCGGACATCGTGGAGCGGGCCGCGGAGCGCGGTGTCCTGCTCGACACGGTCGAACGGCACCACTTCGGCCCCGAGCGGCTGCACGGCCTGGTGATCGGCTACGGCTCGGCGTCGCTCACCGACGTCAGGCGTGGGTGCCGGATCCTCGCCGGGCTGATCGGCGGCGCGGCCTGAGCCGGGTCATCGGACGCGTTCCCAGGCGGGCTCCAGGCTGCGCAGCACCGGCAGCGAGCGGGAGGCGAACAGCGGGTCGACAGGCAGGACGTGCCGCGCCCACCAGCGGGCCGCGGCCGGGTCGTCGGAGGGCTGGGTGAAGGGCTCGGCGTAGTCGTCGTAGGGCGGGTCGTACAGATAGCCCGTCGCCACCCCGTGCCGCTCCAGCTCGGCGATGGCGGCGTCGCGCTCCCGCACCAGCAGCGGGACGCGGAACAGCGGCTGGTCGAGGTGGTCGCGGACGGCCGAGGCGGCCGACGGCAGGGTGGCCAGCCGGGCCACGCCCGCCAGCCTCCGCGAGCGCTCCCTGGCCACCGCCGCCACCCGTCGCGTCTGGTACCACCGGGCCAGGCGGCCCCGCTCGGTGCGGTAGGAGTGCAGGTCGGCCTGGACCCACGGGTCGAAGGGCGGCAGCAGCGGAGCGTGCGGCAGCGCCTTCGACAGGGCCTCGGCCAGCAGCGGGATGCGGTAGCCGTCACGGGGCTCCTGCAGCCCCAGCGCCCGCGCCAGCCGCAGCGCGGGACGGACGAGGTCGAGCCTGAGCGCCGCCTGGCGGGCCATCGAGGTGGCCACACTGAGTAGCTCGGCGCGGAAGGCGCCCGGCTGGAGCAGCTGGTCGCGGGCTCGTTCCAGGGCCTTCAGGTCCGCCGCGTGCTCGACGGCCAGGACCCCGCCCGAGCCGGCGCCGGGATGCTTGGACAGGCTGAAGACCCCGGCCTGACCGAAGGTGCCGAGCGGCCGGCCGTCGACGCTCGTCTCCATGGCGTGCGCCACGTCCTCGATGAGGATCTTGCCGGTGAACGCCGACACCTGGTCCGGCAGGCCGTACAGATTGGTGGTCAGGACCGCGTCGACCGTGGAGAGGTCCACCTGGGCGGCGTCGATGTTGCCGTCACGCGCCGACAGCGGCGCGATCACCGGGCGCAGGCCCGCCGCCAGCACGAGGAAGAGGATCTCGTCGGCCGAGATGGGCGACATGAGGAGCCGCTGGCCGGGCGTGCACCAGTGGCGCAGCGCCAGGTAGAGGCCCAGGCGGTTGGAGGGCAGCAGTAAGCAGTGCCTGCCGGTGCGCTCCGCGATCAGTCTCACAGGGGCAGGACGGCACGCAACCGTCCGTACGTTTTCAGCGCCTTGTCGGCGGTCCGGTGCAGCAGGGGGTTGGCCAGCACCGTGGCGCGGGCCTTGCGGGCGGGCACCCGGAGCATCCAGTGGACGCCTGCCGACGCGCTGCGCCGGGCGATGCGGCCCTCGGTCACCATGAGCTCGCCGTTCTTGAGCTTCTCTTTGTACTCCTTGTGGCCGCGGCCCATGTCGACCACCAGGATGCCGGACTCGGCGGCCTTCTCGGCCATGGCCAGGTGCTGGATGAGGCCGGGGGAGTATTTGGCGAAGGCGGTGTCGTAGGCGGGGAACCAGCCGGCCAGGGTGGTGCGGGTGCGGATGCCGAAGTGTCCGGCCACCGGCGTGCCGTCGACGTAGACCATGTCGAGGACACCGGCGAAGCTGTCGGTGCGGGTGTCGAGCAGGCGCTCGACCAGCTCGACGATCCACTGGTGGGCGAAGCGGTCGGTGCGGCCGGTGCGCCGGTACTGGTCGGTCTTCCAGGACAGCAGTGTGCGCAGCGGCGCCAGGTCGGGGGTCGCGTAGTCGTGCCGGACCTCGCCGATGTCGCGCTGGAGCTTGCGCGACTTGGCCAGCGTGCTCTTGTAGGTCTTGCCGGAGTGCTCGCGCAGGAACTCGGTGTACGGACCGTAGCCGTCGCGCAGATTGATGACCGGCGACGGGTAGGCGTCGGCCATGGCACCCTGCACCGGCTGGCCCGTGACCAGATGGTCGTACTCGTAGACGGCGAGCCCGCACAGCTTGAGCAGCCGCTGCGGATGGATGTCGGCGTCCTTGACGTGGATCATGCCCTGCGCGTCGGTCAGGCCGGCGGCCACCGGTCTGCCGATGCCCAGCGGATGACGCTCAAAGGGGAAAAATCCCACAATGTCGGGTCCGTCATAGACGACCGCCACCCATACCATGTCGCGGAGTTCGCCGACCGTGATCGTGAACTCGGGAGACAGGAACGGGTTGTCGAAAGCTGGGTCGGCTTCCTGAAGCGCGCGCCAGCGGCCTACTTCGGATGCTCCCAACTCGCTGGGGCGAACGAGTGTGACGTGCATGGGCTCCTACTGTCGACATGCCTTACTCGGAACTCGGATCAGCATGCGGGCAGACATGTTCGACCAGCTTAGAGGATATGCGCCCGTGGTAGGCCGGTCATGATTCGGAACGTTATCCAACTCCCAGGTGGCATTCAGGACCGAATAACGTTCTAATAGTGATCCATGACCGTACCAGGGATTGACCGGACCCGGCTCTTCGGATGGCTGGGCCGGCACGTGCCCGACGCCGGTGAGCCCCTGTCGGTGTCGCTGATCTCCGGTGGCAGGTCGAACCTGACCTACCTGATCGAGATGGGCGAGCGGCGTGTGGTGCTGCGCCGCCCGCCGCTCGGGCACGTCCTGCCGACCGCGCACGACATGCGGCGCGAGTGGCGGGTCATCTCGGCGCTCGCCCCGACCCCGGTGCCCGTCCCGGAGCCGATCGCGTTCTGCGCCGACGAGGACGTCATCGGAGCGCCGTTCTACCTGATGGGCCACGTCGAGGGCGAGGCCGTACGCAGCAGGCAGCAGCTCGGCGAGCCCGCGCCCGCGCGGACCCGGCGGCTGTCGGAGCGGCTGGCCGAGATCCTGGCCGCCATCCACGCCGTCGACTACCGCGAGGTCGGCCTGGCCGACTTCGGCCGGCCCGAGGGCTACCTGACCCGTCAGCTCGAACGCTGGAACCAGCAGTGGGAGCGGTCGAGGACCGACGACCTGCCCGAGTACGACAGGCTCCGCACCCGGCTGCGCGAGCGCCTGCCGTCCGGCTCGGCCGGCACGCTGCTGCACGGCGACTACCGGCTCGACAACACTCTCGTACGGCTCGGTCCGGCGGAGCTGGAGATCATGGCCGTGGTGGACTGGGAGATGTCCACGCTCGGCGACCCGCTGGCCGACCTCGGGCTCACGCTGACCTACTGGCAGGACCGCGGCGACGAGGAGCGCGCCCGGATCCCGGTGGCCGGGGACGTGACGGTCGCGCCCGGCTTCATGAACGCCGCCGAGTTCGCCGCCCACTACGGCAAGGTGTCCGGCCGCGACATCTCCGACCTCGGCTTCTACACGGCCTTCGGCAACTTCAAGCTCGCGGTCATCGTGCAGGGTATCCACGCCCGCTTCCGGCAGGGTAAGACCGTGGGTGAGGGCTTCGAGCAGATCGGGGCCGCCGTGCCCACTCTGATCACCCGCGCCCACCGCATGCTCGACGAGTCGTGATCCCCATCATGTCCGACCCCTGAGGAGCGTCATGAGCACTGTTGCACTGATCACCGGAGCGGCGAGCGGCATCGGGGCCGCCGTGGCCAGGCGGTTGTCGACGGGCGGGGCCACCTGCGTCCTGGTCGACCTCGACGGCGAAGGCGCCGAACGGCTGGCCAAGGAGGTCGGCGGCGCGTGGCTGGCCGCCGACGTCAGCACCGAGGAGGCCTCGCTGCGCGCCGTCGAGCTGGCCCGGGAGAAGTACGGCCGGCTGGACCTGGTGCACCTCAACGCCGGCATCACCAGCGGTGTGGACCTGGCGGCCTTCGACGCCGCCGCCTACCGCAAGGCGGTCGGGGTGAACGTGGACGGCGTGGTCTTCGGCGTCGCCGCGAGCCTGCCGCTGCTCAAGCGCTCGGGCGGCGGCGCGATCGTCGTCACGGCGTCGCTGGCCGGGCTCGTCGGCTACGACGGCGACCCGATCTACACCTTGACCAAGCACGCCGTCGTCGGCCTGGTCAGAGGCCTGGCCAACCCGCTGGCGAAGGAGAACATCAGGATCGACGCCGTCTGCCCCGGCTTCACCGACACCCCACTGGTGGCCGAGGCCAGGGAGTTGTTCACCAGCGCCGGATTCCCGCTGCTGGACGCCGACGACGTGGCCGCCGCCGTGGAGTCCGCCTTCTACTCGGAGGAGACGGGCACCCTGCTCATCGTGCAGCCGGGCAGGCAGCCGGTGCCGTACCGTTATGCGGGGGTCCCCGGTCCTGCGACGGGCCAGCGCCCGCCATCTTCCTGACCGGTCGCAAGTGGCGCTCAAGTAGTGCCTATACGGTTATATGGGCCGGGCGATCTCGCCCGGCCTTTTGAACGTCGCGTGAGGGGTGGATTCCGTGATTCCGACGGACGGCCGACATGCCCGCAGGCGGTCGCCTTGGCCGATCGCCGTAGGGGCCGGTGTCCTCGCCGTCCTGCTCGTGGCGGGCATCATGTTGTACGCGAGCATGAGATCTGCGTCCAGGCCCGAGTCCAGCGGCGAGTTCAGCGGCGGCGAGGTGGCCAAGCCCGCGCCCAGCGAGCCCGCGCCCAGCCTGGAGCCGCCGCCCCCGGTCGACGACTGGCCCCGCTGGGGTGTCACGCACACCCAGTACAGCGCTGACAACGCCGCCGAGCAGGTACGGGAGGCCGCCGAGGGGATCCTCGGCCGGGTGCCGATGCTGCAGAACCAGCACATCATGGGCTGGGGCGCCGGCAACCCCGAGCCCAGCCAGGGCCAGTACAACTTCCGTGACCTCAACCGGCGGCTGGAGTTCATGGCGTCGTCGCGGGCGCTGCCGATCATCACGCTGTGCTGCGCGCCCGACTGGATGAAGGGCGGCAGGGCGGGCTACACCGACTGGAGCAAGAACCACACGGTCGCCCCCGACCCGGAGCACTTCGACGACTACGCCAAGCTCGCGGTCAAGGTCGCCAAGCAGTACCCGACGGTCAAGCACTACATGGTGTGGAACGAGTTCAAGGGCTTCTGGAACCCGACCACCAACCGCTGGGACGCCGAAGGCTACACAGAGCTCTACAACAAGGTCTACGACGCGCTGAAGAAGGTGGACCCGGAGATCCAGGTCGGCGGCCCGTACGTGCCCATCGACAGCTACCAGAGCGGCCCGCCCTCCGAGCTGTCCGGCACCTACGGCACGATCGACCAGCGGACCCTCGACGCGATCGAGTACTGGATCGAGCACAAGAAGGGCGCCGACTTCATCGTGGTCGACGGCGCGACCCTGACGAAGGACAAGGGCAACATCCCCGACGACTTCGCCGCCACGGCCAAGTTCAGCGCCATCACCGCCTGGCTCAAGGAGAAGAGCGGCAACATGCCGGTCTGGTGGGCCGAGTGGTATGTCGAGCCGGAGAGCTCGGGCTGGACCGAGGACAAGCGCATGGCCGTGCAGGCCGCCACGCTCATGGAGTTCGCCAGGACCGGGGTGACCACGGCCCTCTACTGGAGCCCCCAGACCAAGAACCCTGGCCCCTGCGCCGGCTGCCTGTGGGACGGCGGAAGCGGCGCCGAGCTGCCGATGGCGGGGCTGCTGAGCGGCTTCACCAAGTGGTTCCCCGCCGGCGTGCCGATCGAGCAGGTCGAGGTCTCCGACCAGCGGGTCAAGGTGCTTGCGCAGGCCCGCCAGATGGTCATGGTCAACACCACCGACGCCGCCCTGACCGCCACGGTCGACGGCAAGCAGGTGACGCTCAAACCGTACGAAATCCAGTGGAGCGGCCGGAGCGCGACCTGACGGCCTCCTCTGGACAGCCCGACGGCCTCCTTGGACGGCCTGACGGCCCTCTCTGGACGGCGAAGGTCCCCTGTCACGGATTGACAGGGGACCTTCGCCGTACGATCGGGACGGTTCAGGCGCCCGCGGCGATGTAGACGAACCGCTCGGCGATCACTCCGACGGCCACCACGAAGGCCGGGATGCCGATGAACAGCAGCCACCTGCGGGCCCGCGGCGCCCGCTTCGCCCCGTTGAGCCGGATGACCTCGTAACCGAACAGGGTCACCCACATCACGATCAGCGCCACGATGCCGACCGGCGTCCACGGCGAGCTCGGGTCGCCGGGCGTCTGGTACGGCTGCGGATCCGGAGTCTCCGTCCCTCTGACGAACGACCCCCAGGTGTAGAGGGCCGCGTCCTCGTTGCCGTAGACCTTCTTCAGCTGAGGCGTGGCGTCCAGCGCGGCCCGGAACTTCTCCCCCCAGCCCTCCGGGAAGTTCTCGTTGAGCTGCAGGAAGTTGACCTGTCCCCGGTTCACGACCAGATAGGTGTTGCGCGGGCTCTCCGGTCCGGGCTTCAGCCGCTCCACCACGTCCTTGACGATCGTCGGGTCCTTGTGCACCAGCGCCTGCCCGGCGAAGTTGACCAGCTCGATGTCCCTCTCGCCCCACGGCAGCGTCGGTGTGACCTCCGGGCCCAGCTGCGACGTCAGGTAGACCACCCGGGCGCTCGGCTTGTCGTGCTCGTACACGTAGTGCATGGCGGCGACCTCGCCGGCGGTCACCCGCTCGAACTTCTCGTTGCCGTAGCGGGCGACGAGGAAGGCCATCGAGAACGCCACCGCGAAGCAGGCCGCCAGCACGAGCGACACCTTCTTGGTCAGCTCCGGGTTGAAGCGCACGTTCCGCTTGCGGATCGGAACGGTCTCCTCCCGCACGTCGGTGCTGTCCGCCGGCAGGTTCGGGAAGAACGCGAACGCCGCCAGCAAACAGGCTCCGGGCAGCGCGAACATGTAGATCCGCAGCCCGATCTCGCCGCCGTAACTCTGCAGCCCCAGCGCCAGCACCGGTACGCAGAGCAGGATCAGCGCGGCCCGGTCGAACACCCCGCGCCGCATCCGCCGGAACAGGCCCACCGCCGCCAGCGTGAGAATCACCATGAGGATGCCGAGCCGCGCCTGCAGCACCAGCGCGTGCAGCGGGTCCGTCCCCTCGATGCGGTCACCGGTGTTGGTCTGCAGGTTCGTCAGGATCTTGCCCAAACCGCCGAAGATGGCCTCGATCTGGCCCGCCCAGAAGCCGACGGCCTGATAGCTGATCCAGGTCAGCACCACCATGCCCAGGGAGAACGGCAGCGCCCACGTCAGCGAGGTCCGCTTCACGATCAGGAACGCGGTCATCACCCCGAGCATCATGAACGGGGTGATCTGGTGCGAGGCCGTCGCCGCGACGAACAGGGCGACCATCAACATCAGCATGAGCAGCTTGTCGGCGCGGTACATGCCGGTGTTGGCCAGCTCGCCCGGCGTCATCGCGTCCAGCCGGCCCAGCAGCCTGCGCAGCCCCTTCGGCGCGATGGGCTTCTTTCGCGGCTCCACCCGCCCGAACCATCGCAACAGGATCGCCACGAACGCCAGATAGAGGGCGAAGGTGAAGCCCTGCGACGAGAAGTAGTCCTGGCCGATCCACTGCACCAGCACGAACAGCAACGCCGCGAACCAGCGCGCCCGCGTGGTGGCCACCACCTGACGCAGGATCAGCACGAACGGCAGTAGATAGAGCAGGTTGGACAGCAGCGGCGTCCAGTTCAGGATCGGCGTCAGGTCGGTGATCCCCGCCGCCTTCGTCACGAACGCGAACAGTGCGAAGAAGCCGGGCCAGCCCATCCGGGCGTCGATGTTGATCGCCGTCTCGCCGGTCCTGCCGATGAACTCCACGAAACCGGCGTGGATGTACGCGGTCGGGAACCGGGGCTCCTCGGCCACCAGCGCACCGGCGCCGTGCAACGCGAAGGTGATCGCGGCGATCTGGAACAGCAGCAGGAACTTGCGGTCCGTGCTCTGCGCGACCGTGACGAAGAACGACACCAGCATGATCAGGATCGCGACGAACGCGCTCGTGGGCAGGGCCGCGATCAGGCCCAGGCCGTTGATGTCGGCCGGATCGACCCCGCGCAGCGGCCCCGGGCTGACCTTGAGGGCCAGCACGTACATGACCAGGCCTTCCAGCACCAGCACCAGCGGCAGCCACTTGGGCGCACTGGCGATCAGCGCCGTGACCTTCCCCATGAACCCCACCGCCGGCGCCTGCGCCCGCGCGGCGGGCTCCCGCACCTGCGTACGCCCACCGGCCGCCGACCCGGCCCCACCAGGCACGGACGGCATCGCGTCCGCCCCGATCGGCCCGATCGGCCCTGCCGGCTGCACGCCCGGTCCGATCGGCGGCGTCTGCGGCCCGGCCGGCATCGTGCCCGGCTCGGTGGGCTTCGTCCCGGGGGACGCCGGAGCCGTACCGAGGCCCGCAGGGTCGGTGTCGGCCGCGGGTGACTCAGCGCCGGACGACTTCGACGACGCGCCGTCGACCTCAGAAGCAGCGCCCAGAGAGCCGCCCGCACGCGCCGGAGGGGAATCCTCGCCACGCGGCGAAACTCCCGCCGCCGAGCCCGCCGAGCCCGCCGAGCCCGAGCCCGCCGAGCCCGCCGAGCCCGCCGAGGCGCTCTTGGGCAACGTGTCGGTCTTGGTGTCGCCCGTGGCGCTCTTTGGTGGTGCGCCGGTCTTGGTGTCGCCTGTGGTGCTTCGCAGTGCCGTGGTGGCCTCAGGGTCGTCGCCTGAGGCGCTCTGCGGGGTCATGTCAGGCTTTCGGGGGCCTTGCTGGCCTGCGCCGGGCTTCGGGGCTTCTGCGGCGCTTGGGGAAGCTGGGGCCGGTGATGACGGGGGAGCGTGGGGCCTGGCGCCGGCCTTGGGGGCCGGGCCGCTTGAGGGCTTCGGCGGCACGTCGGTGTCATCGGTGGCATCCGCCGTGGGAGCGTCCTGGTCCGCCTCGCCCGGGGATGCGACCGGGGTGGGCTGGATGGCGGTCACTTCCTCGGCGTCACCACCCGCAACGCCGTCACCGGGCGTGGCCTGCTTGCGGGCGGGCCGCTTGCCGGTGTCCGGGCGGGGGAGGGCGGGCCGGGTCTCCTTGGCCTGCTCGTCGGCGGGGGCGGGCCTGGCCGCCCCCTCCTCCGCCTCCTCCTCCGCCTCTTCGAGCGTCGGCGGACCGCCGATGCGCACGGCCGCGGACTCGGGGATGCGAAAGGTCATGGTGGCACTGGAGTCCGCCCCGGCTTCGGCCTTCGAGCCGTTCTCGGGCTCAGGCTCGGGCTCAGGCTCGGGCTCAGGCTCGGGCGAGTCAGGCGGCGTCTTGGTGGGGCCCGACGGTGGGGCCTCCTTGGCGGATTCGAGATCCAGCCGGGGGATGATCCCCGTCGCTTCCGGATCGAATGGCACCTCTGACTCCTCTCCCGCGTCCCCCCGTACGCCGGAAGAGCCGGTCCCCGCTGTCATACCATCGCCGTCCCGTTGCCTCACGTTGACCATCATGCGGCCCCGGGCGACCCCTGAGCGACTTCCGTTCGCGTAGTTTCGCCATATTTGAGAATTTTACGTAGCTTTCCGAAGATCAAAAGTGCCACCACGGTCTCGCTGAGCAGCATTCCGTATCCCACCGCGTTCACGTTCGTGAACGGGAAAAGGACCAAGATAGACGCCAGCACGAGCGACGCCAGCCCGATCTGGACCAGCGCGAGCGTGTTCGCCCGGCTCTGCGCCCGGAGCGCGCTCAGGTAGACCTCGATGAGCACCCGTGGCAGCACGGCGAGCGCCATGAGCCGCAGCAGCATGGTCCCCTCGTCGGCGAACTTCGACCCGAAGATCTGCAGGATGAGCGGCGCGCCGATGATCACCACCACGACGATCGGCACGATGATCAGCATCGCCCGCCGCAGCGCGTGGCGGCAGTTGGCGGCCAGCCGGGACCGGTCGAAGGAGCCCTCGACGGTCAGCGACACGGCCATGTTGATCGCCAGCACCTCGATCATGCAGCCCAGCGTGTGGGCCATCGAGAAGCGCCCGAAGGTGGCCTCGCCCACCTGTGTGGCGACGACCACGGGCACCAGGTAGACGATCGCCAGCACCGACAGGGCGCCCGGGAAGTCGCCTGCCAGGAACCTGCCGACCTCGCGCAGCCCGGGAGGGTTCTGCCCGATGTCGGTGGTCTGCCTGACGTGCCGGGGCACCACGACGCCGAAGATCAGCCAGTTGATCGGGATCAGCGCGACGGCCGTGGGAACGATCCAAGAGACGAAGATCCCGCCGTTGGGCAGCGCGCCGGCCAGGGCCACCAGCAGCCCCATCTTGACCAGGCCGAACACCACGCTGTTGAGCGGCACCCAGGTCGCCTGGCGCAGCCCGGTCAGCGCCACGTCCTGGAGGGTGAAGACGGCCCAGACCGCCACCGCGGCGAGGAAGAACAGGCCGGGCCCCCACCCCGCCAGCACGGAGTACGTCTCACCCCACAGCGGCAGGGTCAGCAAGAAGCCGACGGCCGCGGTCACACCGGTGGCGGCGGCTATGCCGTACCCCCGCAGGATGAGCTCCGGGGTGCGGCGGCCCGCCACCGGCAGGAAGCGCGCCAGCGCGCCCACCAGCCCCAGCGCGGTCAGCGACGCGAACAGCCGCATCAGCACGATCACCGCCTGCCCGCGGCCGAACTCCTCCTCGGAGAAGTAGTGCGCGGCGAGCAGCCAGTAGCCCATGCCGAGAACAGCGGTGATGCCGGTGTTGGCCATCAACGCGTAGCCGTTCCTGAACAGTGGATTGCGGAGGTCGCGGAGCAGTTTCTGCCAGAGGCTAGACATTTCCGCGGACCCGTTGCAGTCCGTACCGTGTTCGCCGGACGACCGCGTACCCCTTGGTCAGGATGCGCTCGCGCAGATAGATGAGGGGCACACCGGTGCCTTCGACCGCGCGCCTGAACATGGCGGTGGTGGTGTGCGTGGAGATCGTCAGCCGCGGGATGGCGAGCATGTCGTGCTTGTCGGCGGCGATCGAGTTGGCCACGGCGCAGGCGGCGAAGTAGCCGGCCTTGCGCACCTCACGCCGGACACGGGCGCTGCTGTAGCCGAAGGGGTAGGCCATGGTGGCGACCGGTGCGCCGATCTTGTCCTCCAGCAGGGCCTTGTTGCGGCGCAGCTCCTGGCGGAGCTCCTCGCTGGGGAGCTGGTCGAGCTGCGGGTGGCTGTGGCTGTGGCCGCCGATCTCGATGCCGGCCCCGGCGGCCTCGCGGGCCTGGGTCCAGGACAGCATGTCGTCCAGCGGCCGGCCCGCCGCGTCCTTGCCCGCGTCGGACACCCAGCCGCTGGTCAGGAAGACCGTGGCGGGGAAGGCGTAGCGCTCCAGCAGCGGCAGCGCCTGGCTGTGGAAGTCGGCGTAGCCGTCGTCGAAGGTCAGCACGATGGGCTTGTCGGGCAGGACCCGGCCGTTGTTGTTGTTGAACGAGGCCACCAGATCGCCCAGGGTCAGCGGGGTGAAGCCGCTCTCCTTCAGGTAGGCGAGCTGCTCGGCCAGGTCGGACGGCCGTACCGAATGGGGTTTGGTCTCCTCGTTGGGCTTGTCGTTGACCGAGTGGTACATCAGGATCGGCACCCGGATCATGACCGCACCACTTTCAGTCGTACCGAACCCACGAGATACCCCCAGGCCGTCCAGGCCAGCCCCACCACGATCGCGCCGGCCCTGCCGAGCCCGCCCACGTCGCCCTTGAGCGCCTCGCCGGCACCGCGCAGCGCGCCGAGCGGCAGCGTCTTGAGCGCGTGCGCCCGCTCGCTGGACAGCCCGTCCTGGGTGCCGACCTCCTGCGTGACCAGGGCCTTCGACAGCCCCTCCGCGTAGCAGCGGGAGCGGAAGTAACCGAACGTCTCCCGCTGCCCGGACACCTTGTGCCCGATGAGCGCCCGTGGCTCGAACAGCATGACCGAGCCGGGCCTGCGCTGGCTCAGCCTGATGCAGAACTCCGTCTCCTCGCAGCCCAGCGGCCTGCTCTTACGGCCCTGCACGCTGCGGCCGATGCCGCTGTGGAACCCGCCCACCTCGGACACCACCTCGCGCAGGAAGGCCGCGTTGCCTCCCATGACGTTGCGGATCGGCGCCCGCACCTCGGGCATGCCCCGGTAGGTGCAGCCGACCGTCCAGTCGAACTCGTACGGGAACCAGCGCGGCCTGCGCTTCGACGCCCAGATCGGCTCGGTGCGACCGCCCACTCCGACGACACCGGGATCCTGGAAGCCCTCCTCCAAAGCCTCCAGCCACCCAGCGTCGGCGACCGCGTCGTCGTCGAGGAACGCGACGATGTCACCGGTGGCCGTGGCCACGCCGGTGTTCTTGCCGCCGGACAGCCCCTGCTCGTGCGTGTTCTCCACGACGATCACGTCGGGATACTCACGCTTGAGCTTCAGGTGCAGGTCCGGATTGTGGTCGACCACCAGGATCAGCTCGTACGGCCGGCGCGTTTGGCGCTCGACCGACTCCACGGCTTGCCTGATGTCCTCCCACCGGTCCTCGGTGTAGACGCAGATGACAACAGACGTGTTCACAACGATTCCTTCGAGCGACTCGGACGACCTACGCGACGCCCCGGTCAGCGGCCGGTGTCGCGGCGGGCTCGGGCTGCGAGAGAGTGGGCTGGCGGCGCCACTCGCGCAGGATGGTCCTGAGCACCCGCAGGCCGTCGCGGACCACGTGCAGGTTGCTCTCGCCGTGGATGCGGTTGCGCTCGTGGCTCGGCACCTCGTGCACCCGCAGCCCGGCCTTGGCGGCCCTGATGTTCAGCAGGGTCTCCACCTCGAAGCCGTCACAGTCGACGTCGAGCACGTCGAGGTGGCGGGCCCAGAAGGCGTTGTAGCCGTAGCACAGGTCGGTGTACTGGGTGCCGTACATCGTGTTGACGATGCCGGTGAGGACCTTGTTGCCGAAGCGGCGGTTGAACGTCAGGTCATCGCTGCCGCCGCCCGCGGCGTAGCGCGAGCCCTTGACGAAGTCGGCGCCCGTCACCAGCGCGCCGACGAACGAGATGATCTCGTGGCCGTCGGTCGAGCCGTCGGCGTCGATCATCACGATGATGTCGCCGGTGCACGCGGCGAAACCGGCGGCCAGGGCGTCGCCCTTGCCCTTGCCGGTCTGGGTGACGACCTTGATGTTGGGCCGGAGGCGGCGGGCGACGGCCACCGTGTCGTCGACGGAGTTGCCGTCCACGAGCACGATCTCGTCGAGCCACTGAGGCAGGGTGGCGAACACGTGAGGCAGGTTTTCCGCCTCGTTCATCGCGGGCACCACGACGCTCACCGTCGGAGAGATGGCCAGGTGAGGTGTGACCGGGGTGAACCGCTCGATAGGGGGCATGGAGCGCAGCGGCTTGATCTGTGTCTTGCCGTTGTACTTCGTGATCTCGGGACTCATAGCGAGGTTGATCCTTCCGAGACCTCCCGATGCACCGTGTGGTCAGCGACTCCCTGGTGCTGAGGGAATGGCTGATGAGGCGAGCGGTGCATCGGGTGGGTCCTGAGGTGAGGGCTGTGCTGGTGCTGTGCTGCTTCGGTGCTGTGCTGCCGTGGTGCTTGTGGTGCCGTGCTGCCTTGGTGCCGGGGCGGAGACGGGCTCAGCCCGCCCCCGTCGGATCCTTGGCGACTGCGTTGTCCTGCTGCATGGAGCGGCGTACTCGGCCGAAACCCTTCAGCACGCGATCGGCCGCCCTATAGAGAGACGGTCGGTCCATGACAATTGTTCGGGCCTTGTTGAAAGGAGTCCGGCCCATCCAGTGAACGGCCGCCGCGGGAGACGGTCGGGAGACGCGTCCTTCGGCGACGTAGAGGACTCCGCTCTTGAGCCAGTCCTTGTACTCCTTGCCGCCCTTGCCCATGTCGACCATGTGCAGGCCGCTCGCGGCGGCGGCCTCGGCCATCTGCATGTGGTGGACGATGCCGGGGGAGTACTTGGCGAACTCGGTGTCGTAGGCCGGGAACCAGCCGACGAGGGTGGTGGCGGTGCTCAGTCCGAAATGGCCCGCGACCGGCACGTCACCCGAGTAGAGCATGGTGAGCACGCCGGAGAAGTCGGGCGACCGCTCGGCGTGCATGAGGTCGATGAGCTCGACGATCCACGGCTGCGCGAACCGGTCGACCCGGCCGGTCCGCTGATACTGGTCCGATTTCCAGTTGAGCAGCGTGCGCAGCACCTCGGGGTCCGCGGAGGACCATTCGAAGCGGAGCTCACCATGCTCCCTGCCGAGCTTGCGCTCCTTGTAGCGCACGGTCTTCAGGTTCTTCGGGGAGTTGGTCTTGACCTGGTCGAGCCAGGCGTCGAAACCGAGCGTGAAGTCCATCACCGGCGCGGGGCGGACGTCGCTCTCGAAGGGCGCGAACGTCGGCTGGCCGGCGACCAGGTGATCGAAGTCGAAGACGGTGAGTTTGCAGGCCCGAAGGAGGACCCGCGCGTCGATCTTCAGATCCGGGACCGCGATCAATCCGTGGCAGGTGGTGAGGAAGCCGCCGAGCGGCTTGCCGATGCCGAAGCTGTGCCGTTCGTACGGAAGAAAGCCGACTATGCGGTTTCCGTCCTGAATGACGGCCACTCTCACATAGTCGCGCAGACGGTCCATCGCGATGGCGAACTCCACCGACAGGAACGGGTTGTCCAGGCTGGGATCGGCCTTCTGAAGCTCCCGCCATCGGGCTCGCTCAGAAGCGCCGAGCTCTCCTGGGCGGATGACGTTGATCTTCACCTTGCCCTGGCCCCCTGTTCGGTCTGCATGTTCTTCCCCCGGTACAGCACCCGAAGCACGTACATGAATCCTCCGAGCACGGCGACCGTCGCCACGCCGGCCCGAGGCGACCACGCGTTGAAGAGCAGCATGGCCTGGGCGAGCAGCACGTTGATGACGAGACTTGCCGCGGCTCCTACAGATAGTGCTGCAAGCGGATCACGATCACGCAACAGTCCCACGACCGCCGCCCCGGGAACCACGAGCAGGAACAGGGAGATCAGCAGTGGTCGCAGTGGCGTGTCGATGTCGACGAGCGCGATCACCGCTCCCGCGATGCAGGCGAGCGCGAGCAGCCACGTGAGCGCTCTGCGGTGCTTGAGCATCTACTGTCTCTCTCCCGTTCCCGCTGGACGAAGCGACGATCGATCGCATTCATGGGATCAATCCTCGCGCGTGTACGTCAACGCCGACGCTTGGATGCGTCATCTGGTTTACCGGTAGGCAGATTTTTCCATGTGGCGTTCAACACATGGAAAAGAGGTTCCGGTCCCCGACATCATTCCCAAGCACCCCAGGATGCCCTACTTGTCGCAGAGGTAGCGACCCGGGGCCCGATACCTACCCCTTTGTCGTGTAAATCATTATCTACCGGCGCTTGCCGATCCGATGGTGATCAATGCCCGTCGGTGGCGTGCAACGACTCGGTGCCGGCGTCCTCTCGGACACCGTCTCCGGTCATGTCTCTGGCCGTGTCCGCGGCGCTCTCAACCGGCGTGCTCTCCGAGGAAGCACGGGGTGTCCCGGTCGGCTCCAGGTCCGGGAGCGGCTCCTCGGACGGCGGGGTCTGCGGCCGCGGATCGTCGCCGGGCCACGACAGCGAGCAGGTGGCGCCGCCCCCGTTCGAGGTGAACGAGATCGTGCCGCTGCCGGCGGCGCCGGGGTCGTCCACTGTGACCAAGACCACCACCGAGCCGCCCGCCTTGATCGAGCCGGTCGCGGGAGACACGTTGAGGCCGCTCGACGTGCCGGCGCTCCAGGTGACGGCGGCGTTGCGGGCCTTCAGGCCCACCTCGGCGGCGTCCTCGATCCCGGCCGGGCAGTCGACGGAGAGCCGGGCCGCGGGCGCCGCTCGCCGGCGGGTGGGCGTGGGCACGGCCGGTGGCCGGGTGGTCGCGCCGGTGACGGCGGCCCGCCTGCTCGGCGTCGCGCCGGTGGGCTCGCCGCCCGAGGGTGAGGGCGTGGGCGTGGGCGTGGCGACCGGCTCGGTGCTCGGCGTGCCTTCGGGGCTCTGGAAGGCGTAGTCCTCGTCCTCGGTGGGGAGGGAGCTCGGCGGTACGTGCAGCGCGCTCGTGGCGGTTTCGCCGGCGTTCAGCACGATCAGCACGCTCGTCCCCGCGAGCACGCACGCGCCGGCCAGCACCACCGGAGCGAGCCCGCGCCGGCCCTGGCGTCGCGAGCGGTCCTCGTGCGCGACGGGGAAACCGGTGCGGTCGAAGCTGTCGCCGCGGTCGGTGATCAGCGTGCGGGTCTGGTCGAGTCCGGGGTCCACGCAGGTCCCGACCACCTTGCCGCGCAGCGAGAGCGGCGGCAGCGGCACGGGCACCAGACCGAGCAGCCGGCCCGCCGACACCTGCCGGTGCCGCCGCTCGGTGCACACCTCGCAGCGGCCGATGTGGCCGGACAGCCGCCGGCGCAGCAGCGGGGTCAGCGGCCCCTCCCAGGAGTCCACCATCGCCGACAGGTCCGGGCAGTGCGCTCGTTGCGTCCTCGCCAGCACCACGGCGGCCGCGGCGTTCTCCAGGGTGTCGCGTGCCCGGCCCAGCCGGGCGGCGACCTGCCGAGAGGTGAGCCCCAGCACCGAGCCCACCTCCGAGGCCGTCAGCCCGTGGCGCAGGGACAGCTCCAGCACCTCGCGCGCGTTCCTGCTCAGCTCACCCAGCGTCTCGCGTACCAGCTCGGCCAGCTCCGGATCCTCCGGGTCCTCGATCGCCGGCGGCGGTGTCCGGTCCTGGCCGCGGTGTCCCAGCCGGGCCATCGCCTGGAACCTGGTCAACGCGTACAGCCAGGCGCGCAGCCTGCCCGCGTCCTTCAGGCGGTCGACGCATCCCTGAGCGGTGACCAGGGCGTCGTGCACGCAGTCGGCCGCGCGGTCCCGGTCACCGAGCAGCGAGGAGGCGTAGTCGAACAGCCGCTCGGCGTACGCGCCGTACAACCTGTCAGGGGCGCCGGTGTCGGCGCGGCGCAGCGCCTTGACGAGCTCCAGCTCGTCGGCGCGTTCGACGGTCGGCCATCCAGCCACGAATTCCCTCCCCGCAGGTTCGGCGGCCCCTCGACGTAGAGGACGCCGCCTGCGGCAGGCGGGTTGACATAGGCGTCTAGATCATGCCGAACAGGCATTGACCAGGGAAAACTGGGTCAGATGTGACTGATGACATCAGCCGTCGCAGTTGGGGGAGCAGAGGCGCCGCTCCATGCCCTGGAGGAAGAAGTCGCGCACCTGCAGCGGGTCCTTGGCGATGTAGGCCTCGCCGCCGGTGGCCTGCGCCACCGCGTCCATCTGCCGCTTGCCCGACTGCGCCTCGGGGCCGAACGCGATCAGCAGAATGCTCACCGGCCGCTCGGGGTTGTAGGTCTTCTTGAGGAACGTCAGGATCTGCGCGTTGGTGACGCCGCCGTCGGGGTCGTCGTTGCCGGCCCCGTCGGTCAGGATCAGCAGGGTGTTGATCTTGTCCCGCTGGTAGGTCTTGGTCATCTCCGTGTAGGCGGCCTTGAGCGTGTCGTTCAGGCCGGTGTCGCCGGTGGCCTTGGCCTGGACGGTGGCCATCTGGCGGGCCAGCGCGTCCTTGCGCAGCACGCCGTCGATGCTCTCGGTGAGCGGGCCGATGGAGACGACCTCCCGCCAGTCCTTGCCCTGGCCGTCGAGGTGCGTGGAGAACTTCCACACGCCGATCTCGGAGTCGGCGGGGAAGAGGCCCAGGCCCTCGGTGGCGATCTTGCCGATGGCCTGCATGCGGGTCAGGTTCGTGCCGGGGACGGGCAGCGCCATGGTGCCGGAGACGTCCAGCAGCGTGAGCAGCCGGGTGCCGAGGTTCAGCCGGGTCCAGGTCTGGGTCAGGGTGGCCACGGTCTTGACGTTGGGGGCCGGCAGCGCCTTCGGCGGGCTGGGGACGAAGCCCTTGGCCGCCGTCAGCACCTCGCCCGCCTCGCCGTCCGGGCTGCGGAAGCCCTGCCCGCGCAGCACCCTCTGCGCGGACTCCTTGGCGAGCTCCTGGCTGAAGGCGGCGGCGGCCTTGCGCACCTCGGGATCCTTGGTGACGACCGTGACGGGGTAGTCGAGGCTCAGCGTGCCCTCGCCGGGATAGAGCGCCACGACCGGCGTTTCCGGCTTTTTCGCGTTATGGGCGTGAATCGCCTGCTCTGAGGTGACGCCGAGCGGGATCTTGCTGCCGCCCTTCACCGTGAGGCTGGCCAGCAGCGCGGTCGGGTCGGAGACGAGCTGCCCCGAAAGCTCCTTGAGCGCGCCCACCAGAGCCTTGTCCTGCTTGGCCGCCTTGGCGGTGCCGGCGGCGGCCAGCAGCGCGGCGAGCCCCGCCGAGTTCTTCTGCGGGTCGAGGGCCAGCACCCGGACCTTCTTGCCGGGACCGTCCACGTTCGCCACGTTGGCCGCCGCCACCAGGCTCGACCAGCTCGGCTTGAGGCTGCCTTCGAGCTTGGCCGCCGAGGACTTGGCGGCCGCCAGCACCACGGGCGAGCTGGCGATCGAGCCGGACGACTCCGGGAGCTCGACCGCGCCGGACGGATGGTTGCGCACCCGGTTCACCACGAGGCTCGAGTCGGCGACCCAGACGTCGGCCGCGAACTTGCCGGCGGCCAGTGAGTTCTCGGTCCGCGTCGCGGCCTGCTTGGCCACCGCGACCTCGACGCACTTGGCATCGATCGAGTGCAGGGCTTTGTTGTACGTATCCGCGATCTTGCCGAGGGCGGGCTGGATGTCGGGCGTCGCCACGATCTGGAGCGGCAGCTTCCCGCTCGAACAGTCATGCTCCCGATTGAAGATCACGAATGCGGCCACACCGAGCAGCATGGCGAGCGCCACGGCTCCCGCGAGCGGGACGAGCACCCGGCCGCGGCCGGCGCGGGAGCGCCGGCGAGGGGATGGATCCTGGGCTTGGTAGCCGCCTTCGAACTCGTCTGTGCGGTGTCGCCCCACGATGTCCTCTTGGTGTGATCTTGGTGACTTCGAGACCTTCCGGAGACCATAGCCGGAGATGCTCCGCGATACTCGGGGAACGATACTCGGTACGCTTGCTGTGGCAAAACAGCCCTTTTGGTGCAGTGATGACCCTCTGTTACGGTCAGTGGCAGCATCCGTGACCGCTCCAGGCGCGACCTCCCTCCCTGATCGCGACCGCCGCCAGCGCCACCGCCATCACCGGATCCACCCACCACCATCCGATGGTGTTGAGCCACAGGCCGGCCAGCACTCCGGCCGCCATCGCGCCGCACATGAAGTTCTGGGTGGCCTCGCCGGCGGTCGCCCCGGAGCCCAATCGCACCGCCAGTCGCCGCTTGATCGTCCCCAGGACCGGCATGCTGACCAGGCTGAACGCGGTCACCACGATGCCGAGGACGGTCGGCGCCGCCCGATGTCCCGCGTCCAGGTCGTACCACACATGGATGATCAGGTAGGGGGCGAGCAGCCAGAAGCTCACCGCGATCGCCCGCCGCGCCCGGTGCTCGGCGTTCGGCGACAGCGTGCGCGCCCCGGTGAAGCGCCACAGCACGATCAGGCTCCCCGCCGCCTCGACCAGGGCCGCCAGCCCCCACCCGATCAGCGCGACGGAGTGCGCCGACAGCCCCGCCAGGAGCCCGAGCGAGCTCTCCACGGCCAGCCAGGCCAGCGTGAGCAGCGACAGCGACCGCGTCAGGCGGGCAGCCCTGAACCAATCGGCTGACGCGGCCGGATGCGCATGAACCAGCTGATCAGGCACCTTGAACCTCCGCATTCCCGCCTTCCGGCCGTCGACAGCGATAAGTAGCCTATCCGTTACCTATCGTGACGCTTAGAGAGTCGTGGCAAAGAATGGGTAGGGTTAAATGATCACGACGGGGAGAAACGGGGGCCGATGCCGTTCACGCCCAGCCACATCGCGGCGGTGCTGCCACTCATGTCGTCGCCGCGGCTGCGCAGGTTCGCCGATCCGTGGGCGCTGGCCATCGGCGCCATGGTCCCCGACCTGCCGATCTTCCTGCCGATCCTGCCCGACTACAGCGACTGGCACTCCTGGCAGGGCGTGGTCACGGTCGACCTGGCCTCGGTCCTGATCCTGCTCGTGCTGTTCCACGGCCTCTTCCGCGACCCGTTGCTGTCACTGCTGCCGCCCGCGCTGGCCGGCCGCGCCGCCACCCTGCGGCCCTCGTGGAGTCACCTCGCGGGCAGCCTGCCCGCCATCGTGGCGGGCGCCCTGATCGGCGCGGCCAGTCATGTCCTGTGGGACTCCTTCACCCACTCCACCGCCGCCGCGGAGTGGGGCCACTGGCTCGGAGCCATGATCTTCGGCGTGCTGCCCGTCTTCCGCCTCCTGCAGTACGTCTCCTCGGCGGTGGGCCTGGCGCTCGTCGTCCGGTGGGCCTGGTGCGGCCTGAGGGCCATGCCCGCGAGTCCGGTGCCCGGCCTTCTCATGATCTCGGCCCGGGTCCGCGGCGCGGTCATCGGCTGCGGTTCGGCCGGGATCGTCGCGGGCGCCTTCCTGTGGCCCCTGGTGGACGAGCCGAACCCGGCGTTCGGCCTGGCCAGCGTGATCACCAAGGTCGGCGCGGGCACGGTCGTCGGCCTGTGCCTGGTGCTCACCTGCTACGCGGCGGTCTGGCAGGTCAGGCGCCTCATGGCAGTATCGGAAGGTGCTTGAACATCTGACGGACGCCGCCGACCCCAGGCTCGCCGACTACACCCGGCTGCGGGACGTCGAGCTCCGCAAGAGCCTCGAAGCCGAGCGCGGCCTGTTCGTGGCCGAGGGCGAGAAGGTGATCAGGCGCGCCATCGCGGCGGGCTACCCCATCCGCTCGGTCCTGACCACCTCCCGCTGGGTGGCCTCCCTCGCCGACGTCCTCGGCGAGGCGACCGTGTACGTGGTCAGCGACGAGACCATGGAGGGCGTCGCCGGCTTCCAGGTCCACCGGGGAGCCCTGGCCTCCATGGAGCGCCTGCCCCTGCCCTCGACGGAGACCGTCCTCGACCCCGCCGCCCGCGTAGTGGTCCTGGAGGACATCGTGGACCACGCCAACGTCGGGGCGATCTTCAGGTGCGCCGCGGCCCTGGGCGTGGACGGCATCGTGCTGTCCCCCCGCTGCGCGGACCCGCTCTACCGGCGGGCGGTCAAGGTGTCCATGGGCGCGGTTTTCTCCATCCCGTACGCGCGCATGGACAACTGGTACACCGGCCTGGACGAGCTGCGCGGCGCCGGTTTCCAGACGCTGGCGCTCACCCCCGACCAGTCGGCCACCGCGCTGGACAGGGTGAAGATGGGCGACCGGGTGGCGCTGCTGCTCGGGGCGGAGGGGGACGGGCTGTCGTCGCGCTGGCTGCACGAGGCCGACGAGCCGGTGTGCATCCCGATGAGCCCGTCGGCGATGGCCAACGGCGTCGACTCCCTGAACGTCGTGGCGGCGGCGGCCATCGCCTGCCATGGGCTGATGAGGTCCAGCCAGGAGAACTGAGTTCCTCATTTATACCGATTTTTGCTGAAAAAGCCGAAATGCAAAGCAGTTATAATTTAATAGGGGCGTACGGGGGATTTGCGGTTCTTTGGCTTTTTAGGGTTATGGCATCGTTATCGTTTGCTGTGCGCTGGTGGTCTTGGCTCTGCCTACATTTCTTTTCACTGCCAAAAGAAAGGGGCGGGGTAATGGCCATCAACCACTCAGTGGTCCAGGTCAGGGTCGAGGGCGGAATACTGTGGGTGGGCGGCGAGGCCTATCCATTGCGGAATATCTCTCATGTCGGGCAGCGGATACTCCAGGTGGACAAGGGGGCCGCCTGGCGGAGATTTCTCATCCGTGTTCTGATCTCCCTGGTCGTCGGCGGAGTTCTGGTGCCGTTCTTCGACACCGCCGGGCTCGTCGTCCTGCTCGCCGTGCTGGCGCTGCTGACCTGGAAGCTGATCTCGGTGATCACCAGGCCGGACCTGTACGGCCTGGTGATCAACACCTCCGGGACACAACGCGACGCCGTCTGGAGCACGGCCTGGTCCGAGGTCGACTACCTGGTCAACGAGGTCGCCAAGGCGATCGGCCGGCCCGACGTCGCCCAGCTGATCTACAACGTCGAGCACGCCGTCCAGGGCGACCTGATCCAGCAGTACGGGGCGGGCAGCGTCGGCAAGCAGCAGCACAGCGGCTCCGGAAACAACACGGTCGGCAGATGACCGGCGGCGACCACATTCGCCAGTACGGCGACAGAAGCGTCGGCAAGCAACAGCACACCGGATCGGGCGACAATGTGGCCGGAGACAAGCGCGTTCACGGCCCGGAATCGCCGTCGGCCGCGATGGCGAATGTGCTCGCGGCGGTCCAGGTCCTGAAAGGGCATCTCAATGAGACGGACCGGGCCGCGGTCGATTCGGCGGTTCGGCAACTCGACGCGAACGGCACCGCGGCGGAGCTCGACGGGCCGCTGAAGCGGATCGCGGGAATCGCGGCCCTTCTCGGAGAAGTGGGCGTGCCGGTGATCACCGCGATCAAGGAACTGCTGAGCTGCTTCTCGAGTTCGTAGGGCGCATTCGTCCGAGTCGGCCGCGATCGAATCTTCTTCGGCGTACGGGGTAGTGCGTGTCGTCTGACCCTGGGCCACACCGACCGTGGGTCTGTGGCCCAGGGGTGGTCGGACACCACTGTGAGGAGACGACATGCACCCCGTGGAGAAAGCGACCTCGCTGGGGATCAGCCTGGTCAGCGCCGCGCTGGCGACCGCGATGTTCAGGAGGATGTGGAAGCTGTCGTCCGGGGAGGACGACGCGCCGGACGCCGAGGACCTCGATCGCGGCTGGACGGAGATCCTCGTCGCCGCCGCGATGCAGGGTGCGCTCTTCGGCCTGGTCAAGGCCGCCGTGCACCGCGCGAGCGCGCAGACCTTCCGGCACCGGACGATCGAGAGCCGGGCCAGGGGCTGACGAGCGAGGCTCTGACTGGCCTGGATCTGTCGGGCCCGGATCTGTCGGGCCTGGATCTGACGGGCCGCTCCGGAAGCGCCGGATGCTTGCCAGAGAACCCGCAGGAGGGATCCGTTGCCCTGCCCTCGGGCCGGAGAATAGCGTTTCCGCAACTTTGATCTCGAATCGGTGTTGAAGGGGCAGTCATGGCCTTAAGCGGAAATATCCGAAAATATCTGGCGGTGGCGCCGGCCGTCGCCCTGGCCCTGACGATGACGTCACAGGCCCCCGCCGGCACGGTTTCCACGCCCAAGCGGCCGAACATCATCTTCTTCCAGGTCGACGACCTGTCCGCCGAGCTGCTCCAGTACATGGACACCGTGCGCGGCCTGGCCGACGGCGGCACCACCTTCACCGACTTCTACGTGTCCAACTCGCTGTGCTGCCCCTCGCGCGCCTCCACGTTCACCGGCCAGTTCCCGCACAACACGGGCGTGGCCACGAACAAGGGCTCCGACGGCGGCGGCTATCCCGCGTTCGAGAAGCACGAGGGCCGTACCTACGCCGTCTCCCTGGACGGGGCCGGCTACCGCACGGGCTACCTGGGCAAGTACATCAACGAGTACCCCGTGGGCGCCGACTACCGGGTGCCGTCCGGATGGGACGAGTGGCACGTGGCGGCGGGCGGCGGCTACAACGAGTTCAGGTACAAGCTGACCGGTTACATCAAGGAGGAGACGGCCGGCGAGAAGCCGCTCGACCCCTCCGACGGCACGTACCTCGTGGACGAGCTCGGGCGGCGGGCGACCGCCTTCATCGAGCGCTCCCGTGAGCACGCCCCCGGCGAGCCGTTCTTCCTCCAGGTCGCGCCGTTCTCGCCGCACTCCAGGGTCGGCGCCAAGCCGGGCGAGAAGGAGCCGCTCTTCCCGCCCGCGCGCCGGGACCGCCCCAAGACCCAGTGGCCCGCGGGGGAGTTCCCGCACGGCGACTGCGGCGGCCCCGACTGTGCCGACCTCGACGTGACCACGCTGCCCGGCTTCAACGAAGACACCGCTGACAAGCCCTCCTGGGTGCGCCGCGCCCCGATCGGCGCGAAGCTCGTCAAGGAGCTGCGCCGGGACTTCCGCGACCGGGTGCGGATGGTGCAGTCGATCGACGACATGGTCGAGCGCGTCCTGTCCACGCTGACGGAGCACGAGAAGCGCACCACGTACGTGATGTTCACCAGCGACAACGGCTTCCACCTGGGCCAGCACCGCCTGGTGCGCGGCAAGTCCACCGCCTACGACCACGACGTCCGGGTGCCCCTGCTGGTCAAGCGCCCGGCAGCGGGCCGGCAGGGCGACCTGGTGACGGGGGCCGTCGCCCAGAACGTGGACCTGTTCGCGACCTTCCTCGACATGGCCGGCGTCGACAGGGCGGTGCGCGACAGCCGCGACGGCCGCAGCCTGCTGCCCCTCATCCAGGGCCGCAAGGTCGCGAACTGGCGCGACGCGGCGCTGATCGAGCACGTCAAGCCGGACCCCGCCGCGCAGGGCGAGCCGGACCCCGACGCCGACGTCCGCCAGGCCGGCAACGCACAGCCGCCGACCTACGCGGCCCTGCGCACGGCCAAGGAGCTGTACGTCGAGTACGAGGGCGAGGCGAAGCCCGAGTACTACGACACGGTCGCCGATCCCCACCAGGAGAACAACGACCCGGACCACGCCGGGACGGCCGGGCTCGCCACGGCGCTGGACACGTTGCGCGACTGCGGACAGCCGGGGGCGGTGGACTGCTGGACCGCCTCCCAGCTGCGCTGACCTACCGCACCGGGGTCAGATCGGCACCCGGTTCCCGGTACGGGCGGACTCCAGGGCGGCCGTCACCATGGCGAGGCTGCGAAGGTTGTCGTGGCACTCGCCCTGCGGGCGGTCGCCCGTCCGCAGGGCGGTGACGAACTCCGCCAGCCCTTCTGCCAGGCCGGTGTAGCGGCGGCGCTCCGGGTACGGGTCCGGCTCGGGTTCGGCGGGTTTGAGTGATTCGCCTCGCGCGGCGCCGACCGTGATGGCGTCCTGGCCGTCCCACAGGGCGGTGCCGCGCGTGCCGGAGGCCCGCCAGCTTCCCGTCCACGAGGTCGGCAGGCCGGGGGCGGACCAGCTTCCGGTGAAGGAGTAGCGGAGCCCGCCGCTCATCTCGAAGATCGCCATCGCCGAGCAGGCGCCGGGGTACCAGGTCCACGGCGGCCGGAAGGACTCGCAGTAGACCGAGACCGGGTCGGCGCCGGAGACGGCCCTGGCCGCGTCGAACAGGTGGATCGCCATGTCCTGCAGCAGCGGATGCTCCAGGGAGGACAGGAACTCGGCGCCCTTGTACGGCATGAGGAACTCCGACGCCAGCAGCCCCAGCTCGCCGAGGTCGGCCACGGTCCTGCGGTAGGCCGCCAAGGCAGGCATGTAGCGGCGGTTCTGGTTGACCATGAACAGCCGCCGGGCCCGGTCCGCGGCGGCGATCATGCTCTTGGCCTCGCCGAGCGTGACGGCCATCGGCTTCTCGCTGAGCACCGAGACGCCACGCTCCAGGGCGGTGACGGTCACCTCGTGGTGGGCCTCGGGGACGGTGCAGTTGACGATGAAGTCGGGCTCCTCGCCGTCCAGCAGGGCGGTCAGCGACGCGCCGACGGGTAAGCCCGTCAGCCCCAGCCCGGCGGCGGCGGCGCGGGCGCGCTCCGGCCGTACGTCCACCCAGCCCACAAGCCGGGTGCCGGGGTGGGCGAGCAGCTCGGGGGCCCACTGGCCGCCGATGAACCCGGCCCCGACGAGTACGCCGCGCAGCGGCCGGTCCGTGTCGACCGTGTCGAAGGTCATGGATCTCCTACCACTGGATGGGGGTGTGCGCGTTGTCGAGCGGCTCGCCGACCCCCCGGGCCGGGGCGGCCCACAGCACCGCGTTGGCCAGGACGCGGCGTACATCTGGATTGTGATAGACGGGGTAGTTCTGGTCGCCGGGGCTGAAGTAGAAGACGCTGCCCTTGCCCCGGCGGTAGCAGCAGCCGCTGCGGAACACCTCGCCGCCGCTGAAGGAGCTGATGAAGACCAGCTCGTCGGGCTGCGGGATGCCGAACGGCTCGCCGTAGGTCTCCTGCTCGCCGATGACCAACGGGTGCGGGACGCCCGCGGCGATGGGATGGCCGGGGGCCACCGTCCAGACCAGCTCCCGCTCGCCCGCGTCCCGCCAGTTGAGGCTGCAGGTGGTGCCCATCAGGGCGCGGAAGATCTTCGAGTAGTGCCCCGAGTGCAGCACCAGCAGGCCCATGCCGCCGAGCACACGCCGGCGTACCCGCTCCACCACCTCGTCGGCCACGTCCTCGTGGCCCATGTGCCCCCACCACGTCAGCACGTCGGTCTCGGCGAGCTCCTTGTCCGACAGGCCGTGCTCGGGATCCTCCAGCACGGCGGTGCGCACGCGGACGCGCTCGCCGAGGTGCTCGGCCAGCCCGGCCGCGATCGCGCCGTGAATGCCGTCCGGATAGCGCCGCCGCACGTCCGGTTCGCGCGGCTCGTGGTAGTTCTCGCTCCAGACCGTGACCCTGATCGGCATCGCATTCCTTCCTGGAAAGCTCTCGTCCTGTGAGGGCCTACCCAGTCACAGCGCCCACTCCATCGGCGCCGCCGGGACGAAAGACGAGACGAGGTCGACCGGCCTGCCCGTCTCGTAGGACGCGCGGATGGCGCAGAGGATCTCCACGACGTGCGCGGCCTGCTCCCCGGTGGCCCGGTGCGGCCGGTCCTCCCGGATCGCCGCCGCGAGGTCCCGCACGGGCCTGCCCCACTCCACTCCCGGGTACGGCTCCCGCACCGGCGCGACCGGCCGGAGCTCCTCACGGAAGGCGGACATCTCCAGGGCGGAGTCGAAGTTCTGCCAGCTGTGCAGCAGCAGCGATCCCTCGTCGCCGTGGAACTCCAGCCCGTGCTGGTGGGTGTTGTGGTTGTCGACGTAGAAGTCGCAGGTCAGCCGGAGCAGCACGCCGCCGTCGAACTCGACGTGGGCGACGACGTAGTTGGGGGTGGTGATGGCGAACGGCTCCCCGTCGAGGCGCACGCGCCGCGGCCGCACGATCGAGGCGAACGCGGTCACCCGCCGGGCCGGGCCGAGCGCGGCGGTGGTCATCGTCAGCGGGTAGACGCCCACGTCGAACAGCGGCCCCACCTCGTAGAAGCCGACCGGATCCGGATGCCAGACCTCGATCCGGCCCCAGTTCACCTCGCCGTAGACGAGCCTGACCTGGCCGACGGCGTTCTCGCGGAGGAGCTTGAGCGCGGTCTGCTGGGCCTCGCCGAGGAAGGTCGCGGGGGCGCCGCCGAGCCGTAAGCCGCGCTTGTCCGCCAGCTCGACCAGCTCCGCCGCCTCCTCGTGCGTCAGGGCGAGCGGCTTCTCGCTGTGGACGTGCTTGCCGGCCTCCAGGCAGCGGCGGATCACCTCGTAGTGGGCGCGGTGCGCGGTCAGGTTGACCACGATCTCCACGCCGGGGTCGGCCAGGAGCTCCTCCAGGGAGCCGTAGGCGCGCACGCCGTGCGCGGCGGCGAGCGTCTCCGCCCGCCCGGCGTCCACATCCTGTACGCCGAGCAGGTCGATCTCGGGGTAGCCGGCGAGCTGGCGGGCGTAGGCCTGGGCGATGTTGCCGCAGCCGACGACGGCCACGCCGGTGATCTCGGAAGTCACGATGGCATCCCTTCTGAGCGGATCAGGCGGCCAGCCACTGGCGCAGCAGTTCTCGTGATCTCAGGACCTCCGGGACCGGATCGCGGTCCTCGGGCTCGTGCTCGATGCTGATCGTGCCCTCGTAGCCGATGCGCCGCAGCACCTCCACGCATCGCTGAACAGGGACGCAGCCTTCGCCGAGTGACACCGTGTCGTGCCCGCCGGGCGCGGCCACGTCCTTGATGTGCACGTGCTTGAGCCGGTCGGCGACCGCCTCGATCGCGTCGGCGGCGTCGTAGCCGTGCGTGCCGAACCAGCCGGTGTCCAGCGCCGCGCCGATCCGGCCGCCGGCCGCGTCGCCCATGGACTCCAGATACTCCTGCGGGGTGCGCTCGGGGTGGTTCTCCACGCCGAGCACCAGGTCGTACTCCTCCAGCGCCGCCACCACGCCGGCCCGGTCGGCGGCGAGCACGGGCGCCATGCCGCCGATGACCGGCGCGCCGACCGCGCGGGCGATCCGGCACAGGCCGCGGAAGTAGTCCAGGTCGGCCCCGGCGGACCCGGCCAGGCTCGGCACGGTGAGCTTGTGTTCGGCGAGCAGTCCGGCGGCGATCCGGAGATGCTCGTCGGTGGCCCAGCGCGGGTTCAGGTGGGCGGTCCAGACGTCCATCGAATCGAAGCCGAGCTCCTCGACCTCCGCGACGATCTGCCCGAACCGCTCGGCGTACCCGTCGAGCGGCGCGAACCGTTCGTTGGTGACCCGGTCGGCCTCACCCCATCCGGCGGAGGGCATGCGGTAGCCGGTCTCTCTGGTGACGTAGTTGGCGCCCATGAACGCGATCGTGTTCACACGTCTCCTCGCGAATCACACTTTTCGCAGTATTTTCAGTGAAACTACGACGCGATGCTCATGAGGTCAATGGGTTGAGATGGGCGATTTTCCTGCCTCCCGCGCCACTTGACGGTCCACTCCGGGCGCGCGTACGGTACCCGATCAGCTCCTTTTCACTGAAATTTCAGTACGATTCTCAGCCGAAGGCGATCTGGTCGCCGGCATGGTCGAGCAGCTTCTCGGCCGTGCTGAAGCGGCGTTCGTCCTGGTCGTTCAGCAGCACCCCGACCACCAGCCTGCCGTTGCGCTCACCGGCGAACAGCAGGCAGTGCCCCGCCGCGCGGGTGTAGCCGGTCTTGACGCCCAGCACGTCGTCCGTGCGCGTCAGCAGCTTGTTGGTGTTGCGCCAGGTGTGCGCGCGGTGCGCGGCGGTCTTGCGCACGACGTGCGCCCGGCTGCCGACGATCTCCGCGAACATGGGGTCGGACAGCGCCAGCTGCGCCAGCCTGGCCTGGTCGACGGCGGTGGAGTAGCCGCCCTGCGACGGGGTGGGCATGCCGTCGGCGTTGGTGTAGCGGGTGTCGTCCAGGCCCAGCGAGCGGGCGGCGACGTTCATCTTGCGGATGAAGGCCGGCTTGCCGGGGCCGTACGTGCGGGCCAGGGCGTTGGCGGCGTCCGCGCCGGACGGCAGCATGAGGCCGTACAGCAGATCCCTGACGGTGAACCGCTCGCCCGCCCGGAGCGACGCGGTGGCGGCGCCGTTCTTCGCGGCGTAGCGGACGTCCTCGGCGGTGACCCTGACGATGTCGCCGGGCTCGGCCTCGCGCAGCACCACGTAGGCGGTCATCACCTTGACCAGGCTGGCGACCGGGACGCGGGCCGTCTCGCGCTTGTCGTAGTGGATCGTTCCCGCCGAGTCGACCACGTAGGCGACCCTGGCTCCCACGGCCGGGGCGTCCGCGGCGGTCGCGGGCGCGGCTGAGGAGGCCCCGATGGCCAGGGCGAGGAGGGTGGAGCTGATGAGAGCGGCAATACGCATGCCGGACATGGTGGCATCCCGGCGGAGCCGCGGGATGCGGAAAATTACTCGCGACGCGGAAACAACGCACCAGTAGCAGTAAAGTAATGACAAATAGGGTAAATCGGGCATATCCGGATGGTGTGGGACGGGTCAAGCGGCGACGTGCGCTCGCTTCCTTCTGCGCCGGACGACCAGCGCGACCACCCCCGCGATGAGCACGACCGCCACGGCCGCGGCCGTGACCGGCGACCGGACGGCCAGGTGCAGCCAGCCCCACAGGCCGAACCACCACAGCGGCGCCCAGGTCAGGCAGCCGAGCGCGCTGGCCACGACGTACCACGGATACGACACCCGCAACGCCCCCGCCACCCACGGCAGCGTGTGCCGCAGCATGGGCACCCAGAAGCAGCCGTAGACGGCGAACGCCCCCCACTTCTCGACGACCCGCTCGACCTTCTCGATCCGCTCCCGGCCCACTTTGAGGCCGAGGCGGGAGTCGTACATCTTCTCGCCGAGCGCGCGGCCGACCCAGTAGTAGACCTGGAACGCGCCGAACAGCGCCAGGATCAGGACGGCGCCGACCAGCCAGTAGGGCAGGCCGAGCAGGAAGGGGTCGGCCGGGCCCGGGACGGCGAGCGGGAGGTGTCGCATCTGCTCACTCCTCCCAGCAAATCCGTAAGGTCAGCCTTACCTTAGTTCAACGGACAGGCCGTCGCCACACCGGCCCGCAGCGCGGTGCAACCGCCCGACAAGCCGTGCTCAACCACTCTGCCTTATCCCTGTATATGAGCGAAGAGGGGTAAAGATCATGGCGAAGATCGGTAGCACGATTCTGGCGGGCGGCTCGGCGAGCGCGGCCAAGTTCCTCGTGGCGGCTCTCACCTTCACCGCAGCCTACGTCGGTCTGTCCGCCTACGGCACCGCCGACTCGGCCCCCGCCCCCGCCGCGCACCTGTCCGCCGACGAGCGGCCGATCGTCGCGCCGGCGGCCCAGGAACCCGCCGTCGCCGCCGGCCGGATCGGCATCAGCACGCGAGCCACCGGCCCGAGCTGCCTCAAGACGTTCGTGGCCCGCAGCCTCATCGTCAACCCGGCGCCGCGGGAGACGGTCTCCTACAACTGGCGGCTGTCACGCTGGAACCCCGGCACCAACACCTGGCACACCTACCTGGTCGACTATTCGGGCTTCGCCGGCGCCGAGCACAGCGCCGACTGGGCCTACACGATCTCCGCCAACCCCGGGTGGTACCGCGTCGAGCTCAAGGCCGAGGGCCGCAAGACCGTCAGGAGCGATCGCTTTCAGGTGAGTTGCTGATCGAGTTGCTGACCGAGCGCCGCGCCGCCTCCACCCACCGGGGCACTCCGACCCGCTGGGCCACCTCCAGCGCCTTGTCGTAGTGGGCGCGGGCGGCGTCGGGCAGGTCCAGCCGCACGGCGAGGTCGCCCAGGGTCAGCGCCACCGGCCAGAGCGCCACGACCCCGGTCCCGGCGCCCGCGATGCGGTCGGCGAACGGCTTGAGCTTGTCGTAGCAGTCGACCATCCGCTCCCGGTCGTCGAGCAGCATCCCGGCCAGCGCCCGCCACGTCATGGCGAGCTCGTACAGGAAGTCCGGCCGCACGGGCGGGCGCACGGCGGCGACCGCCTTGGCGTCGGGGACGTGACCGGCGGAGGCCAGTGCGAGCGCGTAGGCGTCGAGGGTCCACTTGGCGCCGCGCTGGTGCTTCTCGGCGAGCATGTCGACCATCTCGGCGGCCCGCCCCGAGACCAGGTGCAGGCAGAACGCGGCGATCAGCGGCAGGTCCTGGCGGCCCTCCAGCATGCCCGCCCGCGCGGTCATCCTGGCGGCGTCCCGGTAGGCCCGCTCGGCGCCGGCGTAGTCGCCGGCGATCATCTGCCGCTGCCCGGAGTACCAGGCGTGCACGGCCGCCGGCGCGGGCAGGTCGTACTGCCTGGCCAGCTGGTCGGCCGCGGCCGCGTGCTCGTCGGCGACGGCGAACTCGCCGCGCGCCGCCGCGCACTCCAGCAGCACCAGATGGGCCAGCGCCTGGGTGGCGATCTGACCGGACCGCTGCGCCACGTCCAGCAGCTCACGGCCGATGCTCTCGCGGGTGTCGACGGCGGGGATGTCGTAGGACTGACGCAGCCGCCCGCTCAGCGCCACCGCGATGAGCACCGGGTCGCCGCTCTGCCTGGCCACCTCCAGCGCCTCCAGCGACGCCTGACGGCCCCTTTCGGGCGAGGAGGAGCCCTCCAGCTCCAGCGCCAGCGTGGTCAGCAGGCTCGCGCGCAGCGACTGCTCCCCTTCGGGGAGCTCCATCAGCGCCTTCTCGGTGACGTCGACGATCTCCCACGCGGTGCGGGTGAAGTCGCGTGCGATGCCCTTGTGCGGCACGGCCAGCGACGCCGCCACCCGCGCGGTCAGCTCCAGGTCGCCCAGCGGCAGCGCGGCGTCCATGGCGTCACGCCGCAGCAGCCTGGCCGCCGCCATGTCGCCGCACAACGCCAGCGCCTTGATCCGGCGGAGCATGAGCTGCAGGCGCTGCTTGGTGTCGCCGCTGGTGCGGTCGAACGCGGCGGTGGCCTGCTCCCACAGGGTGGCCGCCTCGCGGTGCGCGAAGCGCCGCTCGGCCTGCTCGGCCGCCAGCCCCGCGTAGTGGACGGCCTTCTCGGCGGCGTCGGCGAGGAAGTAGTGGTGGGCGAGCGCGGCCACGTCGGACGGCGCCCGCCGCTCGATCACCGCCGCCACGGCGGCGTGCAGGCGGGTACGGCGCAGCCGGGAGGCGTCGGAGTAGATGGTGTCACGGACCAGGTCATGGTCGAACCGGAGCATCCCCGGCCCCGGCTCGGTCACCAGCCCCGCCAGCAGCGCGGCCTCGACCGCCTCCACCACCGCGTCCTCGTCGCCGGCGACGTCGACCAGCACGTCCACGTCCACGTCGCGGCCGATCACGGCGGCCTGCAGCAGGATCTGCTGCGCGCCGGCGGGCAGCCGGGAGATGCGCCGCCGCAGCACGTCACGCACGCCGGACGGCACCCGCGACAGCACCTCGGCCGCGCTCGCCCGGTCGGCCGCGCCCTCGGCGTCGAGCAGGCGTACGGTCTCGCGGACGAAGAACGGGTTGCCGCCGGTGCGCTCCACGATCGACTCGACCGCGTCCTCGTCGATCTCCCGCACGCAGGTGGCCCGGACCAGCTCGGCCACCGCCTTGGGCTCCAGCCCCGACAGACCCACACGGACCGGGCCGAGTCTGGCCAGGGCGGCCAGCACGTCGGCCTGGCGGTCGTCGAGCTCGCTCTCCCGGCACGTCACCACGAGCAGTACCCGGCTGGTGGCCAGCAGGCTGGGCAGCGCGCGCAGCAGCGCCAGCGTCTGGTCGTCGGCCCAGTGCAGGTCCTCCAGCGTCAGCAGGACCGGCGCCCGGCGCGCGACCCCGGCCAGGTAGCCGCCGACGGCCCGGTGCAGCCGGAAACCACCGGACACCTCGTCGTCGTCGGGGTCGGGCGCGGCGTCGTCCAGCAGCGGGGCCAGCAGCTGGGAGTATTCGCCCGCGCCGGTCCCGGCCACGAGTGTGCGCAGGATCTCCACCCAGGCCCAGCCGGGCGGGGTGGCGCTGGAGTCGGGGCAGGCGCCGGAGGCGGCCATCCAGCCGTCAGCGGTGAGCTGCTGGCCGAGCCGGCGCAGCAGGGTGGTCTTGCCGGCGCCCGCCACGCCGGTGACGATCGCCACCTGGAACCTGCCGGTGCGGGCGGCGGTCGTGGTGAGCCGGGCCAGCTCGGTGTCACGGCCGACGAAAGGCTCGGGGTCCAGCGGCGGCGGCTCGACCGGGGTGGCCGGCCTGGGCGGCCAGGTGTCGGCGGCCGGAACCTGCCGGGACGTCCGCGGCGGCGCGGCCAGCTCCAGCTCCGGCGCCTGGGAGAGGATGTCGGACTCCAGCTTGCGCAGCGCGGGACCGGGGTCGATGCCGAGCTCGTCGGCCAGGATGGCGCGGGTCCTGCGCAGCGCGGCGAGCGCGTCGCCCTGCCTGCCGCACCGGTAGAGGCCGAGGGCGAGCAGCCGCCAGCCCTCCTCGCGCAGCGGGTGCTCGGTGGTGAGCGCCTCCAGGTCGGGCACGGTCTCGGCGTGCATGCCCAGGCGCAGCCCGGTGTCGGCGTGTCGCTCGCGCGCCACCAGGCGCAGCTCGGTCAGCCGGTTGACCTCGGCCTCGGCCCACTGCTGGTCGGCGAAGTCGGAGTAGGGGGTGCCGCGCCACAGGCCCAGCGCCTTCTCCAGACGGCCCCTGGCGGCGTGCGGATCGCCCTCTTCGAGGTGCTCGCCCGCGGCCCTGACGAGCTGCTCGAAGCGCAGCGCGTCGACCTGGTCGGCGGCCACCCGCAGCGCGTAACCGGAGGCGACCGTCACCAGCAGCCGGTTGGGGCCGCCGCGCGGGCGGCCGGGCTCCAGCACCCTGCGCAGCCGTGAGATGTAGACCTGCAGGCCCGACTGCGCGCCCTTGGCCGTGTCGTCGGCCCACAGGTCGTAGAGCAGCGTGTCGACCGGCACGACCTGACCCCTGGCCACGAGAAGCCGGGCGAGGACGGCCCGCTGCCGCAACCCGCCGAGGTCGAGTTCGTCGTTTTCGTACGCCTCGACTGGCCCCAGAACTCGGAACGCCACCATGTCAGCCGCCACGCTATGCGTGCTTCCGAATCACGCACAAGGCCCATGGTCGATAATCGCTGGTTCGGTTCGGGATAGTCACTGGGGGGCCTTCGAGATCGTTGATGGTGGCTGTGCGGCGGCGCCGCGGCTGTTGCGCCTGCGCAGGAGCGCCCACGCGCCCAGCGCGAGGCCGCCGAACGGGATCTCGATAGTGTAAGTCCAGAAGCCGAAGAGCAGTGCAGTCGCGGTCGCCGGAGCGGCCGCCATGCCGAAGGCGCTGGTGAGCAGGAAGACCACCCCGGCCTCCATGATCCCCGCCCCGCTGGGCGTGACCAGGGCGGAGGTGAGCACCCGCGAGAGCGCGAAGACGGCGATCGACTGCGCCAGCCCGGGGTAGGCGCCGGTGGCGACCATGCAGGCGACCATGATCGTCCACTGGAACACCAGGAAGCCGGCCATGCCCAGCGACAGCCGCCCCCACCGGGTCCTGACGATCTCGGCCGTGTCGGACCGCAGCCGGTGGAAGGCCGCCGACGGCCGCGCCTTCAGCCGGACCAGCCGCATGAGGAAGTCCAGCCCCTTGCCCAGGGCGGTGGCGGCGCGGTCCCAGTAGAGAGCGGCCGCGACCAGCGCGCACAGGGCCAGGATGGAGACCGCGCCGGCCCAGCCCGCGTTGGCCACCGTCCGGTCGGGCACCTGTCCGGCCAGGAGCAGCCCGATGATCCCCACGGCGGGCAGGATGAACCGGAACAGCGTGTTCCAGATGCCGCTGACCAGGGTCATGACCACGATCGACCGGTTGGCGAACCCCCAGCCCTTGGTCATCGCGAAGGTCAGCGCCACCCCGGCCGCGCCGCCGAACGGCAGCAGGTTGCTCACCGCGCTGCCGGCGGCGTTGAGGGTGAGCGCCTGCAGGTTGTTGAGCCCGGGCAGCGAGCCGGTCAGCACGAACGTGTAGGCCAGCAGGCTCAGCAACCACAGCGCGGCCATCAGCGCGATCGTGCCGGCCTCCAGCGCCCCGAACACGGCCCCGATCTCATGCCAGGAGACGGGCTTGCCGGTGAGCGCCTGCACGATCTGCGGCAGGTAGACCACGAGCAGCACGGCCAGCCCCAGCGACAGGACGGAAAGGGCGATCTGGAGCCACTTGTTCTTCATCGCTACCAGTCTGTCGGGCGTGGAGTCCTTTCTGCGGACTATTTCGGCCATCGGTCGAGCGGATGAGCCAGCCGGGTGCCCGGGGGCAGATCGCGGCGGACGAACCACTCGGTGCCGAAGACGAGGCGGTAAACGGGGCTGGGGACCTTCAGCATGACGGCCAGCGTGCGGTCGCTCTCGCCGCCGCTGGCCTGGGAGACGTGCGCGGCCATGGACGCCCGCTTCTGCCGGGCGAATCTGCGCACGTTCACCCGGTGCGTGATCGCCTCGCTCGGCGAATAGGCGCTCTCGAAGGTCCGTACGTCGAACTCGGGCGGGAAGCGGTAGACCCGGCCCGCCATCTTCAGCAGCTTGACCAGCGGGTCGCGGTTGACCGTCGCCTCCAGGACGATCTCCGTGCCCGCGATCTCCGCCGCCCGCCTGCCGACCCGGTGCACCTGCACGTGGTCCGGGTGGCCGTAGCCGCCGGCCGGATCGTAGATCGACAGCAGGTCGGCGTCCTCCTCCTCCAGGATGGCGGCCAGCGCCTGGGCGGCCTTCTCGGTGTCGGCGTCGATGAAGGCGTTGTCGGGGCGCTCGTCGGCCACCCCGCCCTGCGGGCTGAGCCCGGAGTCGCCGTAGCCGAGGCACTCCACGCGGGCGCAGCCGAGCACGGCGGCCGACTCGTAGAGCTCCTTCATCCGGGTCTCGCCGAGCGCCTCGCCCGGCCTCATCTCGGCCAGGCCGCGCTCGCCGGCGGTGGCCACCACCAGCACGACGCGGTGTCCTTCGGACGCGAGCATGGCCATCGTGCCCGCCGTCAGCAGGGCCTCGTCGTCGGGGTGGGCATGGAAGAACACAGCGGTACGTGGAGGCACAGGGCCAGATTAGTCTGGGAGGGGTGCGGATCTTTCACGTGAGTGACTGTTACCTGCCGAGACTCGGGGGGATCGAGGTGCAGGTGGCCGATCTCGTCCGGATGCAGCGCGAGTCCGGCCACGACGTCGAGGTGGCCACGGCCACCGGTGGGGAGCCGCTGCCGGGTGTGCACAGGATCGTCGCGAGGATGCCCTTCGACCTGCCGGTGCACCCTGCCGGAGTGAGGCATCTCACGCGGCGGCTGGCGCTGTCGCGGCCCGAGGTGGTGCACGTGCACACGGGGGCGGTCTCGCCGTTCGCCTGGATGGGGGTGCGCGCCGCGGTGCGCGCCGGGCTGCCGTGCGTGGTCACCGTGCACAGCATGTGGGATCCCTTCACCCGCGCCCTGTACCGCCTGCTCGGGCTCGGGTACGGCTGGCAGCGGTGGTCCTTGGTGGCCACCACGGTGAGCAACGCCGCGGCCGTCCCCATCCGCTCGGTCGCCGGCCCCCGGGTGCCGGTGCACGTGGTGTCCAACGGCCTCGACCTGTCCGGCTGGCGGCTCGCCCCCGCCGGGCCCCCGTCCGGGACGGACGCCGTCCACCTGGTCGCCGTGGGCCGCCTGGCGCCGCGCAAGCAGCCCGTACGCCTGCTCAGGCTGCTCGCCTCGGTGCGCTCCCGGGTCCCGGCGGCGATCCCGCTCCGGGCCACCGTGGTGGGCGACGGTCCGGCCCGCGGCTCCATGGAGCGCTATCTGGCCAGGCACGGCATGACCGAGTGGGTCTCGCTGCCCGGCCGCTACACCCGTGAGCAGATCGCCAAGGTCCTGGAGTCGGCCGACGTCTTCGTGGCGCCCGCGCCGCGCGAGTCGTTCGGCATCGCGGCCCTGGAGGCGCGGGCGGCCGGGCTGCCGGTGGTCGCGCGGGCGCAGAGCGGTGTCGCGGACTTCGTCACGCACGGCACCGAGGGGCTGCTCGGCCGCGACCTCGACGCGCTGGCCGAGGCGGTGGCCCGGCTCTGCGTGGACGCTGGCCTGCGTGCGCGCATCACCGCGCACAACCGGTCCACGACCCCGTCGGCGGGCTCGTGGCCGACCGTCCTGGCCGGCTTCGACCGCGCGTACGCCCAGGCCGTCGACAGGAGCGTGTAGCGGTACATTGTTACCATGGTAACTGCCGAGCGGACGCAGACCGGGCTCCGCGTAGAGAAGAACCTGCTCAAGGTCCTCAAGGGCCTCGCCGAGTATCTCGACATGTCGCTGGGCGATCTGGTCGAGGGCATCGCGCTGCACGCCTTCGAGGGGCGCGCGCCGTTCACCCCCGAGACACTGGCGAAGATCGACCAGCTCAAGGCCGTCTACGGCCTGACGCTGACCGCCGACGACGCGCACCGGCTGGTGGAGAAATGAGCGGGGCCCAGGTCTCGCTCACCGGTCAGGTCGCGGTGGCGCTGCCGCCCGGCGAGGCGCTCGCGCTGTTCACGCCGCGTGGTGAGGAGCGGTGGGTGCCGGGCTGGCGGCCGCGCTTCCCGGTGTCGTCGGACGACGACTCCGCGCCCGGCACCGTGTTCGAGACCCACGCCGACGGCGAGCACACCATCTGGGTGGTGGCCGAGCGTGAGGAGGGCCGCCGCATCGCCTACGCGCGGGTGACCCCCGGCTCGCGGGCCGGCAAGGTGACGGTGGCGGCGGACGGCGACGGCCGGGGCGGGACCGCCGTCCAGGTCACCTACGAGCTCACCGCCCTGTCCCCGGAGGGCGCGCGGGGGCTGAGCGACTTCGCCGCGCGCTACGCGTCCTTCCTCCGGTCCTGGGAGGAGGACATCGCGACCCTGTTGCGCCGGGGTCAGCCGCGGTGGAGCACCACGTAACCGTCGCGCTCGAAGACCCTGGCGTACCCCTCCGACACCAGCCTGTCCACCTGGGCGAGCTGCTCCTCCGGGCTGCCGAAGGGGAACTCCCAGCGGGAGGTGTCGGCCACCACCCAGGGAGCGCCGTTCGGCCGGCCGGTCCACAGCAGGACGGTGGTGCGCCGCGTCAGCGCGGGGCCGAGTGAGTTGGCCGCCTCGGCCGTGACCCCCGAGGGGATCCTGGCGACGGCCTCGGCGGCGGCGGCCGTCTTGACCGGGTCGCCTCGGTAGAAGTCGCGATGGTAGAGCTGATCCAGGCCGAAGCGGGGGACCAGGGTCAGGGCCACGGCGGCGACGGCCACCGCCCAGGTCAGCGCGAGCGAGCGGTCGCCGTCCCGGCCGAGCCGGCGCAGCAACCTGGCCAGGCCGTCCACGCCCGCGCAGAACAGGATGACCACGACGAAGGCGTTGTAGTGGAAGTCCGACTGCCACCACAGAGGCCGGTCCGACAGCATGCGCTCCAGCACCTGCGGCAGCGCGACCAGCGACAGCGGCGACAGCAGGCAGAGCAGCAGTGTGGGCCAGGCCAGCAGGAACAGCGTGTCGACCTTCGCCTCGGCGCTGAACGGCAGCAGCAGCGTGGCCAGGGGGTCGCGCGCCATCCCGAGCAGCGCGCCCGGCAGATCGGCGCCGAGATGGCCGTAGGCCCAGAAGTCCTTGGGATCGCCGCCCAGCATGGGGATGAGCGCGCCCCGCGCCACCAGGATCCCGGCCAGGCCGGCCAGGGCGCAGCACACGCCGCGCAGGCGGTCGCCGATCCAGAACAGGTAGCCGCCGAAGCCGATCACCATGAGCCCCATGTCCTCCTTGACCAGCAGGAGGGCGAGCAGGGCGAGGAAGGCGGGCAGGCGCCTGCCCGCGTGGTAGCGCTCGATCACGATCGCGGAGAGCAGCGGGACGAACATCGCCTCGTGCGCGTCGAACGAGGCCGCCCGCGCGAGTGGCCACGACAGCGCGAACGCCACCGCGACCAGGTAGGCGGGGGCGGTCCCGAGCACCCGCCGGGTGTACAGCCAGACGAACGGAACGGCAGCCGCGAACAGCAGCGCCTGCGCGACGATCAGCGACTCCGGCCCGTCGTGCACCCAGTAGAACGGCGCCAGCAGGGCGTAGACGGGCGAGAAGTGGTCGGCCAACTGGAGATAGTCCAGCCCCCGGTCGTGCCATGCCCCCAGAACGGGCACGTACGGAGGCTGGAAGGCGGCGTAGTTGCGCACCGCCTGGTCCACGATGACCAGGTCGAAGGTGGAGGTCCGGTAGGTGGCCAGCTTGACCAGGCCGATCATCGCGTAGGCGGCGGCCGCCACCAGGCAGATGAGACCGACGCGCGAGCGATGTCCGCCGAGCCCGGCCTTCCGGCCGGTGGTGGTGGCGGCGACGGTCGCCCCGGACCGCGCCGCCGACGTGTCCCGCTTCACGGGTGATCACACTACCGATGTCACATCAACGTGCCCCGGCTCGCCGTGCCGTCCTGCCCCCCGCAGGCGGAACGGCCGCCGGACTCATCAGGAGCAGGCAGCCGTGATCTTGGTCTGGAAGCCCTGGATCTTCGTGGTGAAGGTGCTGACGTCGGTCATGTCGCCCTTCATGCTCTCGAAGCCGGCGGCGAGGTCGTTCAGCGCGGCGGCGATCTCGCCGTCGTGCTTGCTCGCGAGGTCCTTGGTCTTCGTGGCCGCGTCCTGCGAGGCCTTCTCGATGGCCGCCGGGTCGGTCATGCTCTTGGTGACCGTGCCGGACCAGTCAGTGGTGATCTTGCTTGCCTCTTGCGCGGCGGCGTTGCAGTCCACCGCGGTTCCGACGGCGCCACAGGCGCTGGTCATCGCGGCAAGGGTGAGCGTCGCGAACGCGATGGCGATGCGACGGCGAGGGGGAGTCATTTCCGTGCCCTTCGTTGTTGTGGAGACGAAGAGACAGTATGGCCGCATTCTTGACTGTCGCTTGCACCCCACTAACACCACCGGCATCAAGGGGGCGTAAAACGACGGCGCGCGAACCTCCCTCTTGACAGCCTCCTGGGCCGAGCTGACTATGTCGCATATAGAGCAACTCGGTGCGTATTACGCAACAAGGAGTGTCCCTTGACCAGCACTTCGAGTTTGATCTCCACCATGCCCGGACGCTCCTACACCGACCCGGCGGTGTTCGCCGAGGAGCAAGCGAAGATCTTCGAAGCGCTGTGGTTCTGCGCGGTCAGATCGGACCAGCTCAGCAAGCCGGGGGCCTTCAAGACGGTCCAGGTGGGCAGGGAGAACGTGATCGTCGTCCGGGGCCGCGACGGAGCCTTACGGGCCTTCCTCAACGTCTGCAGGCACCGCGGCGCGCGCCTGTGCCTGGAGGAGGACGGCGAGGTCAAGCGGACCATCAGGTGCGCCTACCACGCCTGGTCCTACGACCTCGACGGCACGCTCGTGGCCGCACCGAACCTGGTCAAGATGCCCGACGTCGACCGCGTCGAGTACGGCCTGATCCCGGTGAGCCTGCGCGAGTGGCTCGGGTACGCCTGGGTCTGCCTGGCCGACGAGCCGCCCTCGTTCGAGGAGACGGTGACGCACGCGGCCGTCGAACGGCTGGGCGACCTGGCCGCGATCGAGCACTACCACGTGGACGCCCTCGCCCTGGGCCGGCGCATCCGTTACGACGTGCGCGCCAACTGGAAGCTCATCGTCGAGAACTTCATGGAGTGCTACCACTGCGCCACCATCCACCCCGAGCTGACGGCGGTGCTCCCCGAGTTCGCCGGAGGCTACGCCGCGCAGTACTACGTGGGCCACGGGGCGGAGTTCGCCAAGAAGGTCGAGGGGTTCACGGTGGACGGCAGTCCCGGCTTCGGCAAGCTGCCGGACGTGTCGGAGGAGCAGGACCGGCGCTACTACGCGATCACCGTCAAGCCGCAGGTCTTCGTCAACCTGGTGCCCGACCATGTGATCATGCACCGGATGTACCCGCTGGCCGCCGACCGCACGATCGTGGAGTGCGACTGGCTCTACCACCCCGACGTGGTGGCCTCGGGGGCCGACCTGTCGCTGTCGGTCGAGCTGTTCCATCGGGTCAACGAGCAGGACTTCGACGCCTGCGAGCGGACCCAGCCCGGCATGTCGTCACGCGCCTACAGCAAGGGCGGCGTGCTGGTGCCCAGCGAGCACCACATCTCCGCCTTTCACGACTGGGTGAACCAGCGCTTGCGCGGATAGCGGACCGCGAGCTGGCCGTACTTGCTCTCGCCCGTCACCACCAGGTGCAGGGTGCCGGGCCGGGGGCGGCCCGCCACGGCGGAGGAGGCCGTGCCGTAAGTGGTGCGGAAGCCGTCGATGTCCGCGGTGGCGCCCTCCGGCAGCACGATCTTGGCGGAGCCGTACTTGAGGTCGAGTTCGACCTCGACGACCTGGTGCGGGATGACCGCCTCCGTGAAGTCGAGGTGGGCGCCGCCGTGCTTGGCGACGATCCGCAGGCGGCGGGGGACCGCCCAGTCGCCCGTGCGTTTCACCTGATCGTGCACGCTCTCCAGCACGACGGCCTCCGCCGCCGACGGCGCTTCGGCGGGGAGGTCCTCGACCAGTTCGGTGAGATCGGCGTTGATCTTGGCGGTCAGCGCCCGTTCCAGGCGGTCCTCCAGCTCAAGGTGGTCCAGCCGGCCTTCGGTGAAGGCCTGCTGCAGCTGCTGGGCGGTGCGCTCTCGATCCGCGTCGGAGGCGCGGATCTGCATGTCCGACATGCTTCGAGCATAGGTAAAAGGGTCTCAAAACGGGAGCAACTTGCCGGTGGGAGTGCGCAGATCGAGGGGGAGCGGCCGACGGGGAGGCCGAGGGCGCTGGACGACCTGTTGAGTCTTCACGGTGAATAGCTACCCAACGGTGTGCCTTGAACTCCTCAACGACGGGTAGCGTGGTAGACGATGTTGGCGGACCCGTTCACGCACCCGGCACTCTTCTACAGAGGCGACCGGGAGTATGTGACTGCCACCACCGGTTTCGTGCGCGAGGGCCTCGAAGCCGGCGAGCCCGTGGCCGTCGCGGTTCCCGGGCGCAACCTCGCGCTGATCGAGAAAGAGCTGGGATCCCAGGCGCAGCGGGTCATGCTGCTCGACATGACGGAGGCCGGCCGCAATCCGGGGCGGATCATCCCGGGCGTGCTCAGGGAGTTCGCCGACCGCCACCCCGACGAGCATGTGCGGATCATCGGCGAGCCGATCTGGCCGGGCCGCAGCGAGGCCGAATATCCCGCGTGCGCCCAGCACGAGGCGCTGATCAACTACGCCTTCAGGGGCCGCCACGCCACCATCCTGTGCCCGTACGACCTGGAGGGGCTCGACCCCGAGGTCATCCACGAGGCCGCGATCACGCACCCCGTGCTGCGCGACGGATCCGGCGAGCGGGTCAGCGACCACTACGCCCCGCAGCGGGTCGTCGACGGGCACAACGGGCCCCTCGCCGACCCCGTCGACTTCATGGCCCTCCACTTCGACCGCACCAATCTCGCCGAGGTCCGCACCCTCGCCGCCGACCGTGCCGCCGAGCTGGGGTTCGGCGCCGTCAGGGTCGACGACGTCCGCCTGGTGGTCGCCGAGCTGGGCGCCAACAGCCTCGACCACGGCGGCGGCTCCGGCCGGATCAGGATCTGGAGCGAGGACGACCGGCTGGTCTGCGAGGTGAGCGACTCCGGCCACATCACCGACCCGCTGGCCGGGCGCAATCCGGTCGATCCGCGGGTGGCAGGCTCGCGCGGGCTGCTCATCGTCAACCTGCTCAGCGACCTGGTCCGGGTGCACACCCGAGCCGGCGCCACGGTCATCCGCACCTACTTCGACGTCCCCGCGCGCTGACCCCCTACCCTCCCTGAGGGGGCCTTCCCTACCGGAGACGGTATTCACGCTGGTCAGGCGGGCGTCTCAGGGGTAGTGCGACTCAAGTATTAGGGGATCGTTCAGGGCCTGCTGGGGCATATCTCCGATACTCGAAAAGGCCGTGCTGCACGACCTTTGAGGCATGAAGGCTTTGCTCGTAAGTGGATTCACCGCCATCGGCACCGGAACCGGCGCCATGCTCACCCTGCACACGGAAGCGGGGCTCGACCCACTGCACTCCGTGATCAGTGAGTACGCCTTCCAGGCGGCGGGCTGGATGCTCCCCCTGTCCCTGACGTTGTTCGCGTTCGGCTCCGCGTTGATCGCCGAGGCGCTGCGCCGGTCCGGGGCGGATCGCTGGGTCGTGGCGCTGGTGCTGACGTGGGGGGCGAGCATGTTCCTGGTCGGCGCCTTCCCCACCGACGCTCCCGGCCTGCCGTTGTCGCTGTCCGGAGGCATCCATCGTTACGCCGCCTTCGTGGCCTTCCTGGTGATGCCGCTGGCCGGGTTGCTGCTGGCCAGGGCCCGCATCCGTTACGCCAGATGCGTGCGGATCCTCAGCGTGATCGCCCTGGGCGCGCTGGTGCTGGTCGTGGTCCCGTACGTGGTGCGGTGGTTCGGCATCCCGCTGTCCAACGACGACATCCCCGCCGGGCTGATCCAGCGCACCGTGGTCGTCACCGAGCTCGGCGTGCTCGCCCTGGCCGGGCTGTCGATGCTGCAGCCGCTGGCCCGGCGTTCCCAGAGCGGGATCTCGGCCGTCCTGGCCTGATCCAGGCGTGAACGGCTCCCACCGGGTTAGAGGGAATGCCTGCTTACTTCTGGAGGTTGGCCGGAAATGACCATTTTGATCGCTTATGACGGTTCGGACGACGCCAAGGCCGCGATCGCGTTCGCAGGCAAGCTGTTCCCGGGGCAGTCGGCGGTGGTGCTGACGGTGTGGGAGCGGCTGGCGCTGACCACCGCCCGCGCGTCGGCGGGGCTCGTCATGACGCTCGACAACTCCGCCGCCGAGGACGAGGCGGTCGGCAAGGCCATGACCGAGCTGGCCAAGGGGGGAGCCGAGCTCGCCACGCAGGCCGGGCTGGACGCCACCCCCCGCTGCGAGCCCGACTCCGTCGCCGTGTGGGCCACGATCGTGGACGTGGCCGACGAGCTCGACGCCACGCTGATCGTGACGGGCACCCGGGGCATGGGCAGCGTCAAGTCGCTGCTCCTGGGCAGCACCTCCGACCGCGTGCTCCACCACGCGCACCGGCCCGTGCTGGTGGTGCCAGGCGCAGAATCCACCTCTTAGGGGGTTCTCTCCTGGTATCTGCCAGGATATCGTACGGTTTTGTGACGGAATTTCGGATCGGCGACGCGGCCACGCTGCTCGGCGTCAGCCCCGACACCGTCCGCCGATGGATCGACGCCGGCCGGCTCGCCGCCACCCGTGACGAGCAGGGCCACCGGGTCGTGCCGGGCGAGGAGCTCGCCGTCTTCGCCCGGTCCCAGGTGGGCGAGGAGAGCCGGTGGGGCTACTCCTCGGCGCGCAACCGGTTCAGGGGCATCGTCACCGAGGTCGTCAAGGACGCGGTCATGGCTCAGGTCGAGCTCGCCGCGGGGCCGTACAGAGTGGTCTCCCTGATGAGCCGCCAGGCCGCCGACGAGCTCGGCCTGGCGCCGGGGGTGCTCGCGGTGGCCGTGATCAAGTCGACGAACGTCGTCATCGAGCTGGCTCCCTAGGAGTGCCCCCGATGCGTCGTGTGCCTCCCGTCTCCCGCCTCCTGGGCCTCCGCCTTCTTGTCCACTGCCTGCTCGGGGTCTGCCTGTTCGCCGTGTCGACGGCGTGTGCGGCCTCGGGGCCGGGGGTGACCGTTTTCGCCGCGGCCTCGCTGACCGGCACCTTCACCGAGCTGGCTGAGACCTTCGAGGCGGCGCGTCCCGGGACGAAGGTGACGCTCAACTTCGGGTCGAGTGCCACCCTGGCCCAGCAGATCGGCCGTGGGGCGCCGGCCGACGTGTTCGCCGCGGCGTCGCCCGCGACGATGCGGCAGGTCACCGGGGAGTCCCAGGTGTTCGCGCGCAACCGGCTGACGATCGCGGTGCCGCCCGGCAACCCCTCCCGGATCAGCGGGCTGCGGGATCTGGCCGGCAGTGAGGTGAAGGTGGCCATCTGCGCGCCCCAGGTGCCGTGCGGGGCCGCCGCGGCGACCGTGCTCGCCGGGCTGGGCGTCACGCCCGTGACCTTGGAACGGGACGTCAAGGCGACGCTCACCAAACTGACGCTCGGTGAGGTGGACGCGGCGCTCGTCTACCGGACCGACGTCCTCGCGGCCCAGGGGAAGGTGGAGGGGATCGAGTTCCCCGAGTCGGCGAAGGCGGTGAACGACTACCCGATCGCGGCGCTCGGCGACGGTCAGGCGGCCCGGGACTTCGTCGCGCTCGTCCTGTCGGAGCAGGGACAGCGGGTGCTGACCGACGCCGGGTTCGACGCCGGTGGCGGGTGAGGGTGAAGACCGGGCGGTGGGGGAGCGGGTGAGCGTGAAGGCCGGGGTGGTACGGGGGCGGGTGCCGTGGGTGCTGGCGGTGCCGGCCGCGGTCGGACTGGCCTTCCTGGTGCTGCCGCTGGCCGGGCTGCTGGTCGAGGCGCCGTGGGGGACGCTCGGGGCCAGGCTCGCCGCGCCGCAGGTGCTCGACGCGCTGCGGCTGTCGCTGGTGACCGCGACCATCGCCACCGGACTGTGCCTGCTGCTCGGGGTGCCGCTGGCGTGGGTGCTGGCACGGGTGGAGTTCAGGGGCAGGCGGGTGGTGCGGGCGCTGGTCACCGTGCCGCTGGTGCTGCCGCCGGTCGTCGGGGGCGTGGCCCTGCTGCTGGTCTTCGGCAGGAACGGGCTCGTCGGGCAGTACCTGGGATTCCAGCTTCCGTTCACCTCGGCGGGCGTCGTCCTGGCGGAGGCGTTCGTCGCGATGCCGTTCCTGGTGATCAGCGTGGAGGGGGCACTGCGGGGCACCGACCTACGCTACGAGGAGGCTGCGGCGACGCTCGGCGCCTCGCGGCTGACCGTGTTCCGCAGGGTGACGCTGCCGCTGGTGGCGCCCGGCATCGTGGCGGGCGCGGTGCTGTGCTGGGCGCGGGCGCTGGGGGAGTTCGGGGCGACGATCACGTTCGCGGGCAACTTCCCCGGCCGCACCCAGACCATGCCCCTGGCCGTCTACCTGGCGCTGGAGACCGAACCCGAGGCCGCCATCGTCCTCAGCCTGGTCCTGCTGGCCGTGTCCATCGTGGTGCTGGCCGGGCTCAGGGACCGGTGGATCTCGTGAGGGCACGGCTCGTGGTCGAGCGGCCGGCCTTCCGGCTGGATCTGGCGCTGAACGTCGCGCCCGGCGAGGTGGTGGCGCTGCTCGGTCCGAACGGGGCCGGCAAGACCACGGCCCTGCGCGCCCTGGCCGGGCTGGAGCCGCTGGCCGACGGGTTCATCGACCTGGACGGGGAGCGGCTCCATCTGGCCGAGCCCGCCGCCCGGCCGGTGGGGGTGGTGTTCCAGGACTACCTGCTGTTCCCGCACCTGTCGACCCTGGAGAACGTCGCCTTCGGCCCCCGCTCGCGCGGCGTACCCAAGGCCGAGGCACGCCGTACGGCCATGACCTGGCTGGAACGCGTCGGCCTCGGCGACTTCGCCGCCGCCAAGCCGGGACAGCTGTCCGGAGGGCAGGCTCAGCGGGTCGCGCTGGCCCGCGCGCTGGCCGTACAGCCCAGACTGCTCCTCCTGGACGAGCCGCTCGCCGCGCTCGACGCGCACACCAGGCTGGAGATCCGCGCGGACCTGAGGCGGCGGCTGGCCGCCTTCGACGGCGCGTGCGTGCTGGTCACGCACGACGCGCTGGACGCGATGGTGCTCGCCGACCGGCTCGTGGTGATCGAACACGGCGCCGTCGTCCAGCAGGGACCGCCCGCCGAGGTGGCCCGCCGCCCCCGTACGGACTACGTGGCCCGCCTGGTCGGCCTGAACCTCTACCGGGGAGACGCGGACGGGCACCTCGTCCGGCTCGGGCCCGAGGTGGTGCTCCGGGCCCAGGAGGAGACCACCGGGCCGGTGTTCGTGGCGTTCCGGCCGTCAGCCGTGGCCCTCTACCGAGCCCGTCCCAACGGCACCCCGCGCAACCTGTGGGAAGGCCGCATCGACGGCATGGAACCCCACGGCGACAGCGTCCGCGTACACCTCGACGGGCCGATCGCGGTCGCCGCGGACATCACCGCCGCCGCCCTCGCCGACCTGGACCTCACCCCCGGCCAGACGGTCTGGGCCTCCGTCAAGGCCACGGAGACCCACGCCTACCCGGCGTAGCCGCTTGTCCACCGTGGTGCGGGTTGCCGGGACCCGCCGTGGCAAAGTGTCGGCCGGATGGTGCAGAGTTGCTGCGAGCACAACGGGGGGAGACGTATGGCGGAGGGGCTGGCGCGGCGGCTCGGCACCGCCGACGCGGTGTTCGTCGGGTTGAGCGCCATGATCGGCGCGGGGATCTTCGCGGCCTTCGCCCCGGCCGCCGGGGCGGCGGGGGCGTGGCTGCCCGCCTCGCTGGCGCTGGCCGCCGTCGTGGCCTACTGCAACGCCACCTCCTCGGCCCGGCTGGCGGCCCGCTATCCCGAGTCCGGCGGCACCTACGTGTACGGCAGGCGGCGACTGGGCCCGTTCTGGGGCTACCTCGCGGGGTGGGGGTTCACCGTCGGCAAGACGGCGTCCTGCGCCGCGATGGCGCTGACCTTCGGCGCCTACGTGGCCCCCGACCTGGCCAGGCCGCTCGCCATCGCCGCCGTGGTGGCGCTGACCGCGCTCAACCTCTTCGGCGTGCAGCGCTCGGCCACGGCCGCCCGCGTCATGGTGGCGCTCGTCCTCGTGGTCCTCGCCACCGTCGTGGGCGCCGCCTTCCTGAGCCACCCGCCCACCAGCGGCGGCATGGGCGACACCAGCACCGCCGCGTCGGACCAGGGTGTTCAGCCGGTGCCGTCCGATGGGGCCGGTGAGACGCTGCCACTGAACGCCAAGATCATCGACAAAGAGCAGGTCATCCAGCTTTCCGACCTCGCAGGTCTCCCCGACGGCCCGGCCCGGTCCTTCGTCCAGGCCCTGACGGCTGAGGTCGCCGACCCTGGACTCTGGGGGGTTCTGCAGGGGGCCGGGCTGCTGTTCTTCGCCTTCGCCGGTTACGCCAGGATCGCCACCATGGGGGAGGAGGTCCGCGACCCCGGCCGCACCATCCCGCACGCCATCCAGCTCGCGCTCGGCATCACGCTGGTGGTCTACGCGCTGGTGGCGGCGGCCGCGCTGACCGAGCTGGGGCCGTGGGCGCTGGCGAACTCCGCCGCGCCGCTCGCCGACGTGGTGGACGCGGCGGGCGCGGCCTGGCTACGGCCGGTCGTCGGCGCCGGTGCCGCCGTGGCCGCGCTCGGCGCGCTGCTCGCCCTGCTCCTGGGCGTCTCACGCACCGTCCTCGCCATGGCACGCGAACGCGACCTCCCAGCCGTCCTCGCCGTCCTCTCCCCAGTCCGCCCCGCGCTCGGCGGTCCCCCCGCTTCCGGTCGTCCGGAGGACACCTCGGGCGGTTCCGCCGCTTCCGGTCGTTCGGAGGATGCCTCGGGCGGTTCCGGCGATTCAGCCCGTGCCCAGGACGTGTCGGGAGGGTCTTCCGCGGTAAGCGGGGGCGCTGTGCAGGTGCCGCGGCGGGCGGAGCTGGTGGTGAGTGCGGCGGTGATCGGGTTGTTGCTGGTGGCCGATCTGCGAGGGGCGATCGGGTTCTCGTCGTTCGGGGTGCTCGTCTACTACGCGATCGCCAACGCCAGCGCGCTGACGCTCGCTCGCGACGAGGGCGCGCCTCCCAAGGTCGTATCGGGGCTGGGCCTGCTGCTCTGTCTGGGCCTCGCCGCCACCCTCCCGGGGCAGTCGGTGCTCGCCGGGCTGGCCGTCTTCGCCGTCGGGGCCGTCGTCTGGGCGGTGCGGCATCGGCCTTGGGACGGACGGTCCGGAGGGTTATCCTGAGGGCTCCCTTCGATGGCTCGGGCGTGCCGCTGAAAGCGCCCTCCACATGACGACCTCCGCGGAGGAGATCCGCCCGCGCGCATGAGCGGGGTCAGGGTCCGTACGAGAAAAGATCTGAGGTCTGTACGGCGCCGCCGCCCGCCGCGCTGTCTCGGCCATCTGACCGTGGCGCCGCTGTGGCCGCTGCACGGCGTCAACCTGGGCACCCTGCTGCGCACCTGTGACGCGGTCGGAGCCTGTATGGCCGTGCCCCGCCTGCCGTGGGTGCCCGAGGCACTGGACAAGGGCAACACCCTGCGCGCCGGGGCGTGCGTGCACTGGGTGCGGCCGCTGCGGTGGCTCGGGGAGCGGCGGGCGGCCGGTGACCGGGTGGTGGGGGTGGAGCTGGCAGAGGAGGCGATCAGGCTGGCCGACCTGCCGATGGCCAGGCAGCCGACGATCGTGGTGCTCGGCAACGAGGCGGCCGGGATCCCCGCAGAGGCGGTCGATCTGCTCGATGCCGTGGTCGAGATCCCCATGATCGGTACGGGGCACAGCCTGAACGTGGCGGTCGCCGGGTCGCTCGTGCTCTACAAATTGGCTGGGTTCGTCTGATGACGGACGTTACGATGGGGGCATGACGGCGCATCAGGTGATGATGGCCCCCTAGCGGGGCTCACCGGCGACGTTCTGTTGAGGCCCTGCGACCGGGGCCTCTCGTCGTGTCCGGGGCCCTTTGGAGGCATCCGATGTACATCACGACGACCATCCCGTACGTGAACGCCCGTCCGCATCTGGGGTTCGCGCTGGAGATCGTGCAGGGGGACGTGCTCGCCCGGCACCATCGGCGGCGCGGCGAGCCGGTGCGCTTCCAGACGGGCACCGACGACAACTCGTTGAAGAACGTGCTGGCCGCCGAGGCCGAAGGCGTGCCGGTGCGCGAGCTCGTGGATCGCAACGCCGCCGCGTTCGAGGGGCTGCGCGAGCCGCTGGACCTGTCGTTCGACGCGTTCGTCCGGACGAGCGCCCATCCCGGGCACCGCGCCGGGGTGGAACGGATCTGGCAGGCGATCGGGCACGACCTCTACCGGCGGCACTACGAGGGGCTCTACTGCGTCGGCTGTGAGCAGTTCTACCCGGAGGGTCCGTGCCCGGAAGGTCACCGGACGCCGTTGCAGCGGGTGTCGGAGGAGAACTGGGTCTTCCGGCTGTCGCGTTATCAGGGCCCGCTGTTGGAGCTGATCCGCAGCGGCCGGCTCACGATCGAGCCCGCCGCCCGCAGGAACGAGGTGCTGGCGTTCATCGAGACGGGCCTGGACGACATCAGCATCTCGCGCTCCGCGGCCCGTTCGCGCGGCTGGGGCATCCCGGTGCCCGGCGATCCGAGCCAGGTGATCTACGTGTGGTGGGACGCGCTGGCCAACTACATCACCGCGCTGGACGGCGACGGGTACGAACGCTGGTGGGTGCGGGAGCCGCGCAAGATCCACCTGATGGGCAAGGGCGTGATTCGCTTCCACGCGGTGACGTGGCCGGCGATGCTGCTCTCGGCGGGTCTGCCGCTGCCCACCGGGATCTTCGTGCACGACTACCTGACGGCGGCCGGGCACAAGATCAGCAAGTCGTCCGGGGCGGTCGTCGATCCGGTGGCGCTCGTGCGCGCTTATGGCGTGGACGCGGTGCGGTGGTGGCTGCTGCGTGAGGTGCCGCGCGTGGGCGACGCCGACTTCACCGAGGAGCGGCTGATCGCCAGGGCCGACGAAGACCTCGCCAACGGCGTCGGCAACCTGGTCAACCGGGTCGTCACCATGGTCCACCGCTTTCACGGCGGGCTGGTGCCGGACGTGCCTCCCGAGCGGATCGACGCTTGTGAGCGGGCGCCGGAGCTGGTGCACGAGGCGCTGGAGGCCTTCGACTTCCGCCGGGCGGCCGGCGCCGTCTGGGCCATCGTCGAGGAGGCGAACAAGTACGTCGAAACGGCGCAGCCCTGGCGCCAGTCGCCGGCCGACCGGGAGGTCTCCCTGGCGACTCTGGTGCACGCCTGCCGGGCGCTGGCCGTACAACTTGCGCCTTTCCTGCCCACTGCGGCGGCTCGTGTGGCGGCGGCAGTAGGCGACACGGCGGGGGACACAGCGGGGGACACAGCGGGGGACACAGCGGGGGACACAGCGGGGGACACAGCGGGGGACACGGTAGGGGAGGCAGCGGAAGGCGCGGTGGGGGAGGTGCGGTTGCCGCGGCCGGAGCCGTTGTTCGCGCGGCTCGGGGGATGAGCCGGTCGGTCTGACGAGTGCAGTAACGATTTGGAGTATTTGCCGTTGGTTTGGCGGTGTTTGGTGTGGGCCGATTCCTGATCGACATCGCCGGCCCGACGGCTCGGCCAGGGGCCACTTTCGTGGCCCCTGGCCGAGCCGTCGGATCGCGCTCAGCCGCGCCCTCGCCGGGGTGGGAGCTGTTTTGCCTCTGCCTGGGACGTGCGCCTCAGCGCGACAGGGCCAACTGCCGCTACGATCACATTCACGACGACGTGTTGGCCGCACTGCGCGACTCGGTGTGTCCGATGAGCAGATCGAGCAGATGCTGGTGTCCGACCCCCGACGCGACCTCTCGTAAAGTGTGGGGAAGGACAGCACAAACGCGGGTAGGTGGAGCTGGGTGAGTTCAGATCAAGCCTTGTCGATCAGTCTCGGGCTTCAGGGCCCGTGCGTCATCGCAAGGCTGACGGGAGACTTCGACTTCGGATCCGCGGCCGAGGTTCGCGATCGTGTCACCAAGGCTCTCGACCTGACCCAGCCACCATTGCTCGTCATCGACATGCAGGCTGTCGCCGTCTGCGACTCCTCAGGGCTGTCCGTGCTGGTCTACCTGCACAAAGCGGTCACCGCGTCCGGCGGGCGGCTGCTGCTGTCCGGGCTCAACGGCAGGTGCAAGCACCTGTTCGCGATCACCGCGCTCGACAAGTTCTTCGACATCCGGACCACGGCCGAGCTCGCCATCGCCGAGCTCAACGAGCCAGGGGACTCACCGCCCTTCGCCGGGTGATGCCCGTTCGCGGCACACTCGCGCTCCCCGAGACGATCAGCCGAGGCTCAGCGGTCCACTGCTCGGCCGGTTCGTCCGGACATTAGGCGTATGCCTGACTTTTGTCGGTAATCATTGACCCTGTCGCTTTCCTGGCGGTTAATCGGAAAGCGGGAGGCCGTTTTCATCAGGGGGAAGCGGCTGGTTTCGTTGCTATGGGGGCAACATGATCAGGAAGTGCGCCGGCGCGCTCTTACTCGCGACAGCGGTCACCGTCACTCTCGCGCCACCTCCGGCGAGTGCCGCGATCGGGCACCTGGCCGCTGCTCCGGCGGCGACCAGCGTCTCGACCACCGCTGACAGAGCCACGGTCACCGCGGCCAAGCTGATCAAATACACCATCTACTTCGGCCGTTGCAAGGACACCTGTCGCATCAAGGTGCGAATCACCAATAAGTCCCGGACAACCGTCTACTCGGTGAATGTGAACGCACGCCTGAAGATCAACGGCCGCAAGGCCGGATCGTGTTACGACTACATCGGCAAGATTCGCCCCAAGCGCGTCCGCTGGGGAGGCTGCACGGTCAAAACCCGCACGCTGTCCACCCTGTGGAACCGGTGGCTCGATGGCGAGATCCGCTTCGACAAGAAGGCGAACACCGTCGTGCGCTACGAGTACTACAGATGAGCCGTCGCTGAAGGGCCGGCACCATCAGGGGTGCCGACCATCAGGCGCGTTGACGGCGTCCGCCGTCGAACCCGTCAGGCGTATCCGGTGTCGGTCGTCAGGAGGTCACCATCAGGGCGAGACCGATGAGAACCACGATCGGCACCAGCCAGACGACGGCCTCGGCAGCGAACTCCTTGTACATTGCGTAGATCTCCCTTGGAACGCCCGAGCTGGGGCGGCGTGAACGTCACTGCGCAGCATAGCCGCCCTTGCCGGATGCCTCGCTTTCACCGCCGGCCCGGCTGCCGCGAGAACGGGCGGCGGTGGTCAGGCCCGGTGCCGGCTGATGCGCTTGTTGACGCTGGCCAGGGAGTCGTCCGCCATGAGAAGGGGCAGCCCCGGCGCGTCGGCGTCGATGCGGCGCAGGATCTCAGGGTGCTCGCCGTGGTGGCGGGTCCACCGCCGGACCACCTCGGGCATGGCCGCGATCGCCTCGTCCGACAGCAGGGCCTCCCGGGGCAGCCAGGCGGTGAGGAACTGCGAAGCCCTGGCCGGACTCCACCAGAGCGGACGGTCGCCGAGGAAGTCCACCAGCGCCTCGAACGCCTCCCGCGCCGCCGGCTCGTCCGGCAGGTCGTGGAAATGGGCCACGAGGTCGTCGCCCGCATGCCGTACAGGGTGGGGGACGGCGTGCGCGCGGGAGAGTGCGAGGGCGCGGACGGCGGGGAGGGTCGGCGCGACCTCCGCCCCCATGACGAGGTCGGTGAGCTCGAACGCGTCCAGGATGCGCCCCGCCGCCACCCCCGCGTCGGTGGGCGCGAGATCGAGATCGTCGAGGAACTTGAGCTCCTCGACGACGGCGTCGACCGCCAGGCCGCCGTGGACCTGGTCGATGCCGACCACGAGCAGGTGGGGCTCCTTGCCGTTGCCGTAGCGGAAGGAGAGGGCGGCCAGGGTCTGCTCGCCGTAGCGGTCCGCCTTGCCGTACCAGGCTCCTTCGCAGGTCACCTGGCCCATGCGGGCCACCCAGCCGGGAAGTGAGCCGATGGCCTCGCGACCGGCCCGCAGGTGGGGCCCGAGGACGTCGTCGTCCTCGGGTGCGGTGGCGGGCTCCTCGGGATTGACCGCCGCCAGAGCGGCGAGAGCGAGCCGGGCCTCCGCTCCGCCGTCTCGCGCCAGCTGCTGCAGGAGCGTCTCGTCGGCCCGTGCCTCGGTGGTGAGCCGGGCGGCCCAGAGCTCTGTGCGCAGCGGGGAACGCCACCTGAGCAGGTCGCGGGCCTGACTGATGGTCGTGTCGAAAGCTGTGGTGCTCACCCTTCGACCGTATCGCCCCCGGCCTCGCCCCGGCGGTGTGGGCGTTGCGCTGCGAGCGGAGTTCTGGAGTCCCCGCGAATCGTCTCTGAGCTGCACCGACCTGACTATTTGGCTAGCCACCTAATGGGTGATACCTTGACGGGATCTCCCTACGGAGGCTTAGACGACCACAGAGCTCCATGCGAGCGTCAGCCAGAGGCGAGGCATGACCACTTCCCCACCGGACCGGCGGCCCAGCGCGGCAGGCGGCGGACGCCTGAGTTTCGCGATCTTCACCCTCGCCCGCGCCCACCGCGCGCACGCGGCCGGGATGCTGCGGGATCTGGGCCTTCACCCCGGCCAGGAGTTGCTGCTGATGCGGCTGTTCGACCGGGACGGCCAGACGCAGTCGGAGCTCCTGGACGCCGTCGGCCTCGACCACTCCACCGTCTCCAAGTCCCTGCGGCGCATGCAGGAGGCAGGCCTGCTCACCCGCGAACCGGCCGAACACGACCGGCGGGTGCAGCTCGTCCGGCTCACCGACCGAGGTCGCGCCATGCGCGAGCCCATCGAGGCCATGTGGTCCGCCCTTGAGGACATCTCCGTCCAGGGGCTGTCCGCTGACGAGATCGAGTCCTTCGTCGCTCTCGCCCAGGTGATCGAGAAGTCCATCGCGGACCGCCCCCGCGCGGCCGACTGACGACCGCGCCCCCCGTAGCGGCTCCATCCTGTACGGCTCCCGCCTACGGTGAAGGGCTGGCCGAGCGGGTACGCGCTCCCCCCAACGGCGTCGACGCGTGTTCGACGTCGCGGGCTGGGGGGGCGCTCCCTGGCTCCGTCGACCTGCGCGGCGGCACCGACCGCATCGTCACCATCGCCGACTTCCGCGCCGAGCGGTTCGGCATCACCTTCGCGGCCCGCCCCCAGGAACGCTCGGCGAGCCGGCCGAGCCGGCCGAGCCGGTCGAGCGGGCCGCCGGGGGCGTCCTGATCATCACGGTGGCGGCCACATACCCCCTGGCGGAGGCGGCGGTGGCTCAGCGGGACCGGGCGCGGCGTGCCAGGAGGGCAGCGAGCTGCCTACGTGCCGCCGGCCCGCAGCGACGTGCGACACGTACGCGGCAAACTGGTCCTGACGATCGGGTGACATGGCGGTCCGCGCCGGCTGAAGCGCACAACACCGCCCTCGGGAAGGACTTCTACAGGGCACTTCATGCCAGCTGATTGTGTCCGTGAGGATACTCATCGTCGCGGCGCTCAGGCACAGAATGAGGGTCTGCGCGGAGTCGCCTCAGACCGGGAGGCGCACCGCGCACGACGAAAGTGGTGCGGATGAGTGATGTCAGGGTCGCCCGCGAAGTGCTGAGTGCCTACGCGAAGTCAAAGGTCGCCAATCCCGTCAACCAGAGCGCCGACCAGCAGAAACTCCATCTCGCCGGGCAGCTCGAAAGGAAGATCGCGCTCGTCCGGCCCTCGGACGGCGTCTCCCGGACCCCGGGCGAGATGAAGACCTGGACGACCACTCCCGAGTACTGGTTCGCCGGTGGCGAGATCGTCGCCGGAGCCCTCGAACAGGACGCCGAGCGGCCGCTGACGTGCATCCTGTTCGCCCACCTGTGCGTCTACGCGCTCAAGAGCACCGCGCCGACGTTCACCGTCCCCATCGAGGTCGTCGAGCTCAAGAAGGGCCACGACAACCACTACGTCCTCGTCGCCGGCCGGACCACCGGCGACATCAATGGCAAGCCGGCCGACTGGAACGCCGACGCCTTCGTCATCGACCTCTGGGGCCACTGCCAGGACCTGGGTGACATGGTCACCCAACCCCCCGCGATCATCGTGAGCGACATGAAGGACTACACCCGCAAGACCGTCGCCACGATCCCGGCCTGGGGCGTCTAGCGCCGCACACCAGCCGGCGAGGCGGCCGACGCCGCCTCCGGCCGAGAGCCCGAGCGTGCTTTCACCATCCTGCCAGCGGGCTTTCGCCATCCTGTACGAGATCGCCTCGGTGTTTCGTTTTACGCCCAGGGTCCCGCCGCAGGTGCCTGCGGCGGGAAACGTCGCTCCAGCGCCGTCCGGTGGGCGGTCAGCGTTGTCTTGGCCGGGGTCCCGAGCCGGGTGCCCTTAACCGCCCTGAACGTCTCCTCGGCGTCCGTCCCGCCGCCGAAGACAGGAGCCCGCCGCAGGCGTTCCCGCGGGAACGCCTGCGGCGGTGTGTCCTCCGTGGGATCGCCTGCGGCGGCGTGTCCTTTGTGGGGTCGCCTGCGGCGGTACGTCCCCCGTAGGGGACGCCTGCGGGGGACGGCACTCCTCGTGGCCCTGCGGCGGAAAGGTGCAGGGAGGAGGGTTGGTCAGGGTTTGTCGCCGGTGAGGCCTGCCTTGCGGAGGGCTTCGGCCATGGCGCCCGATGGCTCCGCGCGCCGCTGACCTCCACCGCGCTGGCCCGTGTCACGCTTGCCGCCATCGCGCTGCCGCTGGCCATCGCGCTGCCGCTGGCCGTCTCGCTGGGCACCGTCGCCACGGCCGCGCTGGCCGCCGTCACGCTGGCCGCCGTCACGCTGAGGGCCGTCGCCACGGCCCCGCTGGGCGCCGTCGCCGCGAGCGCGCTGGCCGCCCGCGCCGGTGCGGTCGCCGTCGCCTCGGCCGCCGCGTGGGCGGCGGCCTCCCTCGGCTGAGCCGCCGGGCTGGGCGGTGTCGGCGCGAGGGCCGCCGGTGGTGGACTGGGCGGGGTCGTCGTCGAGGCGGAGGGTGAGGGAGATGCGCTTGCGGGGGATGTCGATGTCGAGGACCTTGACCCGGACGATGTCGCCCGACTTGGCCACGTCTCGCGGGTCCTTCACGTAATTGTGGGACATGGCGGAGACGTGGACCAGGCCGTCCTGGTGCACGCCGACGTCGACGAACGCGCCGAAGGCCGCGACGTTGGTGACGACGCCCTCCAGGATCATCCCCTGCTTGAGGTCCGAGAGCTTCTCGACGCCCTCCTTGAAGGTGGCGGTCTTGAAGGCGGGGCGCGGGTCGCGGCCGGGCTTCTCGAGCTCGCGCAGGATGTCGGTGACCGTCGGCAGGCCGAAGGTCTCGTCGGTGAACTCCTGCGGCTTGATGGAGCGCAGCGCCGCCGTGTTGCCGATCAGGGACTTGAGGTCGGTACGGACCGAGCCGAGGATGCGGCGCACCACCGGGTAGGCCTCGGGGTGGACGCTGGAGGAGTCCAGGGGGTCGTCGGCGCCGGGGATCCGCAGGAAGCCGGCGCACTGCTCGAAGGCCTTGGGCCCGAGGCGGGCGACGTCCTTGAGCGCCTTGCGGGCCTTGAACGGGCCGTTGGCGTCACGGTGGCGGACGATGCTCTCGGCCAGGGTGGAGCCGATGCCCGACACGCGGGTCAGCAGCGGGGCCGAGGCGGTGTTGACGTCGACGCCCACGGCGTTGACGCAGTCTTCGACCACGGCGTCGAGGGAGCGGGAGAGCCGGGACTCGGCGAGGTCGTGTTGGTACTGGCCGACGCCGATGGACTTGGGGTCGATCTTGACCAGCTCGGCCAGCGGGTCCTGGAGCCTGCGGGCGATGGAGACCGCGCCGCGCAGCGACACGTCGAGCTCGGGCAGCTCCTGGGAGGCGTAGGCGGAGGCGGAGTAAACCGACGCGCCGGCCTCGGACACCACGATCTTGGTGATGGTCGGCATGTGCGTGACGAGCTCGCCGGCCAGCTTGTCGGTCTCGCGGGAGGCGGTGCCGTTGCCGATGGCGATCAGCTCGACGCCGTGCTTCTGGGCCAGCGCGCCCAGCACCGCCAGCGACTGGTCCCACTGCCGCTTGGGCTCATGGGGGTAGATGGTGGCGGTGTCGACGACCTTGCCGGTGGCGTCGACCACGGCGACCTTGACGCCGGTGCGCAGCCCGGGGTCGAGGCCCATGGTGGTGCGGCTGCCCGCGGGGGCGGCCAGGAGCAGGTCGCGCAGGTTGGCCGCGAAGACCCGCACGGCCTCGTCCTCGGCCGCCTGCCACAGGCGCATCCGCAGGTCGATGCCGAGGTGCACGAGGATGCGGGTGCGCCAGGCCCAGCGGACCGTCTCGGTCAGCCACTTGTCGGCGGGGCGGCCCTGGTCGGAGACGCCGAAGCGGGAGGCGACGCGCAGCTCGTAATCGGGGCTGTCGTCCGGCTCCAGCGTGACGGTGAGGATCTCCTCCTTCTCGCCCCGGAACATGGCCAGGATGCGGTGGGAGGGCAGTTTGGTGAACGGCTCGGCGAAGTCGAAGTAGTCGGAGAACTTCGCCCCCGCCTCCTCCTTGCCCTCGCGGACCTTGGCGGCCAGGCGGCCGTGGGTCCACAGCCGCTCGCGCAGGCCGCCGATGAGGTCGGCGTCCTCGGCGAACCGCTCGATCAGGATGGCCCTGGCCCCCTCCAGCGCCGCCCCCGCGTCCGCGACGCCTTCGGTGACGAAGGACTCGGCGACCTCGGCGGGGTCGAGCGAGGGGTCGCCGAGCAGCTTGTCGGCCAGCGGCTCCAGGCCCAGCTCGCGGGCGATCTGCGCCTTGGTGCGCCGCTTGGGCTTGAAGGGCAGATAGATGTCCTCCAGGCGGGCCTTGGTCTCGGCCGCCATGATCTGCGCGCGCAGCTCGTCGTCGAGCTTGCCCTGCGACTCGATCGACTCCAGGATCGCGGTGCGGCGCTCCTCGAGCTCGCGGAGGTAGCGCAGCCGCTCTTCGAGGGTGCGCAGCTGGGCGTCGTCGAGGGCGCCGGTGGCCTCCTTGCGGTATCGCGCGATGAACGGCACCGTGGCGCCGCCGTCGAGCAGGTCGACCGCGGCTCGCACCTGCCCCTCGCGCGCCCCGAGCTCTTCGGCGATCCGCTGGTGAATAGAGAGCACTTGCCTGCCTTTCGATGGTCCCGCCGGTCAATTGTGCAGGACGACGCCGTCTTTCATGACCAGAGTCCGCGCAGGGTGAACCATCAAGGCCTCGGCGGGAGCGCTCGCCGGCACCGGCACGTCGGTCATGCCAGCACCCTAGAGCGCGGCACCGACGATTCCCAGGACGCGCGGGTCAGGCGCGCTTTTTGGCGAACATTTCCAGGTGCTGACAGTTAGGGCAGCGATGGGCTTCGATCTCCCACTTGGGTCGCCCTGACAGCTTGGCACCGCCGAAGATCCCTCGCTCCAACGCGCCCTCCACCCACCTGCCGAAACCCATCGGGCTCTCGTCGAGAATGAATCCGGCCTGCAGGCCGTCCTCGCCGCAGTACGTGCACCTCAAGTCGGTCATCGCCCGACGATAGCGACGCTTCTAGATCTCGCCCAGATGCGCGACGTTCGCCTGATCTCCGGAGTCGGTGCTCGGCAGGCCGGCCAGCCACGCGTCGAGGATCTCCTCCAGCATCACGGCGGAGGTGAGGCGGAGGCTGAGCGCCAGCACGTTGGCGTCGTTCCACTTGCGGGCGCCGTCGGCGGTGTAGGCGTCGACGCAGAGGGCGGCGCGTACGCCGGGCACCTTGTTGGCGGCGATGGCGGCGCCGGTGCCGGTCCAGCAGCACACCACCGCCTGGTCGGCCCGCCCCTCGCTGACGTCGCGGGCCGCCGACTCCGAGGCCCACGCCCAGTCGTCGCGCTCCCCGGCGTTGAGCGCGCCGTGCGGGACGACCTCGTGGCCGCGCTCGCGCAGCGCCGTCACGACCTGCTCGGCCACCCCGTCCAGGCTGTCGGCCGCCACTGAGATCCGCATGGCTTCAGATGTACCAGAGCATGGTGGCGAGTGTGGGAATCGAACCCACCCGAAGCGGCTTATGAAACCGCCGGGCACACCAGCACCCTCACCCGCCGAGCAGCAGCCTCGCGTGAGAGGGGCAGGGAAGGCAACCGATTAAGTGGCGTAATGCGGTCTTATGTGCTTGGTTGTGTCGCCATATGAGCAGCATTCAAGCGGAAGACGTTCCAGCGCTGGCGCGAGGATGCGCGGTGCTCGGCACCGGCGGCGGGGGAGACGTGCGCACCGGCGCGCTGGCGGCCGTGCGGGCGATCCGGACGTACGGCGAGGTGCCGCTCGTCCAGCTGGCCGACCTGCCGGAGGACGCCCTGGTCATGCCGCTGTCAGGGATCGGGGCGCCGACGGTGGGCCACGAGATGATCTACAGCGAGGACGAGCCCAGGCGCGTCGCCGAGGAGGTCGAACGGATCTTCGGCAGGCCGCCCGCCGCCGTCATGTCGTCGGAGATCGGCGGCTCGAACGGCGTCGCGCCGGTGGCCTGGGCGGCCCAGCTCGGCCTGCCACTGCTCGACGCCGACGGCATGGGACGGGCGTTCCCCGAGGTCCAGATGGTCTCCATGTACGTCGCGGGGCTGCCCGCCGACCTCGTCATCATGTCCGACATCGTGGGCAACGTCGTGACGATCCGTCCCATCGACGGGCTGTGGTCGGAGCGGCTGGCGCGGGCGGTGTGCGTGGCGGCCGGCTCGCACGCGCTGATGGCCGACTACGTCATCACCGCCGCGCGGGCACGCGGCGCGGTCATCGAGGGTACGGTCACCCGCGCGCTGGAGGTCGGCCGGTCCACCGAGGGCACGGCCGAGCCGCTGCCGGCCCTCCAGCGTGAGCTCGGGGCGGCCAGGCTGATCACCGGCAAGCTGACCGACGTGGAGCGGCGCACCACCGGCGGCTTCGTCAGGGGCACGGCCACGATCGAGGGCACCGGCGACGACCGCGGCCGCACGCTCCGGCTGGAGCTGCAGAACGAGAACCTCGTCGCCGTCGAGGACGGCGAGGTCCGGGCCATGGTGCCGGACCTCATCACGGTGGTCGACACCGAGACGGCCGCCGCGATCCAGACCGAGAGCCTGCGGTACGGCCAGCGCGTGGCGGTGCTCGCCTGGCCGTGCGACCCGCTCTGGCGCACGCCCAAGGGCCTGGAGACGGCCGGGCCGCGGGCGTTCGGCTACGACCTGGAGTACGTGCCCGTCGAGGCGCCGGTCAAGGAGGAGTCGCGTGGCTGAGGGCGATCTGCGCGTCGGCATCGACGTCGGGGGCACGAACACCGACGCGGTGGTGCTGGACGCGTCCGAACGGGTGATCGCCAAGGCCAAGCGGCCGACGACCCCGGACGTCACCGGCGGGTTGCGGGCGGCTCTGGACGCCGTCCTGGCCGAGCTCGCGCCGTACGGGACAGAGCGTGGAATGGCGGCGTGGAGCCGCGTCACCCGCGTCATGCTGGGCACCACGCACGCCACCAACGCGATCCTGGAGCGCAGGAACCTCGGCCGGGTGGCGGTGCTGCGGCTCGGCGCGCCCGCGACCACGGCGGTGCCGCCGCTCTCCGACTGGCCCGCCGACCTGCGTGAGGTCGTCTCCGCGGGCGAGGCCATCGTGCCCGGCGGGCATTACGTGGACGGCCGGGAGATCGGCGCGCTCGACCTGGACGCGGTCCGCCGCTTCCTGGACGGGGTGCGGGCCGACGCGGTCGCGGTCACGAGCGTGTTCAGCCCGGCCAACGACGAGCACGAGCGGGTGATCGACGAGCTGGTCAGGCGGGAGTACGGGCTGCCCGTCTCGATGAGCCACGAGATCGGATCGCTCGGGCTGCTGGAGCGCGAGAACGCGACCGTGCTCAACGCCGCCCTGTACACCGTCGCCGGGCACGTCACGCGAGCGCTGACGGGCGCGCTGGCCGAGCGCGGGCTGTCGGCCAGGCCGTACCTCGCCCAGAACGACGGCACGCTGATGACGGTGGAGCACGCCGCGCGGCTGCCGGTGTCGACCATCGGCTCCGGCCCGGCGAACTCGCTGCGCGGGGCCGCGCTCCTGTCGGGGGTCCAGGACGCGATCGTCGCGGACGTGGGCGGCACCTCGACGGACCTCGGTGTGCTGGTGGGCGGGTTCCCCCGGGAGTCGGCGGCGGCGGTGGAGATCGGCGGCGTGCTGACGAACTTCCGCATGCCGGACATCCTGGCCATCGCGCTGGGCGGCGGGAGCGTGGTAGGGCGGGGAGCCGTCGGGCCGGACTCGGTCGGGTACCGGATCGTCGAGGAGGCGCTGGTGTTCGGCGGCGGCACCGCGACGCTCACGGACGCGGCCGTGGCGGGCGGGCGCCTGCCCCGAGGCGTCTCGGACTGGCACGAGCGACTGGAGGCAGCGCTGTCGGCGCTGGCGGAGCCGGGACGGGCGTCGGCGGGACGGGCGGCGGTGGGCGACATGTCGGAAGATATTCGCGACACTCTGCAAAGGGCGCTGGCCGTCGCCGACGAGCTGGCGCTGGACGCGGTGGACCGCATGACCCTCGGCCGGGCCGACCGTCCCCTGGTGGCGGTGGGTGGCGGGGCGTTCCTCCTGCCGGAGCGGATCCCCGGGGTGAGCCAGGTCATCCGCCCGGAGCACGCGTCGGTGGCCAACGCCGTCGGCGCAGCCATCGCGCTGGCGAGCGGCAGAGTCGATACGATCATGCCTGCAGGAGAAAGCCGGTCAAAAGCGATCGAAAGGGTCAAGGAGGAGGCTGCGGCGCGGGCCGTCGCGGCAGGCGCGGATCCGGCCGGTGTCCAGATCGTCGATCTCCTCGAGGTGCCGTTGAGCTACCTGTCGGAACCCGCCGTACGGGTGCACGTCAAAGCCGCCGGACCCCTCACCCGGTGACAGATCGAAAGGACTTCCCCCACATGCGCTGGCACAAGCGTCTGCTCCTCTCCGGGCTCGCCGGCGCCGTGGCCATGGCCGCGTCCGCGTGCGCGGGCGGCCAGGTACGCGGCGCCGCGTCACCCCCGCCGAGCACCGGCGAGACGGCGGCGACCCAGCCTGCCCCCCAGCCGGCCGCGTCCAACGACGACACCTTCGTCTACGCCCCCAACCTCGACGTGGTGACCGACTGGGACCCCGCGACCTCGTACTCCAACGAGATCGTCGCGATGTCCAACATCTACGAGGGGTTGACCCGCTACAACTCCGAGACCAGGAAGCCCGAGCCGCGCCTGGCCACCGAGTGGAGCTCGGCGGCCGAGGGCAAGGAGTGGACGTTCAAGCTGCGTCAGGGCGTGAAGTTCCACACCGGCGCCCCGCTCGACGCCGAGGCGGCCAAGAAGGCCATCGAGCGCACGATCAAGCAGAACTCGGGCGCGGCCTACATCTGGGGCGCGGTCGACACGATCGAGGCCCCTGACGCCTCGACGCTGAAGTTCACGCTCAAGTACGCCACGCCGCTCGACGTGGTCGCCTCCTCCGGCTACGCCGCCTACATCTACGACACCGAGGCCGTGGACCAGGTCAAGGACGGCAAGACCGACGCCGGCACGGGACCGTACACGATCGACAGCTGGCAGAAGGGCAAGGAGACCGAGCTCACGCTGAAGGCGTTCGAGGACTACTGGGGCGGCTGGAAGCCCGACCAGTACAAGAAGGTCGCCTTCCGGGTCACGCCGGAGATCACCACCGCCTGGCAGCTGCTGAAGCAGGGCGAGGTCAACTTCGTGCAGCGGCTCAACCCGCAGCTGTTCGAGCAGGCGAGCGACACCGAGGGCGTGCAGGTGACGCGGACGCCGTCGTTCCAGAACCTGCTGGTGCTGTTCAACACCGCCGGCGGCGCGACCAAGGACGTCCGGGTACGGCAGGCGCTGCAGCTCGCGATCGACTACGACGGCCTCCTCGCGGCGCTGAAGGGCTCGGGTGTGAAGGCCAGCGGGCTGGTGCCCGAGGGCCTGGTCGGTCACGTGGCCAACCTGGAGGCCAAGCAGGACCTGAACAGGGCGCAGGAGCTGCTGGCGTCGGCGGGTTACGGCGCCGACAACGAGGAGCTCAAGCTCACCCTGACCTACGCCCAGGGCGACGAGGATCAGAAGCTGCTGGTCACCCTGCTCACCTCGGCGCTGCAGAGGCTGAACGTGACCCTGCAGGCCAAGCCGATGACCTGGAACGCCCAGTGGGACCAGGGCAAGGGGAAGGGCCAGGACATCTTCGTCATGTACTGGTATCCGGACTATCCCGACGCGTACTCGTGGTTCCTGAACGTCTTCAGGAGCAAGGACAAGCCGGAGCTCAACCTCTCCTACCTGAAGAACGCCGAGATCGACGCGGCCATCGACGAGCTGCCCAAGCTGACGGCCACCGACCTGTTCGCGGCGGAGACCTCGTACGAGAACTTGACGAAGAAGATCATGCAGGAGCAGGCCGCCGTCGCGGTCCCGTACGTGCAGACCTACCAGCGCGCGCTGACGGCGGACGTGCAGGGGTACGCCGACAACCCGGCCTATCCGAACGTGGTCTTCTTCTACGACCTCAAGCGCGCGAGCTGAGGCCTGTGTGCTGCGCTACCTGATCCGCCGGCTCGGCCAGGCGCTCCTGGTCGTGGCCGGCGTGGTCATGCTCACCTTCGTCGTCATGCGGCTGGTGCCGGGCGATCCGGCGGTGGCCTTCGCCGGCCCCAAGGCCACGCCCGAGCAGCTCGCCGCCGCGCGGGAGCGGTTCGGGCTGGACGATCCGCTGTGGGCGCAGCTCTGGAGCTACGTCAGGGACCTCGTGACGGGAGACTGGGGCACCAGCCTGCACACCCGGCAGCCGGTACGTGACGATCTGCTCCTGGCGTTCCCGGCGAGCCTGGAGCTGGTGGGGGCGGCGCTGCTGTTCGCGATCGTGGTCGGCATTCCGGTCGGGGTGCTCGCCGCCCGCTTCAAGACGAAATTTCCGGACTTAGGGGTACGGGTCACCAGCATGCTGGCCGTCTCCGTCCCCGTGTTCTGGCTGGCCCTGGCGCTGCAGACGGTCTTCGCCAGCAACCTCGGCTGGTTCCCCGTCGCGGGAGAGTACGACTCCTCGCTCGACACCACGAGCCCGCTGACCCTCTGGACCAACATCACCATCGTCGACGCGCTCATCACCGGCAACTGGCCCATCTTCACCAGCACCCTGCGGCACCTGGTGCTGCCCGCGCTGGTGGTGGCCGCCTACCCGACGGGGGTGATCGCCCAGATGACCCGCGCCATGCTCATCGAGGAGGCCGGCCAGGACCACGCCCGGCTCGAACGCGCGCTCGGCTTCGGTGAGACGTCCATCCTGACCAGGTTCGCGCTGCGGCCCGCGCTCAACCCGGTGCTGTCGTTGATCGCCCTGGTCTTCGCCTACTCGATCGTCAACGGCTTCCTGGTCGAGGCCGTCTTCAACTGGCCGGGCCTGGGCCGCTACGCCGCCTCCGCCATCTCCTCGCTCGACACCCCGGCCATCGCGGGGGTGACCCTGCTGGTCGCGGTGGTCTACGTGCTGGCGAACCTCGTCGTGGACCTCCTTCAGGGCCTGATCGACCCGAGGGTCAGGGCCGGATGACAGCCCGGATGGCAGCATGGTGACAGGACTCCCCGAGGCGCGGCTGCGCCGTACCCTCCCCAGGATCACCGACCGGTTCGCCGCCACCGGCGCGGTGCTCATCGTGGTCATCGCGGCGGCCGCGCTGCTCGCGCCCTGGCTCGCGCCGTACCCGGCGGACGAGGTGGATCCGGTCAACGCCCTGCTGGCGCCGAGCGCCGAGCACTGGTTCGGCACCGACCAGGTCGGCCGCGACGTGCTCACCAGAGTGCTGTACGGCGGCCGTACGTCGCTGTTCATCGCCGTGTCCGTGCTGGCGGTGTCGGCGGCCGTGGGCGTCACGCTCGGCCTGGTCGCCGGGTACGCCGGCGGCTGGGTGCGTGACGTGATCATGCGGGTGACGGACGTGTTCCTGGCCTTTCCCGCGCTGTTGCTGTCGCTGATGCTGGCCATGGTGCTGCAGCCGAACGTCACGACGGTGATCGTGGCCATCGCGGTGACCTGGTGGCCGTGGTACGCGCGGCTGTCGGCGTCGGTGGCCGCCTCCGTCGCCACCCGCCCGTACGTGGACGCGGCCCGCTGCCTCGGCGTGCCCGCGCCGGTGATCATCGTACGGCACGTCCTGCCGAACTCGATCACGCCCGTCCTGGTCCAGCTCTCGCTCGACGCGGGCGGGGTCATCCTCACCGCCGCCGCGCTGTCGTACCTGGGGCTGGGCGCGCAGGAGCCGACGGCGGAGTGGGGGCTGATGGTGGACCAGGGGCAGACGTTGTTCACCACCAACTGGTGGGTCGTCACCTTCCCCGGGCTGGCGATCCTGGTGACGGCCTTCGCGTTCAACGTGCTGGGGGAGGGGCTGCGCAACGCGCTGGATCCCCGGAGGGTCGTCAGGTGATCGAGGTCCGGGACCTTCAGGTGCGGTACGGGACGCGGGTCGTCGCGCGGGTGCCGGAGCTGGACGTGAGCGCGGGGGAGTGCGTGGCCATCGTGGGGGAGAGCGGCTCGGGCAAGTCGACGACGCTGCTGTCCCTGCTCGGGCTCACGGAGGGTGCCGAAATTTCGGGATATATCCGGGTGTGTGGGGTCGAGGTGCTGCAGGCATCCGCCCGGCGGCTCCGCGAGATCAGAGGCGCGCGCGTGGCCCTGGTCATGCAGTCCCCGCAGGCCGCCCTGAGCCCCACCACCCGCCTCGGCACCCTGATGCGCCGCGCCCTCAAGCTGCACGGCATCGCCGGCCCGCCCGTCGGCGACACCCGCGACGGTGACCCTGCGGCCCGTGGCCCTGCGGCGGGCGGGTCCGGGAAGGGCGGGCTGGAGCGGGTCATGGCGGAGGCCGTCGAGGCGGTCATGCTCGATCCGGAGATCCTGCGCCGCTACCCGCACGAGATCTCCGGCGGTCAGGCGCAGCGGTTCGCCATCGCGCTGGCCATCGCGCTGGGCGCCGAGGTGATCCTGGCCGACGAGCCCACCAGCGCCCTGGACGTGACCGTGCAGGCGGAGGTCGTCGGGGTGCTGCGGAGGCTGCGGGAGCAGCGGGGCCTGGCGCTGCTGCTCGTCTCCCACGATCTGGCCCTGGTGTCCACGATCGCCGACCGGGTGCTGGTCATGAAGGACGGCGAGGTCGTCGAGAGCGGCCCCGCCGCCGAGGTGCTGGCCCACCCCTCCCACCCCTACACCCGCGAACTCCTGGAGGCCCTCCCATGAAGACGCGGCGGAAAGGAGCCCTGGTGTGAGGACGTCGGTGCGGACGTCGCTCCGGGCGGAGCGGGTGACACTCGGTTACGGCCGTACGCCTGTGGTGCACGACGTCACCCTGGACATCACCGAGGGCGGGGTCGGCCTGATCGGCGAGAGCGGGTCGGGCAAGACGACGCTGGCGCGCGCCTTCCTCGGCCTCCTCGCCCCCCTGTCAGGAAATATCTGGTACGGCGAGCAAGACCTGAGAAAAGTGGATATGCGGAAGTTCCGCAGTGACGTACAGCCGGTCTTCCAGGCCGAGGCCCTGGATCCGCGGATGCGCGTCGGCGGCTCCATCGCCGAGGCGCTGCCGCGCGGCGACCGGCACCGCGTCCCCGGCCTGCTCGAACAGGTCGGCCTCAGCCCCGACCTGGCCGCCCGCCGCCCGCACCAGCTCTCCGGCGGCCAGCGCCAGCGCGTGGTGATCGCCAGGGCGCTGGCCGTGCGCCCGCGCCTGCTCATCCTCGACGAGCCCACCAGCGCCCTGGACGTGACGGTGCAGGCGAAGATCCTCGACCTGCTGGCGGGGCTCGACACCGAACGCCTGCTCATCACCCACAACCTGGCGATCGTGGCACGCCTGTGCAGGACCTCCCACGTGCTGTTCGCGGGCCGCGTGGTCGAGTCCGGAGGCACGGCCGACCTTCTCGCCCGACCCGCCCATCCCTACACGCTGGCGCTGCGCGAGGCCGTACCGAAGCTGGGGGGAGAGCCGCCGGTGGCGAGAGGGCGGGCCGAGACGCGGCCGGCTGAGACGGGCTGCCCGTTCCGCCTGCGCTGTCCGCTGGCCGTACCCGAGTGTGAGCGCGCTCCCGCGCTGCGTGAGGTGGCGGGGCGGCGGGTGGCCTGTCACCGGGCCGAGGACGTGCTGAGCGCCTGAGCGGGGGCCTGTCACCGGGCCGAAGACGTGCTGAGCGCCTGAGGGGGCGTCACAGCGCCTTCAGCCCGGTGATCACCTCCAGGAGCACCGTGGCGTCGGGGGCCGGAGGCGGCGACTCCACCTGGACGAGCTGCTGCGTGTGGAGGTCGCCGACGAGCACCCGCACCACGCCGATGGGCAGGTTGAGCTCGGCCGCGACGTCCACCAGCCGGGTCGGCTTGGTGCACTTCTGCAGGATGATCAGATGCTCGGGACCGAGCCCGACCGGCGGGGTGAGCCCGCCGGAGGTGATGATCACCGCGATGAGGTCGATGGCCTCGCTCGCGGGCACGGTCCGGCCTCTGGTGAGTAAGTAGGCCGGGACGATGGGGCCGGCGTCCTCGTCCAGCCAGCGCTCGTCACTCACCTTGCACCACCCGCATGGGGCGTGCCGGCTGCCTGATGGGTTCCGCCGGTTCGGCCGGGGGATCTGTCACATGCTCTGCCGGGATCAGCACGATGGCGGTGGTCCCTCCATATGGTGAACCGCGCAACGTCACGCGGATGTCATGCCGGGCTGCCAGTCGGGAAACGACGAAAAGACCCAGTTGCTCGCTGTCGGCCAGGTCGAACTCGGGAGGACTGGCCAGCCGTCCGTTGAAGTCGGCCAGTTCCTCGGCGCTCATGCCGAGCCCGCGGTCCTCGACGTGGACGGCGAAGCCGCGGGCGGCCGCCTCCCCGCGCACCATGACCGTGGTGTGCGGGGGTGAGTAGACGGTGGCGTTCTCGATCAGCTCGGCGATCAGGTGGATCACGTCACCGACCACGGGCCCGTCCAGCCGCTGCGCGGGCATCGGCTCGACGATGACCCGCTGGTAGTCCTCGACCTCGGCCGCCGCGCCCCGGACCACGTCCAGCAGCGGCACCGGCCGACTCCAGCCGCGCCCCGGGGTGGCGCCCGACAGGATGATCAGGCCCTCGGCGTGGCGGCGCATACGCGTCGTCAGGTGGTCCAGCCGGAACAGGTCTTCGAGCGCGTCCGGGTCGGTGGCCTTGTGCTGCATGTCCTCCAGCTGGATGCGCTGGCGGTGCAGCAGCGTCTGGCTGCGCCTGGCCAGGTTGCGGAAGACGTGGCCGACGCCGTCGCGCAGCTGCGCCTGGCCCACGGCCGCCTCCACCGCGGTCTGCTGGACGGTGGAGAAGGCCTGGCCCACGTCGCCGATCTCCACGGTGGTGCTGGCCACCGACAGCTCGGGCACCTCCACCGCTTCCCCGCTGCGGAGCTTGGCGACGACCTGCGGCAGCCGCTCCCTGGCCACGTCGAGCGCCGCCTCCCTGAGGGTGAACAGCTCCTTGGACAGGCGGTTGCCCATCCGCAGCGTGAAGACGATCGACACGATGATCAGCAGGAGACAGGTGCCCGCGAGGATGAGCGCCCGGACGAGCACCGCGTCGGCCACCGGCTCGGACCGGGCCGAGAGCGTCATGCTCGCCTTGAGCTGCGCCTCCGCGAACGACTTGGACAGCGCCTCGGTCGTGGCGAGCCAGCCGCGCGGCGCGCCGCCGGCGATGATCTGGTCCTCCATCAGCCGCAGCCGCTGATAGGCGGGCGAGGTGATGATCGCGACCTGGATCTCGCGCAGGGCGGGGTCGAGCTCGCCCAGCGCGTGGTCGATGAGGAAGCGCCGGTTGCCCACGAGTTGGGTGAAGAGCCTGCGCTCGGCCGCCGTGGTGGGGCCGATCGCGATGGCCTGCTCCCTGGTCAGCAGCTCCTCGGCGTAGCCGAGGTCGATGACCAGGCGGGACTGCTCGTAGATCGGGATGTCGTCGATGAAGCCGACCCGCCGGTGCAGCCCGAAGAGCGCGTCGATGGCCGCGTTGTAGGCCTCGACCGTGTGCAGCCGATCGGACAGGCCCGCGTCGATCTCCCCTCTGACCGAGTCGAGCCTGCTCAACTGCGTGTGAACCACGTCAACCTGCGTGCGGATCGCCTCCGACGTGTCCCGGGACCGGCCCGAGAGCTTCTTGAATTCCTCTCTTGCCCTGTCACTGCGAGCACGCTGCTGGGAGATGGCCGACCTGTCGTCGGCCGTCTTTCCGGCATGCAGGAACTTCACCGAGGCGAGGCGTTCACGCTGCAACTCGTTGCCGAGCTTGTGCGCGGGATGACGCAGGTTGGTCCAGAGCGTGGTGTACTGCCGGAGCTCCAGACTCTCACCGGCCGTGACCGCGGTGATGACTCCCCACAGCACGACCATCGAAGCCAGCGGAACCAGCAGCAGGCCGATGATCTTTGTGCGGATCGTGCGGCTACGACCCATGACACCTCACTCCGGTCGGTCCCCTGCTGGCAACCCCGGACGGGACAAGCCAAGAGGATAGCAATCGGATCTCCGGAATGCCCAATTTTTCAGCGCCTTTGGACATGTAACCATGATCATGCAGTAGGTTTCGCAGGTAGATTCGGTCACTGAGGGAGATAGGTTGCGCCGTCGACTCGCAGCGGTCGCCGCGCTGGTGCTGCTGATCACGGCCTGCTCGGTCCCGCCCGAGGTGCGGCAGGCTCCGCCAGGAGATTCGGCGTTCGTCTACGTCAGGCACCTGGACATGATCACAGAGTGGGACCCGAGCCGGTCCTACTCCAACGAAGTCGTCGCGCTGCAGAACGTCTACGAGACGCTCACGCTGTGGAATCCGGTCACCAAGAGGGCCGGTCCGCGGCTGGCGACCTCGTGGCGGACCTCTCCCGACGGCCGCACGTGGACGTTCACCATCCGCCAGGGCGTGACCTTCCACACCGGCCGGCCGCTCGACGCGAGCGCGGTCAAGGCCTCGATCGAGCGCACCCGGCAGGCCAAGACCGGCGCCTCCTACATCTGGGATGCCGTCTCCTCCATCCGGGCCGAGGATCCGTCGACCGTGATCTTCACGCTGCGCTACCCGGTCCCGCTGGACCTGGTGGCCTCCTCCGCGTACGCGGCCTACATCTACGACACCGAGGCGGCGCCCGACCTGCGCACCTGGTTCGCGGCGGGCCGGGACGCCGGCTCCGGGCCGTACACCGTGGCCGCGTGGAAGAAGGGCAGTGAGCACGAGCTCACGCTCAAGTCGTACGGCGACTACTGGGGAGGCTGGGACCGGCCGCACTACCGCACGGTCAAGTACCGCGTCGTGCCCGATCCCACCCGGGCCTGGCGGCTGCTGCTGCGCGGCGAGGTCAGCTTCGTGTACCGGCTCGACTCCCGGCTGTTCGCCAGGGCGGCGGCCACGCCGGGCATCCGCACGGCCGAGCAGCCCTCGTTCCAGACGGCGATGTTGCTGTTCAACATGGCCAACGGGCCGATGACCGACCTGCGGGTGCGGCGGGCGGTGCAGAAGGCCGTCGACTACGGGGGCGTGGTCAGGGCCCTGCGCGGCGGGGTCGCGCCCGCCAGCGGCATCGTGCCCGAGGGGCTGCTCGGTCACGTCCGGGGCCGCGTGCCGAGGCAGGACCTGCAGGCCGCGGCCACTCTGCTGCAGCAGGCCGGGTACGGCCCCGGGGGCGAGCCGCTCACGCTGACCCTCTCCTACGCCGAGGGCGACACCGACCAGCGGCTGCTCGTCAGGAGGCTGCGCCGGGACCTCGCCCCGCTCAACGTCACGCTCAAGGCCAGGGCGATGCCCTGGACCGCCCAGTGGGAGGAGGGCAAGAAGAAGCGCCAGGACATCTTCCTCATGTACTGGTGGCCGGACTACGCCGACGGCTACTCCTGGTTCGGCAACGTCTTCCACAGTGCGGACCCGCCGCTGTTCAACCTGTCGTACATGAACGACCCGGCCACCGACGCCCTGCTCGAGACGCTGCCGGAGTTGATCGTGACCGACCAGGCCGCCGCGCAGCGCGCCTTCGCCCAGGCCACCGTGCGGGTGCTGGACAAGCGGGCCGCCGCGGCGATCCCGTGGGTGGTGAACTCACGCAGGGCCTACCTCGGCGGGATCCAGGGTTACGACGACAACCCGGCCTATCCCGACGTGGTCTTCGTCTACGACCTGCGGCCCTCCGGCTGATCCTCGATCCGCTCGCGGAGCCGTACCCTGATCTCTTCCGGTGTGTAGGCGCGGCGGCGGCGCTCGGCGCGCGCGATCGCCACTCCGGTGGCCGCGACGCCCGCGGCTCCTGCCAGCCCGATTATCTTCCACAAGCGCATGTGCCTACGCTAGCGGTGTGCTGACTCTCGACGAGGCCGTTGAGCTGACCAGGACCGGCGATCTGTGGATCTTCCGGGGGCGTTCGGTGCCCGACCGCGCCATCCAGACGATGACCAACAGCCCGGTCAACCATGTGGGCATGGCGATCGTGATCGAGGACATGCCGCCCATGATGTGGCATGCCGAGCTCGGCAGGTCGCTGCCCGACCTGTGGTCCGGCACCCACCAGCGCGGCGTGCAGCTGCACGACCTGCGTGACGCGGTGACGGTCTGGGCCGACCGCTACGGCCAGCGCCCCTGGCTGCGGCAGCTCGAACCCCAGGCGACCGCCGAGATGGAGGACGCGGCGCTGCGCACCGTGGCCCGGCTGGACGGCACGCCGTTCCCGTCCACGGCGCGGCTGGCTGCGCGCTGGGCCAGGGGCCGTGTCCCGCAGCTGCGCCGCCGGGCGCGCGAGCGCACGCTGGAGAGCGCCTACTGCGCGGAGGTCGTGGCCGTCACCTACGAGGCGATGGGGCTGCTGCCGACGGGCCGCCGCCCCAACTGGTACGACCCGGGCAAGTTCTGGAGCGGCGACGACCTCGACCTTCAGGGCGCCTACAGGCTGAGCGGCGAGATCACCGTCGGGGTCCCGCTCTCCGCCCGGGGTGTGGCCTCATCGTGACCGCAGTTCGTCAGCCGGGTTAAAGGGCGTCGCAACCGGTTTCGCCGACCATCTGGGAGCCAGGGAAAGTCCACGCGGCCGCCAGATGGAGACGGGAACATGCGACGCTTATTCGCGGTCATCTTAGTGTCGATCACCGGCTTGCTCGGCTCCGCCGTGCCTGCCTCCGCGCAGGCCGGCGGCCCGGAAGGAACGGGCGGCCACGACGGGCAGCGGCTCGCCTGGTCCGCCTGCGGCGGCGGGTTCCAGTGCGCCAAGGTCAAGGTGCCGCTCGATCACGCCAAGCCCCAGGGGAAGCGCATCGAGATCGCGGTGATCCGGCTGCGGGCCAAGGGGCCGAAGCGGATCGGCTCGCTCGTGCTCAACCCCGGCGGTCCCGGAGCGTCGGGGGTGGAGCTGGCCAGGAACGCCAAGCGGTTCCTGTCGCCCGCGATGCTCGCCCGCTTCGACGTGGTCGGGTTCGACCCGCGCGGCGTCGGGCTCTCCTCGCCCGTCCGCTGCGTCTCGTACGGCGTGCTGGACAGTTACCACGCGCTCGACCCCACCCCCGACACCCCGTCCGAGGTCCGCAAGGGCGACGCGTACCAGCAGATATACGCCCAGGGCTGCAAGGCGAACTCCGGCAGTCTGCTGGCCCACGTCGGCACCCGCGACGCCGCCCGGGACATCGACGTGCTGCGGGCGGCGCTGGGCGACCGGCGGCTGACCTACCTCGGCTTCTCGTACGGCACGCTGCTCGGCGCCACGTACGCCGAGCTGTTCCCGAAGCGGGTGCGGGCGATGGTGCTCGACGGCGCGATCGACCCCGCCACGCGCGGCGGCGCTCCCGGCGCGGCGGCGCACGGCTTCGAGACGGCGTTCACGTCCTTCCTGCGCGACTGCTACGACAGGCCGGGCTGCCCGTTCAGGACGCACAAGGTCAGCGCGTCGTTCAAGCAGGTGGCGAAGCTGTTCAGGCGGGCCGACAGGTCGCCGCTGCGCAACGACCTCGACGGCAGGCAGGTCAACGAGGCGCTCGTGTGGCGGGGCGTGATGGCCGCCATGTACTCCCGCGAGCGGTGGCCGTCGCTGCGCGCCGCGCTCGGCGAAGCCTTCAAGGGCGACGGGACGGCGTTGCTGACCTTCGCCGACGGCTACAACGGCAGGCTGGCCGACGGCTCCTACGACAACAGCGGCGAGGCCTTCACCGCCGTCAACTGCGCCGACTACCCGCCCACGAGCAGGGCCACCCGCTCGGAGGTGACGTACGTGCCCGAGTCGCGCTACTTCGGCAAGTACTTCTCCGACGGGCTGCTCTCACCGTGCGCCTTCTGGCCGGTCAAGGGCGCCGAGGGCATCGTCGGCCGGGTGCGGGCCAAGGGCGCGCCGCCGATCCTGGTGGTGGGCACGACCCGGGACCCCGCCACGCCGTACAAGGACGCCGAAGCGCTGGCGGGCCAGCTCTCGTCCGGCGTGCTGCTCGGCTACGACGGCGACGGCCACACCGCCTACGGCGGCCCCTCCGCCTGCGTGAACGGCGCGGTCGACCGCTATCTGATCAGCCGCGTCCCGCCGAAGGACAGGACCCTCTGCCGCCGGTAGAAATCCTGGTGAGATGTGACGGCGGTTGAAGTAGCGTCAGCGTCCATGACACCTCCTCGCAGCCGCCCACCCTTGGTGGCGGACGAACGCACCCAGTTGGTCGGCTGGCTCGACATGCAGCGCGCGATCGTGCACTACAAGTGCGAGGGGCTGTCCGAGCAGGACGCCCACCGGCCCGTCCTGCCGGACTCCCCGCTGATGACGATGGCGGGCGTCGTCTCCCACCTGCGCTGGGTCGAGCACTGCTGGTTCGAGGTGCTGTTCCTGGGCCGGCCCGCCACCGGCCCCCAGTTCGACGAGGACGGGCCCGAGGACGCCGACATGATGGCCGACGGCGTCCCGCTCGCCCGGCTTCTGGAGGAGTACGAGCGGCAGTGCGCGGTGTCCAACGAGATCGTCGCCGCCCACTCGATGGATGACGTGGGCAAACATCCGGACTTCCGCTCCGCCCAGGCGTCGCTGCGCTGGATGCTCATCCACATGGTCGAGGAGACCGGCCGGCACGCCGGCCACCTGGACGTCATCCGGGAGCTCATCGACGGCGAAAGGGGTTACTACTAGACAGATGGCGTGCCGATCTGTCACCATCTGCGGCATGATCAATGAAAGGGGCGCTGTCGCCCCCCTCCGGTGAACACGCTCGTGCAGCGGGAAGCTGCCGAGATCCGGGAAGAATGGATGGGCTGCGCGCTGACGACGCGGCCCGCCGACCGTCCGGCCGCCGAGGCGGCCATCTCCGGGCTCTATCGCCTGATCGGGTACGCCCCACCCCGTTTCCACTGGGTCTCCTCGCCGCTCATGGCCCTGGAGACCGTCCCGCCGGGCATCCGCCCCGCGGAGAGCATCGAACGACTGGCCGACTGGCCGGTGACGCGCGCCTTGATCTCCCTCATGCAGACGCTCTGCATGGGGCTCAACGGCCGGCTCACCTGGGCCCAACGTCCGCTGGACCAGCTGATCGGCAGGGTGGTCCGCGCGCCGCTGGCGCGGTCCGTCGACAGCGCACTGACGGAAGCACTCCTGCAGCGGCGGGAGTCCCGCTACGACCCGGCCGACCGCTGGTACGCGGCCCAGTCACCGTCCTGGATCGCCCATTACGACGGCCTGCGCCGGGCGGTCGGCGTGGTCTTCACACCTGAGCAGACCCATCAGCTGGACCTGTGGGCCGCAGCGGTCCGATCGTGCGGCTGGTGGTGGCCCCGCGAAGGCGTGTGCGTCGTCTCCGAGCGGCCCGTCGCGCTGCACACCGAGCCGGGGGACGACATCGGCGAGGTAAGGCTGCACCGCGCCGACGGCCCCGCCATCCGCTACACCGACGGCTGGGACGCGCACGCCTGGCACGGCAGGCGGGTGCCCGCCTGGGTGATCACCGATCCCAGCGTCGAGCGGATCGCCCGCGAGCCCAACGTCGAGATCAGGCGGTGCGCGATCGAGCGCCTCGGCTGGCCGGCCTACATCGAGCAGGCCGGGCTGCACCTGGTCGCCACCGCACCGGACCCCGGCAACCCCGGCTCACACCTGCGCCTGTACGACATGCGCGCCGAGACCAAGGTGCTCATCGCGGTCAACGGGTCGGTCGAACGCGACGGGCGCCGCCGTCAGTACGGGCTGACCGTGCCGGGCTTCCTCCGCGACCCCGTCGACGCCGCCGCCTGGACGTACGGGCTGTCCGCCGAGCAGTACTCCCAACTCCTCCGCCGAACCTGAGGTGATCTCCATGACCGTGACACTCGCATCGCTCTCTCAGCAGACCGGACTCGCCGTGCTCGACCACCTTGAGCAGTCGGTGCGCATCCCCGTCGTCGACGGCCTCCAGGCCCAGGGCGACCTCATCGTCATCCCGCTGGCCATGCTCGCCCCGTCCGTGCGCGCCTGGCCGGACGGCCCGTGGACGGACGTGCCGCCCGAGGGCGTCGAACTGCTCCGCGGCGGCTCCGGCGGCAACCCGCACACACTCGTCGCCGAACCGGGCACCTGCCGGTGGACGACCCGCGTGACCGACCCCGACTGGCTGGCGATCGGCATCTTCGAGGCCTCCGCCCCTGTTTACCTGCTGCATCCGGAGCACGGGGCGTCGGGATGCGCGCCGGGGACGTACGTGGTCAGGCGGCAGCGCGAGCGCGAAGGCCGGCGCGCCCGCCTGGTCGCGGACTGACCTCCAGGACTTCGCCACGGCGTTCCCTACTCCGCAGGTCGTAGAGAGCCTGCCTGCTACGACCGGTGAGGTAGGCGGAAGAGCCTCCGCCGGGCTGACGACGACGACGATCCGGCACGGCAGCATGTCCACTGACCGATCCTCAACGGGAAGGACGAATCGACAATGCTGTTCGTTGAGCTGCTGGTGCCCAGGGGCGTTTTCGATGAGGAAGAGCGCCGGAGGCTCGCCGGGCGGCTGACCGGGCGGCGTCTGCTGTCGGCCGCGGACGGGGAGGCAGTGGACGCGGATCCCGGCGTGATCGACCTGTTCGACTCGCTCACTCACGTGGTGGTGCGCGAGGAGGATGTCTGGAGCGGGGGCGGGCGTCTGCTCGACGCCTCGCAGGGTCCCTGGTACGTGGTGAACGTGATCGTCGGAATGTGGGGGAAGGAGATGGGCGGGCACCTCATCTCCCGCATCACCGCGGAACTGGCGGAAGCGGAGGGAAATCCCGAACCGCGGGCCGTGGTCCACGTGATCAGCCTTCCCGAGGGCGGCTACGGCCTGCGCGGACGAGCTCAGCGCTCCTCCGACGTCCTGCGACTGATCGAGGAGGCCAAGACCGGCCCCTCGGCCCCGGTCCAGGACGGGATGATCGTCGATCCGGTCTGCGGCGCGACCGTCCCGCTCAAGGATGCCGTCATCCTGGAGCGCGACGGGCAGACCCATGGCTTTTGCTGCACCCACTGCCGCGGGCACTTCGTCAAGCGGTCGAGGGGTGCGCAGGCGTCCTGACGGCGCTCGCGGCCCACGCCGGGCAGAGAACGACCCCCGGTCGCATCGATCGGGGGTCGTTCCCTGCCTGCCGGTTCAGGTCAGCACAGGCCGGCGCCGTCGAAGTTCCTCGGGCCGCGCGGCACCTTGCTCGAGATGGTGTCGCCGGCCCGCGCGGTCTGGCAGCTTCCGTCGACGCCGTGCGCCCAGACGATCTTGAGGTTCATCGTACGGCCACAGTCGTTCCTGGCGTAGCCGGTCTTGGTGATGGTGCCCGTGTTCTGCCAGACGGTGACGCAGGACGGGGCGTTGCCCGTGGGGATCGCGGACGCGGCTGCCGCGCCCTGGAGCGCGAGCAGGCTGAGGGCGACGCCGGTCGTGAGGATGGCGCTGCGGAAGGCTGTGTGCATGGTCGGCTGGACCCCTTCTCATCGGCAGTGGATGAACGCTCGCGAGAGGGCCGCGAACGGCGGCCACAGCGGCGCGACGGATGCCGTCGACCGCTCTGGCTACACGGGGTGATTTTAGCGATACGCACTGTTGATCGCCGACCGTATGCGCAACGTTGTGGCCCGCCATTCGCTGTCCGGGGCTTTGTGGCGGGTTTGTGGGTGAAGGTCAGCTGCGGTCGAATTCGTGGGCTTTGACGCCGTTGAGGAAGGCGTCCCATTCGGCCTGGGTGAAGAAGAGTTTGGGGCCGTCGGGGTCTTTCGAGTCCCGTACGGCGATCAGTGTGTCGTCATGACCGGTGTCCGCTAACCCGGAGGTCAGCTCTGCGACTTCGACGCAGTTTCCGCCGTTGTCACCGGAGAAGGTTGACTTGCGCCACCGTGCCTTGCTCAGGTCCATCGTTCCTCCGCTGTCCTCTTGATGAGCTCAAGCGACATGCTCAGCGGCAACGCCTCGGTGCGGATGGCCTCGAAACGCTCGATCGCCGCCGTGACGTCGTCCTGATCGTTGGTGGTCAGACCTCGGACGGCCGTCTCCGCATACAGTACGTCGATCCCGCCCTCCAGTGTCGCGAGGGCGAAGCCGTCGGGGCGGACGAGCCGATCGCAGTTCGTTGGCAACTGTCAAAACGCCAGGATGTCCTGGCGTTTTGACAGTACAGCGTCACAAGATGAACGGTGAGAGGTGATGAAGGGCCTTGGCTGCCGCATCTACGACTGCGGTCGCCGCTGGAAGGTCGTCGCGAACGCTGTCCTCGTCGATCCAGGTCGTCGTAGTCGGATACTCGCTTTCGTGCCGAGTCGTACGGATACGGTCGACCGGGCGGAGGATCGCTCCCATGGATGCGCCGAACTGCGCGCGGGCGGCATGCTGAACCGCTAGGTGGCCACCGGTCGTCGTGGCACGTAGGCCCTGGATCTGGAGGAGCGCCGCCAGGGACTTGCGAACCGCGTCATGGAGGGCCGCGTATGCGAGATGCGGATCCGTGCGGGCGAGAGCCTGGGCGCTGAGTAGGTGTTACCTGGCGGTCGACAGCATCCGTTCGGCGAGCTCGGTATCCGCGACCACCTGGGTGAGCTCGCGCCGCTGAAGCATGCCGACGATCTCGTCCCTCCCACGGGCCCAACTCACCATCAGCTGTCTCCGAGGAAGAGGGGCACTGTCACCCGTGGGCGGTTGTGGAGTTCACGGATGAATCCGTCCTCGTTCGCCTGCCATCGGGCGCTGGTGATGATCACAGTGTTGACTTCGCGCGCGAGCCTGGACCTTGCCCGTGCCGTGGCGTCGTGGAGATCGTCGCGATCGGGACGGCCGATGACGAGAAGGTCGATGTCCACCGGGGCGGGGCCCGGCTCTCCACGCATGCGTGCCGCCCACGAGCCGAAGACAGCGGCTTCCTCGATCCCTTCGATGTGGGCTAGTTCCTCGGCGAGGACCTGTGCGGGGCCCAGAGTGATCGTGACGAGGTCCCGCAACGGCTCATAAAAGGGGGCCGTCTGGTTGGCCCGCACCAGTTTGGTGCGCCCTACGTGGCGACTGGTCAGGATCCCGGCTTGTTCGAGCTTGAACACCTCGCGGGTCATGGTGCCACTGTCGGTCCCGATGGCCTCGGCCAACTCGGTGACAGACTGCTCCCCGCCACCCACGTACGTGTGCGTCAGAACCGCACAAGTGATCTGGGAGCGGAAGATCGGGAAGATCGGGGGCGGTGGTCGCTGCATGCCTGGATCCTTTGCCAGAAGCATGCGTGATGAAGTGATCACGCTCCGTAAATTACTGTCAAAGAGCCAGGATATTCTGGCTCTTTGACAGGATAGCTCTCCGTGCGCTGAAAGCGGTCGTGTGGTTGCTCCTCTGAAACCGTGCAGGCGGTCCTATGTCACTGTGGCCCTCGAAAGGCCGATGAGGCTGTTCTCTTCTCGATCATGTGGCGCTTGAATGAGCGGCGAAGGTCTGCTTGGGATGCCGAAAGTCAGGGGGTTGGTTAGCCCCAGGGGGCGCAGATGACATAGACGGTTCCGTTGGCTGAGTTGGTTGCCCTGACTTCCCAGCCTCGTGGATCTTTGGACACGCCGAATACGGGAAGGCTCTGGTAGGCGTGGCCCGCACCGTTGTTGATCTTGTAGCCACCGCCGGTCGCGGACTGGCCGGGGTCGCACATGGCCGCGCCGGAGCCGCCGATGATGGGAGCCTCCTTCACTTCGGCCCCTCTCACTCCTCCGGGATCACCCTTCTCACCCCTGGGTCCCTGTGCTCCCTGGAGCCCCTGTTCGCCCTGGGGGCCGGTCTCCCCCGCGTCGCCCTTGAGGCCTTGCGGGCCGGTCTCCCCCGCTTCGCCTTGGGGCCCGGCGGGGCCGCTGTCACCCCTGGGCCCTTGCTCGCCCTGCGGTCCAGCGGCTCCCACCGGGCCGGCCGGTCCTTCGGCACCCCACTGGACGGCAACCTCGGTGAAGAGACACCCGGCTCCCGGGTCGACTATCCGAGCAACGCGGGTGATCTTGCTGACACAGGCATGAACCTGAGGCGTGGCAGACGAGGCGGTAGCCATACCTCCTATCGGTAACAGTGCTGCCGTCAGCGCACCCACTGATGCGAGCGTGGCCAGGCGCCTGCTCTTCCCGACGTCCATAGCGACTTCCCTTCTTGGGGCGATCTGTGCTGTTGACATCGATCCGCCCTCTGACGGGACGGGCCGGTGTCTCCTTTGGATCATGTCGCTGGACTACCGTCAAGATCGGAATACGTACCGGAAGTCGCTGAGCTGCCGGCCTCGGAGCTCGTCACCACCGCCCTCACGCACGGCGCTGTCGGCACGAGCGTCACCCGAATGAGGAGGGTGATCAAGTATCAACCCGGCGACCGGTCCCTTAGTGCCTGTTCCGCAGAAGTTCCTGAGGAGGACGAGTGGGCGAGGCGATCCTGAACGAGTCGCTGCCGTTCCGCCGATAGGCGGCGAACATTCATGGCCTGCTGCAGAAGTTCAGCATCGAACCCGTGCACGCTCATGTGGTCGAGGAGAGGTTCATATCGATCAGGGCGATCTCGCAGGAGTTCTGTGACCAGCCGTAGTTCCAGGCGAACCACGGGGATACGGTGAGAGCCACACTCGACCAGGACGTAGTGCCGCCATGGGCCGCGGCCGACGCATTCCATCCCGTCTGAGTCGGCTTGCTTCTCAACGGTGCTCATGCCCACGTCCACCCCGTCCACGTCGTAATTGACGTAGTACTGCGAAGCTTCGGGGAGCCAAGATGCAGCGTGAAGGCAGGGAAACGATGAGAGAGCGGCGGCAAACGTGTCCACGTTCTCTCGTTGAGCCACCAAGAGGTCGATGTCTCCGACCGGCAGGTGGACGCCCTGCAGAAGAGCAGCGCTAGTGCCGACCACGCGATATGCCGGACTGGGATCCACGGCTTTCAGAGCAGTGAGCGCCGTGGTCAATGCGGTGGTCACGTCCGCCAGTTGGAGAGATGGTTCGCCGCCGCCCATAGTGATCAGCTTATCGATCATGATGCACAAGAACAGGCTTCCGGAAGCCTCAACTCAGCAGCTCTTGCTATCTCTAGACGACGCGCCCCCGGAGCGGAAGGTCACCGTCCATCTCGGTCCTTCGTGCCCATCGGGCCGGCGTCGCCCCTGTCCCCGTCTTCACCCGCGGCGACGGGCCCTAATGAGCATGGTCCAGGGTTTCTGCTGCGGCTTTATTAATTGTCGCTGGATGACTCTGCGACCTCCTGAGCTGTGAGCGGGAGGAACAGGAGATCGGGCCGCTGGGTGTTTCTCTCGTGGGTGTGCTGGGGGAGGGGGCGGCGACCGTGCGTGCGTACGCGGGGCGGAAAGAGGTGCACAGCTTTGTCATGGATCGGTGACTTCGAGGCGGGCGTGCAGGGACGACTTGACGGCGGGCCATTCGGTGTCGATGACCGAGAACATGGCGGAGTCGCGTAGCTGCCCCTCCTCACCGGGGGCCCACGATGGTGACCAGTTGCGCAGCACGCCCTCGAAACAGGCGCCGAGGCGTTCGATCGCGTGGCGGGAGCGTTCGTTGCGGGCGTCGGTCTTGAGGTCCACGCGGGTCACGCCCAACGTCTCGAACGCGTAGGTGAACAGCAGGAGCTTCGCCTCGACGTTGATCCCGGTGCCCTGGGCCGAGGCGGCGAGCCAGGTCCAGCCGATCTCGATGGCGCGGAGCTCCGGTCGGGCCGGCCAGGTGCGCGGGTTCCAGAAGGCGGTGCAGCCCACCGCCATCCCGTCCGCCACTCGAACCTGGGCGAAGGGGATCAGTCCCTCGCGTTCGCGGGCGAACTGCGCCGCCAGGTAGGCGCCCATCTCGGTGGCCCGTGGCACCAGGGTGTAGGCGTAGGAGGAACGATCCTCCTCTGCCGCCCGTACGAGATCCGCCGTGTGACCCGCGGTGAGCGGTTCCAGTCGTACGAGCGATCCGTGGAGCACGGGAACGTCAAGCCGCGGCCGCATGGCTCTCCTCATCGTTCCTGGCATTGGCACCTTCGCGCAGGCAGGTTGCCGGATCGTCGCCGGGCCAGGTCCCTCGGATCCTCTGGATGAAGCCGCCATCCTCTCGGCCGTCCGGGGATCACGTCAAGAAGGCCCGGTCGTGCGGGGCGGCGCACGACCGGGGATGGCTATCGGCAGGCGACTCGGTACGCGTCCAGTTTCAGTTTCTTCTTCAGCGAGTTGAAGTTCTGGGCGTTGGACTTGGTGCAGAACTTCGAGGTGGGCAGCTCGTACTCGACCGTGAACACCGCCTTGCCCGCCGCGACGAACCGGTCGTAGCCGTAGTCGCCGTTCTGCTTCGTCGTGCACTCCTTGTACTGCCAGCACTGCTCGTTGAGCGCCCAGTCGAAGTACGGCAGCAGCGCGGGGATCTGGGCGAGGTCGTTCTTCAGACCGGCGGACAGGCCGCGGGTGTGGGCCTCGTTGGCCAGCCATGCGTTGTAACGCAGCTGGTCGGCGGCGTCGAGGTCGAAGCCGGTCTCGTTGGTGTAGCCGTCGACGTTGTCGAACTCGACCGCGTCGAAGCCCTTGGCCTTGCACATGTCCAGGCGGGCTCGCATGACGTCGCCCAGGGCGCCGGTGTACTTGCGGATGTCGAGCCAGCGCTCGCCCTCCCACTCCTCGTCGAGCGGGTCGCCGAGCACCGAGGCGGGGAAGTCGCCCTCGTCCTTCCGCCAGTCCTCGTACGATCCGGCGCTGATGTAGCAGACGACCTTGCGGCCCGCCTTGGTGGCGTGCAGGCGGCGCACGGTCGCGGCCGTGGCGTCGAAGCCGTCGATGTCGTACATCGTGACATCGCTGAACGGTTCCTTGGGCACGGACGCGAGCTGCCACTGCCAGCTCGTCCTCAGCGCGGGCCGCCAGCAGCCGGGACAGGGGACGGGGGCGGGCAGTTCGACCTTTTCGGAGGCGGCGGTGGGCGCGGGTCGCGCCTGTGTCCGGGTCTCCGCCTGGGCCGTCCCGGTCAGTGCGACGGTGCAGAAGGCGGCCAGCGCCGCGATCAGATGCCGGGGAAGTCGCATGCTCTGCCTCTCGCTAGGGGGGACTCATGATCTCAGCCTCCCGCGAACAGGCCGTTCACTTGCTGGTTCGCCGCTGTCAGGGCGGTCTTGGCGTCCTTCTGGCCGAGCCAGACCTCGTCGAGCGCGGTGCCCACGATCTGGTTGATCTCGTCGCCGTGGTCGCTGACCGGCAGCAGGAACGTGCCGTCCTTCGCCTTGGCCTCGTCCACGAACAGCTGCACCTCCCGGCCGGCCTTCTCGTGCGCGGCCAGCACCCGCTCGGTGGCGCTGAGGATGGCGGGGAAGACGACGGCGTTGTCGGCGACGATGTTCTGGCAGTCGGTGGAGCCGAGGAACTTCACCCACTTCCAGGCGGCGTCCTTGTGCTCGGTGCCGGCGTAGATCACGTCGGCCAGGCCGTTGAAGGAGGACTTGCGGCCCAGCGGGCCGGTCGGCAGCGGGGCGAAGGCGAACTCCTGCTCGGTGGCGTCCAGGTACGTTTTGATCATCCAGGAGCCGGTGATGCCGAGCGCGGCCTTGCCGGAGGTGAGCACGGCGTCGGTGCCGAGTGAGCTGGTCTTGTCGTACGACGGGGTGTAGCCCTTGTCGGCGATGCTCTTGTACCAGGTCGCGGTCTCGATGAGCTTGGGGTCGTCGTAGAAGTACTTGGTGCCGAACGGGTTCTTGTCGATGAAGGAGAAGCCGTTGGAGACCGCCAGGTTGCCCCAGCTGTTCTGGCCCAGGGAGCCGTCGTTCAGCTCGGGGGCGTAGCCGTGCACGGCGATCTTCGTCTTGTCGAAGCCGGGCTCGTCGCCGCGCTTGCCGGCGGTGTCGACGGTGAGCTTGGCCAGGGCGTCCTCGAAGGTGCCGCCGTCGTCCGGGTTCCAGGTCAGGTCGCTCAGGTCGACGCCGGCCTCCTTGGCCTGCTTGACGTTGTAGACGATGGCCATGGTGTCCCAGTCCTTGGGCAGGCCGTACCTCTTGCCGTCCTTGACCCACTGCTCGGCCAGGCCGGGCCAGTACTGGGTGAGGTCGACCTTGTCGGCGGTCACCATCGGCTGCAGGTCCAGGAGCTGGCCGTTCTTCACGAACTGGGGATAGAACGACGCCTGCATGGTGATCACGTCCGGGGCGTCGCCGGAGACCATCTGGGTGGTGAGGTTCTGCCAGTACTGGTCCCAGGCGCTCTGGGTGATCTTGATGGTGATGTCCGGGTTGGCCTTCTGGAAGGCGTCCGCGCACTGCTGGTAGGCCCCCTGCTGCACGTCGTCCCAGAGCACGTAGTTCAGCGTGACCCCGTCGCCGGCGGACACGCCACCGCCCCCGCCGCATGACGCGGTGAGCACCACGGCACTCACCGCTATGACCAGCTTTTTCATCATTTATCCCTTCATGCCGGAGAACTGGATCGAGTCCACGAGCCGGCGGCCGAAGAAGGCCACCAGCAGCAGGACCGGGATGACCGACAACGCCGAGCCCGCCATCAGGCCGGTCCAGTCGGGCGCCGTGTTCGGCGACTGCCTGAGGAAGACGCCGAGGGCCGCGGTGAGCACCCGCGACTCTTCGCCCGGAGCCACCAGCAGCGGCCACAGGTAGTCGTTCCAGGTCCAGACCGCGGTGGTCAGGGCCAGGGTGAGCAGGGGGCCCTTCGTCATGGGCAGCACCACCCGCCAGAAGACGGTCCATGCGCCCGCGCCGTCGATGAGCGCCGCCTGCTCGACCTCGCGCGGGATGCCGAGGAAGAACTGGCGCAGGAAGAAGACCGCGAACGGCGTCATGAGCAGGGTGGGCGCCACCAGCCCCGGCAGGGTGTTGAGCCAGCCGAGATCCTTGACCAGGACGAAGTTGGGCAGCAGGGTGAAGATCGGCGGCACCATCAGCGCCGCGACGAACACGCCGAACAGCGTGTCCCTGCCCCGGAAGCGCAGCCGGGCGAAGGCGTAGCCGGCCATGGCGCACATCAGCGTCTGGACGATGGTGATCAGGCCGGTGTAGAGGATGGAGTTGCGCAGGTAGAGGAAGAAGTTCAGGTCGGCACCGGAGCCGCCGGCGGCCCGTGCCTCCTCCCGGCTCACCAGGCCGAGCACCCGCTGGAAGTTGATGAGCGTGGGGTTGTCCGGCAGCAGCGTGGCGTTGTCGGCGCCGAGTTCCCGGCCCGGGGTGATGGCGGTGCGCAGCATCCAGTAGAGGGGGAACAGCGAGATCAGCAGGGCCGCGATCAGGCAGAGCCACGCCACCAGGCGGCCGATCTTGGGCAGGTTCACGTGAGATCCGAGGTGGAGGCGCGCAGCAGGCGCAGCTGGATGAAGGTCAGCACGCCGAGGATGAGCACCAGGCTCAGCGCCAGCGCGGAGGCGTACCCCATCTTGAAGTGGGTGAACGCCTGCTCGTAGATGTAGAAGTAGACGACCCGGGTCGCGTTGACGGGCCCGCCCTTGGTGGTGACGGCGATGGTGTCGAAGAGCTGGAAGGAGCCGATCAGCGACACCACGAGCACGAAGGCCAGGATGGGCCGGAGCAGCGGCATCGTGATGGAGAAGAACTGGCGCACCTCGCCGGTGCCGTCGATCGCCGCCGCCTCGTAGATCTGCGGCGGGATCAGCAGCATGCCGGCGTACAACAGCAGGGCGGTGTAGCCGACGCCGCTCCAGGCGTTGATCACGGCCACGCTGGGCAGCGCCAGGTCGGGCGAGGTCAGGAAGCCCTGGTTCTCCATGCCGAGACCTCTCAGCACATGGTTGAAGAAGCCCAGGTTGGCGTCCAGCAGCCACATCCACAGCAGGGCGGTGGTCACGCTGGGCACCAGCCACGGCACCAGCAGCAGGGACCGGATCAGCAGCGACCGGGTGAGGCGGTGCAGCAGCGCCGCCAGGCCGAGCCCGCCGACGATCTGCAGCGTGATGGTCAGCACCACGTAGTAGCCGGTGACCTTGAGAGCGTTCCAGAACAGCGGATCGCTCACCAGGGTCGCGTAGTTGTCCAGGCCGACGAAGGCCGGGTCGGACAGCAGGTTCCAGTCGGTGAGGGAGTACCACGCACCGCGAATCGCCGGGTACAGGTAGAAGACGGCGAAGGCGAGGCACACCGGGGCGAGGAACCCGATCGCGACCCTGCCGTCCCTGCGCTGTCTACGGAGGGTCGCTGTCTTCTCTAGCGTCATGGCCGTCATCGTCGCGGCATCTCCAGACTTCCTGGACGGCGGGATGGAGTCCATCTTCGCCACTTTCAAAACCTTGTCAATACCTTCGATGCGAAACGCGATGCGAGCGTTATGCGAGGTCATTTCGCAAGACTTGACAAGTTATCGAAGGTGCTGGGAGCGTTCCTGCCCATGGCCGCTACGTGGGGCGGTGGTTTACGGCACCCGAGCCGCGGGGGGCACAGCGGCACAGCCGACCTGGGAGGAAGTCGTTCCAGCATGAGAAACCCGAAGATCGTCTTCATCGGCGCGGGCAGCGTGGTGTTCACTCAGGGGTTGCTCGCCGACCTGCTGGCCTACCCGGAGCTGCGGGAGATCCGCGTCGTCCTGCACGACATCGACCCCGAGCGGCTGCGCGTCGCCGAGGCCGTGGCCCACCGGATCGCCGCCGAGCGAGGGGCACGCCCCGAGATCACCGCCGAGCCGGACCGCCGGATCGCCCTGGACGGCGCCGACTTCGTCATCAACATGATCCAGGTCGGCGGGCACGACGCCACCGTCACCGACTTCGAGATCCCGGCCCGCTACGGACTGCGCCAGACGATCGCCGACACCATCGGCGTCGGCGGCGTCTTCCGCGCGCTGCGCACCTTCCCGGTCCTGGACGCCATCGCCGCCGACATGGCCGCGGTCTGCCCCGACGCGCTACTGCTCAACTACACCAACCCGATGGCGATGAACGTCTGGTACCTCAGCGGCAAGGTGCGCAACGTCGTCGGCCTGTGCCACTCGGTCTACTGGACCATGCAGAGCCTCGCCGAGCTGGTGGCGGTGCCGTACGAAGAGATCACCTACCTCGCGGCGGGCGTCAACCACCAGGCGTGGGTGCTGCGGTTCGAGCGGGACGGCGAGAACCTCTACGACCGGCTGGACGCCGCCATCGACCGCGACGCCGAGCTGCGGCGGCGCGTCCGGGTGGAGATGTACCGACGGCTGGGCCGCTACCCGACCGAGACCAGCGAGCACTCCGCCGAATACCTGCCCTGGCTGCTCCGGCACGACGCCGAGATCGACCGGCTGCGCATCCCCGTGGATGACTATGTGGGGATCAGCGCGGAGAACGTCCGCGAGTACGAGCGGACCCGCGAGGCCGTCCGCACCGGCGCCGAGCTGCCCGTCGAGGGCACCGAGGAGTACGCGCCGCAGATCATCCACAGCATCGTGACCGGCACCCCGCGGGTGGTCTACGGCAACGTCGTCAACGGCGGCCTGATCTCCAACCTGCCGCCCGACTGCGTCGTCGAGGTGCCCTGCGCGGTGGACGCGGGCGGCGTCCGGCCCACCCGCGTCGGCGCGCTGCCGCCGCAGCTCGCCGCGCTCAACCGCACCTACGTGAGCGTCAACGAGCTCACGGTACGCGCGGCGCTCGAAGGACGCCCCGAGCATGTCCGGCACGCGGTCATGATCGACCCCAACGCCTCGGCCACGCTGTCACTGGACGCCATCTGGCGCATGTGCGACGACCTGACCAAGGCCCACGGGGACCTGCTGCCGCCCGAGCTGCGGACGAGCCTGCTCAGCTAGCCAGCTCCACCTTCAGGCCGCGCTCGCGCAGGACCGCCACCAGCGCGGGATCGGCCGCCTCGCCGGTGATGAGCAGGTCGATCTCCGACAGCGCGCAGATCGGCGCCATGCTCGTCACCCCGAGCTTGGCGGAGTCGGCGACCAGGATCCGGCGTCCGCCGCAGCGCAGCATCCGCTGCTTCATCTCCGCGTCGGGCAGGTTGACGTTGGTGATCCCGTCGTCGGGGTGCACGCCGCCGCAGCCGAGAAGGACGGTGTCCACCCGGACCCCCTCGATGAGCTTCCCGCCGAGCGGATCCACCAGGGAGTGCTGCTGGCGGCGCAGGCTCCCGCCGGTCAGCACGACGGCGAACCGGGGCAGCGCCGGCTCCAGCTCCAGCGCGGTGCGCAGGCCGTTGGTGAACACCGTGACCTCGGTGAGGTCGGCGCGCGCCACCAGCTCCCTGGCGACGTAGGCGGTCGTGGTGCCGGCCCCCATCATCACGCTCTCGCCCGAGCCGACCAGCCGCGCGGCGGCCCTGGCGATCAATGCCTTCTCCACCGCGGCGGTGCCCAGCGACAGCTCGAAGGACGGCTCGGTGCGCGGCGGCGGACCGGCCGCCACCGCGCCGCCGCGCACCCGCCGGATGCGCCCCTGCTCCTCCAGCGCGTCCAGGTCGGCGCGCACCGTCACGCTGGACACGCCGAACGCCTCGGCCAGCTCGGCCACCCGCGCGAACTCCTGCTCCATGATCATGCCGAGCATGCGCTCACGCCGCACCTCCGTCGGCACCGACTCGGTCATGAGCGGGCGCCAGTGGGACGGCCGGTGGAACGGCCCGTGGCACGGATCGCCTCAGGGAGCAGGTCGCCGTGGGCCTCGATCAGCTCCTGGCACAGCGCCTCGATCGCCGGCAGCGGGAGGGTGGCCGCGGTGTTCGGGTCCAGCATCGCGGCGTGGTGCACATGGCGCGGGTCGCCGTCGAGCACCGCGCGCACGGTCAGCTCGACGACATTGAGGAAGGTACGGTTCAGCGCGACCAACTGGGGAGGCAGCTCGCCCACCGGCTGCGGGTGCACCCCGGCCGCGTCGACCAGGGCGGGCACCTCCACGCAGCAGCTCTCGGGCAGGTTGCCGATCAGGCCCCGGTTGCGCACGTTGACGTAGACCTCCTTCTCCTGGCCGGTCAGCATGGCCAGGATGGCGGCGGCGGCCGGCTCCTGATGCTGCCAGCGCACCAGCAGCGGCCGGCCCGCCGACAGCGCGCGCCTGGTCTCCTCATACTGGTGCAGGCTCCGGCCGGCCCGGCGCAGATACTCCTCCACCGGCACGCCGAGCCGGGAGGTCTCCGCCGTGTGCCGCATGAACCACGGCACGTACTCGGCGGCGTGCTCGCTGGACTGTGTGGGGAAATGGCCGAAACGGCGGTACATCTCCACCCGTACGTGCTGCTCCAGCTCCGGGTCCGCCTCCAGCACCGCGTCGAGCTCCGGGTAGAGCGAGCGGCCGTCGGCCTCGAAGCGCAGCACGAACGACTGGTGATTGACCCCGGCGGTGAGGAACCGCACCTCGTCCAGGCCACGGCCCACCAGGTCGGCCAGGTAGGCGTGGGTGTCGCACACCGCGTGGCACACGCCCGCGAACCGCTCGAACGTGGTGCCCTCCTGCACCGCCCAGCCCGTCATCGCCATCGGGTCGCTGCAGCTCAGCAACCACGCGTCCGGGCAGAGCTCGGCCATCTCCCGGCCCAGCTCGACATAGACCGGGATGGTGCGCAGGCCACGGAAGATGCCGCCGATGCCGATCGTGTCGCCGATCGTCTGACGCAGGCCGTAGCGGTGCGGGATCTCGAAGTCGCGCAGCGTCGCCTCGAAGCCGCCCACATGGAGGTAGCCGACCACGAAGTCGGCGCCCTCCAGCGCCTTGCGCCGCACCGGGCAGACGCTGATCACCGCGGCCGATCCCGCCTCGGCGTCCAGTGCCCTGACGAGCGCCTCGGCCGTCGCCAGATGACCGGGGTCGTCGTCGTACAGCACGATCTCCAGCTCGCCCCGCAGCGCGGGGGCGAGGAGCAGGTCGGAGACGATCCTCCGCATCAGGTCCACGTCACCGGCGCCGATGAAGACGATGCGTGCCATCCTCACCTCCCACGCGATTCGTGGGCCGAACACTACTTCACCCCCAGCATGGCCGCACCCGGAGGCAGGTGGGTGTGCGGGGGTGAGGTCGGGGCGGGCAGCATGGGCGCATGAGGATGCATGAGTTCGCGCTTTCCGCTGACGGGCCGTTCGATTTCGGCGCGTCGCTGCGTTTCGTGGAGGACTGGCCGGCCACCAGCGCGTTGCCCTCCGACGGGCGGGCGCTGCGGTTCGGCTACTGCGCGGAGGCCGACTGGCTGCCGATCGGCGTGCGGGTGACGGCCGCGCCGGGCGGTGTCGCCGTGGCCACCACGCGGGCCACCGGGCGGGAGATCAGGGGCGAGGTGGCGCGGATCCTCTCCCTCGACGTGGACGGCGGCGGCTTCGCCAGGCTCGGCGAGGGCGACCCGGTGCTCGGCGACCTGCGGCGGCGCAGCCCCGGCCTGCGGCCGGTGTGCTTCTGGAGCCCATGGGAGTCGGCCTGCTGGGCGGTGATCGTACAGCGATCGTCGATGCTCGTCGCGTCCAGGATCAAGCAGCGCATCGCCGAGCGGTACGGCGCCGAGGTCACCATCGACGGGCAGGTGTACGCCGTCTTCCCGCCGCCCGTGACGCTGCTGGAGGCCGGCGGGCTCGGCCTGCCCGCGCAGAAGGAGGAGTGGCTGCGCGGGCTGGCCCGCGCGGCGCTCGACGGCGTGCTCACCACCGAGCACCTGCGCGCGCTCCCCCCGGAGGAGGCGCTGGCCGAGCTGCGCGCCCTGCCCGGCGTGGGGCCGTTCTCGGCGGGGCTCATCCTGATCCGCGGCGCGGGCGCGCCGGACGCGTTCCCGGGCGACGAGCCGCGCCTGTTCGCGATCCTGCGCGAGGCGTACGGGCTGCCGGAGGACGCGCCCAAGGCCGCGTACCGGAAACTGGCCGAGGCGTGGCGGCCCTATCGCTCCTGGGCGTCCTTCCTGTTCCGGGCGGCCACGTACGGCGGGGGTGGACAGGAAGTGGACAGGAAACGAGCTGGAGAGTGGACAACCCCTTGAGAGAGCGTGCGGGCACATCGCGCATGAGGGGTCATGAGGGGTCATGAGGGGAACGGCATGGAAGACCTGTCGAGCGCTCTCGCCGAAGGCGTCGAGGCGGAGTTCATGTACCAGCTGGAGTCGATGGCGGCGCCGTCGGTCAAGGTGGAGCTGGGGATCGCCACCACGCGCATCGGCGGCGGGGTGGCGTTGTCGATCCGTCACGACGTCACCGGGTTCTGGAACAAGGCGCTGGGATTCGGCTTCGAGGAGCCGGTCACGCACGATCTCATCGGCCGGGTGCTGGACTTCTACCGCTCGCAGGGCAGCACCGGGACCACGTTCCAGATCGCTCATTCGGTGCTGCCGCCCGACTGGGACGAGATCCGCGCCGCCTTCGGCCTCCGGCCGGCCTCGCACTACGTGAAGCTGGCCTGCCGGGTGGAGGACTTCTGGCCCGCCGAGAGCAAGCTGGTCGTCGAGCGCGTCCGCCCCGAGGACGTGCGGGAGTGGGCGGCGGTCACCTTCCGCGGGTTCGGGATTCCCGAGGAGGGGTTCACCGAGATGCTGGCGGCCACCTATGACCATCCGGGCTTCCACCCGGTGGCCGCGTGGGACGGCGACACGATGGTCGCCACCGCCAATCTCTTCGTCCGCGGCGAGGTGGCCTCTCTCAACTCCGGCGCGACGCTGCGCGAGCACCGCAACCGGGGCGCGCAGTCGGCCCTGTTGACCATGCGCGCCGAGCTGGCCGCGGACCTGGGCTGCAGCTGGCTGGTCGCGGAGACCGGGATGCCGTCGGAAAGACGCGCCAACCCCTCGCTGAACAACATGCTGCGCTCGGGCCTGCGCCCCCTGTACAGCCGCCGGAACTGGGTCTGGGAGCCGGACGCCGGCTGATCAGCGCACCTCGTACGATCTGCCCGTCCGGAGCGGTCGGAGCAGGAACGTGCTGCCCTCGCTCTCCGGGATCCCCATCGCGAGCCCGGTGCCGGCCAGGACGTCGGCGATCAGGTCCCGATCGCCGGCCCACTGCAGCGCGAGCTCGTCGACCAGGTCGCCCCGGGCGTCGAAGCAGGACGTGTGCGCCTGGGTGGTCCAGAAGAGGGCCTTGGGCGACTCCCCGGCCGCGGTCAGGTCGTGGACCGTCTGCCAGCCGCCGGAGGAGGTCGGCCAGAGATCGGGCTCGGCGAGATAGCCGTGCGCGGCCAGCCGGTCCAGCGCGCTCACGATCCGGCACAGATCCGAGGACCGGTCCGTGGCCAGGCAGGTCACGACGCCTTCCTCCGGCTTGGCCAGGCCGTGGACGGCGGCGAAGAGCGCGTCCATCGCGGCGTCCGCCTGCTTGCTCAGCTCGTCGGCGTCCATCTCCAGCAGCGCGTCATAGTCGTCGTTCCGCTCGGACTGCCCCGGAACGGAGAGCACCAGGCCCTCCCGGGCGAACACCGACTGGATCCTGGACGACAGCCCGCCCCGCCACGCGAGGGCGACATCCTTCACCAGCGCCCCATCGGGCGTGAAGTGGTCACCCACGGCCGGGCTCAGCAGCCCGCTCGTCCCGATGTCGGTCGCGAACCGCTCGGTGTCGACGATCTGCCAGCCCTCGTCCTCCAACCGGCCGAGCGCCCGCTCGTAACGGTCCCGGTCGGAGTGCGGGCGATCCTCGGCGAGCTGGTGGTCCATCACCATGGACCACCAGGCTTCGGCGTCGGCGAAGGCCACGGGATCCAGCGCCCGCAACGACCGCCACAGCTCTTCGGTGTGCCGCCGGCCGGCGTCCGGGGACTCACCGCCCACGGCGCGCCGGCGCAGCTCCAGCCGGAGGAGGAACGTCAGGAAGTGGCCCAGCGAGCTGTTGACCTGCTCCGCCCGTGGCTCGTCGTCGAACGTGAGCAGCCCCACGGCGCCACTGCGAAGGTCGAGGAAGTAGCGCGTCCCCCGGTCACCCGGCGTCCCGCCGAGCACCAGGACGTCGACCTCCCCGGCGCCCGTCTGGAACACCACCGGCGACCCCACCGCCGGCTCCCCGACGACCGAGGTGGTGAACGCCAGGTCCGCCCGCACCGGTAACCCGACCTGGCCCAGGATGGACGCGTCCTGTTCCGAGAGGCCCCGGAGCCGCTCGGCGTCCATCAGCAGGAGGCCGTCGGCGCCGAACGCTTCGACCAGCTCTTCGTGGGTAACCACGGCACCTCGTCATTGTGGACGATCGCGGCATGCGACGTCAGGCTCGGAGATCAAGTGCCGCAAGCGTAGTCGCTGTCCCGCCGCCTCCCACCCTTATCGATCAAGCTTGCCCGGACGGCCACGTCGAGGGTGCTCTTCAGCTCGGCCTCGGGCACGAAGTGGCCGAAGGTGTCGTTGGCGAAGAAGGAGACGCCGGCCACGGACGTGGCGTGTGCCGCCAGGACCTCCCGCTGGTAGAGATAGGTACGCCGGTCGTCGAGGTAGGTGCGATACCAGTACCACGGGTCGACGAAGTCCAGGCCGAGCAGCGGGCGAGGGCCGTTGAGCGCGGCCTTGCTGAGCAGGTTGGGGACGATCTCGGTCCGCTCGACCAGCACCGCGAAGGTGCTGACCAGGATCGCGTCGAGACTGCGGTAGGCGGCGTCGGTCATGCCCCAGGCGGAGCGTTCGACGTCGGCCCGCCAGTAGGTGTCCATCCAGTAGACCTGGCGCTCGCCCATCGCCTCGCGCAGGCGCAGGAAGAACCGTTCGATCCCGGCCGTTCGCCCGGGGGTGAGCGGTGGCGCGTTGTCCGGGTGCCAGAACCCGATGAGGCCGAACTGGTTGCCGAGCATGACGCCGTCCAGCCCGAAGTCGCGGGTGAAGGCGGCGGTCTGGGCGGCGACGAAGTCCCCGGCGAGCAGCCCGGACGGGATGCCGCCGGGGTAGGCGGCGTAGGTCCGCGAGTCGGCCGACAGCAGGGCGGTCACGTCGATGACGCCCGGCACCAGGTGGCCCCCGGCGTCGGCGGCGCTGGCCGCCACCTCCGGGTGCAGCGAGGTCTTCCACTCGCTACGGCAGAACTCGGGACCGGGCTCCAGGTACTCCAGCAGGTTCACCCGGAGCCCGCGCCGCTCCGCCTCGGCCCGCACGGCGGCGTAGATGCCGGCCAGGACGTCGTAGTCCATCGGCTGCTCGGACAGGGCGAACATCGGCCCGGCCGAGTACGGATTGGCCGATCGCTCACCGCCGTCGCGCACCCGCGTCAGCCAGTCGAGATTGTGGGCCCGCGTCATGGCGGCGGGCCCGCCGGGGCCGAGCGCGAAGCAGTTGTAGCGGGCCCAGTCGAAGCGCTCCCGCCGGCCCGCCAGGCCCCGGTAGTTCAGGATGTGATCGCCGTTGCCCGCGCAGAACACCAGCGTGACCGGCCGGTCCGCGAGCCAGTCCGCGTGGTGGTCGAAGAACGCCGCCACACCGGGCGCGGGCTCCCGCAGGTCATCGAAGATCTTGGGGGTGATCCACAGGCATGCTTCCATGGCGCTCACCGAGGTTCCTCCGGTCGGTGTGGTGGTCACTTGGTGGCGGCGAACGCCTTGTCCATCCGGGAGAGCACGGTGGGCACGTCCACCGTCCCGTTGAACAACTCCTGGATCGAGGTCAGGTGCTCCTGCTGGACCTTCGCGTTGGGCCAGGACTGGTCCGGGTAGAGCGTGGAGCGGCCGGACTCGACGGCGTCCAGCACCGGCTGCTGCAGCGCGTCGGCCTTGAAGGCGGGGCTGGTCAGCGCCGGGCTGCTGCCCGAGGCGGTGGCGTACAGCGCCTGGCCTTCCGGCGAGGCGAGGAACTCCATGAACTTCTTGGCCAGGGCCGGGTTCTCGGCCTTGGCGTTGACCCCGTAGACGATGCCCACCGACACCGGCACGTGCGTGCCGTCGGCGCTGTCGGTGGCGGGGAACGGGGTCATGGAGAACGTGGTGCCCTGGGGCGCGTACTCGATCGCGGACTGGACCGCCGACAGCACGTGCACCACGCCGAGCGCCTTGCCCTGGCCGAACATCCGCATCTGCTCGTCGTAGCCGACGCCGTTGGGGCTGTCGTTGAAACAGCCCTCGTCGCGCATCTCCAGATACTTCTCCAGCGCCTGCTTCCACGCGGAGTCCGCGAAGGCGGCCTTGCCGTCCAGCTGCCGCTGGGTGAAGTCCCGGGTCGGACCGTAGACCAGGGAGGCGGTCAGCGCGTAGGGCACGAGCTGGGTCACCCAGGCCGACTTGAGGCCGAGCGCGAACGGCACGACCCCCTTGGCCTTGGCGTCCCGGCAGAACGCCAGCACCTGCGGCCAGGTCGCCGGCTTGGCCAGCCCGCTCGCCTGCAGCGCCTGGTCGTTCCAGACCGCGCCGATGGCGCCGATCGTCACCGGGACCGCGACCACCTTGCCGGCCGGGTCGCTGGTGACGGCCTTGAGGTCCGCGCCGAGGCCGCCGGCCCAGCTCTCCGCCGACAGGTCCATCAGCATGCCGTCCTTGCTCAGGTCGCGGACGGCCATCGTGTTGCCGCCGCCCGGCCACATGCGGAAGACGTCCGGCGCCGTTCCGGAGGAGAGCTGGGTACGGATCTGCTGCTGGTAGGAGGCGTCGTCCTCGGTGAAGATCGTCTTCACGGTGACGCCGGGATTGGCCTTCTCGAACGCCGCCACGGCGGCCTTGGCGGGTCCCTGGCCCGCGGCGGCCAGGGTCAGCACCTTGTCCGCCGAGGCCGCGCCGGTGGCGCCGCCGCCCGAGGTCGAGCAGGCGGTGACCGCGACGGCGAGGCAGCACGCGGACGCGATCGTTCGCACAGACTTCATGACAGAACTCCAGGGGGTGTGAAGGGGACGGCGGCTCTAGCCTTTGAGTCCGCCGGCGAAGCCTTTGATGATGTGTCGCTGCAGCGCGAAGTAGACGACGAGGATCGGGATGACGCTGATCACCAGGCCGGCGAAGATCAGCGGCCACTGCGACACGTACTGGCTGACGAAGCCGTAGATGGCCACCGGAGCCGTGGTGTTGTCGCTGCCGCCCAGGTAGAGCAGCGGGGTGAAGAACTCGTTCCAGATGCCGACCGAGTTGAGGATCACCACGGTGCCGGTGACGGGACGCAGGAGCGGGAACACGACGCTGACGAACGAGCGCACCGGCCCGCACCCGTCGATCAGCGCGGCCTCCTCGTAGTCGAGGGGCAGCTCACGCAGGAACATCGTGTAGAGGAACACCGAGAACGGGATCTGCTGCCCGACGTTGATCAGGATCACCGACCAGAGTGAGCCGAGCAGCCCCACGTCGCGCATGGTCGCGTACAGCGGGAGCAGTGCGAGCTGGCCCGGGATGAGCAGCCCGCCGATGACGAAGAAGAACGTGTAGCGGGACCAGCCGCGGGTCACGCGGGCCAGCGGGTAGGCGGCCATCGCCGCGAAGGCGACGATCAGGATGACGCTCAGCGAGGTGATGGCGAAGCTGTTGGCCAGCGCCGCCCCCAGGTTGGCCTGGGTCCACGCCTCGGCGTAGTTGGCTAACGTGGGCGGCCATTCCAGGGCGAGCGCGCTGGTCTGGCTGTCCTGGGGTTTGAGCGACACGTTGAGCAGGCCGGCCAGGGGGACCAGGAAGGCCAGCGCGAGCAGGATCAGCGTGACCTCACGGGTCAGCGTCCGCCAGGAGTATCGGTGCATCAGGAGCTCCTCCTCTGTGTCAGGCGGAACTGCACCGAGGCCAGGAACGCGATGATCACGGTCATCACGACCGCCAGCGCGATCGAGAAGGGGAAGTCGCCGAGCGAGAAGGCGCTCTTGTAGATCGCCGTCGAGATCGTCTCGGTCGAGGTGCCGGGGCCGCCGCCGGTCATGGCCATCACCTGGTCGAACTGCTTGAGCCCGCCGATCAGGCAGAGCATCACGTTGATCACGACCGCGCCGTTCAGCAGGGGCAGCACGACCCGGCGGAACTTGCTCCAGGCGCCCGCCCCGTCGATCGTCGCCGCCTCCAGCACCTCGGCCGGAATGGCCTGCAGCCCGGCCAGGTAGATCACCATCGAGTACCCGGAGAACTGCCAGACGATCTCGGCCACGATGGCGTACAGCGCCGTGTCCGGATCGCCGAGCCAGTCATGGGCGAGCCCGCCCAGCCCCACCGCGCGCAGCGCGTCGTTGAGCGCGCCGTCGGGTGAGAGCAGGAAGCTCCACACGTATCCGGCCACCAGCGGCGTCAGCACCACCGGCGCGAAGAAGATCACCCGCAGCAGGTACCGGCTCTTGACCATGCTGTTGACGCCGAGCGCCAGGAGCAGCCCCGCGACGTTCTGCGCCACGGTGGCCACCGCCGCCAGGATGAGGGTGTTGACCAGGGCGTCGCCGGCCGCCCGGTCGGAGAAGACCGCGCCGAAGTTGTCCAGGCCCACGAACGACCAGTCGGCGCGCAACCCGTTCCAGTCGGTGAAGGAGAACAGCGCGCCGTTCACGCTGGGAGCCACGACGATGAAGAGATAGACCGCGATGGCCGGTACGAGGAACCACCAGGGAGCTCGTACGCCCACCCGGCGTTTCTTGCCGCCCGGTGCGGCGGGGGGCGTTCGCGCGGCCGGATCCCGCGCCCCGGGCGCGGCCGTCGTGGTCGCATGCGGCAAAGCCACCGTATGACTCCTCTCGCAAGTCTCGTGAATCGATTCACAGCGTGTCGGGCAGGTTACGTGTCGCCGGGATTCGATGTCAATGGAGTGGCGTGAATCGATTCACAGACGCGCTAGGCTAGCGGTGACCCTGCGGACCTGACCCAAGAGGAGATCGATGACGCTCGAACCGGCGCCGAGGCGGCCCAAGGCCGCGGATTCGCTCGCCACGGTCGGCGATGTCGCGACACGCGCCGGAGTGTCCCGCGCGACCGTCTCCTACACGTTCACCCAGCCGGACCGCGTCTCGCCCGAGCTGCGCCAGCGGGTCCTGGCCGCCGCCGACGAACTCGGCTACGTCGGCAACGACGCGGCACGGCGGCTCCGGGTCGGCCACAGTCTCGCGCTCGGTCTGCTCGTCTCCAGCACGGGCAACCCCGTCTACGCGGAGATCGCCGCGGGGGCCGAGGCGGAGGCCGCCGCCCATGGCCGCTTCATCCTGGTCGCCAACAGCGACGAAAGCCGCGAGCGAGAGCGCGCCTACCTCAAGTTCTTCGAGTCTCAGCAGGTGAGCGGCATCCTGGCCGTCCCGGTCGCCGGTGTGCCCACCGAGCTGATCGAGCTGAGGAAGCGGGGGACGCCGTTCGTGCTGGTCGGCATCGCCGAAGGCCCGCACGACTACCCCGCCATCTCCGGCGACAACGAGCGAGGAGGCCACCTCGCAGCCTCGCACCTGCTGGCCCAGGGGCGGCGACGCCTGCTCTTCGCGGGCGGCCCGCACCCCCACGTCGATCTCCGGCTGGCAGGGGCGAAGCGAGCCGTCGCCGAGTCCGCGACGCCCGCCACGATCGAGGTGATCCGGGTGCGGGTCCAGACCGCGAAGGCCGGCGAGGCGGTCGCGGGGGAGCTGGCCGGGCGGTCGAAGCCGGGCCTTCCCGACGGGATCGTGGCGGGTAACGACCTGCTCGCGCTCGGCCTGCTGCACGGGCTGATCACGGCCGGGATCCGGGTGCCGGAGGATCTCTCCCTGGTCGGCTACGACGACATAGAGTTCGCCGACTTCGCGATCGTGCCGCTCACCACCATCCGGCATCCCTCGGCGGCGCTCGGCGCCAGCGCCGTCCGCATCCTGCTCGGCCTGGAGAAAGAGCAGGACACGCAGGGGCGTTTCGACCCTGAGCTCGTGATCCGGGCGACCTCGCTCCCAGGCGGCGGCCTCGCGTAACGGCCGTTGACATCGTGACGAGGCCGTCACTACGATCTGCGCACACCGCGCCGTGAATCGATTCACAGCGCCTCCTGGAGGCACGATCATGAGCTTGACACCCCCCGGCGCGGGCCGCCGGATCATCGCGGTGGCCGTCAGCGCCGCGCTGGCCCTGACAGCGACCCCGCCGGCCACGGCTCAGACATCAGGACCGCTGCCCGAGGTCGCCGCCCTCGATGCGGGCACGATCGACCTGGGCGACTTCACCGGCCTGGAGCAGCAGATCGCCCCCTACCTCGCCAACCTCGCGCGGCTGGCCAACAGCGTCGACGACGACGGCTTCATCACCTGCGGCTGCTGGCGACCGGGCCAGGGGCGGAACGACGCGCGCGTCATGGAGAACGTCCTCACCCTCGCCTACTTCTACACCGCCGACCGCCCATGGAACCCGTACCACCGGGACCGGAGCCTGCGTGCGCGCCTGGAGGCCGCCCTGCGGTTCATGCTCAGCACCCAGAACGCCGACGGCTCGTTCCCCCAGGGCGGCGGCGACCTGCACTCGCGGGCCGCGACGGGCTTCGCGCTCGAACTGTACGCCTTCATGCTGGAGATGCTCGACGCGGACGGCACGGTCGAGGCGAGCCTGGTCGCCTCCCTGACCGAGGCCATGAGGGCGGCCGCGAGGTGGTTCCTGGAGGATGAGGAGGTGTGGGGGCCGCGTGGCTCCCAGTTCGCCAACCAGGTCGCGGGCGGGCTGGTCGGCATCTCGCGCCTTCTCGTCCGCCTCGACGACGCGGCGTTACGCGTACGGTTCCAGCAGCGCCTCGCCGACCACGAGAGGATCGCGCAGAGCGAGGCCGGCTTCTACCGGGACGGGACGGTCGCCCACCGGTACAGCCTCGAAGTGCACTCCGAAGACCTCGTCGGCTGGGGCGACCCCGCGACCCGGGCGACGATCGACCGGATGCAGGCGCGTTACCTGGACTGGGCCCAGTACAACCTGCTCTACGACGAGCGGCTCGACGGCTACGCCATCAACACGGCGGCCGACTCACGCCACCGCGGCTGGAACCACGCCGACGAGTTGCCCATCGGCTCCAACGACCTCTGGGGCTCGGTGATCCCGCAGGCGCGTGCCTACGCGGCCACCCGCGAGGAGCTCCAGGAGCGCCGGGCGGCCTTCGCCCAGGCGGGCTGGGCGGCCTCGGTCCAGCCGTTGATCGCGCCGACGTGGGCCTACCTCGATCCCTCGGTCATCCGTGACGTCGCGCTGAAGCAGGAGTACCACCCGACCGCCGCCGAGCGTCGCGAGGCGATCGGCACCCTCCGCCCCTACGCGGGCGCCCCGTACACCGAATACCGCGCGGACTCGGTCACCGGCCAGCGGTTCGTGTTCGCCAAGCGCCCCTCGTACGTCGCGGGCATGGGCTTCGGCAAGCACGTCGACACTCAGTACGGCTTCTGGGACAACCAGCGGTTCGGGCTCGGCTACCTCTACGACCCGCGGCTCGGCGTCGTCATCCAGAGCCAGAACGCGCCGAGCCCCGGCGCCCCCCGGACCCGCCCGGCGGACGCGGAGCTGTCCTGGGGCACCGGCTGGGTCGCCGCGGACGGCGTGCACGTCGACGCCTATGACCAGCCGGTCCCCACGTTCTTCCGCGACGGGACGCCCGTCGATCCCGCGACGGTCTCCGGCTCCGACGCTCTGGAGATCCGCTACGCGGCGGCGGGCAGCCCGGTGGCCAAGTCCGTCACCCTCGGTGATCGCCTCAAGGTGCGGGTCGAGAGCTCGGGCGAGTTCTTCGAACGCGTCCCGCTGGTGCTCGACCCGGACGACACCGTCCAGTGGATCGGCGGCGATGGCGGAGAGGTCGAGGTCGGCTCCCGGGCGACCGCCGAGAACGTCTCCGGCGTCGTCGTCAACCGCGACGGGCGCAGCGTGGAGATCCGCTGGACCGGCGCGGGCGGCGCGGCCCTGTGGCCCTCCGCCTTCCCGGTGGCGGGCGGAGACCGTACGCTCCAGGTCCTCGATGTCAGGGCCACGGGCAGGCTGGAGTACGACATCCGCGTCCTCGACGACGCGTGCGCCGGCTCGGACGAGTCGGCGACGGTCCGCATCGGTGGCAGGGACACCGGGGTCGCCAACGCCGACGACGGCACCGGCTGCACGGTCGCCGACCTCCTGCGCGCCGGCGAGCAGTGGGACGGCCACGCCGCCTTCGTCCGGCATGTCACGAAGACATCGGCGGCGCTCGCACGCCAGCGGGTGCTCACCCGGCGCGACGCCGCCCGCCTGGTCGCCGCCGCGGCCCGCTCCGACGTCGGCCGCGACCTGGTGACCGCCACCGCGGACCGCACCGACGTCGTGGCGGGGCAGGAGGTCGTCGTACGCGTCGCCGGACGTGGCATCGGACGCGGCATCGGCGAGGTGACGGTCTCGGGCCCCTGCCTCAGCGGTGACGCCACCGCCTCGGGCCCCGCCGAGCTGAAGGTCACCGTACGTGAGACGTCGCTTCCCGGAGCGTGCCGCCTCAGCGCGGAGACGCTGCGTGCCGACGGGACGGCCGAGATCGACACCGTCGACCTGCGCGTCGTGCCGGACGCCCAGGGGGTCGTCTTCCGCGACAGCTTCTCCTCGGCCGCCGCGACGTCCGAGGCGTGGACCGCCGTCGACGGCTCATGGGCCGTGGTCGACGGGACATACCGCCAGCGGGACACGACGCGCACGGGCTGGAAGTCCGTCGTGGACGACCTGCGGATCGCCGACGGCTTCGTCGAGACCGAGCTCGACTTCCGTACGCTCGCGACCTCGACGGCGTTCGCCGGCGTCCAGGTGCGTACGGCGAGACCCGGCGACGCCTACACCCAGTCCGGATACCTGGTCTACCTGCGCCCCGACGGCTCGGTCGACGTTCACCGGGCGGGCGTCGGCGTCATCGCGACGGGCGCCGGAGCCGCCGTGACGGGGCCGGCCAAGCTCCGCGTCGAGATGCGCGGGGCCGAGATCCGCGCCTTCGTCGGCGCGGAGACGACACCCCGTGTCAGCGTCACCGACCCGGAACCGATCACCGGACCGGGATCCGTGCACCTCATCACGGGCCGCGCGGCCGTCGACTTCGACGATCTCCGCGTCGGGGCGGCACCGGCCGCCGGAACCGCCCTCGGTTCGGGGTGAGTGTCATGGGGTGTCGTGGCCGCTCCTAAGATCGAAGGTGTGGCGAAGTACTTCGATGTGCATCCGGACAATCCGCAACCTCGGCTGATCAGCCAGGTCGTCGACCTCCTGCGGGCGGACGGCTTGATCGCGTACCCGACGGACTCGTGCTACGCCCTGGGGTGCCGGCTGGGCAACCGGGACGGGATCGACCGGATCAGGGAGATCCGCAGCCTCGGCAGCGACCATCACTTCACCCTGATGTGCGGGGACTTCGCGCAGTTCGGCCAGTTCATTCATCTGAGCAACGCGCTGTTCCGCTCGGTCAAGGCGGCGACCCCCGGCGGTTACACGTTCATCCTGCCCGCGACCAAGGAGGTGCCGCGGCGGCTGATGCATCCCCGGAAGAAGACGGTCGGCGTCCGGATCCCCGATCACGTCGTCACGCAGGCGCTGCTGGCCGAGCTCGGCGAGCCGCTGCTGTCGAGCACCCTGCTGCTGCCCGACGAGACCGAGCCCCTGACGCAGGGCTGGGAGATCAAGGAGCGGCTCGACCACGAGGTGGACGCCGTCATCGACGCCGGCGAGTGCGGCGCCACGCCGACGACGGTCGTCGACTTCTCCCAGGACGAGCCGGAGATCCTCCGCCGGGGCACCGGAGACCCGTCGCTCTTCGAGTAGCCCGCAGTGGCCAGACCGGTTCCGGCAAATGGGGAGCGATCTGGACAAGGTTCCTGTCACCGTTCGATCCGTGACTTCCGCCGACGAGCTACGTGAGTCCGGCGTTCTGTGGCGCAGCTACCTGAGCGCCGGGCGGCACCTGGTGCCCCTCGTGCTGCCCGGCGTGCTGGTGTACGTGCCTGTCTCCGTGCTCGTCCAGCTGATGCTGGTGGTGTCGCTGGACGACTCGGCGGCGGTGATCAACGACCGGCTCCACTTCATCGGCGGGTCCGACGGCTCGCTGCTGATCTGGGCGGGGCTGCTGGTGACGGCCGGCATCCTGGGGCAGGCGCTGGTGTTCCCCGGGACGGTGGTCCTGGCCGCTGGACGGCTCGTCGACCGGCCGGTGTCGCCTGTCGCGGCGCTGCGGGCCGCCGCTCGACGGCTGCCGTCCACGCTGCTCCTGGTCGTGGTGGGAGCGCTGGCGTACGCGGTGGTGGTGGCCGCCGGGTTCGGCGTCCTGCTGCTGACCCGCCAGGAGTGGATGGCCATCGCCGTGATGGTGACGCTGGCGCTGACGGCGACGCCGGGGCTGCTGGCCGTGCCCGGCGTCATGCTGCACGGCTGTACGGCGCTGGGCGCGATCCGCCACGCCTACCGGCTGAGCAGGCTGCGCCGTAGGGCGACGGCGTTCACGCTCGCCTTCGGCGTGGTCGTCGTCCCCGCCGCGGCGACCTGGGGCTTGGGACGGGGGCTGGGGCTGCTGCCCGGCGCCCTGGAGACCGTTGGATCGGGCGTGGCGGGATTCGCGCTGGCCCTGGCCGTCACGCCCGTCCAGGCGGCCGTGGTCACCCGTCAGTTCCTGCACTGCCTGGCCTGGCGGGACTCGAACGAGGTCGAGGACCTGGTACGCGGCCTCCCCGGCAGTCCGCCGGGCCCGTTCAGGCGCGCGCTGTTGCTGACTGTGTTGCTGCCCGGGGTGCTGTTCAGCGGGGTGGTGCTGATCAATCCGTTCGGCTGGCTGGAGGTCTCCCAGACGAACGTGACCGAGTCGTGGCAGAAGGCGGAGCCGTCCGGTTCCTCGGGCTCCTCTGCCGACGGTCCGGAGTTGCGGCCCTTCGACCTGCGGGACGTGCACGCCGGCCGTGGCGGGATCCTGGCCATGGTCATCGACGGCTACGACGATCACGCCAGCCTGCTGACCTGTGCCGACACCTCCTGCGAGAAGACGAGTTTCACGTGGGCGGAGCAGCCGGTCGCCGGCACGGATCCGCTTCCCGGCGCGGTCAGCGTCCGCCTGCCCGACGGGCGGCTCCTGCTCACCACCTGGTCGGGAGAGGCCCTCAGGATGCTGACGTGTGAAGCGGGTGCGTGCGTGCCCGTCCCCGGCGGTGGGATCGTCGCGAAGGCGGAACGTCCGGCGTTCTACGCGGGGGTGGCGATGGCCGTGCGGCAGGGCGGCCTGGTCGTGGCCTTCGCCGACAAGGAGCGGGTGAAGGGTGACGCGGACCCGACCAAGGACATCGTCTCCTTCGTCTTCTGCGCCGACGTGGCCTGCGCACGCCCGGAGCAGAAGCGGGTCGCACGGCTGGACGCCACCTCGTACCTGCCCGGCGTGCCCAGCCTGGCCGTCACGACGGCACCTGGCGGCCGGCCTGTCGCCGCCCGGTTCGACACCCACAACGGCCAGATCCATGTCATCTCCTGTGCGGACGCCGCATGCCTGCGCACCCGCGTGACCAGGCCCGTCCCTCCCTACCCGCCGAGTGTCGAGAGTGAGCGGGGCCGGGACACCGGCCTGGCCCTGGTGGTACGGGCGGACGGCCGGCCGCTGATCGCCTACCGGGACAGGAACGATCGCGCGACCAAGCTGCTCGACTGCCGCACACCCGACTGCGCCCGGGCCGAGGTGATCACCCTGGACGCCGGCGGCCCTTACCGGTCGACCCCGGTGATGGTGCTGGACCGGGCGGGCCGTCCGCTGGTCGCGTACCAGAGCCACGACGGGACACGCCTCATGCTCGCCACCTGTACGGGACCTCGCTGCGTGCGCACCGCCGTGGCCAGGATCGGATGGGGCCCCGGCGACGGTCTGGCCATGACCCTCAACGACCAGGGGAGACCCACGATCGCCTGGATGGACGACAACGACGCGCTGTTCGGCGGCGAATGGCGCCTGATCGTCACCACACCGCTGAACCTGGGCGCGGACTGAATCCCCGCATTCCGGGAGCCTTCCGCCTGGGCGTCTCAAGTCGTCCGGTGATCAGCTCTCGCGCAGGACCGCGCGCAGCCGGGTGACGAACCGCTCGGGGTCGTCGGCGAACCCGGTGTGGTCGCCGGGGAACGTCGTCGGCTCGATGCCGAGCGCCGTGGCGAGCGCGGTCGACGTGCGGTCGCAGAGCTGGCCGGTGGACTCCTCGCCGATGCCGATCACGATGCGGGTCGGCACCTCGCGCAGAGCCGTGATGTCGGGCTCCCAGCGGGTGGTCGGGCGCAGCTCGTGGGCGAACCAGCGGCGCTCGTCCGCGACCTGCTGAGGGTCGCGCTCCCCGCCGAACATCTGCTCGATCAGCCCCTCCGGCAGGAAGATGTCGGCCTGGGCCATGAACTTCTTCCAGGCCCCGACGACGTCACCGGCGAAGTAGGTGGCGATCATGTCGTCGGCTCCCGCGTGCAGCCGCTCGCGGTCGTCGAGCACGGCGTAGGCCGGGTGCTCGTGCGCGACCACGGTGTGGACCTGCTCGGGACGGGCGATGGCGAGGGCCAGCGCGCTGACGGCGCCGCCGCTGGAGCCGAAGACCGCGGCCGGGCCGGCGTCCAGGTGGGTCAGGAGCCGGGAGAGGTCGTCGGCGCGCAGCTCCGGGGTCGAGTCCTGGTCCGGGTCGTCGACCGGGCTGCGGTTGATGCCTCGCGGATCGGTGGTGAGCACGGTGTGGTCGGTGGCGAGCAGGTCGGCCGCCGGCGCGAAGGAGTCGGCGCCCATCGGCGCGCCGACGAGCACCACGAGGGGGCCCTCGCCGCGCACCTCGTAGTACAGGCGCGCGTCGGGAACCTCCAGCGTCGCGGAGATGGCGGGCATCGTCTGGCTCATCTGGGCCTCCTGGCAGGGGACATCGGTGTCCGGTCGAAGTAGGGACTCCCTGCGGAGGGCACAATCGTCGCTTATGGAGAAGAATTCTGCACGGCCTGCCGACGCGCCGACGCGGGACGACCTGACGTCGGCCCGCGACGGGGACGACGCGCCGGCGCAGGATGATCTGGCGCTCGCCCGCGACGGTGACGGCGCGGCGTTCACCCGCCTCGTCGCGCCGTTGCGCGGGGAGTTGCACGCCCACTGCTACCGCATGCTCGGCTCCACCCACGACGCCGACGACGCTCTGCAGGACGCCCTGCTGCGGGCGTGGCGCGGGCTGGCGCGTTTCGAGGGCCGTAGCTCGCTGCGCTCCTGGCTCTACACCGTGACCACCCGCACCTGCCTGGACCTCGTCGAGGCGCGCGGCAGGCGAGCGATGCCCGTCGACCTGGGCCCGGCCAGCGACCATCCCGTGGTCGACGCCGTCCCCCTGTCCGACGTCGCCTGGCTGGGCCCCTACCCGGACACGGCCATCGCCGGCGGCCCGGCCGCGCGCTACGAGCAGCGCGAAGCGGTCGAGCTGGCGTTCGTCGCCGCCCTGCAGCACCTGCCGGGCAACCAGCGGGCGGCCCTGGTGCTCTTCGAGGTCCTCGGCTTCTCCGCCGCCGAGATCGCCGCCATGATGGACACCTCCGCCACGTCGGTGAACTCCGCCCTCGCGCGGGCTCGCCGGGTCGTCGCGGAGAAGGTCCCTGCCCGTACGCAGCAGCAGACGTTGCGCAAGATCGGCGACGCGCGCCTGCGGGAGATCGTCACCGGCTACTCCAGCGCGCTCGAACGCGACGACGCCGACGCGCTCGTCGCGCTGCTGACCGAGGACGTCACCTGGTCGATGCCGCCGCTGCCGCACTGGTACCGCGGGCTGGAGACGGTCACCGAGTTCGCCGTGCGGGTCCCGCTGAAGAGCTGCGGCGCCTGGCGGCACCTCCCGACCGGCGCGAACGGCCAGCCCGGCGTGGGCTGCTACCTCTGGAACGACGACGCCGGCGCGTACCTCGCCTGGGCGGTCAACGTGTTCACGCTGCGGGAGGCGTACATCTGCGAGATCACCTCGTTCATCGGCCCCGAGCACTTCACCGCCCTCGGACTGCCCGCCTCGCTGCCCTGAGAGCGGGTGGCGCGCACCACCGCCGCTGGTCGCGTCGTCCGCCGGACGACAGGAAGGCGTCGTAGCGGTATGTCCCGGACTCCTCAGGGGACCGCACTGGCCATGGCCTCCGGTTCGCGAACGCCGGCCAGTTTGGCGAATCCCATCGCGTAAGCATGGATGCGTCGCTGCGCCTCACGGAGCTCCGCGCGGCAAGCGGCGTTCTCCGGCCAGTCGGTCTCGGTGGCGTCCGGCCGTGCCTGCTCGAATTCGCGGAGCCGAGGGTGCCACTTCGACAGGAACGGGCGGAGCTCCTGGTTGAGCATCGTGATCGCCAGGTGCTCGACCGTGCGCCCGCCTGGCACCGGGACCGACGGCCTGCTGGACTTCAAGGTGTCGCGAGTGGTGGCGAACAGGCCGTACAGCGACGTGAGCGCTTCCCGGGTCAGGCCTTCGTCGTCGTCGAGCGGCTGCGTGGACACGCGGGTCACAGTCTCCACGAACAACTGCCAGGCGACGTTGCGGCTCTCGTTGTTGACCACGAACGTCAACTCGCTCAGCTGCGGAACCGACACCTTCACCTCGGTCAGCCGGGCCGACCGGTTGTAGATCTGGATCACCACGATGCCCGCCATCCCGGCCACCGCTCCTGCGGTGATGTAAAGACCGCGACCACCGATCCGGGTCAGCTCGAAAATCACCAGACCGGCGAGAGCGCCGACGACGGCCGCTGCTAACACGCGGATGAGCCGCCTCCGGAGAAGGGCACTTACCTGGGTCCTCACTTCCACGACCCGACTTTACCTGCGGCGTACTCGATTGACAGCTACCGCCAGTTGTCCGCCCTAATTGTCCTCCTTTGTTGCCTTTGAGGCAGCTCGTCCACCTATGCGGGTGCTCGCTGAAATAGCCGTCGACCTCCTTAATTACTCGCATACAAGTCACCGAATATCGATCACTTAGGGTGATTTAAAGACAACTATCCGTCAACTTTGCGCAGATGGGCCAGGGAATGATAATGATTTCCATTGCGAACGCAGGCGTGGCCTGACGGGGTCACGCCGGTGCCCCTTCTGGCCGCGCCGCCGTCCGCCCGATGGAAAGGCGCCGCCCGATGAACGACCACCCAGACCGCCGGGGATTCCTCGGACTCACCGCCGCACTCGCGGCCGCCGCCCTCACCGGCTGTGCCGCCACGCCGACCGCCGGGTCCGCCGGGTCGGCCTCGACGGGGGGCAGGCTGCGGGCCGCCTTCGCGGGAGGCGGCGCCACCGAGGTCCTCGATCCGCACCTGGCGAACCTGTTCGTCGAGGCGGCCAGGTCCAAGGCCCTCTTCGACAAGCTCGCCGACCTGGGCCCCGACGTGTCACCCCAGCCCAGGCTCGCGGAGAAGTGGGAGCCGTCGGCCGATCTGCGGCGCTGGCGCATCACCCTGCGGCCCGCCTCCTTCCACGACGGGCGCCCCGTCCGCGCCCAGGACGTGCTGGCCAGCTACGCCCGCATCCTCGACCCGAAGCGCACCTTCCGCGCCAGGTCCAGCCTCGCGATGATCGACCTGGCGAACAGCCGCGTGGTGGACAACCGCACGGTGGAGTTCATGCTGAGGCGGCCGTTCGTGGAGTTCCCGAACGTGATGGCCGCGTTCGGCGCCTACATCGTCCCCGAGGGGAGCGAGGACTTCACCAAGCCTGTCGGCTCGGGTGCCTTCTCCTTCGTCTCCTTCCAGCCCGGCCGCGCCACGCTGCTCAAGCGCAACCCGGACTACTGGGACGGCCCGCCGCACCTGGACGAGCTGGAGTTCGTCATCGCCAACGAGGAGTCCGCCCGGATCAACGCGCTGCTCGGCGGCCAGGTGGAGTACGCCCACGACCTCACCCCCACCACCGCCAGGCAGCACGGCTCGCGCGTCACCATGGTCCGCTCGCCCAACAGCGGCGTGCAGGCGTTCGCCATGAAGGTGGACCGCCCGCCGTTCGACGACCCCGGCCTGCGCGAGGCGATGTTCCTGCTCGCCGACCGGCAGCAGCTCGTCGACACCGTCATGCCGGGCGCCGGCCAGGTCGGCAACGACCTGTACGGCAAGGGCTACCAGTACTACGCCGACGACATCCCCCAGCGCGTCCCCGACCTGGACAAGGCGCGGGCGCTGATCAGGAAGGCCGGGGCGGAAGGGCTCACCGTCCAGCTGACCACCTCCAACGCGGCGGCCGGCTTCGTGGAGTCCGCGAGCGTCTTCGCCGACCAGATCCGCAAGGCCGGCCTCAAGGCCGAGGTGGTGACCGGCAACAAGGACACGTACTGGGCCGACATCCTCACCAAGGGCTCCCTGGTCAGCTTCCGCTCCGGCGCGATGCCGATCGAGACGCACATCGCGCAGCGGCTGCTGTCGACCTCCACGACCAACGCCACCCGGTGGGCCAGACCGGAGTTCGACGCGCTGTACGACAAGGCCGTCTCCACCGCCGACGAGCGGGCCCGCGGCGAGGCGTACCACCGCATGCAGGAGATGCTGCACGCCGAGGGCGGGCTGCTGGTGTGGGGGTTCGCCGACTGGATCGTCGGCACGGCCGCGAACGTCACCGGCGTGACGAGCGCGCCGGCCAACACCCTCGACTGGGCGCGCTTCGACAAGGTACGCCTCGGGTGAACCTGCCCCGTTACGCCGCGCGGCGGACGCTCCTCGGCCTCGGCCAGGTGCTGGCCGTCGCGGTGGCGGTGTTCCTGCTGGTCGAGGCGCTGCCGGGCGACGCGGCCGTCTCGATGGCCGGCGACAGCCCCGATCCGGCGCGGATCGCGCAGATCCGCGCCGCGCTGGGGCTGGACCGGCCGCCGCTGGAGCGCCTGCTCGACTGGCTGGCCGGGCTGGCCCGGCTGGACCTGGGCGTCTCCATCGTCTCGGACCGGCCGGTGGCCGACATCCTGCTCGACGGGCTGCAGCCCACGCTGGTCCTGGCCGGGCTCACGCTGCTGGTCCTGGTGCCGCTGGCGGTGCTGGTCGGCGTGGCCGCGGCCGTCCGCGAGGGCCGTCCGCTGGACCGGGCGCTGACCTCGGTGAGCGTCGCGCTGTACGCCATCCCGGAGTTCGCCCTGGCCATCGTGCTGATCGCGGTGTTCGGCGTGGGCCTGGGGTGGCTGCCGCCCACCGCCGTGGGCGTGCCGAGCCTGCTCGCGCAGCCCGCGGTGCTGGTGCTTCCGCTGGTGGTGCTGCTGGCCCGGCCGATCTGCTCGATCAGCCGGCTGGTCCGCGCGGGCATGATCGACGCGCTGCGCTCCGACTACGCACGGCACGCGCTCCGGCTCGGGCTGACGGTCTCCCGGGTACGGATCGCGCACGCGCTGCCGAACGCGCTGGCCCCGGCCGTCCAGCAGGTCGCCCGGACCACCGACTGGCTGATGGGCGGCGTGATCGTGGTCGAGGCGGTCTTCGTCATCCCCGGCCTGGGCACGACGTTGACCGGGGCCGTCGACGGCCGTGATCTGCCGGTGGTGCAGGGGCTGGCGCTGGTCTTCGCGACCACCACCGTGCTGGTGAATCTCCTCGCCGACCTGGCGGCCTTCCGGCTGGCGCCGCGCGCATGAGGCGGCTGCTGCTGGCGATCCCGCTGCTCGTCGCCCTGGCCGGGCCGTGGTTCGTGCCCGACGAGCTCACCCGGGGGGTGGCGTTCGCCGGCTCCGGCCCGCTCGGCACGGACTTCATCGGCCGCGACACCTGGCATCAGGTGCTGCTCGGCGGCCGGAGCCTGGTGCTCGTCGCGCTGCTGGCCACGGCGGGCGCCTACCTTCTCGGCGTCCCGTGGGGCATAGCCGCCGCGATGAGCCGCCGCCGCGTCCTCGACGAGCTGCTCATGCGCCCGCTGGACCTGCTGCTCGCGGTGCCGTCGCTGCTGCTGCTCATCCTGCTGGCCACGGTGGCGCCGGTGGGCGCGTTGAGCCTGGCGCCGATCGTCATGCTGATCAACCTGCCCGACGTGGCCAGGATCTCCCGCGCCGCCGCCCTGGAGATCGCCGCCCGGCCCGCGCTGGAGGCCATGCGGCTGCAGGGCGAGAGCCGCGCGCGTATCGCGGTGCGGTACGTGGGCCGCTCGATGCTGCGCACGCTCGCCGCCGACCTCGGCACCCGGATGACCGGTGCGCTCTATCTGGTGGCCGCGGCCAGCTTCCTCGGCATCGGGGTCGCACCCGACGCCGCCGACTGGGCCGTCATGGTGGACCGCAACCGGGGCGGGCTGTTCCTCCAGCCCTGGGCGGTGGTCGTCCCGGCGCTGCTCATCGTGGCGTTGTCGGTCGGGCTCAACCTCACCTTCGACCGCGCGCTGTCCGCCGGTCGCCCCTCGCGTTCGGCAGGCCGTACATGATCGACGTCGTTGACCTGCGCGCCGCGCCGATCCTGCACGGGCTCAGCTTCCACCTGCCCGCAGGGCAGGTGCTCGCCCTGGTCGGCGGCTCCGGCAGCGGCAAGACCACGACCGGGCTCGCGCTCCTCGGCGAGCACCCGCCGGGCGTCGAGGTGACCGGCACGGTCCGCGTGGGCGGGCGGGAGGTCGGCCCTGACCGGCCGCCCGCGCCCGGAACCGTGGGGTTCATCCCGCAGCATCCGTCTTCCGTGCTCAATCCCGTACGGCGCATCGGGGCCGTGCTGAAGGAGATCGCCTCCCGGCACGGCACATCCGTGGAGCCGGCGCTGCGCCGCGCCAGCCTGCCGGCCGACCGGGCATTCCTGCGCCGCTACCCGCACCAGTTGTCCGGAGGCCAGCAGCAGCGGCTCGTGCTGGCGCAGGCCCTGCTCGGCGACCCGGCGGTGATCGTCGCCGACGAGCCGACCACGGGCCAGGACCACCTCACCCGGGACGAGGTGGTCGGCGAGCTGTCGGCACTGGTCCGTCAGGGCATCTCGATCGTGCTGCTCAGCCACGACCTCGACGTCGTACGCGCGCTGGCCGACCACGTCGTCGTCCTGCGCGAGGGCCACGTCGCCGAGGCCGGACCGGCCGCATCCGTGCTGAACGCGCCCCGCGCCGAATACACCCGAGCCCTCCTCGCCGCCCACCCGCGCCCGCCCGCCACGCCCGAACAGGACCTCGCCACCCACCCGCGCCCGCCCGCCGCGCCCGCGCGGAGCCGTGCCACGCCCGAACGGGACCTGGCCGCGACCGTTCGGCTGGAGGTGAGCGGACTGGCTGCCCGGCACGGCGCGCGGCAGGCCCTGCAGGGCGTGTCGCTGCGCGTCGGCGCGGGGGAGTGCCTGGCCGTCGTCGGCCGCTCCGGCAGCGGGAAGACCACCCTCGCCCGCTGCCTGGCCGGACTGCACACTCCCGACTCCGGCTCCGTCCGGCTCGACGGCCGGGAGCTCGCCCCCTCCCTGCGCCGCCGCACCAAGGCCGACCTGGCCGCGGTGCAGTACGTCTTCCAGGACGCCCGCGCCTCGTTCGACCCGAACGGCGCCGTCCTCGATCAGGTGGCCCGCACCGCCGTACGACTGCGTGGCATGAGCACCCCGCAGGCCACCGCCGCCGCCCTGGAGACCTTCGCCGAAGTGGCCCTGCCGCCCGGCACCGCGCGGCGGCGGCCCGGCGAACTGTCCGGCGGCGAGTTGCAGCGCGCCGCCCTCGCGCGCGCCCTGCTCGCCGAGCCCGACGTGCTGATCTGCGACGAGATCACCTCCGGGCTCGACACCCTCACCCAGGCCACGGTTCTCCGGCACCTCCAGCGCCTCGCCGCCCGCCGCCGCCGCCTCACCCTCGTCGTCATCAGCCACGATCTCGGCGTGGTGGCCGGGCTCGCCGACCACGTCGCCGTCGTCGCCGACGGCCGGCTGGTCGAGCACGGCCCGGCCACGCACGTCCTGACCACGCTCGAACAGGAGCCCACACCATGAACGACCAGTACGACGCGCGCCTGGCCGGAGTCGCGGACCTCGACGGCGCCCGCAAGGTCATGCTCGACACCTTCTACCACGACCTCCGCTACGGTTTCCGCCCCGAATGGCACGCCGATGTCATCGACCTCGAAGGCGTTTACCTGCGCGAACCCCGGCACGCGCTCTTCGTGGCCGTCCACGACGGGCAGGTCGTGGCCACCACCGGCGTACGCGCCGCCGCCCCCAACAGCCCACCCCACCCGGCCTGGCTGGCCGAGCGCTACCCCGATCCCAGCACCGCCCAGCTCTACCGCGTCTACGTCGACCCCGAGCACCGCCGCCGCGGGCTCGCCGGGCGGCTGGTCCGGCTGGCCCAGGCCTTCGTCGCGACCACGCCGGGGTACGAGCGCCTCTACCTGCACACCGACACCCGGGTGCCCGGCGCGGAACAGTTCTGGCGCTCCCAGGCGACCCTGGTGCACGACGACCGCGACGCAGACCCGGCCACCTCGCACACCGTCCACTTCGAGATCCCCTTGCCGGCGACGAGGTCACAGGCCGGTGAGCGTCTCCTTGACCTGCACGGCGTCGGCTCCTGACGGGCTGTGCGGGATGACAGGTCCCCACAGGGGACGTGCTGGCGTCACTCCGGTGGCCTCCGCATCCGCGGATGCGGAGGCCCGGAGGCCGGGTCCTGAGACACGGCGGTCAGCCGCAGTTGCAGTCGCACGAGCAGCCGTCACCGCAGCAGCAGTCCTCACCGGGGCAGCAGGAGCCGCAATTGCTGCAATTGCCGCAGCAGTCCCAGCCGGAGCAGTCGCAGCGCTGGCAGCAGGAGCTCTGGTGCTCCTCGTCCCACGACGGCCGGTACAGGCCGCAGGTGCAGCAGGTCAGCGCGGCGCACATGGCCGACAGCAGGCCGCCGGGGTCGCGCTTCGGCGGCCGCCCTTCCGGGGGCGCGCCGGGGACGCCGGGCGGGGAGCCGGTGCCGGGCGCGCCGGGCGAGCGGCCGGGCGGGTGGCCGGTGCCGGGCGTCCCGGCGGTGGCGAAGGCGCGGGAGACGGCGCTGCCGGTCTCCCGGACCAGCAGCGCGCGGGTCAGCGCGGGGCGTGGCAGGTCCAGCTCGTCCACGGCGGCGCGTAACTCCGCGTGCGTGGCGTCGCAGTGGCGGCGCGCCTCGTCCAGGCCGGTGCCGGTGGCGGCCAGCGGGTTGTACGACCCGGACGCGCGGTCGTCGGCCAGGTCCTCCACCGCGTCGATCAGGTGCGCCAGCCTCCCGAAGCCGCGCCCTGCCGCCTCCAGGGCCTCCCGGTTGTGCGGCTTGCCGGTGAGCGTCGCGGTGTGCGCGAACGCGGCGGCGACGGCGTCCTCGGTGGGCCCGGTCAGCTCACGTAACCCGGCGATCCCCGGCCGGGCCGGCGCGCGTTCCAGGAGAGCCTGGCGATGGGCCGCCGCCGTCAGCGGGGTGACGTCGAACCCCAGCGCGCCGGCCGTGGCGGCGCCTGCCGCCGACCAGCGGCGCGCCAGGCGGGTGGCCCCGGCGGCCACCGGGCGGCGGGCGTACACGCCGTCGCCGTCGGCCACGTGGTCGCGCACCTTGCCGGCCGCCAGGAGCAGCGACACCGAGGCCGCCAGCCGTACCCCTTCGGCCTCCACCACGTCGGCGCCCTTGAAGCCGCGCAGCGCGCACGCGCCCGCTCTCCGGCGCGGCGCGGCGGCGGGTGACTGGGCCTCGGTCAGAACGGACACGAGCAGGCCGTCGTAGTTGGTCACCAGGCGGGACAGGTGCCCGTGCTCGTCGCGGAGGGCCAGGCAGAGCCCGCACAGGTGGCCCATCCAGTCCGCATAGAGCCCCTTGCACATGACGTGCTGACACGGCCGGACAATGCCAAACATGCGTCCCCTCATGTGTATATCGGGGGCTAACCGTAGCATCGGGCCCACGCCCTGCCGTCGGCGAGAACGGGTGAATCCTCACACCAGGGAGGGCGCCGAGCCGCGCAGGCGGGCCGCGTCCTGGCTGGGCGGCGCGCCGAACTGGCGGCGGTACTCACGGCTGAACTGCGACGGGCTGTCGTAGCCGACGCGACGACCGACACCGGTGACGTCGTGAGGATGGGTGGCGAGCAGCAGCCGGGCCTCCTGCAGCCGGATCTGCTTCTGGAACCGGATGGGGCTCATCGCGGTGACCGCCTGGAAGTTGCGGTAGAAGGCGGACACGCTCATACCGGACAGCCGCGCCACGTCCTCGACGCGGAAGGGTTGCGCGTAGTGGTCGCGGATCCACCGCACCGCCTGAGCGACGTGGGACAGGCCGCTGTCGGCGAGGCCCAGCTGGCGGACGACCGCGCCCTGTTCGCCGGTCATGAGCCGCCACAGGATCTCCCGCTTCAGCAGCGGCGCGAGCACCGCCACGTCGCGTGGCCGGTCGAGCAGGCGCAGCAGCCTGATCACCGCGTCGACGAGCGCGTCGGACGCGTCGCTGACGGCCATGCCGGACGGCGTGCCGCTGTCGGACGGGAGGTCTCCGGGGGCCGCCTGCAGCAGCAGTTCCGCGACGGTGGGCGGGTGCAGGACCAGGCCGAACCCCAGGGCGGGCAGGTCGGGGCTCGCCTCGGTGAAGTGGCCGGTGATCGGCATGTCGACCGAGGCGAGGAGGTACTGCCCGGCGCGGTATTCGTACATCCGGTCGCCCAGCGCGATCCGTTTCGCGCCCTGTGCGATGAGCGCCAGCACTGTGCCCGACATCGCCGGCGACGGCGGAGCCGAGTGGCCGACCTTCGAGACCAGCACGCCGTCGATGGCGGTCGTCATGTCGGGCCGGGCGTGGCGATCGATCAGGGCACGCAGCTCGTCGAGGCTCATGCGCCGATTGAAACATGTACTCGATCCTCCAGGCAATGAGAGGATCGGGCAAGAAGCCGACAGCATCGTTCTAACGTTTTCGCAGGTCGAGCTGCTTACATGGACTCATCGACATCCCAGGAGCACCACGATCGAAGGAGTACCCATGAACGTCGAGCACGGTTTCCACGCCACCCTGACCGCCCGGCCCGGAAAGGGCGACGAGCTGGTCGAGTTCCTGCTCGACGCGCCGTCCCTGTCGAACGAGGACTGCGTCGTCTTCCTGGTGAGCCGCTCGGCCGGCAACCGGGATCTCGTCCACGTCATCGAAGGGTGGAGCACCGAGGAGGCCCACGGCCGGTTCTTCGCGACCGAGGAGGCGCAGGCGCTCGTCGCGAAGCTGCAGCCGCTGCTCGCAGGCGAGTCCGAGTACGTCGACGCGGTGCCGGTCGGCGGCAAAGCCGCCTTCTGACACCGCCCGCCACCACGAAAGGAAGCTCCCCATGACTCTGCCCCGCCCCGGCTTCGACCCCGAACTGCAGGCCGCTCTGGCCGAGATGCCGCCCATGCCCCAGCTCACCCCCGAGGTTCTCGCCCAATTGCGCCAGTATCCGTCGGCACCGGTCGAGACCTTCCTCGAAGGTCTCACGGTGGACAGGCGCGAGGTCACCGTTCCCGGCCAGGACGGCGCGCTGATCCCCTTGTCGATCTTCAGCCCCGCCGGGCCCGGCCGCTCCACGGCGGCGCCGTGCGTCTACTGGATCCACGGCGGCGGGATGATCCTGGGGGATCGCTTCTCGCAGATCGACATCCCGCTGGAGTGGCTCGCCGAGTTCGGCGCCGTCGTCGTCACCGTGGACTACCGGCTCGCGCCGGAGGCGACCGGCATGACGCTGGTCGAGGACTGCTACCAGGGGCTGATCTGGACCGCCGAGCATGCCGGCGAGCTGGGCGTCGACCCCGCCCGCATCGTCGTCGCGGGGGCCAGCGCCGGTGGCGGCCTCGCCGCCGGGACCGTCCTGCTGGCCCGCGACCGGGGCACACCGGCGATCGCCGGGCAGGTGCTCATCTGCCCCATGCTCGACCACCGCGACGGCACCGCCTCCAGCAGGCAGTACGCCGACGGGCCGGGCACCTGGACCGGCGAGATGAACGCGTTCGGCTGGCGGGCGGTCCTCGGCGACCTCGACGGCCAGGATGTGCCCGGTTACGTCTCGCCCGCCGTGGCGGACGACCTTTCGGGCCTGCCGGCCACCTACATCGACGCCGGCACCGCCGAGGTCTTCCGTGACGAGGACGTCGACTACGCCACCCGGATCTGGGCGGCCGGCGGCCAGGCCGAACTGCACATCTGGGCGGGCGGCTTCCACGGGTTCGACGCGCTGTTCCCGCAGGCGAGCCTGTCGGCCGCCGCGCGCCGGACGCGCGGCGACTGGCTCGGCCGCGTCCTGAACTCTCCCGCCCCCGCGTGACCGCCGCCGGACGATCGCTCGGCGCCGGCGTCGCGCCGGGGCCCGAGGCGGTGTCACGCGTCAGTTCATCTCGAATCGGTTCAGGCCGGTCATCGCCGTACGCGAGGTCATCAGGGCCCCGGCGACGGCGGTGACCAACCCGGCCAGTCCGAAGGCGGCGAGGGTGCCCGTCGGCAGCGCCCGCACGGCCTCCGCCACATCTCCGCCGGCCATCAGGAACGCCATCCACCCGGTCGCCGCCACCCCCAGCACCCAGGCCGGGACGACCGTCAGGACCATCTCCCAGACGACCATCAGGGTGATCTGCCGCCGGTCCGCGTTGATCTGGCGGAAGGAGTGGAACTCCCCGGTGCGGTCGGCGGCGCTCAGCACCAGCGCGATGACCGCGGCCAGCAGCAGGAAGCCGCCGACCAACACCACGGACAGGACACCGAGGTCGGACGTGGCGGCGGAGCGCTCCGCCACGAACCGCTCACGGAACTCGGCCGGCGTCTCCACCTTGACCAGGCCGCTCTCCCCGGCGAGAGCGTGCAACCGGCGGGCGACGGCCGGGTCGGACCCGGCGCGCACCAGGATCCGCTCGTAAGCGGGCGCGGCCACCTGATCGGTGAGCGCCGCACCGGGGATCACCAGGCCTTCCTGGCCGCCCTTGTCCCGCGCGAAGACGGCCACGACCGGCAGGTCGACCGGCTCCGCCGCGCCGGAGACGCGCACCTGGACCCGCTCGCCGAGCGAGATGCCGCGCTGCCGCGCGTAGGAGGCGCCCACGGCCACGCCCTCCTCGGACAGGCTCCCCTGCCGCACCTGGAGGTCGAGCAGGTCGTCCGCCGCGCCCGTGACGACGCTCGCGTAGGTGGCGGCGGTGTCCTGGACGGTCCCGTCCTGGCCGGGGCGCAGCGGGGTGGCCTGCGCCCAGACCTCCCACAGGCCGGCGGTGGCGGTGACGCCGGGGATGCTCGCGGCCGCCTGCCGTACGTCCTCGCCGAGGCCGACATACGTGTCGCGGATCAGCGGCGTCCTGAGGATGTGGTCCGCGTCGATCCGCTCGGCCGTCTCCTCGGTGGTGCTGAGGGTGTACAGCGGCAGGCTGCTCAGCGCCCACCCCGCGATCGCGACGCCCACGGCCAGCGGCGCCACGACGCCGGCGTACCGGCGATGGCTGAAGCGCACGTTGGCGGCGGCCAGGTAGCCGCCGACGGGGGAGAGCGCGGCGACGGGCGCGCGGCCGAGACGGGTCAGCCCATGGACGATCCACGAACCGACGAGCCCGATGCCGATCATGACCAGCCCGCTCGCCAGCACGCCGTAGACCCCGCGCAGGGCGGGCGGCATCAGCCCGGCCATGCCGACGATCTGCACGACCCCCGCGCCGGCCAGCGCCAGAACACCGGCGATGATCTTGAAAGTGCTCTTCCTGGTACGCTCCGCCACCGACGAGGAGTTCGCCAGCGCCTCGGCGGGTCTGATCCGCAACGCGGCGCGGGCTGTCAGCCAGGCGGCCACCTGACCGGCCACGAGAGTGACCACGAGGGCCAGGACCAGCGGCTCCGCGCTGTAGCTGACGCGGAAGGCCGGATTGAAGATCTCCCTGGAGCGCAGGGCGGCGACGAGCACCTCGGCCAGTCCCAGCCCCGCGAGACCGCCGGCCAGCCCGCCCAGCAGCGACAGCAGCAGCGCCTCGGCGCAGCAGAGCACCCTGATCTGGCCAGGCGTGCCGCCGACGGCTCTGAGCAGGGCGAGCTGCCTCGACCGGCGGCGGATCGAGGTGATCAACGCGCCGCTGATCACGGTGACGGCCATGAACGCGACGATCACCGTCAGCATGACCATGGTCTGGCCGGTCGCGCGATCGCTGGGCAGGCTGCCCTCCAGCACGCCGCGGTCGGCGCCCGCGAGGACTTGCAGGGTCGGCAACCCCGCCGGGCCGGGGGCGTCGCCCCGGATCGTCCCGCTCAGCAGGGGACGGATCGCGGCCGCGACGGCCGCGGGATCGGATCCGGCTTCGAGCAGGACGCCGAGGCCGTCCACCCGCCCGCCGCCGCGTCCGGCCAGCTCGGCGGCGTGCTCCTCGGTGAAGAAGAGCGTGCGCTGATAGGCCAGGGGGCCACCGGAGGCCGGCTCGGCGATCCCGGCCAGCCGATACGTCCGGGTCGCGCCCGCCACCAGCACCTGGAGCGGGTCACCGGGGGAGACCCCGGCCGCCGCCGCCAGTTGCCGGTCCAGCACGACCTCGCCGTCGCCGGTGGGCGCCCGCCCGGCGCTGAGCGCGAACGGGGTCAGCTTCGCGCCGGCCCAGCCATGGCCGAACTGCGCGATCCTGGCGAGCGGGAACGCCGGCCGCCCGTCCGCCTTCAGCACGATCGCGGTGAACGTCAGCTCCGGCACGACCTCCTTGACCCCCGGCAGCCCCCGGACGCGATCGACCGCGTCCCGGGTGAACAGCCCCTCGGCGCCCCCGGCGACCACCGGGACGGCCCGATACCGCTCGATCGGCGCCTCCGCGTTGACCGCCGAGTGCCGGATCAGGGAGAACGCGCTGATCAGGCCCGACCCGATGACGATCATCAGGAACGCGCCGAGCAGCACGCCCGGCCGGCGGCGCAGCGTGGTCCAGGCGATGGACAGCATCACTCCGCACCCGCCAGCCGCGTCACGGTGGCGGCCACCCGCTCGGGGGAGGGTGCGTCCATCACATCGGTGATCCTGCCGTCCACCAGGAAGAGCACCTGGTCGGCTGTCGCCGCGGCGATCGGGTCGTGAGTCACCATGATCACGGTCTGCCCCAGGTCGTCGACGGCCTCGCGCAGCACCGACAGCACCGCCCGGCTCGCGGCCTTGTCCAGGGCGCCGGTCGGCTCGTCGGCGCAGAGCACCTGGGGCCTGGTGATCAGCGCCCGGCAGATGGCCACCCGCTGCTGCTGCCCGCCGGACAGCTCGTGCGGGCGGTGGCCCAGACGGTCGGCGATGCCCGCGCGCTCTGCGAGCTCGTTCATCCACGCCTGGTCGGCGCTCCGGCGCGCCAGCCGGAGTGGCAGGGTGATGTTCTCGGCGGCGGTGAGCGCCGGCATCAGGTTGAACGCCTGGAAGACGAAACCGACCAGCTCCCGGCGCAGGATCGCCAGCTTCTTCTCGATCATGCCGTTGAGCCGGTGCGGGCCGAGGAAGACCGAGCCGGAGGTCGGGTCCAGCAGCCCGGCCGCGCACTGCAGGAGGGTCGTCTTGCCGGATCCGGACGGTCCCATGACGGCGGTGAAGGTGCCGGGTGTGAAATCCCGGCTCACGTCCTTGAGCGCGGTGACGGCGGTCTCCTTCGCGCCGTACACGTGGGAGACCTGCGCCAGGCGGACCGCGGTGGGTAAGGGGCTCTTTCCAAGCATGTGCTCAGCGTCCCGCCCGGCCGGCGTGGTCTCGTCCCTCGCCGGGACGAATCTCGCCCTGGGAGCCTGGTCCCAGGAGTGGCGCGTCCAGGGCCCTACTCCCAGGGCTCCACTTCCAGGCCCCAACTCCCAGGCCCCTACTCCTTGGGCCGCACGAGACCCGTCTCGTAGGCCAGGATCACCGCCTGGGCGCGATCACGGACGCCGATCTTGGCGAAGAGGCTGGTCACGTGGTTCTTGACGGTCGAGCCGGCGACCTGGAGCGAGGCGGAGATCTCGGCGTTGGAGTAGCCGCGCGCGATCAGCACGAGCACGTCCTGCTCGCGCTCGGTGAGACCGGCCAGCCGGGGACGACGGCGCGGGCGCGGCGTCCGGACGAAGGTCTCGATCAGCCTGGTCAGCAGGCGCGGGGTCACCACCGACTCGCCCTGGTGCGCGACGCGCACCGCCCGGACCAGCTCCTCCGGCGGGACCTCCTTGGACACGAAGCCCGAGGCGCCGGCGCGCAGCGCCTCCATGACGTGCTCGTCGAGATCGAAGGTGCTGATCATGACCACCCGCACCCCGGGCAGCTCGCCGGTGATGCGCCGGGTGGCCGTGACGCCGTCGACGCCGTTGGGCATGTGGATGTCCATCAGCACCACGTCCGGAGCCGACCGCAGGCAGAACTCGTACGCCGCCTCGCCCTCCTGGGCCTCGCCCAGGACGGTGATGTCCTCCTGCGTCCGGAGGATCGCGCCGAACCCGGCCCGGATCAGCGCGAGGTCATCGACGATCAGCACCCTGATCGGCCGGGATGCGCGCGTGGACACGGAAACCTCCCTGGGGAACGGCCTCGATGCGCAGCTCCCCGCCGCACAGGGCGACCCGCTCGGCCATCCCCCGCAAGCCGAAGCCCTCTGTCGCCGTCGTGCTCCGCCCGGCCGGACCGTCGTCGCCGACCAGCACGTCTATCATGCCGGCAAGATACTTCACCGTGACGGTGACCATGGCACCGGAAGCGTGCTTGCGGGAGTTGGTCAGCGCTTCCTGGACGATCCGGTAGACCGTGTGGTCCACGGTCGCCGGCAGGGGGAAGGGCTCCCCGGTCACCTCCAGGGTGACGTGCTGACCGGCCTCCCGCGCCCGGTCCGCCAGGGAGGGCAGGAGGTCGACCCCGGCGGCGTGATCGTCGTCCCGGGTTCCCCCGGGTCGCTCGGCCCGCAGGACGTGCAGCAGTTGCCGCAGCTCCGCTATGGCGTCCCGGCCGTTCCGCTCGGCCGTGACGATCGTCTCCTCCGCCCGGCCGGGATCCTGCCGCAGAACCGTACGCGCCATGCCGAGCAGGACGTTCATGGTGGTGATGTGGTGGGCCACCACGTCATGCAGCTCGCGTGCGAGCCGCGCCCGCTCCACCTGGACGGCGTTGCGCGCCGACTCGGCCAGGTCGCGTTCCTTCAGCTCATGGCGGAGCCGTACCAGATTGCCCAGCGCGACCAGCAGGACGATCGGGAGCTGGAGGAGCACGGCGAGCAGGAGGGCGGAGAGCAGCGGCCCGTCCCCGTCACGGGCGAGCATCGGCGCGCCGGTGAGGTGCAGGACCACGAGCATGCCGCCGTAGAGGAGCCCGCTGATCGCGCCTGTCGTCCAGGCGACGCGCGACGGGGTGCGCCTGCCCACGGAGTACAGGGCCCAGGCGAGCGCGGCGGGTAACACCGGGTGTGGCACGAGCAGCAACAGCGCCAGCGTGCAGGCGAGGCTGATGCAGACGACCAGGACAGGACGCTCACGGCGCCAGAGCAGTGCGATCGAGGCCGGCCCGCCGATGATGAGCTGGGCCGCGAAGGCCGTCCCGGAGACTCCCGGGGTCGACAGCGACCACGCCAGGAGGACGACCAGCACATCCGCCGTCCGAGTCTCACCGAATCGCCTGCGCACTCTCCTGGACTCTACTCTGACGATCAGCGCTCGCCTTCAGGTCATCCGGCCTCGGGACGATGCTCGGTGCCGACGGGCGCGGGGAGCAGCTTGCCGAACGGGACGGCGCGCAGGGCCCGCAGGCACTCGGCGGCGCGCGGGTGGCCGCGGTCGGCTGCGAGCCTGTAGTAGAACCTGGCGATGTCGCGCTTGGCCGGGCCCTCCTGCTCGTAGGCCTGGCCGTAGGAGAAGGACTGGTTCGCGGCGAACTCGATCGGGCGCGGATCGCCGGCGAAGGTCTCGGCATCGGGATGACGTCGCTGGACCGCCGCGTAGATCCAGTACCGCGCAGCCGCGGCCTCACCGGTCAGCACGTGGATGATCGCCAGCCGGTAGGAGGCCTCGGCGTCGCCGCCGGCCGCCTGGCGGACCAGGCGCGCGACGGTCCGGGTGGTGCGCCGCTCGGCCTCGTCGGCGGGTGTGCCGTAGAGATCGTACGACCCGATGGCATGTGGCCTCGGCTGTTCGGTCCTGGCGGCACGCCAGCGGGCCTGCCACTGCTCCACGGTGCCGAGGGGGTCCGTGGCCAGGCCGGTCCGCTCGGCGTGGGTCCGGCAGACCATCACGAAGGAGGCGACCAGCTCCCAGTCGGGCAGGCGTTCGCGCTTGCCGTTGAGGATGTCGCTGAGCGTGCTCTCAGGCAGTTCCTTGGGGACGGCCGGCGCGCGCGACAGCCGTTTCATCTGGGAATAGCTGGGCTGGCCGGCCGATTCCCGCAGCTCTATGAGCGCAGCTATGAAGGCGGAATGGGATCCTGACCTGAGTGTGTTAGTCATCGTCCTTGGTGGCGTCGGAAGGTCATCTAGTGTCGCCATATTTTCAGAAATAGTCTCGCAGTCCAGGACACTTCGCAGATTCCATCTCGTCCGGTCGCTGTGGCCCCTTCGGATGATCGTTGACACAACAGCATCAAGAGCAGCACTGGGCACCGATCGGGGGACCTTGCTGGGCTTTTGTCGCTATTGAAGGGGCTTTCGCCGGATGAATCCGGATAAATCCGGACGACGTCGGAAGGTAGCGGACGTTTACCTCCCGGCACTTCCTTTCCGGTCTTGTACGGCTCCGTCCGAGCGCGTTTGGACCGCTGGCCGACTGCGTTCACGGCGACGCATGCTTGGCCGCATTCATCGCCGCTCTCCGGGAGGCCGTCCCCCCATGCCGTTACTCACGGCTCGTCCGTCAAGCATCGCGTACTGCGCTGACGCTCCCTGCCCGGCGGACGAACACCTGCTGGTCACGCTCTTGACGACCTGGGTGCTCGCGACGGGACGCACGCCGCCCGCCGCGCGCCCTGACGACCTGACCCCCGAAGAGCTCATCGAGTTCTGGGCCGACGACCGCATCTGAGGAAAGAGGACCGATGTTCACCACGCGTCAGCTGCTCACGCTCACTGTGACGTTCATGATCGCCGCGATCACCTGCGCGCTCGTCCTGGCCACCGGCGCGGAGTGGCCGGGCGCCCTGCTCGGCGGCGGTGGCGCGGGCGGGGCGACGCTGGCGGCCCTGCCCAAACTGCTGAACAGGCGCGAGACGTAACCGCCGTACGCGCGAGGTGGTGGCGCTCCGCGTCAGCCAGATCAACGGCTGCGGCGTCTGCGTCGACATGCACACCGAGGAAGCCGCGCACGCGAGGGAGACCTCGGTGCGCCTCAATCTGGTCGCGGCCTGGCGGGAGGCGATGGTCTTCACCGACGCCGAGCGGGCTCCCTGAAGCCGGCCGTTGAGGTCGTCCAGTGGGCCGGGCTGCGGGTCGGGCGGGCGTGGGATCCGCTGCGGCCGGAGGGCTGGTCGCGCTCCTGGCCGCCCGCTTTCTGTGGCCCGATCCGGTGCGCTCCTCTCAGTAGTCCTCGCGGGGATCCTTCAGACGTGGGCGAGCAGGATGGCGGGGTTCTCCACGCAGTCGGCCACGAAGCGCAGGAAGCCGCCGGCGGCGGCGCCGTCGCAGACCCGGTGGTCGAAGGTGAGGGACAGCTGGGCGATCTTGCGGGGCGCGACCGTGCCATCGGTCACCCAGGGCCGGTCGATGATGCGGCCGACGCCGAGGAGCGCCGCCTCCGGATGGTTGATGATCGGGGTGGATCCGTCCACGCCGAAGACTCCGTAGTTGTTGAGCGTGAAGGTGCCTCCCGTCAGTGCCGAGGGCGGCGACTCGCCCGCGCGGGCGAGGCCGGTGAGCCGGGCCAGCTCGGCGGCGAGCTGCGCGGTGGTCATCAGGTGGGCGTCGCGGACCACCGGCACCATCAGGCCACGATCGGTCTGGGCGGCGAAGCCGAGGTTGATGTGCCCGTGCCGGACGATCTCGGCGCGGCCGGTGTCGACCGAGGAGTTCAGCTCGGGGAAGCGCCGCAGGCCGGCCACACAGACGCGGGCCAGGATCGCGAGCAGGCCGATGCCCAGGTCCGGGCGGGCACGTCTCAGCGCGTCCCTGACCGTGAGCAGGGCGGTGGCGTCCACGTCCACCCAGGTCGTGGCGTCGGGGATCTCGTTACGGCTGCGGGTTACCTTGTCGGCCACCGCCCGGCGCAGCCCACGCAGCGGGACCCGCTCCGCCGCCGGTGCCACTTCGATCGTCGGCGGCGCTTCGACTGTGGGCGGCGGTGTCCCGGCGTCGGCGATGGCCCGTTCGACGTCACGGCGGAGGATCACTCCGCGTGGGCCGGTGGGGTTGACGGCGGCGAGATCCACCCCGTGCTCACGTGCGATCCTGCGGACAAGCGGAGAGATCACCCGAGGCGCCTGGCCGGGCGCGCGATCCGGTGCGGGAGCGGGCTCGGAGCCGGATGCCTGTCCGGCGGGCTCGGAGGACGGGCGCACTGCCTCAGGCGCCTGTCCGGCGGGTCCGGGTGCCTGTCGGGCGGGTCCGGAGGGCCGGCGCGCCGGCTGGGGTGTCTGTCGGGCGGGTTCGGAGGGCGGGCGTACTGGCTGGGGTGCCTGTCGGGCGGGTTCGGGTGCCTGGAGGGTGGGATCGGGGGGTTGTCGGGGGGTGGGTGTGCGTGAGGGGTGGCGGTGGCGTCGGCGGGAGGTCGGGGTGGGGGCGGTGCCGTAGCCGATCAGAACGTTGCCGGAGCCGGCCCGTTCCTCCTCGCGATAGCGGTCCGCGGCCCCCGCGGCCCCCGCGGCGCTCGCGGTGTCACCGGGGGCGGTGGTCTCTGTGGCGTCCGTGGGGGTGGCGGGGCCGATCTCGATGAGGGGGGTGCCCACCGGTAGGACGGCGCCCGGCTCCGCGTGGAGTCGCAGCACCGTCCCCGCGTACGGGACCGGCACCTCCACGGCCGCCTTGGCGGTCTCGACCTCCACCACGATCTGGTCGATCTCGACCGTGTCGCCCACGGCGACCTTCCAGGCCACGATCTCGGCCTCCGTCAGGCCCTCGCCGAGGTCGGGCAGGCGGAACACCTGCCCGGTGGCGGTGGTCGTCATGACGCCTCCCCGGCCAGGTGGAGCAGGTCGGGCTCGTCGCCGAACTGGAGCCGGTCGACCGCGTCGAGGACCCGGTCGGCGTCCGGCAGGTGGGAGCGTTCGAGCATCGGGGGCGGGTACGGGATGTCGAATCCCGAGACCCGCAGCACCGGGGCGGCCAGCGAGTGGAAGCAGCGTTCCTGTACGCGGGCCGCGATCTCCGCGCCCACCCCGGCGAACCCCTGGGCCTCCTGCACCACCACACAGCGGCCCGTCCTGCGCACGGAGGACACCACGGTCTCGTCGTCGAACGGGACGATCGTCCGCAGATCCACCACCTCCAGGTCGATGCCGTCCCGGGCCGCGACCTCGGCGGCCTGGAGCGCCACCGAGACGCTCGGCCCGTAGGCGACCAGCGTCGCGTCACGCCCCGCACGCCGCACCGCCGCCTGCCCGAACCCGCCGGCCCGCCGGTCCCCGAGCGAGGTCTCGTCCTTGGACCAGTACAGCCGCTTGGGCTCCATGAAGATCACCGGATCGGGGTCGGAGACGGCGTCCCGCAGCAGCCAGTACGCGTCGTCGGGGGTCGCGGGGGTCACGACCTTCAACCCGGGGGTGTGCGCGTAATAGGCCTCGCTGGAGTCGCAGTGGTGCTCGACCCCGCCGATGCCGCCCGCGTACGGGATCCGGATCACCATCGGCAGTGACAGCCGCCCGCGCGTGCGGTTGCGCAGCTTGGCGACGTGCGAGGCGATCTGCTCGAAGGCCGGGTAGGCGAAGGCGTCGAACTGCATCTCGGTCACCGGGCGGAAGCCGCCCATGGCCAGCCCCACGGCCAGCCCCACGATCCCCGCCTCGGCCAGCGGGGTGTCGAAGCACCGCTCCTCGCCGAACTCCTTGGTCAGCCCGTCGGTGACGCGGAAGACGCCGCCCAGCGGGCCCACGTCCTCGCCGAAGACGAGAACGTGCTCGTCCTCGCGCATCGCGTCCCGCAGCGCGGCGTTCAGCGCCTGCGCCATCGTCATCGCGGTCATCTCAGTCCTCCGGGGCGGTGAGCTCGGCGGCCAGCAGCGCCCGCTGCTCGCGCAGCTGGGGCGTTGCCTCGGCGAAGACGTGGTCGAACAGCTCGAACGGATCCGCCACGGGGTCGGCGTTCATCCGGTCGCGGACGCGCGCGGCGAACTCCTCGGCGGCCTCCCGGGCCGAGCCGACGGCCTCCGGGCCGAGCACGCCGCGCTCGCGCAGGTAGGTCTCCAGGCGGGCGAGGGGATCGGCCGCCTGCCACCGCTCCACTTCCGCCGCCTCCCGGTACCGGGAGGGGTCGTCGGCGTTGGTGTGCGGGTCCATGCGGTAGGTGTGCGCCTCCACCAGGAAGGGGCCGCCGCCCGTCCGCGCGTGCCGCACGGCCGTGGTCAGCACGGACAGCACCGCGACCAGGTCGTTGCCGTCCACCTGCTCGGAGCGGATGCCGTAACCGATCCCCTTGTACGCGAGCGCGGGCGCGGCGCTCTGCTTGGCCAGCGGCACCGAGATGGCGTACTTGTTGTTCTGCACGAAGAACACCACAGGGGCGTTGAGGACCGCGGCGTAGTTCAGCGCCTCGTGGAAGTCGCCCTCGCTGGTGCCGCCGTCCCCGACGAAGGCCATGGCGACCCGGTCCTCGCCCTTGCGGCGCAGCGCGTCGGCCATGCCGACGGCGTGGATGGCCTGCGTGGCCAGCGGGGTGCACTGGGGCGCGACCCGCGTGCGGGCGGGGTCGTACCCGCAGTGCCAGCCGCCGCGCAGCAGGGTGAGCACCTCGACGGGGTCGAGGCCGCGGGAGACCAGGGCCACCGAGTCCCGGTAGGTGGGGAACAGCCAGTCGTCCTCGCGCAGCGCGAGCACGCCGGCGATCTGGCAGGCCTCCTGGCCGAGGCTGGAGGGGTACACGGCGAGCCGGCCCTGCTTGGTCAGCGCGGTGGCCTGCCGGTCGAAGCGGCGGCCCAGCACCATCCTGCGGTACGCCTCCAGCAGCCGCTCGTCCGCCGGCGCCGGGTAACCGGGGGGCGGCTGGACGGCCGTGCCGTCCTCGGCGACGAAGCGCACCGGCACGGGTGAGGGCAGCAAACGGTCGACCGTTCTCCTCACGGACATGGCGACGCTCACTTTCTCTGGACGTTTGACAAGCGAAGCGTGCGCTTCTGGAGCCATCTGTTCAAGACATCAGGCATGATGTGCGACAAGCGGGTCATATCAGGACTTGAGGAGGGCCAAATGTCGTCCCACGACGGTGCCGAAGGAGGCTGGCCAGGACATTCGGCCAGCCACGTGGACGAGGTGGACCGCGCGATCATCGCCGAGCTGCTGCGTGACGGCCGGATCTCGATGCGCACCCTGGCCGAGCGCGTGCACGTCTCCCGCGCCAACGTCTACTCCCGGATCACGAGGCTGATGGACGACGGGGTGATCACCGGCTTCACCGCCCAGATCGCCCCGCACAAGGCGGGTCTGGGCACCAGCGCGTACGTCTCGGTCACCATCGAGCAGAACTCCTGGCGCACGGTGTCGGCCCGGCTCCGGGAGACCCCGTACGTCGAGCACTTCGCCATGGTCGGCGGCGACTACGACATCCTGGTCCTGGTCAGGACGCCGGACAACGAGGCGCTCAGGCGGGTGGTGCTGGAGCGCATCCAGGACATCCCCGGTGTCCAGGCCACGCGCACCTGGCTGGTGTTCGACGAGGCGCGCGGCCTGGGCACGGAGTGGGCGGCACGGGAGGGCTGAGGGAGGTCAGGCCTCCTGGGCCGGGGTGGACGGCCAGGACTTGGCGACGAGGGTCAGCACGTCGTAGGTGGCGACCGGCACGCCGTCCTGGTTGCCGACGACGGCGTCCCAGCGGACCTCGCCGTAGTCGGCGCCGCCGCGCGGGGTGATCTGCTTGACGGTCAGCGTCACGTCGATGCTGTCCCCGGCCTTGACCGGGGTGAGGAAGCGCAGCCCGTCCACGCCGAAGTTCGCCAGGACCGGTCCTGGCGCCGGGTCGACGAAGAGCCCGGCGGCGAGGGACACCACGAGGTAGCCGTGGGCGACGATGCCGCCGAACAGCGGGTTCCGTGCGGCGGCCGCGGCGTCGGTGTGGGCGTAGAACGTGTCGCCGGTGAACTCGGCGAAGTGCTCGATGTCGGCGAGCGACACCGTTCGCGCCGCCGACCTGATCGTGTCGCCCACGCGCAGCTCCGCCAGGGACTTGCGGAAGGGATGGACGCCGGACTCGGCGCGCGCGGCCCCCGTCGTCCACCGGTCGGTGATGGCGGTGAGCTGGTCCGGGGAGGCCTGGACGGCGGTGCGCTGCATGTGGTGCAGCACGCCGCGGACACCGCCCAGCTCCTCGCCGCCGCCGGCCCGACCGGGGCCGCCGTGGACGAGGACGGGCAGCGGCGAGCCGTGCCCGGTGGACTCCCGGGCGTCGTCCCGGTCCAGGACGAGCACCCGGCCGTGCCACGGCGCGAGCCCGAGTACCACCGAGCGCGCGACCCCCGGATCATGAGTGGCGACGGAGGCGACCAGGCTGCCCCTGCCCCGGGCGGCCAGCGCGACCGCCTCCTCCACGCCGTCGTAGGCGAGCACGGTGGCCACCGGGCCGAACGGCTCCACGTCATGGGGCTCGGCGGCGCCGGGGCGGGCGCGCAGCACCAGCGGGGTCATGAACGCGCCTCGCTCGGCGTCGCCGTCGAGCAGGACCCCGCCCTCAGGGTCGCCGAAGACCACCTCGGCGCTCGCCGTCAGCGCCTCGACGGCCTTGCGCACCTCGTCGCGCTGGCCGAGGCTGGCGAGCGCGCCCATCCGCACGTCCGGGTTGCGCGGGTCGCCGACAGTGACGTCCGTGAGGGCGGCGGCGAGCGCGTCGAGCACCTCGCCGGCCATCGCCCCGGGCACGAGCACCCGGCGGATGGCCGTGCACTTCTGACCCGCCTTGACCGTCATCTCGGTGACCACGCCCTTGACGAACAGGGCGAACTCCGGATCGTCCGGCCGCACGTCGGGCCCGAGGATCGAGCAGTTGAGCGAGTCGGCCTCGACGCCGAGCCGGACGCCGCCGTCGAGCACGTTCGGATGGCGGCGCAGGATGCCCGCGGTGTGCGCCGAGCCGGTGAAGGCCACGGAGTCCTGGACCGTCAGCTCGTCGAGCAGCCCGCCCGCGCCGCCGGCGACGAGCTGGAGCGCACCCTCGGGCAGGAGCCCCGACGCGATGATCTGGCGGACGGCGAGCTCGGTGAGGTAGGCGGTCTGGCTCGCGGGCTTGACGATCGTGGGCAGCCCGGCGAGCAGGGCCGGGGCGAGCTTCTCCAGCATGCCCCAGACCGGGAAGTTGAAGGCGTTGATCTGCACCGCGACACCCGGCCGCGAGGTGTAGAGGTGCTGGCCGACGAAGGTGCCGCCCTTGCCCAGCCGCTCCAGGGCGCCATCGAGGACGACCGTGTCGTTGGGCAGCTCACGGACCCCCTTGCTCGCGTAGCTGAACAGGGTGCCGATGCCGCCGTCGACGTCGATCATCGTGTCCCGCGAGGTGGCGCCGGTGCGCACCGACAGGGCGTACAGCTCCTCCTTGCCCGCCGACAGGTGCTTGGCCAGCGCCTTGAGCAGGGCCGCCCGCTCGTGGAAGGTCAGGGATCGCAGCGCCGGCCCGCCGGTGTCGCGGGCGTGCCGGACCATCGCGGCGACGTCGAGACCCACGCTCGAGACGCGCGCGACCTCCTCGCCCGTGGCGGCGTCCGACAGGGGTTGTCCCTCGTCCGCCGCGCGGAACCATCGTCCGGCGGCGTAGCTCTCCAGCAGCGCGCTCATCTGGTGCCTACCGGCTGGATGCCCCGTCCTTCAGGGCGGGGAGGAAAGCCGGAACAGTGGGGCACTTTGGCCTCCTGGTTTTGTCGGTGGCGGTCGGTAGTTTGATCGGCGTGTCCCGTTACCGGCTCCAGCCCTCGCCTGCTCAGGAGGCGGTGTTGCTGGAGCATTGCGGGCACGCCCGGTTCGTGTGGAATCTGGCGGTGGAGCAGCACGCCCATTGGAGGCCGGGGCGTAAGAGCGCGCCGGGTTTCGCCGAGCAGTGCAGGCAGCTCACGCAGGCGCGGGGCGAGTTCGCGTGGCTGCGCGCGGGGTCGATCATCGTCCAGCAGCAGGCGCTCAAGGACTTCGCGCAGGCGATGGCGAACTTTTTCGGCGGGACGCACCGCAGGCCGACGTGGCGCAGGCGGGGGCAGGGCGAAGGGTTCCGGATCGTCGCGGTCAAGGCCGGTGACGTGCGCCGTCTGTCCCGCCACGTCGGCGAGGTCAAGGTCCCGAAAGTGGGGTGGGTGCGGTTCCGCTGGTCCCGTGCCCTCCCTGAGGGTGTGAAGTCGTGTCGGGTCACCCGGGACGCGGCCGGACGTTGGCATGTTGCCTTCGCCGCGATCCCTGAGCCGATCCCCGCGCCGGGGACGGGCGGGGTGGTGGGCGTGGACCGGGGCGTGGCCGTGTCGGCGGCGTTGTCCACCGGTGAGTTGCTGCACGCCCCTGCGCTCCGCGACGCTGAGAAGGCCCGGTTGCTGCGGCTGTTGCGCAGGCTGGCGCGGGCCGAGCGTGGGTCGCACCGGCGCGGCAGGGTGAAGGTGGCCATCGCGAGGCTGAAGGCCCGTGAGAGGGATCGGCGCAGGGACTGGGTGGAGAAGACCAGCACCGATCTGGCCCGCCGGTTCGGCGTGATCGCCGTCGAAGACCTCAAGATCGCTAACATGGTCCGCTCGGCCAAGGGCACCATCGATGCGCCGGGCCGCAGTGTTCGGCAGAAGGCGGGCCTGAACCGGGGCATCCTGGCCGCCGGGTGGGGCCGGCTGGTGGCGCGGCTGGAGCAGAAGGCTCCCGGCCGGGTCGTGAAGATCAACCCCGCGTACACGAGTCAGCGTTGCTCGGCGTGCGGGATCGTGGATCGGCAGGCGCGCGAGAGCCAAGCGTCCTTCCGGTGCCGGTCCTGCGGATACGCCGGCAACGCCGACGTGAACGCGGCCAGGAACATCGCACACGCGGCAGGGCATGCCGTGTCCGCGCGGGGAGGCCCGCCGTTGGGCGAGCCGACGAACCGCGAACCTCAACGCGACCTCCTCCTCATGGGGTAGTTGGCGTTGGAATCCCCTGCCTTCAGGCGGGCGGAGGATGTCAAGTCGTCTCCTTTCGGCGGCCGGGCGGACGCCCTCTTGCATACGTGCCCCGGTCGTGTCACCGTATTACTGACCGAGCGATAAGTAAATATGGAGGGATGATGACGACTCCCGTGGAGCCGGAGGTGGACGAGCGATTGCAGGCCGCGTTCGACGCCACCATCGCGCGCGGCGACCGGATCGAGCCGCGTGACTGGATGCCGGACGCCTACCGCAGAACCCTCGTACGCCAGATCGCCCAGCACGCGCACTCCGAGATCATCGGCATGCAGCCCGAGGGCGAATGGATCGCGCGCGCCCCCTCCCTGCGCCGCAAGGCGATCCTGCTGGCCAAGGTGCAGGACGAGGCCGGCCACGGCCTCTACCTGTACTCCGCGTGCGAGACCCTCGGCGTCTCCCGCGCCGAGCTGACCGGACTGCTGCTCGCCGGCCGGCAGAAATACTCCTCGATCTTCAACTACCCGACCCTGTCCTACGCCGACGTCGGCACCATCGGCTGGCTCGTCGACGGCGCCGCGATCTGCAACCAGGTGCCGCTCTGCCGCACCTCCTACGGGCCGTACGGCCGCGCCATGATCCGCGTCTGCAAGGAGGAGTCCTTCCACCAGCGGCAGGGCTACGAGCTGCTCATGACCATGATGCGCGGCACCGCCGCCCAGCGCGCCATGGTGCAGGAGTCGGTCGACCGGTTCTGGTGGCCGTCGCTGATGATGTTCGGCCCGCCGGACGCCCGGTCCGCCAACAGCGAGCGGTCGATGGCGTGGGGCATCAAGCGCAACTCCAACGACGAGCTGCGTCAGAAGTTCGTCGACATGACGGTCCCGCAGGCCGACGCCCTCGGCGTCACGCTGCCCGACCCTGATCTGCGCTGGAACGAGGAGCGCGGGCACTACGACTTCGGCGATCCGGACTGGGAGGAGTTCGCCGCGGTCGTGCGCGGGGACGGGCCGTGCAACGCCCAGCGCCTGCGCCACCGCCGGGCCGCCCATGAGGACGGCGCCTGGGTGCGCGAGGCGGCCACCGCCTTCGCGGGCCGATCCGCCGAGGCGGGCGCCCGATGAGCGCCGACCGGCGGGAATGGCCGCTCTACGAGGTGTTCGTGCGCGGCAAGCGCGGGCTCAACCACGTCCACGTCGGGTCGCTGCACGCCCCGGACGACGTGCTGGCCCTGCGGCACGCGCGGGACGTCTACACCCGGCGCAACGAGGGCGTGAGCATCTGGGTCGTCCGCGCCGACGCCATCACGGCCTCCAGCCCCGACGAGAAGGACCCCCTGTTCGCGCCGAACGGCGACAAGGTCTACCGGCACCCGACGTTCTACGAGATCCCCGGGAACGTGCCGCACATCTGACCTCCAGGAAGGCGGACCACCGTGAGCGACGATCACGGCAGCATCTTCGACGGCCTGGTCGGCGGGGACTCCTCGCAGTGGGCGTTCGGCACCGATTTCGAGGACCCACTGGCGGGCGTCGACACGACGGTGCCCGACGGCGTCGACCACGCCGAGCTGGCCGCGTACTGCCTCATGCTCGGCGACGACGCGCTGATCATGTCGCAGCGCCTGTCGGAGTGGTGCAGCCGCGCGCCCGACCTCGAAGAGGACATCGCGCTGGCGAACATGGCCCTCGACCTCCTCGGACAGGCCCGCCTGCTGCTGGCGCGGGCCGCCGCCGCCGACCCCGGCGTGCTGCCGGCGCTCCCCGAGGGCTCACCGGTGCCGCCGGAGGACGCGCTGGCGTTCTTCCGCGACGCGGGGGAGTTCCGCAACGTACGCCTCGCCGAGGTCCCGAACGGGGACTTCGCGCACGTCGTCGCCCGCCTGCTGCTGTTCTCGGCGGCCCGGCTTGCGCTGCTGGAGCGATTGCGCGCGAGCAGGGACACGGTGCTGGCGGCGGTCGCGGCCAAGGGCGTCAAGGAGCTCGCCTACCACCGGGACTGGGCGGCCCGCTGGTTCCTCACCCTCGCCCAGGGCACCGAGGAGTCACGCCGCAGGCTCGTCACCGCCCTCGACGCCCTGTGGCCGCTCCAGGCGGAGCCGGTCGCCGCGCATCCCGTCGAGCTCTCGCTCGCGCGGGCCGGCGTCGCCGTCGATCCCGCCACCACGCGCGGCGAGGTGGACGCCCTCCTCGACCAGGTGCTGGCCATGAGCGACGTCCCGCGCCCCGGCCGCCCGCCGCTGCCGGGCAGCGGACGCGAGGGCCGGCACACCGACGCGCTCGCCCCCCTGCTCGCCGAGATGCAGGTGGTCGCCCGCGCCCACCCGAGCGGGCTGTGGTGAGCGCCCCCGACCGCGCCCCCGACCGCGCCCCCGACCGCGCCGCCGACCGCGCCCCCGACCGCGCCGCCGACCGCGCCCCCGACCGCGCCCCCGACCGCGCCGCCGAGGTCGCCGCCGAGGTCGCCGCGCGGGTACGCGACCCGGAGATGCCCATGCTCACCCTCGCCGACCTCGGCGTGCTGCGGGGCGTCGGCGTGGAGCGGGCGGCGGACGGCGGCGAGATCGTCGTCGCCTCGATCACCCCGACCTACACCGGCTGCCCGGCCATGGCCACGATGCGCGACGACCTCGTCCACCGGCTGAACGACGCCGGCTTCCCCCGCGTCGAGGTGCGCGTCGTGCTCGACCCGCCCTGGTCCAGCGACTGGATCTCCGAACGCGGCCGGGCCGCCCTGCGGGAGGCCGGGCTCTCGCCCCCCGGCCCGGCTCGCCGGACGTCCGGGCCGGTGGCGCTCACGCTCGGGCCGCCTCGGCGCGCCCCCGCCTGCCCGCGCTGCGGCTCCCCGGCCACCCGGCTGACCTCCGAGTTCGGCGCCACGGCCTGCAAGGCCCTCTACACCTGCACCGACTGCCTTGAACCGTTCGAGCATGTCAAGGAGATATGAGATGACCACGCTCGCCCGGGGCCCCGTGGCGACCCGGGCGTCCACCGCCTTCCACCCGCTGACCGTGGCTGCGGTCGACCGGCTGTGCGAGGACGCCGCCGCGATCACGTTCGCCGTCCCCGGCGAACTGCGCGAGGCGTACGCCTTCCGGGCCGGCCAGTCGCTCACCCTGCGCCGCGTGCTGGACGGGCGGGAGCACCGGCGGTCCTACTCCATCTGCGCCCCGGTCGGCGCCGCGCCGCGGATCGGGGTCCGCGAGATCCCCGGCGGCCTCTTCTCCTCCTGGCTCGTCCACGAGGTGACGCCCGGCACGCGCATCGAGGTGCAGACGCCGACCGGCTCCTGGCAGGCCGACCCGGCGCGTGGCGGGCGGCACCTGTGCGTCGCCGCCGGATCCGGCATCACCCCGATGCTGTCGATCGCCTCGACCGTGCTGGCCCACCCCGCCGCCCAGGTGTCGCTCCTGTACGGCAACAGGACGAGCCGCACCGTGATGTTCACCGAGGAGCTCGGCGACCTGAAGAACCGGTACGGCGCCCGGCTCCAGGTCGTCCACGTGCTGTCGCGCGAGCCGCGCGACGTCGAGCTGTTCTCCGGCCGGCTCGACGGCGACCGGCTGCGCCGCCTGCTCACCGAGCTGGTGCCGGTGGAGACGTTCGACCACGTGTGGCTCTGCGGGCCGTTGCGCATGGTGGAGGACGCGCGGGAGGTGCTCGCCGGCCTCGGCGTCCCCGCGCGGAACGTCCACGTCGAGCTGTTCTACGTCGATGCTCCGCCGCCGATGCCCCGGCGGGCCGACGGGGTGCCGGCCGGGGCGACCAGCGTGCTGACGACCGTGCTCGACGGCCTGCGGGCGACGGCGGCCGTCTCACGGGGGACGACCCTGCTGGAGGGGGCCCAGGCGACCCGCTCGAACCTGCCGTTCGCCTGCAAGGGCGGCGTCTGCGGGACGTGCCGCGCCGTCGTCCGCGACGGCGTGGTGGACATGCGCCGCAACTACGCCCTGGACCAGCATGAGGTGGACGCCGGGTTCGTCCTCACCTGCCAGACGTTCCCGGTCAGCGCGGACGTCACCGTCGACTACGACGCCTGACCTCCACCTACGCAGAGGAGCTCCACGTGGCCGAAGCCTTCGCCGCCCCGCCCCAGGGCCGTGCCCTCCTGGCGGAGCGCCCATGACCCTCATCGTCGAAGAGGCGGCGGACCGGGTCGTGTGGCGGCTCGACAGGCCCGAGGTCCGCAACGCGATCGACCGCGAGCTGGTCACCGCGCTGCACGAGGCGTGCGCCGCCGTCGAGGAGGAGCCGCGCGTCGTCCTGCTCACCGGCACGGGACCGGCCTTCGCGGCAGGGGCCGACATCTCCCAGCTCCGCGAGCGCGACCGGGACGACGCGCTGCGGGGCATCAACTCGAAGATCTTCGACCGGATCCACCGGCTGCCGATGCCGACGGTGGCCCTCGTCGACGGGTACGCCCTGGGCGGTGGCGCGGAGCTCGCCTACGCCTGCGACTTCCGGATCGGCACACCCCGGACGCGGATCGGCAACCCGGAGACCGACCTCGGCATCCTCGCGGCGGCCGGCGCGGCCTGGCGGCTCGCCGAGCTCGTCGGCGAACCCCTGGCCAAGGAGATCCTGCTCGCGGGCCGCGTCCTCACGGCCGAAGAGGCGCGGGCCGCGCACCTGCTCAACGAGGTGGTGGAGCCCGAGGACCTGCTCGCCGCCGGTCATCGGCTCGCCGACCGGATCAACGCCAGGGCGCCGCTGGCGACCCGGCTCACCAAGGCCGTCTTCCACGCCCCGAGGGCCGCGCACCCGTTCGTCGACGACCTCGCGCAGGCGGTCCTGTTCGAGACCGAGGAGAAGCAGGCTCGGATGACGGCATTCCTGGACCGGCGGAAGGAACGACGCTCATGACCCAGCCAGTGACCCCGCCACCGAGCCTGCCACGTACGGTGGGCGTCTTCGGGGGCGGGCGGATGGGGGCCGGGATCGCGCACGCGTTCCTCGCCTCGGGCAGCCGGGTGATCGTCGTGGAGGACGGGCCCGAGGCCGCCGGCCAGGCCAGGACCCGGGTGGCGGACGGCCTGGCCAAGGCCCGCGCGAAAGGCGGCGCCGTCCCGCCCGAGGACGCCCTCTCCCGGCTGCGGACCACGGCCGACCCCGCCGATCTGGCTCCGTGCGAGCTCGTCATCGAGGCGGTCCCGGAGGACGCGGCGCTCAAGGCCCGGGTGCTCGCCCTGGCCGAGAGGCGGGCGCCGGACGCGGTGCTCGCCTCGAACACCAGCAGCCTGTCGATCGGCGCGCTCGCCGCCGGCCTGGCCGCGCCCGAACGCTTCCTCGGGCTGCACTTCTTCAACCCCGTCCCGGTGAGCGAGCTCATCGAGATCGTCACCGGGCCCCGTACGGACTCCGAGCTCGTGGCGCGGGCCCGGGACTGGGCGGCGGCGCTCGGCAAGACACCGATCACCGTCTCGGACTCGCCGGGCTTCGCCAGCAGCCGCCTCGGCGTCTGCCTGGCGCTCGAAGCGATGCGCATGCTCGAAGAGGGCGTCGCGAGCGCGGCCGACATCGACACGGCGATGACCCTCGGCTACCGCCACCCGATGGGACCGCTGCGGACCACCGACGTGGTGGGACTGGACGTACGGCTCGCGATCGCCGAGCACCTGGCGCGCGAGCTCGGGCACCGGTTCGAGCCGCCACGGATCCTGCGCGACCTGGTCGCCGCCGGGCACCTCGGCCGCAAGACGGGCCAGGGCTTCTACCCGTGGTGACCCCGCCCGTTCAGGCCTCGTGCCGGGCCAGGCCGTCGAAGGCGATGGCGGCGATGGCCTCGGCGACCATCGCCCGGTCGTACGCGCCGTCCGGGCGATACCACTCGACCAGCGAGTTGACCATGCCGAAAACCAGGCGGCTGACCAGCGCCGGCGGCACGTCGTCGCGCAGGGCGCCCTCCGCGACGGCGTCGGCGACGAGCGCGGCGAGCCGGTCGTCGAGCCAGCGGCGCCGCTGGAGGGCCGCCAGCTCGACCTCGCTGTTGCCGCGCACCCGGAGCAGGAGCGTGACGGAGGGCTGGTGCGCCACCAGGACCTCGACGCTGCGCCGCACCACCTCGCGCAGGCGCTCGTAGGCGCTCGTCCCGGCCGCGTCCTGGGAGGCCGCGGTCACGACGGCGGTGAGCTCGTCGAGGGCGTCGTCCAGGGCCTGGCCGAGCAGTTGCTCCTTGCTCGTGACGTGGTGGTAGATGGCCGGCTTCGTCAGCCCGAGCTCCTTGGCCAGGTCTCCCATGCTGGTGGCGTCGTACCCCTTGCGGTTGAACAGCTCCACGGCGGCGCGCAGGATCGCCGCCTGGTCGTAGCCGGGGCGGCCGCGTCGGCGGGCCGGGGCAGGGTCAGCGGGCCCGTCGGCGGGCCCGGTCGTGGTCACCACTGCAGCCTCTCACGAGGCTGGACGACCTGCGTCCGGACCCCCTTGACGGTCGTGTCCGGGGAAGGCTCGGGGGGCGATGACCGGTCGGGCGAAGGCTGGATCGGGGCGGACGGCTGAGGCACGCTGGCCAGGCGGATGCCGGACGAGGAGGAGCCACCATGAGAGCCCTGACCCCCGACCTGTGGATGGAGCCGATCGAGTCGGCCTCCGTCGACGAGTTGCGCGCCCTCCAGCTGGACCGGCTGCGCTGGTCCGTAGGGCACGCGTACGAGAACGTGCGGCACTACCGCTCGGTGCTCGACGCCGCCGGTGCGCGGCCGGACGACGTGCGGGAGCTCGCGGACCTGGCGCTGCTGCCGTTCACCGGCAAGGCGGACCTGCGGGCGAACTACCCGTTCGGCATGTTCGCCGTGCCGCGCGCGGAGGTGGCGCGCGTGCACGCGTCGTCGGGGACCACGGGGCGGCCCACCGTGGTCGGCTACACCCGCGGCGACCTCGACACCTGGGCGACGGTCATGGCGCGGAGCATCCGCGCCGCCGGCGGGCGTCCGGGCGACCTGCTGCACAACGCGTACGGCTACGGGCTGTTCACCGGCGGCCTGGGGGCGCACGCGGGGGCGGAGAAGCTCGGCTGCACGGTCGTACCGGTCTCCGGCGGCATGACCGAACGCCAGGTCACCCTCATCCGCGACTTCCGGCCCGATGTCATCATGGTGACCCCGTCGTACATGCTCGTGCTGATCGAGGAGATGGAACGCCAGGGCATCGACCCCCGCGAGTCGTCGTTGCGGGTCGGCATCTTCGGCGCCGAGCCGTGGACGAACGAGATGCGCCGCGAGGTCGAGGAGCGGACCGGCATGCACGCGGTCGACATCTACGGCCTGTCCGAGGTGATCGGCCCCGGCGTGGCGCAGGAGTGCGTGGAGACGAAGGACGGGCTGCACCTCTGGGAGGACCACTTCTACCCCGAGATCGTCGACCCGCTCACCGGGCGGGTGCTCCCGGACGGCGAGGAGGGCGAGCTCGTGCTCACCTCGCTGACCAAGGAGGCGATGCCGGTCCTCCGCTACCGCACCAGCGACCTGACCCGGCTGCTGCCGGGGACGGCACGCCCCATGCGGCGCATCGAGAAGATCCTCGGCCGCACCGACGACATGATCATCTTGCGCGGCGTCAACCTGTTCCCCACCCAGATCGAGGAGCTCCTGCTCCGGGTCCGTGAGCTCGCCCCGCACTTCCAGTGCGTCCTGACGCGCGAAGGCCAGCTCGACGCGCTGACGATCCGGGTGGAGCGGCGGCCGACGGCCACGGCGGACCTGGCGCGCGCCGGCGGCGAGCAGCTGCGTCACCTGGTCAGGAGCACCATCGGCGTGAGCGTGCGGGTCGACGTCCTGGAGCCCGACGGCATCGAGCGGTCGGTCGGCAAGATGCGCCGGATCATCGACCAGCGCCCGCCACGCTGATTCCCCGCGCCCGGCCGACCAGTTTTCGGGATCGGCGGTGTCTATCCATTCGAGAGGGGTCATTGGCTGGAAGGAGCCGATATGCGAGGGATACCGCCGTCCGAGGGGACCGATGCCCCGGCCGAGGATCTGCCGGCGCTGGCGCGCAACGGGGACGGGGAGGCGTTCCGCCGGCTGGTCGAGCCGTACCGGCGGGAGTTACAGGTGCACTGCTACCGCATTCTCGGGTCGGTGCAGGACGCCGAGGATCTGCTGCAGGAGACGCTGCTGGCGGCGTGGCGGGGGATCGGTGGTTTCGAGGAGCGCGCGTCGGTGCGGACCTGGCTCTACCGGATCGCGACCAACCGCTGTCTCAACGCGCTGCGCTCCGGCGCCCGTCGTCCGCACGAACGCGCGGCCTACCAGCCGGAGGTCCAGTTGCCCGAGCCGTCGCACCGCCGGGAGGAGCCGAGCTGGCTGGAACCGTACCCCGACGTGCTGCTCGACGAGATCGCCGATCACCTGCCCGGACCGGAGGCGCGTTACGAGGCCAGGGAGTCGGTGTCGCTGGCGTTCTTGACGGCGCTGCAGCGGCTGCCGCCGAGGCAGCGGGCCGTGCTGGTGCTGCGGGACGTGCTGGGGTTCCGGGCCGCCGAGGTGGCGGCCATGCTCGACACCACCGAGAACGCGGTGACCAGCGCGCTGAAACGAGCACGGGGCGTGCTGGCGGTGGAGCTGCCCGGCCGGGAGAGCGCCCCGCTGCCGGACTCGCCGCAGGAGCGCCGGATCGTGGCTGACTTCACCCGCGCCTTCGAGGCCGGGGACGTCGAGGCGATCGTGGCCATGCTGACGGACGACGCGTGGCTGACCATGCCGCCGATGCCGCTGGAGTACCAGGGCAAGGACGCCATCGGGCACTTCCTGACCACGGTCGCGTTGCGTGCGTGCCGCAGCGAGATGCTGATCCCGACGCGGGCGAACGGTCAACCGGCCTTCGGCTGCTATGTCCGTGACCCGCGCACGCCGATCCTGCACGCGCACGGCGTGCTGGTGCTCACCCTGACCGGTGACCGGATCACCGCGCTGACGCGGTTCCACGACAACTCGCTGCTGACCCGGTTCGGGCTGCCCCGCTCGCTGCGCGTGAACACCGACGGCAAGGGGGAACGGTGAGCTCCGACGGGGGACGGATGACGTCCGAGCAGGCGTGGACGTTGGGGCTCGCCTCGCTGGCGTCGTTCATGATGGCCCTGGACAGCCTGGTCGTCACGACGGCGCTGAGCACGATCCGGCAGGACCTGACGGCATCGGTCGAAGCGCTTGAGTGGACGGTCAACGCCTACAACCTGACGTTCGCGGTGCTGCTTTTGACCGGGGCGGCGCTGGGGGACCGGTTCGGCCGGCGGCGGATGTTCGTCGCCGGGCTGGCGGTGTTCACCGTCGCGTCGGTGGCGTGCGCGCTGGCGGCGGACATCGGCGTCCTGATCGCGGCGCGGGCGTTGCAGGGGGCCGGCGCCGCGCTGGTGCTGCCGCTGTCGCTGACCCTGATCAGCGCGCTGTTCCCGCCACGGCAGCGGGGCAAGGCGATGGGGCTGTACCTGGGCATCACCGGGCTGGCGACGTTCAGCGGCCCGTTCATCGGCGGTGTCATCGCCGAGGGGCTGGCCTGGCAGTGGATCTTCTGGCTGAACCTGCCGATCGGGCTGCTCGCGATCATGCTCACGGCGCGGCGCGTCCACGAGAGCCTCGGCCCGAACAACCGCTTCGACCTGGGCGGGGTGGCGCTGGTGACGCTGGGCGCGTTCGGCGTCGTCTGGGGCCTGGTCCGGGGCAACGCGGCGGGCTGGAGCAGTGCGGAGGTGCTCGGCGCGCTGGTGCTCGGCGTCGCGCTGGTGATCGCCTTCGTGCTGTGGGAACGGCGCACGCCGGCGCCGATGCTGCCGATGCGGTTCTTCCGGGTGCGCGCGTTCGCCACGGCCAACCCGGCCAACTTCTGCGTGTTCGCCTCGCTGTACGGCACGCTGTTCTTCCTCGCGCAGTACTTCCAGACCGTGCACGGCGAAGGGCCGCTCGGCGCCGGCCTGCGGCTGATGCCGTGGACCGCGACGTTGATGATCTGCGCGCCGATCGCCGGCAGACTGGCCGACAGGTACGGCGAGCGCACGTTCGTGGTCGGCGGGCTGCTGCTCCAGACGGTCGGCATGGGCTGGATCGCCCTGGTCGCCGACACCGACACGGGCTACCCCGAACTCCTGCCCGCGCTCGTCATAAGCGGGGTCGGGCTGACCATGGCCATGCCCGCGGCGCAGAAGTCGGTGGTCGGAGCGGTGCGGCCGCAGGAGATCGGCCAGGCGTCCGGCGCGTTCATGATGCTGCGGATCTTCGGCGGGGTGTTCGGTGTGACGATCACCGTGGCCGTCTTCGCGAGCACCGGGGGCTACGCCTCGGCCGGCGACTTCAGCACGGGGTTCACGGCGGCGATGGGCACGGTGGCCGCGTTCGCGTTCACCGGCATGCTCGTCGCGCTCGGCATGCCGGGCAGGCGACCGGCCACGCCATCCCTGGTGGCGAGCGCCGTACCCCAGAGAGAGCGCGCCTGATGCCCCAGAGGATCACTCATGACATGGAGGACTCGATGACAGAGCTGCCCCGCCCGGCACAGGAGAAGGCCGCCACGCTGCGGAAAGCGCACGTGGCGGGTGATCCGCTCGTGCTGCCCAACGCCTGGGACGCGGCCTCGGCCCGGATGGTGGAGGCGGCCGGGTTCGCGGCCGTGGCCACGAGCAGCGCCGCCACGGCCGCGATACTCGGCTACGCCGACGGAGAGGCGACGCCGGTCGAGGAGGTGCTGGCCGCGACCGCGCGGATCGTCCGGGCGGTGAGCCTGCCGGTGACGGTCGACTTCGAGCGTGGCTACGGGCTCGCGCCGGCCGAGCTGGTCGAGCGGTTCGCCGCGACCGGGGCCGTCGGGCTGAACCTGGAGGACTCCGACCCGCCGACCGGGGCCATGATCGACGTCGGCGAGCAGATCGACTTCCTGGCCGCCGTGCGCGGCGCGGCGGTGTCGCTGGGCGTGGACCTGGTCGTCAACGCGCGTACGGACTCGTTCGTACGCCGGGCCGGGTCGCCGGAGGAGCAGCTCGCCGCCACCCTGGACCGCGGCGTCCGGTACCTCGCGGCCGGCGCGGACTGCGTCTATCCCATCGGCGCCGGTGACCCCGAGGTGATCGGGGCCCTGGCCAAGGGCATCCCCGGGCCGATCAACGTCGCGTACGGGCAGGGGAAGCTGTCGCGGGCCGAGCTCGCCGGGCTCGGCGTCGCGCGGGTGAGCTTCGGGCCGGCCCTGCAGCGGCACCTGTACGACAGGCACGGGTCCGCGCTGTTCTCGGCCGTCGCGTCCGGGGAGAACCCGTTCCTGCTCTGACGTGGTGATGCTGGATCCAGCTGGTGAAGGGGTGCTATCCATGCTGTGTACGTTGGGTACTGATCGTCCGGGAGCGTCCACCGGTGGCCGGCGTCGTCGGGCGAGGGCGCCGTTCCGTTCGGTGGTGGCGCTGGTCCTGGACGGGGTGAGCGCTTTCGCGCTGGGCGGGATCGGCTGGGTGTTCGCCGATCGCACCCGGCTGGGGCTGTCGCCGTTCGACTTCCGGGTGTGCGCGGAAGTGCCGGGCATGTTGCAGACGGACCTCGGCCTGCCGTTACGGGTGACGCATGGCCTGGCCGAGCTGGCCGAGGCGGACCTGATCGTGGTGCTGCCCGGCGACGCGTCGATCCCACGGCTGTCTCCGGCCGTGGCCGCGGCGCTGCGGGCCGCTCACCGGCGGGAGGCGATCATCGTCGCCCTCTGCGGCGGGGCGTACCTGCTGGCCAGCGCCGGGCTGCTGGACGGCCGGCGGGCCACCACGCACTGGAGCCTGGTGGACGACTTCGCCACCCGGTTCCCCGAAGTGAGCGTGGAGGCGCGGGCGCTCTATGTCGACGAGGGACGCCTCATCACCGGAGCCGGTGGCGTGGCCGGCATCGATCTCTGCCTGCACCTGCTGCGCCGCGAGCACGGCGCCGCCGTGGCCAACGCCATCGGCCGGGAGATGGTCGCTGCCCCGCACCGCGAGGGGGACCACGCCCAGTACCACGATCGGCCCGTCCCCGCCGGCGATGACGCCTCCCTCACCAGCGTCATCGACTGGCTGCGCGCCAACCTGGACCAGCCGATCTCGATCGCCGACCTGGCCGCCCGCGCCCTGATGAGCGAGCGCACCTTCATCCGCCGCTTCAAGGCCGTCACCGGCGCCACGCCCTACTCCTGGCTGTCGGCCCAGCGTCTGCACCGGGCGGCGGAGCTCCTGGAGGCCACGGACCTGTCCATCCAGCAGATCACCCATCACGTCGGCTACAACACCGTCGCGGTCTTCCGCCAGCAATTCACCAAACGCCACGGCATCTCTCCGCGCGCTTATCGCCAGAAATTCCCCCGGGAACCCCGGTTGAACATGGCAGGTAAACGACGGTGATCGGCAGTTTTCGTGGTATTGCCTGGCAGGCCTTGGTGTCAAGATCTACCTCGTATTCCCGGAAGGGGGCTGAATGACCACGCGCTTCCGCACCTGATCGAGCGCAGCGGCACGGTCATCAACGTCTCCTCGGTCGGGGCGCGCACCGTGGCCGCCGGCCCCGCCGACTACAACGTCTCCAAGGCCGCCTTCAACGCGCTCACCAAGGTCATCGCCGAGCAGTTCGGCGAGCAGGGCGTACGCGCCATCACCGTGTCGCCCGGACCGGTCCGCACCGGAGTGTGGGCCGACCCGGACGGTTTCGTCGGCCGCCTGGCGAAGGAGCAGGGCGTGCCCCACGAGTCGTTCGTGGAGCAGGCGATCAGCGGGCTGGGCGGGACCACCGGCCGCATCAGCACGCCGGAGGAGGTGGCGCGGCTCATCGCGTTCTTGGCCGCGCCCAGCAACATCACCGGCAACGAGTACCTGATCGACGGAGGCATGGTCAAGAACGTGTGAGCGCCTCACCGGTCGAGCGACACGACCGTGCCCGTCCGGCGTGCGCGCTCGGCGGCCCACACCACGCGGTGCGTCATCAGGCTCTCGGCCGCCTCCGAGCGCAGCAGGGCCGGATCGCCCGAGGCCACGGCGGCGAGGAAGGCGTCCGTCAGCCCCTCGTCGCCGCCCCCGTGCCCGTCGGCGGCCGACGGGCCCGCTGCGCCCTCCGTTGCGATGAGCTCCTCGTCGCCGGTGCGGAAGTCCACCACCCGCAGCTCGCGCCCGTCGCCATCGATGTACCCGTGGGTGCCGAACAGGCGCGTGCGCCGGTGCTCCATCGGCGTGAAGGCGCTCATGGTGAACGAGCACGTCGCCCCGTCGTCGAACTCCATCACCACCTCCTGGTGGTCGACGACGTCGTTGTCGCAGGCGTACACGCACCTCCCGTACGGCCCGGTCCGCAGAGCCGCCAGCACCTCCTCCTCGGTCCGCCCCTGCGTGACGGCCGACAGCGGCCAGAACTCGCTGTCCGGATCCCCGAGACAGCCCAGGTAGAGCCGTGGCGCGGAGTACGGGCACGACGGCTCCAGCGGGCAGTCGAGGCACCGGTCGGCCGCCGCCTCGGGCCGTTCCTCCGGGCGGAAGTGCGACAGCGAGCCGAACGACGACACACGGGCGGGCGGCCGGCCGAACAGGTGCACGAGCCAGTCCACGTCGTGGCAGGCCTTGGCCAGCAGCATCGGCGCCGAGGTGTCCTCGCGCCGCCAGTGCCCGCGCACGAACGAGTGCGCCTGGTGCCACCAGCCCACCGGCTCCAGGTGCTGGACGCTGACCAGCCGCCCGATCCGCCCCTCGTCCAGCAGTTCCTTGACCACCCGGGTGTACGGCGTGTAGCGCAGCACGTGGCAGACCGCCAGCATGATGCCGTTGCGGTCGGCCGCGTCGGCGATCATGACCGCCTCCCGCTCCTCGGTGGCCATCGGCTTCTCCAGGAGAATGTGGTAACCGAGGTCCGCCAGCGTCACCGCGGGCTCGGTGTGCAGCTGGTCGTGCGTGGCGATGATCGCCGCGTCCGCCACCCGCCCGGCCGCCGCCAGCTCCTTCCAGCCCGGATGCACCTGGTCCGGCTCGATCCCGAACTCCGTCGCGAACGCCGCTCGCCGCTGCGGATCGGGCTCCGCCACCGCCACCACCAGCCCCGCTCCCGTGGCGTGCGCGCGGCGGGCGTACGTGAGTCCTCGCAGGCCGCCGCCGACGACGGCTAGAGTCACCTCAGTCATGGAACCTTCCCCGAAGAATTATCATGGAGAGTGTCATTATTCGGTCTTGGGAAGCTGACAGCAAGGGGGACCGATGGCCGAGGAGCTGAGCGGTGGTGACCTGTCGCGGCTGCGGCAGCTCAACGCGCTGGCCGTGATCAAGGCATTGCAAGGCCGGCCGTCACTCACGCTCACCGAGGTCGCCAAGCGCACCGGGCTGTCGCGAGCCTCCACGGAGGACGTGGTCCGCGAGCTGCTGCAGAAGGGCTGGGTCGCGGAGGCCGGGGCCACGGCGGGCGGGGTGGGCCGCCCGGCCAGGCGCTACCGCTTCAGGGCCGACGCGGGCCGGGTGCTCGGCGTCGACATCGGCGGCCACAAGATCCGCACGGTGGTCGCCGACCTCGACGGCGACGTGCAACAGAGCGCCTGCGTCGCCGTCACGCCCGAGATGGGCCGGCTCGAACGCCTGGAGGCGGTGGACCGCGCGGTCGCCGAGTGCCTGGAGGGCGCCGGGCTGACCGGCGGCGACGTCTGGGCCTCCGGCGTCGGCACGACCGGCTTGGTGGACGGCGTCGGCCGCGTGGTGCTGTCGGAGGCGCTGCCCGAGTGGACCGGCGTGGACCTGGCCACGCACCTGCGCCGGCTGGCCCCGGCCCCGGTGCTGGTCGAGAACGACAGCAAGCTGGCCGCCCTGGCCGAGTGCTGGCGCGGCGTGGCCCGCTACGCCAAGGACATGGTGTTCCTGCTGGCGGGGCTGCGTACCGGCGCGGGCCTGGTCATCGACGGCAAGCTGCACCGGGGCTTCGCCAACGCCTCCGGCGAGATCGGCGCGCTGCCCGTGCTCGGCTGGATCCGCGCGCAGGAGCACCTGAGCGCCGCCAACGGCGAGGCGGGCGACGTGTTCGCCGCCGCCAGGGCCGGTGACAGGGCGGCGGCCACGGCGGTGCGCCGCTACGTCAAGGATCTGGCGCTCGGCGTGTCCGCGCTGGTCCTGGCCCTGGACCCGCAGATGGTCGTGCTCGGCGGCGGCTTCTCGCGCTCGGCCGACGTGCTCATCGACCCGCTCAAGCGGGAGCTGGACCGCTGGTGCATCCGGACGCCCGAGGTGCTGATGTCCGCGCTCGGCGACGAGGCCGTGGTGCTCGGCGCCGTGCGGCTGGCGCTCGACGACGTCGAGGAGCGCGTTCTCGACGGCCGCGCGCCGCTCGTGAGCCATCTGTGACACATGGACTCTTGCCAATAATTTCCCTGGACTCCATGATTACTCCCACGTTCTAGGAGAGGACCGGGAGATGTGGAAGTCGGCACGGAGAGGTGCGGCCATTCTCTGCGCGGCGCTGCTCGCCACCGCGTGCGGGGGTGGTGAGCAGGCCGCCACGGGCACGCAGCCGCTGGAGAAGGTGATGCTGTCCTACGGCGTCTGGGACGCCACCCAGCAGGCCGTCATGCAGGAGCTGGCCACGGAGTTCACCAAGACGTACCCGAGCATCGCCGTCGACGTCCAGCTCACCCCGTGGGCGGACTACTGGACGAAGCTCAAGGCGGCGGTGAGCGGCGGCGCGGCGCCCGACGTCTTCTGGATGAACGGCCCCAACTTCCAGCTGTACGCCTCCAACGGCGTGATCAAGCCGATCGAGGAGCAGGTCGACACCTCGGTCTGGCCCAAGCCGCTGGTGGACCTGTACACCTTCGAGGGCAAGCTGTACGGCCTGCCCAAGGACATGGACACGGTGGGCGTCTGGTACAACAAGACGCTCTTCGACGCCGCGAAGGTGAAGTATCCGGCCGACGACTGGACCTGGGCCGACTTCAAGGAGGCAGCGGCCAAGCTGACCAACCCGGACAAGGGCGTGTACGCCGTCGGCGCCCAGCTCACGAGTTTCCAGGAATACCAGTACAACACCATCTACCAGGCCGGCGGCCACGTGATCTCGCCGGACGGCAAGAAGTCCGGCTACGACGACCCCAAGACGATCGCGGGCCTGAAGTTCTGGACCGACCTCATCGCCGCCAAGCAGTCGCCCGACCTCAAGACCATGACCGACACCGCCACGCTCCAGCTCTTCGAGGCCGGCAAGCTGGCGATGTACTGGGGCGGGTCGTGGAACGTGGCGGAGTTCACCAAGAACGACTACACCAAGGACAAGGTGGACGTCGCCCCGCTGCCGACAGGGGAGAAGCAGGCCACCGTCATCCACGGCGTGGCCAACGTGGTGTCGGCCAAGACCGAGCACCCGGCCGAGGCGTGGGAGTTCGTCAAGTTCCTCGGCTCCAAGCCGGCCGCCGACATCCTGGGCAAGAAGGGCCCCATCCCGGCCTACAACGGCACGCAGAACAACTGGGTGGCCGCCCATCCGGAGCTGAAGCTGCAGACGTTCCTCGACGCCGTCGCCTACGCGGTGCCGTACCCGGTCTCCAAGAACACCGCGGCCTGGCAGGAGGCAGAGCTCACCCACCTCACCAAGGCGTGGACCGGGGAGGTGCCGATCGAGAAGGCCGCCACCGACCTCGCGGCCGGCATGAACGACCTGCTGGCCAAGGAGTGACATGACCACCGCCCGGGCGGCCCACGCCGCGAAGCCGCGCGGACACCGCAGGCAGGCCCTGTGGGGGTACGCGTTCATCGCCCCCACCGGGCTCGGCCTGGCGATCTTCAACCTGTGGCCCGTCCTGCAGACCGCCTACTTCTCCTTCACCGAGTGGGGCGCGTTCGGCGGGCACACCTGGACGGGGCTGGACAACTACACCCGGTTGTTCGCCGATCCCGAGGTGGGCCAGGCGGTGCTCAACACCCTGATGTACACCGCGCTCGGCCTGATCGGGATCCCCCTCGCCATCGTGTTCGCGGCGCTGATCAACCGGCCGGGCCTGCGCGGCGTGAGCGTCTACCGGACGGCGTTCTTCCTGCCCGTGGTCACCATGCCGGTCGCGGTCGCGATGCTCTGGCGCTGGCTCTACAACGGGGACTACGGCCTGGTCAACCAGGCGCTCGCGGTCGTCGGCGTCGACGGGCCCAACTGGATCGCCGATCCGGCCACCGCCATGTACGCGCTGGTCGTGGTCGGCATCTGGAGCAGCATCGGCTACAACCTGATCATCTTTCTGGCCGGGATGCAGGCCATCCCCAAGGAGCTGTACGAGGCGGCGGCCATGGACGGCGCCGGCCGGATCAGGCAGTTCTTCACCATCACCCTGCCGATGCTGTCACCGACCGCGTTCTTCATCTCGATCGTCTCGGTGATCGGCTCGCTGCAGCTGTTCGACCTGGTCTTCGTGATGACCGGGTCCGGGCAGGCGGCGCGGGCCAACCCGGCGTACTCGCGGCTGCAGACCGTCGTGCAGCTCTTCTACGAGCGCGCCTTCGTCACCAACGACCGCGGCTACGCCGCCGCCATCGTGATCGCGCTGCTCGTGCTCATCGCGGCGCTGACGGTCGCGCAGTTCCGGCTCCAGCGCAGGTGGGTGCACTATGTCTGAGCGTCGCGGCGCGTTCGGTGTCCATGTGGTGCTCATCGCCTCGTCGCTGGCGATGGTGGCGCCGTTCGTCTGGCAGGTGATCACCTCGCTCAAGACGCTGAGCAGCGCCACCGCGGTGCCGCCGACGATCCTGCCCGAGGGCCGCTGGGACAACTACGCCAAGGTCTTCGAGCTGCTGCCGTTCGGCGAGCAGTTCCTCAACACCGTGCTGATGGCCGCCGGGCGGGTGAGCGGGCAGGTGCTGTTCTGCTCGATGGCCGCCTACGCCTTCGCCCGGCTCCGCTTCCCCGGCAGGAACGTGCTGTTCGGCGTCTTCCTGTCGGTGCTCATGGTGCCGCCGCAGCTGTTCGTGATCCCGCAGTACCAGATCATGTCGTCGCTCGGCTGGCTCAACAGCCTCCAGGCGATCATCGTGCCGGGGCTGTTCAGCGCGTTCGGGGTGTTCCTGCTGCGGCAGTTCTTCCTCGCGCTGCCCCGCGAGATCGAGGAGGCGGCCCGCCTCGACGGCGCCGGTCCGGTGCGGATCTACTGGTCGATCATGCTGCCGCTGGCCCGGCCGGGACTGGTGGCGCTGGGCATCCTGACCCTGCTGTGGGCGTGGAACGACCTGTTCTGGCCGCTCGTGGTCAACACCGACCCGGACAAGATGACGCTGTCGGCGGGGCTGGCGGCGCTTCAGGGCCAGTACCAGACCGACTACCCGGTCCTCATGGCCGGCTCGCTGCTCGCCTCGCTCCCCGTGATCGCCGTGTTCGTGTTCCTGCAACGCCAGTTCATCCAGGGCATCGCCCACACCGGCAGCAAAGGCTGACCTATGTATGCACGCCGAACCGCCGCGGTGGCGGTTCTCCTCCTGGCCTCGTTATCCGGCACCGCCCACGCGGACGACGCCCCGGCGGGCGTCTCCCTGGCCGTGCCCGCGTACTTCGCCCCGGGCGAGCTCTGGGGGCGGCTGGCCGACCCCGGGGTGGGGATCGTCGTGGCCAACCCGTTCTCCGGTCCCGGCAAGGACTTCGACCCCGGCTACGCCCAGGCCATCGCCGACGCCCGCGCCGCCGGTGTCACCGTGCTCGGCTACGTGGCCACCGGTTACCTCGGCAGCACCGGCCGCGCCACCAGGCTCGGCGAGACCACCCCGCTCGCCTGGCTCGCGCAGGCGCAGCAGGACGTGGCCCGCTGGTACGAGCTGTACGGCGAGCACGGTCTCGGCGGCGTCTTCCTGGACGAGGTGCAGAACGTCTGCGGCCCCGGCGACGCCTACTCCGACACCTACCGGGCGCTGGACGAGTCGATCAAGAGCCTGCACCGTGGCGCGTTCACCGTCATCAACCCCGGTATCGGCACCGATCAGTGCTACGCCGACATCGCCGACGTGAGCCTGACGTTCGAGGGCACGTACGAGACCTACCAGGGCTGGCAGCCGCCCGCCTGGCAGCGCGGCCTGGACCCGCGCCGGTTCTGGCACCTCGTGCACGCCACCGCCACCCAGGACCAGATGACCGAGGCGCTGCGCCTGGGCAGGGAGCGCGGCGCGGGTCACATGTACGTCACACCCGACGTGCTGGCCAACCCCTGGGACACGCTGCCGGACTACTGGCAGGCCGAGCTGGACGCGGCCAGGTCGCCGGACACGACCGCGCCCGCGCGCCCCGGCCCGGCCAGGGCCGTCAAGCGCGGCCCCACGACGCTCACCCTCGCCTGGCGGCCCTCGCCCGGAGCCGTCGGCTATGACGTACACGTGAACGGGCTGCGCGTGGCGGGCACGGCCGGCCGCGTCCCCGCCGTCACCCTGAAGAACCTGGACGCGGGCACCAAGCACGCGATCACGATCAAGGCCCGCGACGCGGCCGGCAACGCCTCACCCGCGAGCACCGCCGTGCCCGTGCGGACCAGGAGAGCCGACCCCGAGCCGCCCGCCGCCCCGGACGGGCTGAGCGCCGACCAGGTCAAGGTGGCCAGCGCCCGGCTGACCTGGGCGCACACGCGGGACACCGCCTGGTACGACGTCCTCATGGACGGCCGGCGGCTGCTGCGGCTGCCCGCCGCCCTGCTGCCCGCCGGCGCCTCCGTCCCGGTCAGCGGCCTGACCCCGGCGACCTCGTACACCTTCACCGTGGTCGCCCGGGACGCGAGCGGCAACGAGTCCGCGCCCGCCCGGCCACTGACCGTCACCACGACCGAGCCCAGCGGCGACCCCATCTCCGAGCAGACCGGCTCGGTCACCGACACCGGCGCCACCTACCAGGCGCGCTACAACCTGCCCTTCGACTTCCACCACGTGTACATCGACCACGACAACGACGCCACCACCGGCTTCGCGGTCGCCGGCATCGGCGCCGACTACCTCATCGAGAACTCCTGGTACTACCGGCACACCGGCACCGGCTGGAACTGGACGCCCGTGGACCTGAACCCGCTGGTGTCCTCGGCCGACGACCTGTTCGTGTGGCGGGTGCCACTGACCGGCGCCCACCGAGTCGTCTTCCACGGCTCGGGCAGCTCGCCCGAGACGTACGGCCCGGTGATCACCGTCTCCTGATTTCGTCCGGCAACGAAGGAGCGAACCGCCATGACCCCCCTGTCCGCCCCGCACCGTGCCCGCCGATTACTCTTCGCCGTCATCCTCGTGATCGCCACCGTGTCCGTGTCCGTGACCGTGCTCGGGCCGGGAAGGGGCGAGGCCGCCGGCTTCGAACTGGGCCGGACCCCCTTCTACGGCAAGGTCCCCACACTCGACCGCAACAGCCGGACCGCCTTCTGGTACGGCCCGCTCGACCAGGCCAAGACCGACCAGCTCAAGGGCTACGACCTGGTCGTGCTGGAACCCACCCTCCGGGTGCTCGACGTGGCCGCCGACCACTTCTACTTCGAGACGGTCACCAGCGCCCAGGTCCAGGAGATCAAGCGAGGGCTCGACGGCGCCCTCGGCACGGCCGACGACGTGACCGTGCTCGGCTATCTCTCGGTGGGGGAGATGCTGCCGTCCATCGTCCCCGGCTCCTCCGGCCACATGACCATCGCCAAGGGCATCGAGCTCGGCCTGCTCCCCGCCGGGTACAGCGGGCCGTCCGGGCCGCTGCACGGGCCGAACCCGTGGAACTACGACGCCTCCGGCGCTCACCTGGACGTCGAGGGCGGGGCCGCGCCGGACGGCACGTACGACGACGGCTACGCCGGGTACACCGGGCTGGACATCGCCCCTGACCACTCCTCCTGGGGGAACAGGCTGCGGTGGCGCAACCGCGGCGTCATGCCCTGGTACCTCGACCAGCAGGGCACCTGGACGAACGACGCCAGGTACCTGTACGGCGGGTACTGGAAGGACGGCGACGGCGCCGTGGACGTCAACAAGAACTACGGCGGCGGCTACATCAACGCCGGCGACCCGGCCTGGCAGAAGTTCGTCACCTACCAGGTCGACAAGATCGTGCACGACGGCGAGTACGACGGGGTCTTCCTCGACACCGTCGACACCCCCGACCCCGTGGGCGGAGCGGGACCGTCGGTCTCCTGGGGGCCGCGCGGCAACTTCGGCTTCACCGCCGAAGGCATGGTCGAGCTCGTGGAGAAGGTCAAGGCGGTGGACCCGGCCAAGGTGGTGGCGGCCAACCGCGGCTACTGGTACTTCAACCCCGACGAGGGCTCATCGCGGTTCGCCGCCCGCTACCGGCACGCGATCAACGTGTTCGTCACCGAGTCCTGGTACTACAACACCTACATCCCCGGCTTCTACGACACCAGCCCCGGCTACGCCGACAACTGGAACACGGTTCCCTCCACACCGACCTACCGGCACCGGGACAACTTCGGCGGCTTCTGGAAGGAGTACGTCAACGCCCAGGCGAACGCCGCCGACGGCTTCAACGTGGTCGTCATCGACTTCCGGGTGCCCGCCTCAGGGACGCACAAGTGGATGAACGAGGTGGTGGCGAACAGCGGCTACCTGGGCTACGACGTGAGCGGGGCGAACCACTTCAACTCCGCGATCTACGACGACGCCAAGCGCTGGCTGGAGGCCCAGGGCCGGGTGGCGCCCAGCCAGGCCGGGGCGCACCCCGTCGACCTGTACGACGGCTTCGTCGCCGACGGGTCCTTCGCCGAGTGGTCCGGCCAGACCCCGATCTTCGACGACGCCGCGGGGAACAACGCCAAGGGCATCACCAAGGTCTACACGAAGTTCGTCCGCGACAAGTTCTTCATGATGGTCGAGGCCAGGCAGACGCTGAACCTGGCCCAGGAGATGATCTACTTCGACCACGACCGGGACGGCCCTTCCGGGTGGCAGCCGTGGTGGCCCACCTCGCCGGACGCCCGCGTCTACCTGGAGTCGCTGAACCAGGCCTATCTGCTGCCGCACGCCGGGGCCGGGCAGGGCGACGCCTTCAGGTTCGCCGCTCCCAACGCGCCGGCCAATCGGGGCTGGCCGGTCCGCGTGACGCAGTCGGGGAACCGGGCGGAGCTGGAGTTCGCCCGCGACCACGTCTTCCCCGGCTCGATGGCGGGGACGGAGATCTGGACCTGGTTCCGGGTGGCCAACTTCGGCGGCTCCGCCGTCAAGTTCACCATCCCCGGCGGCACCACCCCGACCCCCACCCCGACCCCCACCCCGACCCCCACTCCGACCCCGACACCCACCCCCACCCCCACGCCGACCCCCGTCCCGGGATTCACCATCGACGGCTCCGCCGCCGATTGGGCCGGCGTCACGCCGCTGATGACCGGCACCTCGGGCGTGCGGTCCCTGTCCGCCGTCAGCGACGGCACCAACCTGTACGTGCTCGCCCAGGGAACCGGGCTCGACGTCCTGGAACAGTTCTTCCTGGACACCGACGTCAACCCCGCGACAGGCTTCGCCGCGGCCGGCTGGAGCAACCCGTCCGGCGCCGACCACATGCTGGAGAACGCCAACCTCTACCGGCACGGCGGCTCCGGCTGGTCCTGGACGCCGCGCGGCCAGGTGCCCTTCGCCCGCAACGCCACCGTCGTCGAAGCCGCCATCCCGATCGCCGACCTCGGCCTCTCGCCCGGCCAACGGCTCAGGCTCGGCTTCATCAAGAACAACTCCGCCGCAGACCGGCTGCCCACCGCCTCCGGCACCTTCCCGACCGTGACTCTCGCCCCCTAGGAGCCGCATGTCGAAACTCACGCGCGTCCTCACCCTCATGGCGTTCACCTCCGCGGCCGTCCTCACCGCGCCCCCGGCGCACGCCGCCATCACCGGCCAGTCGGCCACGAACACGGCCACCACCGTGACGTACCAGTTCGCCCACACCGGCGCCCCCGCCTACGCCCGCACCTACATCGACACCGACCGTGACCCCGCCACCGGCTTCCCCCAGGCCGGCGCGGGAGCCGACTACCTGCTGGAGAACGCCGGCCTGTACCGCCACAACGGCGGCGGCTGGAGCTGGACGCTCGTCGGGCCGGTCACCTACTCCGACGCCGGCGGCACCGCACGCTGGACGCTGAACCGTACCGACATCGGAGAGACCGCCACGCCCAACGACGCCGACCTCGTCTTCCAGGTCGAAGCGCCCCTGGAGACCTCCGCCAGGTACACCCACACCTACAGCGGCGGCGGCGGGAGCGGCAGGACCGTCACCTACACGCCGACCACCGACGCCTTCGCCAACCCCGAACGCGGCCTGTACCACCACACCGGCGACTGCGACAAGAACGACTTCTCCCTGGCGACCCTCCGCAGCTACCGGGCCGACCAGCACATCTCCCTGGTGATGTGCGTCTTCTACCTGGCCGAGTTCAGGAACGGCCCGATCAGCCAGGCCGCGCTGACCCAGCTGCAGCAGCAGTTGGACACCGTCCGGGCGGCGGGCCTGAAGACGATCCTGCGGTTCGCCTACACCGCCGACCCCGACGGCGCCGACGCCCCCAAGGACCGCGTGCTGGCCCACCTGGACCAGCTCGCCCCCTACCTGGGCGGCAACGCCGACGTCATCTACCTGATGCAGGCCGGCTTCATCGGAGCCTGGGGCGAGTGGTACTACACCCAGAACTTCGGCAACGCCGGCACCGTGACCGCCGCTGACTGGGCCAACAGGAAGGCCGTGGTCGACAAGATCCTCGGCGTGCTGCCGCGCGACCGCATGGTCCAGCTGCGCACCCCCAAGTTCAAACGAACGATGTACGCGACCAGCCCGTTGCCCCCGGGCCAGGCGTACGACGGCTCACCGCTCGCCCGGCTCGGCCACCACAACGACTGCTTCCTGGCCAGTCCGGATGACTTCGGCACCTATGAGAACATCGCCGTCGAGTATCCGTACCTGCAGGCGGAGACGGCGCACGTGGTCATGGGCGGCGAGACCTGCGCCCCCAACCCGCCCCGCTCCGACTGCCCCACCGCCCGCGACGAGCTGACCCGGTTCCACTGGTCCTACCTCAACACCGACTACCACACCGGCGTCCTCGCCGGCTGGAACACCGGAGGCTGCCTGCCCGAGATCACCCGCAGCCTCGGCTACCGCTTCGCCCTGACCAGCGGGACGTACCCCACCACGGCCCCGCGCGGTGGCGCGCTCCCGGTGACCGTCACGATCAGGAACGACGGATGGGCCGCCCCGGTCAACCCCCGAGGCGCCGAACTGGTCCTGCGGAACACCACCACCTCCGCCGTACACCGCCTCCCCCTCTCCGCCGACCCCCGCCGCTGGCAGGCGGGAGACACCACGACGCTCACCCGGACCCTCACCCTGCCCGCCACCCTGCCTCCCGGCGGCTACGAGCTGCTGCTCAACCTCCCCGACCCCCGGCTCCCCGCTCGGGCCGAGTACGCCGTCCGTCTCGCCAATCAGGGCACCTGGGAGAGCGCGACCGGCCTGAACAAGCTGCTGCACACCGTGACGGTGACCTGACCGGTGACCTCCCCGGCTCAGGGCATCGACCGCCCTGAGCTGGGGAGGAGTCACCCGTGGGCGCCGATCCTCGACGAGGTACCGGTAGTGGACGGGGGACGAACATGACCACGAGCACCGACGAGTTCGCCGATCGACTCCTTCGCTCGGCGCTCGGCACCATAGAGCTCCTCTCCATCCACCTCGGCGATCGGCTCGGCTGGTACCGGGCGCTGGCCGAGCACGGCCCGGCCGGCCCCGCCGAGCTGACCGCACGAGCGGGCGGCACCGAGCGGTACGCCCGCGAGTGGTTGGAGCAGCAGGCCGCGACCGGGATCCTGCAGGTCGCGGCGGACGGCCGGTTCGCGCTGCCGCCGGGCGCGGCCGAGGTGCTGACCGACCGGTCCAGCGTGGCCTACCTCGCGCCGCTGGCCCGCATGCTCGCCGCCGCCGCCGAGCAGCTGCCCGCCCTGCTGGACGCCTACCGCACCGGCGGCGGGGTCGGCTGGGCGGCGTTCGGGGCGGACATGCGCGAGTCGCAGGCCGACATGAACCGGCCCTGGTTCGAGCACGCGCTGCCGGACGCCCTGGCCGGGATCCCGGACCTGCACGCGCTGCTGCGCCGCCCCGCTGCCCGCGTCGCCGACGTCGGCTGCGGAGGCGGCTGGTCGGCCATCGCGCTGGCCAGGGCGTATCCGGAGGCGAAGGTCGAGGGTGTGGCCATCGACGCGCCCTCCGTCGACCTGGCCCGCCGCAACGCCGCCGCCGCCGGGCTCGGCGACCGCGTCGCCTTCCGCCACGGCGACGCCGCCGCGCTCGGCGAGGGCCGGTACGACGCGGTGTTCGCCTTCGAGTGCGTGCACGACATGCCGCGCCCGGTGGACACTCTCTCCGCCGCCCGCAGGGCGCTCGTGCCCGGCGGCACCGTCGTCGTCATGGACGAGGCGGTCGGCGACACGTTCACCCCGGAGGCGGACGACGTCGAGCGGCTGATGTACGGGTTCAGCCTGCTCATCTGCCTGCCGGACGGGATGAGTGAGCAGCCGTCGGCCGCCACCGGAACCGTCATGCGCCCCGCCACCCTGCGCCGCTACGCCCGGGAGGCCGGATTCGCCGGCCTCGACGTGCTGCCGATCCGCGACTTCGGCTTCTGGCGCTTCTACCGGCTTCACCCGTGACGCAGCTCGCTGAACAGCCTGAGCGTCACCGGTCGCGGGGGCAGCCAGGCGGGCAGGCGCAAACGCGCCGAGGAGAACACCGTCTCCAGGACGATCTTCACGTAGGGGCGCTCGCCGGGGATCTCGGCGCACACGACCGAGACGGGCGAGCGCACCGCCTGACGTCCGAATCGCAGCCACGCGTACGCGTCGCGGTCGAGTTCCGCCGACTCCCAGCGCAGCACCGGCGGCTCGGCGCGGTGCGACGGCAGGGGGAGCCGCAGCGCGAATCCCGCCAGGGCGGCGTTGGGGCGCAGGTAGAAGGCGCCGTCGAGGCGTGGCGGCGCGTACAGGAGCCGAGGACCTCCGCGCCTGCTCGTCGTCAGCCTCACTTCGGTCGCCTCCAGGACGATCCGCCATGAGCCGGGGCCGATGTGTGAGGACGTCGCCATGGATCACCTCGCCGTGGTTCGGAACGCGCGCCTGTCACTCCTAAAGACGCGACACCACCGCTGAATGTGACATCCCACCCACTGCGGCGGGCTTCTGCGATGTCACAAATCCACGCTCTCCGGCGTCTTAGTTGTGAACGCGGACAGAAAGGGAGTCGCGCCCATGCGAACCGGATCGAAGGCGGTCCCCGGCAGCATCGCCCGGACATCGTCGTTCCTTGACGAGCGTCTGGGCGCGGCCCGTTTCCTGAACCGCAACCTGCGCAAGATCTTCCCCGACCACTGGTCCTTCCTGCTGGGCGAGATCGCGCTCTACTCGTTCGTCATCCTGCTGCTCACCGGCACGTTCCTGACCTTCTGGTTCAAGCCGAGCATGGGCCACGTGATCTACGACGGCGCCTACGCACCGCTGAAGGGCGTGCAGATGTCGGAGGCGTACGCCTCCACGCTGGAGATCAGCTTCGACGTGCGCGGCGGGTTGCTCGTCAGGCAGATCCACCACTGGTCGGCGCTGCTGTTCATCGGCGGCATGATGATCCACGCGTTGCGCGTGTTCTTCACCGGGGCCTATCGCAAGCCGCGCGAGCTCACCTGGATCATCGGGGTCACGATGCTCGCGCTGGCCCTGCTGGAGGGGCTGACGGGCTATTCGCTTCCGGATGACCTGCTGTCGGGCGCCGGTCTGCGGGTCACCGAGGGTGTGATCATGTCGGTGCCCCTGGTCGGCACCTACGTGACCTTCTTCCTGTTCGGCGGGGAGTATCCGGGCGACGACGTCGTCTCCCGGTTCTACTCCCTGCACATCCTCCTCATCCCGGGGGCGCTGCTGGCGCTGATATCGGCGCACCTGGTGCTGATGTGGGTGCAGAAGCACACCCAGATGCCGGGCAGGGGCCGCACCCGCACGAACGTGGTGGGCGCCCCGCTGTATCCGTCGTTCATGGCCAAGACCGGCGCGTTCTTCCTGTTCACCCTGGGCGCGGTGGCGGGGCTGGGCACCTTCGCCCAGATCAACCCGGTGTGGCTGTACGGTCCCTACAGTCCGGCCGACATCTCGGCCGGTTCGCAGCCCGACTTCTACCTCGGTTTCCTGGAGGGCGCGCTGCGCCTGATGCCCGCCTGGGAGGTCAACCTCCTCGGCACCGGCCACGCGGGCACGGTGCCGTTGAGCGTGGTCGTCCCGGCGCTGGTGCCGCTGGGCGTCGTCCTCACCGGGATGCTGCTCTACCCGTTCCTCGAACAGTGGATCACCGGCGACAGGCGCGAGCACCACGTCCTGGATCGTCCCCGCAACAACCCGCACCGCACCGCGATCGGCATGACCGCCGTCGTCTTCTACGGCGTGCTGTGGCTGCTGGGGGCCAACGACGAGATCGCGTCCACCTTCCACATCAGCCTGAACGCCACCACCTACGCCGGCCGTGTCCTGGTGATCGCCGGACCCGTGCTCGCCTACGTCATCACCTACCGGATCTGCCTCGGCCTGCAACGCTCCGACGCCGACCTCATCGGGCACGGCGTGCCCACCGGCGTGATCAGGCGCCTGCCCGGCGGCGCGTTCACCGAAGCGCACACACCGCTGGCCGAGGACATCGAGGCGCACCTGCGCGGTAAGGAAGCCGTACCGGTGCTCACCGGCCCCAACGGCTCCAGCGTCCCGCCCCCGCGTATGCGCGGCCCTGTCGGCAGGCTACGGGCCCGGATGTCCGCCGCGTACGGCGGGCAGAAGGTCCCCCTGGACGAGGAGCAGGAGCGCGACCGGTCCCTGACCCTCTGAACGTCGCACGAGATCCCGTCGATGACGGCCTGTCGATTACACGATTACAATGCTGCCGATGATCGTTTACTTCAGCCGAGGACGGTTACGGCAGTGATTCTCAGGCCCCGCGAGCGAGCGGCGAAGGTCGTCCCCATCGAGCTCTTCTTCGACCTCGTGTACGTGTTCGCCATCACCCAGCTCTCGCACCTGCTCCTGGAGCATCTCGACGTGGCCGGGGCGGCCCAGACCCTGCTGTTGACGCTGGCCGGGTGGTGGGCCTGGATGTACGCCACCTGGATGACGAACTACCTTGACCCCGATCACCCCGCGATGCGGCTGACGATGGCCGGGATGATGCTGGCCGGGCTGGCCATGGCGGCGGCGCTGCCGCAGGCCTTCGGGGCGCGGGCGCTGTGGTTCGCCGCGGCGTACGTGACCCTCCAGGTCGGCCGGTCGCTGGTGGTGGCGGTCGCGGCGCGGAACGAGCCGATCGGGCACACGTTCCGGCTCATCCTGGCCTGGCACGCGGTGAGCGCGGTGCTGTGGATCGGCGGCGCGCTGGCTGGGGGCACCGGCCAGGTGGTGCTCTGGGTGGCGGCGCTGCTCGTGGAGTTCGCGGCACCCTGGCACGGTTACCGGATGCCGCTGCTCGGCAGGACCACGACGGCCGACTGGTCGATCGACACCGCGCACATGGCCGAGCGCTGCCGGCTGTTCGTGATCCTCGCGCTCGGCGAGTCGGTGCTGATCACCGGCTTGACGCTGGCCGAGGGCGATCACCTGTCGGCGGCGACCGCGACCGCCTTCGCGGTGGCCTTCCTGACCAGCGTGGCGATGTGGTGGGTGTACTTCGACCGGACGGCGGACGCCGCCGCCGAGAAGGTGGCCGAATCGGACGACACCGGCCGGCTCGGCAGGTCGGCCTACACCTACAGCCACATCCCGATCGTGGCCGGCGTCATCGTCGCCGCCGTGGGCGACGAGCTGGCGATCGCGCATCCACTCGGCGGCATCACGCCCGGCACGGCCCTCACCGTGCTGGGCGGCCCGGCCCTGTTCCTGGCCGGGCACGCGGTGTTCCAGCGCGTCGTGTTCGGCGGCTTCCCGGCCGGGCGGCTCGTCGCCGTCGGCGTGCTCGCGGTGGCCGCGGTGGTGGTGCTATTGGCGCCGTCGCTGATCCCGCCGCTCGCGCTCGCCGTCCTGGCCGCGCTCGTCGTCGGCGGCGTCGCCGTCTCGGACTCCCGCCGGCACCGCCGCGCGAGCCGGGCGGACCTGGCGGCATAGGCGGAAACGGGCTTCGGTCGGCGACGCCTCAGGACGCCGACGTTGCTGTCACAGCCGGCCGGGCTGTCCTGTCAGAGGGGGTAACGAGGGACAACGGCAAGGAGCGCGTCATGGATGCCCGTTCGAGCCTCTTCGGCCTGGAGGTCGCAGGCGGAGGTCAGGCGTTCCCGCACGCGGCGGTGGTGGCGATCGGCTGCGTCCTGGCCCTCGTCCCGGCCCTGCTGCCCGCCGCGCGTCCCGCCAGGAGGTGGCCGCACGTCGTCATGGCGTCCGGCATGGCGGCCGGGCACCTGGGCGGCTGGTTCCTCTCCGTCGCGGTGCTCGCGCTGCTGACCGCCGGCTGGCTCTGCGGCTCACCCTCCCGCCGCACGGAGACGGGTCATCACATCCCGGACTTCGTGGTCATGTCCGTCCTCCTGGTGCTGACAGCGCTCAGCGCCGCCACTCTCGCGGGCGTCTCGTCCGGACACGCGCACGGAGGCGGTTCGCTGGCCCCGGTGGCCCTGGTCATCGGGCTGGCCTGGACCTGCGCCCGGCTCATCCGCATGCTGCCCGGCCGGGACGCGGATCGACGGGCGCTCGGCCAGGACGCGTGCGCGGCGGGGATGGCGGCCAGCATGGCCCTCATGGCCGCGCTGGCCCTCTGACGCCGGTGTCACACATCGGGTCGCTGCCTTGTCTGAGCTGGTACACGGCCGGATCGTGCCGGCCACCGTCCAGCGAAGGAATCCTGATGAGCACCGACCACGCCAACGCGCACCACCTCGACAACCCCGACAAGAGCGGGCCGCCGCCGAAGCTCGACGTGGTCGCCACCGTGCCGGGGGCGCCGCCCGCGCCGGCGGGGGCCGAGGCGATGACGATCCTGGTCACGCTGCCGCCGAACAGCCCCGGTGCGCCGCCCCACCGTCACTCCGGGCCCGCGTACGGGTACGTGATCAAGGGGGCCGTCAACTTCGAGCTCGAAGGGGAACCCGTGCGGGTCGTCCGGGCCGGCGAGGCGTTCTGGGAGCCCGGTGGGGACGTGATCCACTACCAGGACGGCAACCACCTCGCGGACGAGGAGTCGGCGTTCGTGGTGACGATGTTCTGCGCGCCCGGCCAGCCGATGCTGACCGTGGTCAGCCCGGAGGAGCTGGAAGAGCGGCGGGACCGTCGCGCCATCGCACGGTGACAACGCCGAAGGCGGGAACCGGTTTCGGTTCCCGCCTTCGACGTTGCGCGAGACAGGCGGTCGTCGATCGCGCGGAGCCCCTTCGTGGCTCGTGTCACCACTGGATTCGACACCGCAGACACCATGCATCGGGCAGATCCCAGCCAAGGTGACCGCGGCGGCCCTGCGCCTGCTCGACATCGAGGCGCTGGCGGCCGCGCTCTACGGCGGCCGGCTCGGTGACGCCGAGCAGGTGGCCGCCGTCTCCAACGCGCTCCTGGAGATGACGGCCGCCGCCGGGGCTGCCGATCGCCCTGAGCCTGCTGATGCTGGCGCAGACGGTCGACGGCGACCTGGACGCGGCCGAGGCCTCCTGCGAAGAGATCGACGCCATCAAGGACGTCACCGGCAACCCGCTGCCGCAGTACGGGCGGCTCTTCCTCGCGGCGTACCGAGGGCAGGCCGAGGCGACGGAGCGCTGGGCGGAGCGGATCCGAGCCGACGCGTACGCGCGTGGCGAGGGCTACGGGCTGAGCGCGGTCAACTTCTCCGAGGCCATCCTCTACAACGGCCTGAGACGCTTCACCGAGGCGATGGCCTCCGGCAGCCGCGAGTTGCCGTACACACACGAGCTGAGCCACGCGATGCGCACGCTGCTCGAACTCGTCGAGGCGGCCACGCACACCGGCGACCAGGCCGAGGCCCTGTACCGGGACGCGATCGAGCGCTTCGAGCACGAGCGGATCCCGATCATGGTGGGGCGCTGCCGCCTGCTGTACGGGGAGGAGCTGAGCCGTCAACGCAGGCACGCCGACGCGCGCGAGCAGTTCCGGGTCGCGTACGAGGTGCTGTCGGCCTGTGGCCTGAACGGCTTCGCCGAGCGCGCCGCGCGCGAGCTGAGCGCGAGCGGCGAGACGGTGCGCACGCGCGCGCAGGGGTCGGCGGCGCGACTCACCGACCAGGAGGTCAACGTGGCGCGTCTCGCCCGCGAGGGACTCACCAACCGGGACATCGGCGCGCCCAGCACAGGCGCTCACGCGGCCTCCCGATCCGCGTTCTGTACGCCCCTGGCAGCGTCGTACGTGGCCCGCGTGGAGGTCCGGCTGACCGCGTGGATCAGTCGTACGGTGATCTGGCCGGAGGCGAACAGGTGGGTGAAGCGCTCGCCCTGGTGAGCCGCCAGCGCGTGGGCCGGGTGGGCCTGGTGCCGGGTCGCGACGACCGCCGCCACCTGCTCGGCACGTCGCGACCACGACAGCGGCGCCTGGCTGGGCTGGTCGACCTGTTCAAGGAGCTCGAACCCGGCGCCGGCGAGCAGCGTGACGAGGTCCCGCTCCGTGGGGAAGTGGTTGCCGTCCGGGACCGGAAGAACCTGCGGGCCACGGGCGAGGACCACCAGAAGCCCCAGTGAGGCGCCGGGCGCCAGCACCCGGCGGATCTCGCCGAGCACTGCCGCCTTGTCCCGTACGGTGCACAGCATCCCCAGGCACCAGGCGGCGTCGGCCGACCCCGTGCGGAGCGGGATCCGCCGGCCGTCCGCCGCGATCACCGGCAGTCCGAACAGCCGGGCGGCGGCCCGGCCCGCCGCCGGCATCGGCTCCAGCAGGATCGGCCGGACCCCGAACCGCTCCGCGGCCCACGCCGCCGGCCCGCCGGCTCCCGCGCCCACGTCCAGCAGCCTCATGCCCGGGGACAGCTCGCACGCCTCCGCCAGCCACGCCAGCGCCGCCGGGCTCGCGCTGCCGCGACAGGCGGCCGGGATGGCGTGCCGCCTCCCGAGCTGCTCGACGGCGTCGGCGGTCCAGCCGGCGACGTCATCGAACTCGGCGACCATCGCCGCTGCGGTCACAGCACAACTCCTGTTCAGAAGCCTGATCCGGGCTACTTTCCAGACCAGTCGCGGTAGTGGATCTCGCCGAGCACGGCGCCGTCATCCGGGACCAGCGACCGCTCGCTCAGCTCGCTGCCGAAGTAGCGCCCGTGCGGGTCGGTGACCACCTCGCGCTGGTCGCCCCAGGCTGCCAGCGCCTTGCGGAAGAACTCGTCCATCCGGTACTGCTCGGGCCCGGCGATCTCGATCCTGCCGTTCAGCGGCGACCCCACCGCGGTCCGGCCGACCGCCTTGGCGACATCGTCGCCCGCGATGGGCTGGAACAGCACCGGGGCCATGTGCACCTTGCCGTCCACGGTGGCCTCGTCGGCGATGCCGCGGGTGAACTCGAAGAACTGGGTCGAGTGCACGAGCGAGAACGGGATCCCGGACTTTTCGATCAGCTGCTCCTGGGCGATCTTCGCCGCGAAGTAGCCGTTCTCCGGCATCCGCTCCGTGCCCACGATCGACACCGCGACGTGGTGGCCCACGCCCGCCTTCGCCTCGGCCGCGAGCAGGTTGCGGGTGGAGGTCTCGAAGAACTTCAGCACCGCGGCCCTCTCGAACGACGGGGAGTTGGACACGTCGATCACCACCTGCGCGCCCTCCAGCACCTCCGCCAGCCCCTCGCCGGTGAGGGTGTCGACGCCGGTGTTCGGCGACGCCGCCACCGCCTCGTGACCGTGCTCGGTCAGCTTCGCCACCAGCTTCGACCCGATCAGGCCGGTCCCGCCGATTACTACGATCTTCATCGCGATCCTTTTCTGTCCGCCGGGCGCTTGGTGCCACCCGGTCGCCAGTTAAGACCGGACAGCCTTCAGGCTTGTGACGGCTGCCGCGAAATTCCTGGTCACCGGCGCCCTGCCATGGGCGCCGCCCCGCCGACCGGTCAGCGCGCGAGCCACTCCCGATAGGTGGTCCTGGCGATGACGGCGCCGTTCTTGGCGATGAGGGCGTAGCCCGAGGCGGCGGCGTACATGCCGGCGCCGTCGTCGGTGACGACGGCGCGGTGGTCGCCACGGGCGGCGAGCGTGATCCTGCCCAGCTCGTCGAGCGCGAAGACCTCGGGACCGGCGATGTCCCGGGTGCCTCCCAGCGGGACGCCCACGCTGACGTCGGCCACGGTCTGGGCGACGTCATCCGCGGCCACGGGCTGCATGAGGGTGGCGGGCAGGCGGACGGCGTGCTCGTCGGAGGTCCAGGACAGCACCGTGTCGACGAACTCGAAGAACTGCGTGGCCCGCACGATGGAGTACGGCACCGGGCCGGCCTTGAGGATGTCCTCCTGCAGCACCTTCGAGCGGTAGTAGACCAGGTCGGGCACCTGGTCGGCGCCCACGATCGACAGGATGACCGCGTGGCCGACGCCGGCCGCCGCGGCGCCGATCACCAGGTTGCCCATGGTCTTGCGGAAGAAGGCGGGTGCGGTCTCGTCGAAGGTCGACGGCTTCGTCAGGTTGACGACGACGTCGGCGCCCGTCAGCGCCTCCGGCAGGCCCTCGCCGCTGATCAGGTCCAGACCGGTGGACCTTGAGTGCGGCACCGCCTCGTGCCCGCGCGCGCTCAGGATCCTGACCACCCGGGATCCGATGAGGCCCGTCCCGCCGATGACGGCGATCTTCATCTTTTCACGCCTCCCTAAGGCGGTCGTCTCCTACTACCCGACACCACGCGGGTCCGTGACAGACCCGGTGTCACGGATCCGGTGGTCACCTGGTCCGTAGGGACAAGTCCCCAGCTAGGGGGCGATCTACCCCAGTGCCCCCCTGGGCACCCGCAACGCACCACCAGGGTATCGACCAGGCTCTTCCCAGGGCGCGATGGAGGGGCTCCGAAAGCGACCGTGGTCACGCAGGCATTGCCGACGCTGCGTACGAACGGAGCCGAGATCGTGACCATGAACGTGCTGGAGCCGCACGGCGACCCCGTGGGGCCGCCGGTCAGAAACCGGGACGGAGCCGCTTCGGCGTTCGTCGGAGTCGCGCCCCGGCTCTTCGCGATCGGTCTGCGCGTCCTGGGAGACGCGGGTGAGGCCGAGGACGTGGTGCAGGAGACGTGGCTGCGGTGGGCGGGCACCGACCGCTCGGTCGTCATCAGCCCGCCCGCGTTCCTGGCGCTGACCACCACCAGACTCGCCATCAACGTCGTGCAGTCCGCCCGCCGGCGGCGCGAGACCTCCGCCGGCCCCTGGCTTCCCGAGACGCCGGACGGCTCCGTCGGCCCCGAGACGGCGGCCGAACGTCACGAGGCGGTCGACGCCGCGATCCGGCTGCTCCTGGAGAGACTGACCCCCGCCGAGCGAGCGGTCTATCTCCTGCGCGTGGCCTTCGACTACCCCTACCGCCGGATCTCCGAGATCCTCGGCCTGGGCGAAGACCACGCGCGGCAGCTCGTCCGACGCGCCCGCGGTCACCTCGTCGCCGAGCGGCGCAACCCGGTGAGCACCACCGCGCACCGGCGCCTCGTACGGACGTTCCTCGCCGCCACGCAGACCGGCGACGTCGCCGAACTCGAAGATCTGCTGTCCGCCGACGTCCGGCCTCGTACGGTCATGGACGTCGCAGCGCCTCAAGAGCCTCGCTCAGCGCGGGAGCCGGCGCGAGGTCGCGGGCGGCGCGAATCGCGCCCGACAGAAAGCTGATCCAGATGCCGACCAGCGCCACGGTCTCGTAGGGCCGGCCGCTCTTGAGCCAGAGGAGGGCGGTCTCGTCGCAGGCGGCGGCGAACCCGCGCAGGGGCAACTGAAGCGCCGGCTCGTCCGCGTCGAGGCCGAGCAACCGGCAGATCGCGCGGAGCCCCTCCCGGCGCGTCGCCTCGAAGGCCTCCCACGCCACGTCGGTGCCCTCCGCGCGGCGCAGGATCAGGTTGAGGGCGGCGTCCTCGTGCTCGGCCAGGAATTCCAGATGGGCGATGAGATGACGGCGGAGACGTTCGAGGACGGGCCCGTCGCCGTCGATCTTCGTGGCGGCGCGAAGACGCCGGTCGATCTCGCGTACGGCCTCCGCGTAGAGGCTCTCCTTGCCGTTGAAGTGGTGGGACAGAAGTCCGTGGGCGACCCCGGCCGAGCGGGCGATGTCCCCGACGGTGACGTCCGCGTAGGGGCGCTGCGAGAAGTTCTCCAGTGCGGCGTGCAGCAGTTTCCGGCGCGTCTCCTGGGCGGCCAACTGCCGCCGCGTGGGCGGCTTACCTGCGACGGACCCGGTCACGTCTGATCCTCCCGGTGATGCGACTTGTCCCAGCCCTCAGGGTATTCCAAGATCATCGATGAGAGTAGTTGATTGACTGACATTCAATGAATTACGATCAATGAGAATCTGGCCGAGAAAGGATCACAGCATGGCCCTCAACCTGCCGCTGCCCCCCAAGGATGACCCTGTCTGGACGGCCGCCAACGGCTTCGTCGTCCGTAAGGACGGCGGCGTCATCCGGCTCACCGGACACGAGACGATGGCGGTCAAGGTCACCGGAGAGCAGACCGACGGCGCGTTCGCCTTCATGGACGGCATCATCGAGCCCGGCCACGGCAACCAAGCGCACATCCACTCCAAGGAGGACGAAGCGTTCTACGTCGTCTCCGGAGAGTTCTCGTTCATCAACGGAAACCAGAAGATCACGGCCGGCATCGGCGATTTCGTGTACATCCCGAAGGGCACCCGCCACGGCTTCAAGAACATCAGCGCGGAGCCGGCCAGGCTCCTCGTCTTCTACACGCCCGCCGGGCCCGAAGCCTTCTTCCTGGCGTACGGCGAGACGGACCGGGCTCCGGAGCCCTGGCCGGATGAGAAGTTCAACGAGCTGGTGGACATCCTGGGCGCCCACAACATGGTGCTACTCCCGGGTGACCACGACTGGGACTGAGCCGTCCGTTCGCTTCTCCAGGCCGTTGAGAAGCAGGGTGCACATGGTGGCGATCCTGTCGGCGAGGATGGCCCGCAGCCGGCCGAGGAGGTCCGCCACGTGGGCGGCGGCCACGCTGCTGGGCTCGGGGCGGCTGTGGGCAGGGCCTCCGCGATCCGCTCGGGCCGCTTGGCCCCGACCAGGACGACGATGTCGTGCCCTGCCCTGCCCTGCCCTGCCCTGCGCGAGCACCCAGGCGATCACCTGCTGCGCCACCGTGACCCCGAGGGCTTCGTCGATCTTCGTCAGCTTGCCGACCAGCGCGAGTTGCTCTCGACGTTGCCCTCGTCGGCCAGCGCGCGCAGGGTCTGCCGATCGATGTTCGTGTTCGCCATGACGTCATGGTGCAGCCCTGCCCCTGGGGAAGGGTCAAGTGGGACGATGGCCAGGTGGTCACCATCGGGCAGCTGGCCAGGTGCGTCGGCGTATCGATCAAGACCATCCGCGTCTATCACGACAGAGGGCTGCTCCCGGAGCCCGGCCGCGACGCGTCCGGCTACCGGCGATACGGCGCCGACGACGCCATCGACCTGATCAACGGACGCTCGCCGAGTCCGGCGTCCCCCTCGCCCGTATCCGGGACCTGAGATCGGCGACCGACGAGGAGTTCCGGCGGGCGCTGCGTGACATCGACGACGAGCTCGCCGGCCGGATCCGTGCCCTGCGGGCGACACAGGGGCGCCTGCGCCGGCTCGCCGCCGGGCGGCTGACACCGCTGCCCGCCGAGGTCGGCGCCCATCTGGAGCACCTGACCCGCTGGGGATTCACCCCTCGGTGGGTGAACCTGCAACGTGACCTGTGGATCCTGGTGTTCGCCACGCACCCGGACCGGGCGATCGTCCTGTTCCGGGACCAGGCCGAGATCCTGGCCGACCCGGCGCTACGGCGGCTCTTCCTCGACTACGACCGCGCGTACGACCTCGACGCCGGCGATCCCCGTATCGACGACCTCGCCCGCCGGATCGCCGAGGCGACCAGGGCGCGTTACGGAGCCGACGAGCCGCCCGAGCTGGATGCGGCCTCCGAGATCCCCGCCCTCATCCAGGGCACGGTCAACGCCTCGTCCCCGGCGTGGCGGCGCCTCGACACCCTCATTCGCGCACAACGGCACGGGTGACGCGCACCCGTGGTGCGAGCCTGCGCCCGGTGTGAAACGCCGCCGGCCCTTCATGGCCGGGCCGGCGGCGAGTGGCCTCAGCGGCCCGGGATCAGGCCGGGACCTGACGGCTCATGACCACGTGCACACGCCTCGGCGGGCCGAGAAGACTTCGAAGCCGAAGTCCTCGACGGTCTCCCAGGGTGAGACCTCGCGGCGGTCGCCGTTGAAGCCGGGCGCCGAGAAGAAGCACCAGGGTTCGGGGGTCTGGTTCACCGCTCGGACGACGGGCGGGACGATGACGGGCTCGTCTCTGACGATGATCCTGAGCTCGCCCTGCGCGGTCTGGGCGCAGACCGCGAGAATCCTGGGGCAGGGCACCTGGGCGGCGGCCGTGGTGGAGGTCGCGGCTGAGGCGGGCAGGGCCAGGCCGGCGGCGGCCGTCACCGTGGCCAGCAGTACTGCGGTCCTGCGGAGGAGGGTCGTCATGGGGGACTCCTTTGCTGTGCGGTGAACGCCTGCGGTGGCAGACACCTCACTGAACAACACTGCGTAGTCGAATGACAACAGAGAGTAACGAAAGCCTGGCGTTGGGACTATGGGCTCACCCAGCGTCGCGACGGCCACTCCTCTGCTTGCGGGGGCTATCGATATCCGTGCCGATATGACGAAATGGCCAATATCGATATTGGACGTAACCGGCCAGTTCCTGATCTTCTCTTCGGCATGACACACCATCTCCGACTGCGACTCGTGGTCGCTCTGGCCGCTTCCGCGCTGCTGGGCGGTCCCGCCCCTGTGGCGAGTGCCGTCACGGGCGAGACGAGTGCCTCCGGCCCGGATTTGACCAAGACGCTGCGGGCACTTGAGAAGTCCTACGACGGGCGGATCGGCGCGGTGGGCATCGACCTGGGGACAGGTAAGACGGTCGGCTACCGGGCCGGCGAGCGCTTCCCGTTCAACTCCAGCTTCAAGGCGTTCGCATGCGCCGCGGTGCTGCACCGAGCGCGCACCAGCGCCCCCGGGCTGATGGACAAGGTGATCCGCTGGAAGCCTGCCGAAATGGCCGAGCTGACCGCGAACTCCCCAGAGACCACCGAATACACCGACACCGGCATGACCCCCGCCCAGCTGTGCCGCGCCGCGATCACCAAATCCGACGGTTTCGCAGGCAACACGCTGCTGAAGCAGATCGGCGGGCCGCACGGGCTGACCCAGTTCTTCCGCGCCACCGGTGACCGGACGAGCCGCCTGGACCGGATGGAGCCCACGCTGACGCAGTGGGCACCCGGTGAACAGCGCGACACCACTACCCCCATGGCGGCCGCACAGACCTTCACCAAGCTCACCACCGGTAAGACCCTGGACACTCGCGACCGGGCACGGCTGGTCGGCTGGCTGAAGGCCAGCCTCACCGGCGCGAACCGGATCCGGGCGGGACTCCCCAAGGGCTGGACGGTCGGCGACAAGACCGGCACCGGCGGCGCGAGCAACCACGGCTCCGCCAACGACCTCGCGATCGTCTGGACACCCGGATCGAAGGCGCCGATCATCCTGTCGGTGTTCACCAACCGCAACACCGACAACACCCCGCACGATGACAAGGTGATCGCCTCCACCGCGACCGCGCTGGCCAAGGCTCTCGGCAGGTTGTGACCGGCCGGCAAGCCGTGGTGTCGGGTCGCGGCAGGCAGAACCTCGCCGACATGATGCCGAACGCCTGGGAAAGCGGGGAGTATGACAGTGCTCATGGGGGTGGTGGGATCCACCGTCTACGGGCTGGCCACCGAAGATTGCGAACCGGCAGTGCTCGGCGTCTATCTCGCGGACGCCGAGGAAGTCTGCGGCCTGCGCGGGCCCACCGCCCTGACACGCACCTACGTGAGCCCCGATGGCAGCCTCACCATGCACGAGCTGTGCCGATTCGCGACCCTCGCGCTCGAAGCCGATCCGGCGGCGAGCGAACTGCTGTGGCTGGACTCCTACACGGTCCGAACGGAGGAAGGCCGTGCGCTCATCGATGTTCGCGAGGCGTTCCTGGCGGCCCCGCGCGTGCGCGAAGCCTACGCGAACGCGGCGCTGCGGTCGTTCCGGCGCGTTTCATCGTCGCCTCATGAGGACCGGGACGAATTCAGCGGCGACGACGAGCTCGCCGAGCGCACCATGAGGCACGCCCGGTCCTGCGTGCGGCTCCTGCGGCAGGGGCGCGCGCTGCTGACGACCGGGCGGCTGGTGATCGACATGTCGGCACAGCGGGAGGACGTGTTCGCCGCCGGCCGGCTGGCCACGTTCAACCCGAAGGCATTCTCCGCCTTCGTCGACAAGGAACTGGCGGCGCTGGGCTCGATCGCATCGGTGCTGCCCGACAGCCCCGATACCGAGCGCGTGAATGCCGTTCTGGTCGAGCTGAGAATGGCGAGCCTGCGGCAGGCGACCGAGAAGACCTGACCCGTTCGGGTCGTCCTTGCGGCGCAGGTGGTAGGAGACGGTGGCGGTGGCCAGGGCGGCGCCCCAGATCGGCCAGAAGCACTCCGGCAGCCAGGCGCCCCATTCGGCCATGCTGAACCGGCCCGCGATCGTCCACCGGATGTAGGACAGCCCGGCCACGGTGATGATGATCGAGACGAAGCCGGCCGGGATGACCGCCAGCAGGGGCGGTACCCGCCGCCCGCGCAGGCCGAGGATCCAGCGGGGGAAGACCTCTCCCCACCGCTGTACCAGCCCGAGGGTGAGCACGCCGCCGAATGCGCCGAAGGTCGCCAGATAGGCGCCCGCGAGCCACAGGCCGTCCTCGCCTTCGGCCAGGAACTCCGGGCTCACCCCGACCGGGATGCCCAGCGCCCACGCCCAGCGGGTGATGCAGTACACCAGAGGCACCACGACGGCCACGTACACGGCGGTGCGCCCCCGCTGCGGGGTGAACCAGCGCGTTCGGCCCTGACCACGGCCATACGCCAGCGCCGTGGCGGCCAGCAGCAGTCCGCCCAGCACACAGACCAGCTGATTGAGGACGGGCCATGGCCAGGCATCGGCGAAGCCGACGCCGCCCAGGTTCCAGCCGAAGACCGGCGCCACCAGCAGCAGCGGCGTGTAGGCGACGCCCATCATCAGCCGCGAGTCGGGAACCACCAGGACCAGGATCGCGGCGATGGGCCACGCCAGGAACAACGGAGCACGACGGTCGTCCCCGCGGCTGAGCATCAGCGCCGTCACCGCGGTGATCAGGCTGAAGGCGGCGATCCACCAGCCGAAGCGCGGTGTCGTCCCGGCCAGGATGGACAGTGCACCGTCCGGGTCGGGGTCGGAGGCGCCCCAGGGGAAGCCGGGCAGCCCGAGCGCCCACGCCGAGCCGAGCAGGCCGTAGGCCAGCGCCCACAGTGCCGTCGCGTAGCCTCGCCAGGCGGAAGTGATGGTTTTCATGTGATCAGCGTCGCCGGGGGGCAGCCCGGCGGACCAGATGCCGTTCGGCACCTCTGGCCACTGCCGAAGATGCCGAACGGCACCTTCGGCCGGATTTCAGGGCGGACGTATCGTCGGTTCGGTGAGTTCGATGTGGATTGCCGCGTGGCTGTCGCTGCTGGTTCCCGTGGCAGCGGCGGTGGCGGTGCTGTGGCGCCCGGCGCTGAGGTGGCGGCTGCCCGCCCTGACGTGCGTGGCGGCGGCCGGCTCGCTGGCCCTCACGCTGGCTCACGTCGTCGGCGCCGCCCGGCCCGCGCCGCAGGCCGCCGCACTGGGCATGATCGAGAGCCTCGCGCTCATGGCGCTGGTCGGCCTGGTCATCCGGTACGCGCCGGCACGGCGGGCGGCGGTGGCCGCGGCTGCGGCAGGCATGGCCGCGGCCACCTGGCTGCTGCGCTTCCTCACGCCCGCCTCGCCGCTGGAAGGGCTGGGCGCGTGCGCGTTCTGGGGGTCGGGTGCGCTCCTCGCCGCCGCGGTGGGCGGTTACCTGCGTTTCCTCGATGTACGGCAGACCCGCGCCGTGGCCGACACCCGCACCGCGTTGCGCCTGCAACTGGCCGGCGACCTGCATGACTTCGTCGCCCACGACATCAGCGAAATGGTGGCCCACGCCCAGGCGGGCAGCGTCGCGGGCGATCCGCTGCGGGCGCTCGAACGCGTCGAAGCAGCGGGCCAGCGCGCCATGTCGATGCTGGACCGTACGTTGGACATGCTCCACCACGACCGGCCTCTCACCTCCACCGGTGACCTCAGCGGCATCCGTGAGGCAGCCGAACGTTTCTCCGCCGCCGGCCCCGCGCCCGTCCACCTGCGCATGGACCCGCAGGTGGCGGTCCCGCCGGAGACGGCGGCCCTGGCGTATCGGATCGTGATCGAAGGGCTCACCAACGTCCGGCGGCACGCTCCTCAAGCCGGCCGCGTCGACCTGGGCATCACCGCCGGATCCGGCCTCCTGGAGATCACGATGACCAACGACGGCGTGACCCGGGCGCGAAGCGGCCGGCGCGGCGGGTCGGGCCTGCCCGGCCTGACCGCGCTCGTCCGGGCGCAGGGCGGCGAACTGGTCACGCAGGCCGTACCGGCTGGGTGGTCGCTGACCGTGTCCCTGCCGCTGGCACAATCGCCGGAGTGTCCACCCGCATCCTCATCGCCGATGACCAGGAAGGCATCCGAAGCGCCTTCCGCATGATCCTCGATGCCCAGCCCGACATGACCGTGGTGGCCGAGGCCGCCGACGGCCGCACCGCGATCGACACCGCGAAGGCGATCACACCCGACGTCGTGCTCGCCGACATCCGGATGCCCGGTGCCGACGGCATCGAGGTGGCCCGCACCCTCGCCGACACAGGCATCCACGTGGTGATCGTCACCACCTTCGGTCTCGACGAGTACGTTCACGCGGCACTGCGGCACGGCGCCGCCGGGTTCATCCTCAAACGCTCCGGGCCTACGCTGCTCATCGAGGCCATCAGGGCCGCGATGAACGGCGACATGCTCATCAGCCCGCAGCTCACCGTCCGGCTGCTGCGCCGACACGGCCTGCCGCACGAGAGGCCGGATGTCGTCCTCACCGAGCGGGAGGACGAGGTCGTGGCACTGCTCGCGCACGGCAGGACCAACGCCGAGATCGCCGCGGAACTCTTCCTCTCCCCGGGCACCGTGAAGAACCACATCGCGGTCATCCAGCGCAAGACAGGCGCCAGGAACCGCGTCGCCATCGTGGCCTGGGCATGGGCGACCGGCAGAGCCGAGCCCTGATCGCGTGCACCGGCCGGTGCGTGCCAGTGCCGCTGGTCGGTCAGGAGCGTCGCCGGACCACGCCGCGCTGCTCGTACTCCATCGCGGCCTCGACCTGGATGCTGATGTCGGCGTCCGTCGGGTTCCAGGTCGTCGCGACGTTGACGTCGAGGCCGAGGGCGCACGCCACCTCACCGGGCGGACCCGGCTTCACCAGGGTGACCCGCATCTTCCCGCCACCGGACCGCACGAGACCCAGCACTTCGAGCGGGCCCGCGAAGTCCTGCACCTCCACACCCTCGAACATCAGGATCTGAACCCGTAACACCCCGTCGCGCTTCGGCCTGCCCGCGGCCCACGCCGAGGGCGTCGCCAGCGATCCGAGCGCGGCGGCACCCGGCGCGGCGGCCGATGTCCTGAGAAAACTTCTGCGTTCCATGGTCCGACCTTTCGAAGGAGGCTTACTTCGACATGGAACCAACGGATCATGCGTCGTTCACGAGTCAGGTCGTGAAGCTTCCGTGAGACTCCTCGGTGCCGAACTCACCGGCCGATCGAGGCTGACTTCCGCGCCGGTGACCGTGACTTGGTGCAGAGCGCGTACTACTTTGCCAAAGGAGAACGCGTTCCAAGACTGTCGACCTCGACCGAGCAGGCCGCGCGCCCGTGCCGACCCGATCGACCACGTTCCGCGACCGTGACTGCGGAGAAGATCATGGATAACCATGCCGACGTCGTCCCCTTCGTCCTCGATCCCAGTGGCCGCGACGTCCTCGGTGAGGCCGAGCGCATCCGGGCGCTCGGCCCGGTCGCACGCGTGGAGTTGCCCGGTGGTGTGCGGGCGTGGGCGGTGAGCGACCAGGGGCTGATCAGGCGCCTGCTCGTCGATCCGCGGGTGTCCAAGGACGCCTACCAGCACTGGCCGGCCTGGATCAACGGTGAGATCACCCCGGACTGGCCGCTGTTTCCCTGGGTGGCCGTGCGCAACATGCTCACGGCCTACGGTCCCGACCACCGTCGGCTGCGCGGGCTGAGCGCCGGCGCCTTCACCGCACGCCGCGTCACCGCGCTGCGGCCGCGCATCGAGGAGATCACCGGCGACCTGCTGGACGAGCTGGCCGGCCTGCCCCGGGAGAAGCCTGTCGACTTACGCGACCGTTACACCTACCAGCTGCCGATCAGGGTGATCTGCGAGCTGTTCGGCATCGGTGACGAGGCCACCCGCCAGGAGGTGGCCCGGTGCGTGGACGCGTTGTTCAACATCGGGAAGGCGCCCGAGGAGACCGTCGCCGCCTTCCCGCGCCTACAGCAGATCCTCCGGGAGCTGGTCGCGGAGAAGCGCGAGCGGCCTGGCGACGATCTTTCGTCGGCCCTGATCGCCGCCCGCGACGACACCTCGCCGCTGTCGGAGGAGGAGTTGGTCGACACGCTGGCGTTGTTCGTGAGCGCGGGCCACGAGACCACCGTCAACCTGCTCGGCAACGCGATCGTCGCGCTGCTCACCGACCCCGGACAGCTCGGCCGTGTCCGCGACGGGGACGCCACCTGGGAGGACGTGATCGAGGAGGCGCTCCGCAACCAGGCGCCGGTGCCCAACCTGCCGCTGCGTTTCGCCGTCGAGGACATCGACTGCGGCGACGGCGTCACGCTGCGGGCGGGGGAGGCCATCCTCGTCTGCTACGGGGCCGCCGGACGTGACCCGCTCGTGCACGGGCCGGACGCCGGCCGGTTCGACGTCACACGCCCGGCCAAGGACCACCTGACTTTCGGCTACGGCGCGCATCACTGCCTCGGCGCGCCGCTGGCCAGGCTGGAGGCCGCGATCGCGCTCCCCGCGCTCTTCGAGCGTTTCCCGGACCTGGCCATGGCCCCCGAGCCGGGCGGGTTGCTGCCGCTGGAGTCCTTCGTCTCGAACGGGTACCGCGCCCTGCCCGTCAGGCTCGCGTCCTAGAAGCCAGGGAGCCCTCCATGTACGCCACCTCCACGCTGGTACTCGTTCACGGTTTCTGGCACGGCTCCTGGTGCTGGAGCCGGGTCATCCCCCATGTGGTGGCCGCCGGTCGGCTTGCCGTCGCGGTGGACCTGGCGGGGCACGGGCTGTACGCCCGCCGGCCCCGGTGGTTCACCGAACAGCCGTACGATCCCGAGGCGGTCGGTACGGAGGTCTCGCCCGTGGCGGACGTGAGCCTCGACGACGCGGCCGAGTTGCTGACCGCGCAGATCAAGCGGATCGGCGGTGGCGGGCCGGTCACGGTGGTGGCCCACAGCGCGGCCGGACCCGTACTGATGCGCGTGGCCGAGCGGACGCCCGAGCTGGTCGCGCACGCGGTGTACGTCTCCGCGTACATGCCGGCGTCCGGCGTGCCGGCCGGGGCGTACTCGCGACTGCCGGAGGCCGCCGATGACCAGGTCGGGCCGTTGGTGCGGGGCGAGCCTGGCCGGATAGGCGCGGTGCGGCTGGACCTGGCCACGGACGACGCGTCCTACCGGCGGCGGCTTCGCGAGGCGTTCTATGGTGACGTCGACCCGGTCCTCGCCGACGCCGCCACCGGCCTGCTGACGCCCGACGGTCCGCTCGGCATCATGCTCGGCACCACCACCCTGACCCACGACGGCTGGGGATCGGTGCGGCGCACGTACCTCACCTGCAGCAGGGACAAGGCGATCGGACCGGCGCTGCAGGCGAGGTTCATCGCGGAGGCGGATGCGGCCTTCCCGGACAACCCGACCTCCGTCGTCACGCTCGACGCCTCCCACTCGCCATTCCTGTCCATGCCCGGCGAGCTGGCCGGCATCATCGCTTCCCTCGGCTGACGCGCCGCCAGCCGACGACGATCAGTCCGATCAGGCCGATCAGAGGGCCGGAGCCGATGGCCCAACTGATCGCCAGCGGTGGGCCGGGCTGCTCCAGCAGGGTGAGCTTGAGCTCACCGGTTCCCGGCCCCCGCGGGCCGTCGATGGCGAACCGGAACGTCCACGCGCCCGGTTCGTCCAGCGACTGGACGTCACGCGCGCGCCAGCGATCTCCTCCTCGACCGCTCGCCCGCGAGCTCGGCGGCTCTGCCCGCGCTCGGCGTGGGCCACCCGCCGGAGGGTGGACGCGAGGGGTACGTACGCGACATCCTGTGACGTGCTGTTGCGCCAGTTGGAATATCTGGTGGCCCTGGCCAGGGAGCGGCATTTCGCCCGCGCCGCCGCGGCCTGTCATGTCTCCCAGCCGTCGCTGTCGGCGGCCATCCGGAAGCTGGAGCGTGAGCTGGACGTGCCGCTGGTGCGGCGCGGGCAGCGCTTCGCCGGGCTGACGCCCGAGGGCGAGCGGGTGGTGCTGTGGGCGCACCGCATCCTCGCGGACGCCGACGCGCTGCGCCAGGACCTGTCCAAGATGCGCGAGGGCCTGTCGGGGACGCTGCGCATGGGGGCGATCCCGACCGCGCTGACCGCAGCCTCCCTGCTGACCACGCCGTTCTGCGAACGCTATCCACACGTACGGGTGCTCCTGACGTCGTTGTCGTCCCGGGAGATCACGCGGCGGCTGGCCGGCTTCGAGATCGACATGGCGATGACCTACCTCGACGGCGAGGAGGATCTGGGCGAGGTACGTGTCAGCCCGCTGTACGAGGAGCGCTACCTGCTGCTCACCCCGTCCGACGGTGAGCTGGCCGACCGGCGGGTGGCGCGCTGGGCGGAGGTCGCCGCCCTGCCGCTGTGCCTGCTCGCCCCCGAGATGCGCAACCGCCGCATCCTGGACGCCAACTTCCGCCAGGCAGGGGCGGTCGCCGTGCCGGCGATCGAGACCGACACCGTCTCCGCCCTCTTCGCGCATGTGGCGACACACCGCTGGTCCAGCGTGATCGCGCATGCCTGGCTGCACATGTTCGGCGTTCCGGAGGGCATGCGGGTGGTCCGGCTGGAGCGGCCGGCCAGGGAGCCCCGGGTGGGGCTGGTCGTGGCCGGCGCGGGACCGGAGTCGGCGATGGCCAGGGCCGTGCTGGACATCGCCAGGGACCTCGATCTGCGTGAGGTGTTCGACCGGATCGCCGCTGAGCACCTGGCATAGACGGCGCCTATCACCTGATAGACACAAACGCTTTGACCTGCGAAGACGTGCGGGCTGACAGTGAGATCACCCCGAACGACGAGGAGCCGGAACCATGGTCAAAGTGTTGTGCGTGCTCTACGACGACCCCATCGACGGACATCCGACCGCCTACGCACGCGACGGTCTGCCCGCCCTGACCGGCTACCCGGGCGGCCAGACGCTGCCCAGCCCCAAGGCGATCGACTTCACCCCTGGCCACCTGCTCGGCAGCGTCTCCGGAGAGCTGGGGCTGCGCCGCTTTCTGGAGGAGCGTGGGCACACCCTCGTGGTCACCTCCGACAAGGACGGCGACGACTCCGCCTTCGACCGCGAACTGGCGGACGCCGACGTGGTCATCTCACAGCCGTTCTGGCCCGCGTACCTGACCGCCGAGCGCATCGCCCGCGCCCCCAAGCTGAAGCTGGCCATCACTGCCGGCATCGGCTCCGACCACGTCGACCTGGACGTCGCCATCGCCCGCGGCATCACCGTCGCCGAGGTCACCTACTGCAACAGCATCAGCGTCGCCGAGCACGTCATGATGATGATCCTCTCCCTCGTACGCGACTACCTGCCCGCCCACCGGACGGTGCTCGACGGCGGCTGGCACATCGCCGACCGCGTCGCCCGCTCCTACGACCTGGAAGGCATGCACGTCGGCACCATCGCCGCCGGCCGCATCGGCACGGCGGTGCTGCGCCGCCTCAAGCCGTTCGGCGTGCACCTGCACTACACCGACCGGCACCGCCTGCCGGCCGAGGTCGAGGAGGAGCTCGGGCTCACCTTCCACCCCGACACCGCCGCCATGGTCCCCCACTGCGACGTGGTGACCGTCAACGCGCCGCTGCACCCGGAGACCGAGGGGCTGTTCGACGACGCGCTGCTCGCCACCATGAAGCGCGGCGCGTACCTGATCAACACCGCCCGCGCCCGGATCGCCGACCGCGACGCGATCGTCCGCGCGCTGGAGAGCGGGCGACTCGCCGGCTACGCCGGCGATGTCTGGTATCCCCAGCCCGCCCCGGCCGACCACCCGTGGCGGACGATGCCGCATCACGGCATGACGCCGCACATCTCCGGCTCGTCCTTGTCCGCGCAGGCGCGTTACGCCGCTGGGACGCGCGAGATCCTGGAGGCGTGGCTGGAGGGGGGGCCGATGCGCGAGGAGTACCTCATCGTCGAGGGAGGCGCCCTGGCCGGGGCCGGTGCGCACTCCTACAGCACCCGGGCGCGGTGAAAGGCGCGCACGTCCTGAGCCGGCTCTGACCGGGTCAGTCGTCGCCGCGGGCTTCGAGCAGGTCGGCGAGCAGGCGGAGCGCATCGGCGGCGCGGGTTCGCTCCGGGTCGGCGAGCCAGGACAGGACCAGGCCGTCGAAGGCGGCGGCCACCAGGGTGGACAGGACCTCGGGGTCGAGCTTCGAGTTCGTGCGCTCCACGGAGCCACCGTCACGGCCACCGGCCTGGACGACGACGACCTCCAGGCACTCAAGGACGACACGGCCCTCAGCGACTTGTCGTCCGCCGCCGGCCAGCTGGGCGTCTTCGGGTACGGCTCCTACTCGCCGACCAGGCGATCTCGCCGGGCACCGATCCGCTCAGCCCGGCCTCCTGGAGAGGAGAAGCGCATGGCCGCCGTGATCGCCCGAGTTCAGCAGGGCCTGGCACAGGCCGACGCATGAGAGCACGCCCCGGCTTCCCCGGGCCTGGATCCAGCGCTTTCCTCGTTCGCGGATCTTTGACCTGGTCACAGTTCGCTGACGACCGGCTATACCGGCGACATACCGGCGTTTCCTATGCTGGCGGATCCTCACCTACGGATCATGCTGAAGGATCGTCATGCCTCGTCCCGCTCTCATCGCGGCAGCCGTCTCGCTGCTGCTGTCGCTGCTCCCCGGCGTGTCCCATGCCGCGGTGCCCGCTGTGGTGGGGACAGCGGCGAACCTCGTACGGGAGGTGGAGCCGCGTGCCGACGGAGTCAGGCATGTGGACTCCAAGGCGATGGTGGCGGCGTTGCGGGCCCTCAACGTGAACACCTACGTCTATCCCATGGCCGGCGACCTCCATCACTGGGACGACCTGCGTGCGGAGTTTCTCCCGGCTGCCGCGAAGGCCGGGATCGACGTGTGGGTCCTGGTGTACGCGCCGAGCCAGGCGGGCTGTTGCGTCTCCCGGCCGCACAAGCACGACTATGTGAAGTGGGCGAGTGAGCTCGCCACCCTCTCGAAGAGCCATCCGAACCTGGCCGGATGGACCGTGGACGACTACAGCTACGATCTCAGGACGTTCACGCCGGCGTACGTCAAGCAGGTGCGAGCCGCAGCCAAGGCGATCAACCCCTCGTTGAGATTCATCCCGACCGTCTACTACGCCCACTTCACCGATGCGTTCATCGCTGAGCAGGCCCCGCTGCTGGACGGGGTGATCTTCCCCTTCTGGGATGACCCGGTCCGCGACACGTCGTGGTCGTGGAGCCTGTCCTTCCAGGTCAAGCAGCTCGCCAAGCGGCTCCCTGACACCGACGTCTACGTGATGCCGTACGCCTATCCCTTGAGCCACGCCGCCCAGAAGCCGACTGTCGCCTACGTCGAGGCGGTCACCAGGAAGGCGCTCGATCATGTTCGTACGGGAGAACTCGCCGGGGTGGTGCAGTACAAGCTCCCCTTCATGTCCCGTACCTCCGGGTGGGAACGTCCCGCGACCGACAACCTCGCCCGTGAGGGCGACGGATGGCTGAGTTTCGTCGTCCAGGCCGACACCGCCACCAGCGCGGGGATGTGGTGCGGCGCCACGCGGAAGGTCCAGCTCACGCCCGGCGCGACCCAGCGCACGGTGAGCTTCTGGCACCGGGACGACCGGAGATCCGGGCACCCGGTCGGCTACCACGTCAAGCAGCTGCTCCTCAACGGCAAGGTGGTCTGGGAGCGGGACGTCACCGCTGATCAGGACGCGTGGCAGCGGACCACGATCGATCTGACGGCCGAGCTGGCCGGTGCGACGAACGCGGCACTGCAGTGGCGCCTGTACGAGCGCAAGGGCGTGACCGACTACGTCGTCGACGTGCGCGTGGACGACATCGTCGCCACCGGCATGCGGCTGAGCGACCCGGGCGTGGAGAACGCCGGCACCTGGACGTCCGTACTGTCCCGGCAAGGCGGACCGGTCTACTGCTCCGCGCAGGTGTACCACCAAAACTATGGCGCCGATCTCAGCGCGCGCATCACCCAGCTGTACGCCGCCGGATAGTCACGAGGTCGTCGGCGGGCACGCCTGCCCGCGGTGCCGGCTCGGTGTCGGGGCACTGGACGGTCGGCCTGCGTGGTGCGAGGCGTTCGGCGAGTGCCTCGCCTACGACGTCCAAGATCGGCACGAGCTTGTTCATCACGCGGGGCATCCACCAGATTCGCCGGCCGATGATGAGCATGGCGGCGGCCACGACGCGGGCGCTGTGGGCGAACCCGTCGATGACCGCCTGACGCGCCGGCGAGCCGTGGACGTAGGCCTCCCGCATGCGGGTGACGAGGAAGACCTCGTAGTCCATCGCCAGGACGAGTTCGTTGAGCCAGCCCCACTGGAAGACCGCGACGGTCGCCCCCAAGGAGGCGCCGAGTGGCTGCTCGACAAGGGCGCCGACCTCAAGAGCGGCTTGTTGCTGCTGGAACGCCTTCTCGAGCCGCCGGCCCGCCCCGATGCCTAGATGAGGTGAGCGGGGGCCCTCGCGGATCGGATCATCGGTCGTTTCGGGCTTTCGCGATTCACGTCAAACGTCGAGCAGGGCAGAGCGCCGCCATATTGGCGAAATACCGAGAACATACCGGGTGTCGCTACTTTCGCATGTGATTCTTCACCTACCCGTGGCCGAATGCGCGGCTGGGGCGAAGTGCACGGTGAATATCACCTGTCAGGTGACTCTGAAAGGACCCAAGAATAGATGCCGATTCGACTCGGAACCACCGGCGGCGCCCTTGCCGCCGGCACAGGCACCTCATTCACCGGCGTCCCGCGATCCGCATCCACTGCGCGACGACGATTCGGCCGGACCGTACTCACGTCCGTGCTGGCCATGTTATGCGGCATCGCCCTGATGGCGTCCCCCGCGGATGCCGCATCGACGCGACAGCAAATCGTCAGCGTGGCCACCGATCAGCTCGGCGGCACGGAATGCAACCCGGGCTACCACAACAGCTGCGGTATCGCTTGGTGTGCGGAGTTCGCCCGTTGGGTGTGGGGCAAGGCCGGCGTGTCCGACGTGCGGGGCCTGGACTCCTGGGCGCAGTCGTTCAAGACCTACGGGAAAGAGCGAGGTCTCTACCACGCCCGCTCCAGCGGATACCGGCCCCAGCCGGGTGACGCCATCGTGTTCGACTGGGACCATGACTCCGACGATGACCACCCGATAGACCACGTCGCCATCGTCACCAGCGCGAACAGTACCCACGTCGCCACGATCGGCGGCAACCAGGGCGACAAGGTCAGCCGAGCTAGCTACTCGCTCACGAACGGGGACATCGACGGGTACGTGGCCCCTGCGGGCGTCGGTAACGAGCCGCCGGTCGACGAGCCGATGCTCGGCAACAGTGTGACGGGTGACTCGTACGCTGACGTGCTGGCTGTGGATGCCGGTGGGACGATGAGGTTGTACAGCAACAATTTCGTGCGTGATGACGGTCAGCCGTTTACGGGTAGTCGGCCGCGCGAGGTCGGGCATGGTTGGAGTGGTTCGACGCGGGTCATTCCGGCGGATGTCACGGGTGATGGGTTCACGGATCTGCTGGCTGTGGATGCCGGTGGGACGATGAGGTTGTACAGCAACAATTTCGTGCGTGACGATGGTCAGCCGTTTACGGGTAGTCGGCCACGGGTGGTCGGGCATGGTTGGAGTGGTTCGACGCGGATTATTCCGGCGGATGTCACGGGTGATGGGTTCACGGATCTGCTGGCTGTGGATGCCGGTGGGACGATGAGGTTGTACAGCAACAATTTCGTGCGTGA
>NZ_JBITLM010000003.1:0-210006 GCF_044465295.1 Nonomuraea sp. NPDC049714 | reverse complement strand
ACGATGGTCAGCCGTTCACGGGGAGTCAGCCGCGCGAGGTCGGGCACGGCTGGAGCGGCTCGACCCGCATCCTGACCTGACAGTGCGGATGTAGCTGAACGCCTCCCGGCGGAACCTGGCTCTCGCCCTGACTGACCATGGTGTCTTCAGCGGGATCCGTTGTTCCGTCCGGGAGGCGTTCGTCTGCGATAACCAGCACCGGGCATAATTCGACATCGTGCGCGAGATCCCTTACAAGGCGGTCGCCGGCGGCAGGACGCTGTTCCTCCATGTGTCGCCACCGCGCGAGTCGATCGGCTCGCCGGCGCCGACGGCCGTCTTCTACCACGGTGGTGGGTGGGTGGCGGGGAGCTGGCGGATGTTCCTGCCGCAGGCCGCTCGCCTCAACGCGCTGGGCGTGCTCGCCGTCCTGGTCGAGTACCGCACGGAGGGGCCCGTGGTGGCCGCCGAGGACGCGGTGGCCGCCATGAACGCCGTCGTCGAGATGGGCCACGACATCGGGTGCGACCCGGCGCGCATCGTGGCGATCGGCGGCTCGGCCGGGGGACACCTGGCACTGGCGACGGCGGTGCTCGACCTGCCGAACACCGACCCGGCCCATCGGCCGGCGGCTCTCGTCCTGCTGAATCCGGTCACGGACACCTCCGGTGACTTCCCGGCCGGATTCGGCAGACGACACTTCGACAATGCCGATCAAGCCCGGCTCTACTCGCCGATGCATCACGTCGGCGAGAAGACGCCCCCCATGCTGATCATGCATGGCATGGCGGATACCGCGGTGCACCATGAGAACTCGGTCGACTTCGCCAGGAAAGTGACGTCGCACGGCGGGCACGCCGAGATCATCCTGTACCCCGGCCAGCGGCACGGGTTCTTCAATCCGCGAATCGGGACCTCGAATCGGCCCGGCGCGGAGAATGGCACGTATTTCGACCGGACCACCCGGGAAATGGCGCGATTCATCCGCCTGACGGTCATCGAAAAGCCATAACCGGAAGGGTTCCGCAACCGCCACCGCAGCGCGACGAGAGCGCGCCCGATGGCGAGCTGACGGTGTCCCGTCCTTTCGGCTGCGACGGCGACCGGCTCCGCGACGTCGCCCCCGGCGACCCGACGACGGACTCTTGACGGCGCGCGTCATCTGTACGTAACGTAAGCGCCACTCGACCTGATACGTATTAAGGACGGATATGGCAGCGCAACGGCGGCGCCCCACGCAGGTTGACATAGCCCGTCGCCTCGGCGTGTCCCAGGCGACGGTTTCCCTGGTCATCAGTGGTGGCGCGGCGAGCGACCAGGTCGCTGAAGACACGCGGCAGGCGGTGCTCCGAACGGCCGCCGAGCTTGGCTACGCGGTCAACGCCGCGGCGCGCAATCTCAAGGGCGGGCGTAACCGGATGCTCGGCGTGTACACCTTCGAGCCGGTCTTCCCGGTGGACCAGCGTGACTTCTACTTCCCGTTCCTGCTCGGCGTGGAAGAGGCGACCGCCGAGTACGGCTACGACCTCCTGCTTTTCAGCTCGGCCACCTCAGGCGGTGATCGACGCATATACGCCGGCGGGGTCAACCGGCTCAAGGTGGCCGACGGCTGCGTTCTCCTCGGTCGTCGCCTCCATCACGACGACATGGCCGGGCTCCTCCGTGAGGACTTTCCGTTCGTCTTCATCGGGCGGCGTGAGGTGCCGGGCGAGGAGCTGTCCTACGTCGCGGCCGATTATGTCGGTGCGACGCGCGATGCGGTGCGCTCGCTGATCCGGTGTGGACATCGGCGACTGGCGTACCTGAAGTTGGCCGATGACAAGGAATGGACCAGGGATCGGGAGGCCGGGTTCCGGCAGGGACTCGTGGAGGCCGGGATCTCGGACGACCAGGTCCTCGTCCACACGATGGACGAGACGGCTTACGTCTCGGGTCTGCAGCTCTCGGAATGGCTGGCCGCGGGGATCACAGCGGTGGTGATCGAGCCCAGCGCCGACGACCGCGCGATCGTCGCCGTAGAGCGCGGGGCCGCCGAAGCCGGAGTCGGCATCCCGCACGACCTCTCGGTGGTCGTGCTCGGTGACCCGCCACTCGTCGAGGCGACCAGACGCGACTGGACACGGTTCAGCATCCGCCGCGAGGAGATGGGTCGCGAAGCCGTCCGGCTGCTCCTCGAACTGCTGGACGACGACACCAGAAGTGCCCGGCAGCTGTACCTGGACTGCACCCAGATCCCCGGCGACTCGGTGGCGGAACCGCCCACAGGTGGCCGCCATGACCGTTGAACGGCAGGTCGAACCAGCCGCCGGCTCGCGGCGAACCTGCACCGGAGGGAGCGGCGAGATGCTCCACCGCAATCGATGCTGATCGACCGGCGACCCCTTCTCATACCGGCCCGAACGCACCCGCGAAGCGGGCATTCGTCACCACGGAGGAACGATGCACAAGGTCATTGCCTATGAACGCGGCCTCGAGAAGTTCAAGCCGTTGCGCAACATCGTCACCTACGACGACTTCGATCGTGGCTTCAACGGCTGGATGGATCTGACTCCGAACTTCGTCAACGACGACTACCGGCACCATCCGTCCGAAGTGGACCTGGCGAGCTGGGCGCCGAGCATGATCAGCGCGGCGCCGATGCGATTCGCCGCCACCCACGGATCGATGGAAGGCACATACTCGCTCAAGCTGAACACCAAACCGGTCGCCAACCGCTACGAGGAGAAGCCGGCGAACGGAAGCATGGGCGTCGCGCTCAAACGGCTCTCCAACTTCGACCCCGCCATGCGGTACATCCAGATGGAGACGTGGTATGCCTACACCCCGCAGCAGGACCGGCTGGGCTTCGGCGAAGAGGACATGCGTGCGTTCGGCTTCTACTTCGACTTGCAGGATTCCCAGTACCGCTGGATGCCCGGCCTTCGCTACGTCAACTCGGTCAACGGCGAACTGACCAAGAAATGGCAGTACTGGAAAGTCGCTGACGGGGTGACGAAGAAGGACTGGTGTTATGGGCGTGAGGACGGCTGGCAGCGACCGGGAATCGACAATCTCTGGTACGGGCGCCGCTTTCCCGACGGCTCCGCCGATGCTTTCCAATGGATGCCTGACGGTGAGCAGGATCTGCTCTACAACGAGAGCCCAGACAAGATCAACTGGCTGTATCTCCGGCTCCTGGTCGACTACCAGCGGCGCGAGTACGTGGAAATGCAGAGCATGGACCGAACCTTCGACCTGCGCGGCCTGACGCCGACCCTGTCTGATCCCTACAAGAGCATCACCAATCTGATCAACCCCATCTTCTTCGTCGAAACCGACACGAACCGAAGCGTGAACCTCTTCCTCGATTCTGTTGTGTATTCCACGGAATGAGATCACCAGAACCACTGACGATATTATTCGAGAAGGGTCCGCTCTGTGCTCACATTTGCCACCTCGGTGATCGAACGCCGGCTCGAGATCAGCGCCGTGCACACCACCCACCCGTACGAGGCCGGCTGGGCCGGCGAAGCGGTCTTCTTCATTCAGGTCGAAGGCCGGCACCCAGAGCTGTCCATTCAGGCGCAGATCTCCCCGGACGGGCTGCATTGGATTGATCGGGGCCGCTCCTGCGTGATGTCCGCGCAGGAGGAGATCGCCTCGATCGACCTGGTGAATTTCGGCGGGTGGCTCCGCTTGGCCATTTCCGGTGCGACGCCCGAACAGCCGGCGACCGTGCTCGTCCACCTCGCCCTGAAGGGATAACCCGTAGCCGGGACGCTTCGTCCTCGCTGCGATCGAGAGGAGGGGAGGGCTGATGCTCGCCCAACTCGTACGTCGACTCGGCCTCATGGTGTTCACCGTGTGGGGTGCGGTCAGCCTCACTTTCGTGATCCTTCGGCTCGCGCCCGGGGATCAGGCCACCGTGCAGCTAGGACCAGATGCGACGGCCGCCGATGTGGCCGCGTTGCGCGAGGAGCTCGGACTCAATCAGCCGATCTTCGCGCAGTACCTGGACTATCTTCGCTCGGCGGTAACCGGTGATTTCGGTGAGTCGTACCGGTTCCGTGAGTCTGCGATGACGGTCATACTCGAGCGATTTCCGGCAACCGTTCTGCTCGCGGTCACCGCGACGGTTCTGGCGTTGACGATCGGTCTGGTCGCGGGCGTGGTCGCCGGCCGTTCGCCGGGACGACCTGTCGACCGCGCCATCTCGGGCATCGCTCTCGTGATGCAAGCGATTCCGTCGTTCTGGTCGGGCATCATGCTCATCCTCCTGGTGGCGTTGACCTTGCGGCTCTTGCCCAGTGCGGGCTCCGGTGACCTGCGGCACCTGGTGCTTCCGGCGATCACCCTCTCGATCCCGTTCACCGCCCTGGTCGCCCGGATCACGCGCAGCAGCGTCGCCGAGGTCACGGCCGAGCCCTACATCCTGACCGCGCGGTCGAAGGGGTTGTCCGAGCGCGCCGTGCTGGCCCGACATGCCGTGCGCAATTCGATGATCCCGGTCGTGACGATCGTGTCGCTGCACATCGGCACCTTGCTGGGCGGCGCCGTCATCGTCGAGCAGGTCTTCGCGTGGGAAGGGGTCGGATCGCTCCTGGTCGATGCGGTCGGCAATCGCGACTACGCCATCGTGCAAGGCGCGACCGTGCTGCTCGCGATCGTCGTGGTGACGATGAACCTGCTCGCCGACGTCGTCAATTCCCGGCTGGACCCACGCATCCGGGCGGGGGTCACCTCATGACGACGATGGGCCTGGCACCGAACCCGGTGACGCCGACGACGGCGTCGGATTCGATGCGGACCGGGCGGACCAGGATGCGTCGAGTCGTCGTAGCCGTGCCGGTCGTGATTTTCGGCCTGTACGTCGTGGCGGGAGTGCTCGGGCCGCTGTTCATCGACTACTCGCCGGTGGGCGGCGAGCTCGATGATCGCCTCCTGCCCCCCGGTTCGGTGGTGAGCGACGGCAGCACCGCCGTGTTCGGAACCGACGCGCTCGGCCGGGATCTCTTCGGCCAAGTCGTCTATGGCGCCCGGACGTCCCTGGTCATCGGCACGCTCGTCGTGCTGTTCAGTGGCCTGGTCGGAATCACGGTCGGCACCGTCGCTGGATATCTGCGGGGCAAGACCGATCTCGTGGCGTCGCGCGTCATCGATGTGCTGCTCGCGTTCCCCGGCATCTTGCTGGCCATCGTCATCGCCGGGGTGTTCGACCGAAGCCTCGCGATCGTGGTCATCGCGCTCAGTGTCACCAACTGGATCAGCTTCGCCCGCCTGTCGCGTTCCATGGCCATGACGCTGCGGGAACGCGACTGGGTCAAGTCAGCGACGGTCATGGGAGTCCGCCGGGGACGCATCATCGCACGGCACATCCTGCCGTTCATCGCCGGACCGACACTGGCGCTGGCCACCACCGAGTTCGCCGCCGCCATTCTGGCTGAGGCCTCCCTGAGCTTCCTCGGGCTCGGCCTGCCCTCGGCGTCGGTCTCCTGGGGGCAGACCATCGCCTCCGGCAAGGAATATCTCGCCAGTGCGTGGTGGATCTCTGCCATTCCTGGCATCGCCCTCGCGGTGCTCGTGATCTGCGTGGGCTTCACCGGAGATCGCCTCACCCGCTACTTCAGCCGACAGCAATGACGAGACGAGCGCAGTTCCGGTCCACCCCCCCATGGCTGATGGACCCAGCCCAGCAAGGAGTAAGGCAATGAAATTCCCACGGCACGCCGCAATCGCGGCAACCGCCCTCCTGAGCCTGCTTGCGGTCGCAGCGTGCGGCGCCGATGGAGATTCGACCGGTAGCGGTGACGACGCGGGCCGAGGGGAAGTCGCTGTCGCCAGTCCGTTCCCCACCGAGTCCATCGATCCGAACGGACCCCTGGCCATTGACGGCGGCACTCGCGTCGCATCCTTACAGCTGTACAGCCCGCTGCTGGAAACGGTCGGCCCGGGCAAGTTCGACGGTAGAGCCGCGGAGCGCTGGGAGATCAACGACGCCGCGACGGAGTTCACCTTCACGTTGCGTGACGGGATCACCTTCTCCGACGGCTCGCCGATCACCGGCCGGGACGTGGCCGCGTCGTTCGAGCGCACGGTGGCTTCCGACAGTCCGTTCTCGGCGAACTTCAAGGGTGTGGGCGTCAAGGCGACCGACGACACGGTGACGTTCACACCGGCTGATCCCGACCCCGCTCTTCCGGCCAAGCTGACCGGAGTGATGATCACCCCGGCCGGCGCCACCGAAGGCAGCTACTTGGCCAAGCCGGTGACGTCCGGTCCGTTCCAGGTGGAGTCGTTCACCCCTGGTGGAAACCTGGTCATGGTCCCCAACGAGAAGTACTGGGGAGAGAAGCCGAAGGTCGACAAGCTCACCATCCGGTCCATTCCCGAGGTCGCCGCGAGGGTCACCGCCTTGCAGACCGGTGAGCTCGACGTCATCTGGGGCATCTCCGACGACCAGGTGGCACAGCTGAAGGGCAACCCCGAGATCAAGGTCGTTTCCGCGGCGGGTTCCGGTGTCATCACCATGTGGATGAACGCCTCGACGCCCGCGTTGGAGAAGGCCGAAGTGCGACGGGCGCTGTGGCAGGCAGTGGACTTCGACAAGAAGATCAAGGCGCTGTTCCCGGAAACCGGTGAGCTCGCCGACTCGGTCATCGGCCGCACGGTGTTCGGCTATGCGCCGCAGAAGCCGGTGGTTCACGACCCGGCCGCGGCGAAAAAGGCGCTTGTCGACGCCGGCTTCGACTTCGGCAAGACGTTGCGCTTCCACTTCTCCCAAGCGCAGTTCCGGCAGTGGGTCAATTCGGTCGCATCCGATCTCGCCGCGATCGGCGTCAAGGTGGAAGTGCTGGAGAAGGAGCAGGCCGTCTACACCGAAGACCTCCTGGCGCTGAATTGGGACATCAATATCCAGCAGGTCGGAACGCTCGGGCTGGACGCGTCGTACAACCTCGGCCGGCTCTATACCTGCGCCGCGAAGCGGACCGGCTACTGCAATCCGGAGCTGGACGACACGCTGAAGCGGGCCGGGACGTCCACCGACCCCGCCAAGCGGCAGGCGGCTTACGCCGAGGCGACCGAGCTGATCTGGAACCAGGCGGTGGGAATGTATCCCATGTTCGTCAAGAACGTATTCGCCACCAGGGCCGGAGTCCAAGGTTTCGTACCCGACGGTGAAGGTCTGCCACGATTCGACACGGTCTCGGTTGATGAATGACCGACCCAAGCCTACGAGCGCTACGGCCATGATGTCCGACCGCGCACCCGAGACATCCTCTGGTGCCCTCCGGGTGCACGAGCTGTCGATCCGGCTGCCCGGCCCTCGCGGCATGGCGACCGTGGTCGATCGGGTCTCGTTCGATGTCGTCCAGGGCCGGACGACCGGACTGATCGGCGAGTCGGGGAGCGGCAAGTCGCTCACGGCCATGGCGCTGGTCGGCCTGACCCCGGACACCGCCGAGATCGGCGGGCAGGTGCTCCTGGACGACGAGGACCTGCTGCTGGCCACCCCGGCGCGGGTCCGGCTGGTCCGGGGCTCGGAGATCTCGGTGGTGTTCCAGGATCCGTCGACGGCTCTCAACCCGACGATGACGATCGGTGACCAGGTCGGTGAGATCCTGCGCTCCCGCGGGCTGTCCCGGCGCCAGGCGCGGGAGCGGGCCGCTGACCTGCTCGACCACGTCGGCATTCCCGACGCTGCGGACCGGGTGCGCGCTTATCCACACGAGTTCTCCGGCGGGATGCGGCAACGGGCGATGATCGCGTTGGCGCTGGCGGGCGGGCCGCGCTTCATCCTGGCCGACGAGCCGACGACCGCGTTGGACGTGACCGTGCAGGCGCGGATCCTGGGTCTGCTGGCCCGGCTCCGCGACGAGGACGACCTCGCCATGCTTCTGGTGAGCCACGACCTGCGGGTGATGTCGCACGTGGCCGACGACCTGGTCGTGATGTACGCCGGCCGCGTCTGCGAGCACGGACCGGCGAAGACGGTTCTCTCGCGTCCCCTGCACCCGTACACCGACGCGCTCGTGCGTAGCGTGCCATCGGTGCGGACGCAGGCGGCGATCGCCGATCCCCTGCCGGGCAGCCCGGCGAATCCGTTCGACCGCCCGCCCGGCTGCCCGTTCAACCCGCGCTGTCCGCGGGCCGTCGACCGATGCCGAACCGAGGTGCCCGAACTGCGGGAGATCGCGCCGGGACGAGCCAGCGCCTGCCATTTCGCGGAGGAGTTGCGATGACCAGCGCCACAGGACTGCGGATCGCGGATCTCACGGTGACGTATCCCGGTCCTCGCGCCGGCGGCCTGGGCCGACGATCGCCGACCACGGCGGTGCGTTCCGTCAGTCTCGATGTCGCACCACAGGAGACGGTTGCGCTGGTGGGCGAGTCGGGATCCGGCAAGTCGACGATCGCCCGGGCGATCGTGGGGCTCGTCGCCCCGGCATCGGGCACCATCGAATACGACGGAGTCTCGCTCCTGGACCGGCGTCACCGCGCCCAGGGACGGGACATCGCGATGATCTTCCAGGATCCGCGCTCCTCGCTGAACCCGCGCATGTCGGTGGAGGCGTCGATCGGCGAGGCCTGGCATGCGCACCCGGAAGCGGCCCCGGCGGGTGCGCGCACTGATCCGCGGCGCCGCAGGGACGCCATCGTCCACCTGCTGGGCCAGGTCGGGCTCGATCCCGACGTCGCGGGCAAGCGACCGACGGCGCTGTCCGGTGGTCAGTGCCAGCGGGTGAGCATCGCCCGCGCGTTGGCGCTCGGCCCACGGCTGCTCATCTGCGACGAGGCGGTCTCGGCGCTCGACGTCTCCGTACAGGCTCAGGTTCTGCAGTTGCTGGTGAGCGTGCGTGAGGCGCTCTCGCTGTCGATGCTGTTCATCACCCATGACCTCGGCGTCGTGCGTCAGGTGGCTGACCGCGTCGCGGTCATGCGTAGGGGTGAGCTGGTCGAGAGTGCCGATGCGCAGTCGCTGTTCGCCGCGCCCCAGCACGAATACACCAGAGAGCTCCTCGCCGCCGCCGTCGATCTCGACGTGAGCCGCTGAGACCGACCACCACGGCCCACCCCCCATCTCCGCCACCGTAGGGAGAAACGCAGATGACCGACCGAATCAACCGTCGCATGATGATCCGTTCCGCCGCCGCAGGCGTCGTCGGCGTCGGCGGGCTCGCGATGAGCGAGGCCGCCCGCGCCGAATCGGCACCGCCGAGCCTGGTCGATGCCGACGGTTCCCCGGTCCTCACGCCGCAGCAGTTCGGCGCCGTCGGTGATGGTGAGGCCGATGACACCGCCGCCATCCAGGCAGCGATCAATGCGGCCCGTTCGCAGCTGAACAAGATCGTCGTGTTACCGCCTGGGCAGTACAAGGTCACCTCGACGATCGCGGTGGGTGATCACGAATACGAGTCGCCGGGCGAGCACCTCAACCGGTTCGTGCTGCGCGGCTACGGGATGTTCGGCGAGGAGCCGTCGAAGATCATCTTCCACCACGACGGTGTGGGCATCCGGTGGGAGGCGTCACTCGGTGGGATCCACGGCGTCGCCTTCGACGCGCCGCAGAAGACCGCCAACAACGTGGCGCTCCACGTCGCCCGCACGGCGAACACCGACGACACCGACGTCACCATCGTCGAGTGTTCATTCCTTCGCTTCCAGCGTGCGATCGAGAGCGTCGGCCGCGGATTCCTCTTCACGAAGAACAAGGTCGCCGTCTGCACCACAGGAATCGCCATTTCGTGGCCCACGGAGGGGGTCCAGGGCAGCGGCGTGCATGTCCTGCCCTACGGCCTGCGCAAGTGGCTGATCACCGACAACCATTTCCACTCGAACTTCGACGCGATCGTGTTCAACGGTGCTCCGGATGGCGACTTCCGCGGCGCGGTGATCAGCAACAACCTGCTCGACATCGGCCGCCGGCTCTTCAAGGGCAGCCTCACGAACTCCACCATCTCCGGCAACGTGATCGAGAACGGCACCGGGAACGCGATCATCCAGATCGACGCCGGTGGTCACAATCTCACCGTCACCGGCAACGTGATCGGCGGGTTCGACACGACGCCGGGGGCGTGGGACCCGCCCCGATACGCGATCCACTTCACCAGCGGGGTGTCCGCGAAGAACGTCACGATCTCGGCGAACTCGTTCAACTGGATCGGTGGCTCCGCCATCCGATTCGACCAGTCCGCCGACAAGGTCAGCATCACGGACAACTCCTTCGATCACTGGAACCTGAGCAACTCGTCGACCCACGCCGCGGTGCTCGTGAACGCCGACGCCACCCGGTTCGCGATCCTCGGCAACGTCATCTCGGCCAATCCGAGACCGGCCGGGCTGCCGGTCCGAGTCACCGGCAAGCTGAGCCAGTCCAACGTGGTCGGCAACGTGTTCGAGCAGGAGGGACTGGTCGCCGCCGGGTCGATCGATGCCGACTCGTTCGTCGAGTTCGAACCGGGCCGGTTCACCAGGCTCCAGCTGGTCGCCCCGAAGGCCGCCGCCATGCGCGTCCTCAGCACCGCCGTGGACGGCATCGCCGCGGACGACAGCTACGGCGGCTACCTCGTCGAGGGCGCGCTGCCGGCAGGCTCGGGACCTGGAGTCAAGGGTGGTGTCGAGGTGGTGGCGGTGAACGCGTCCGGCTCGGCGGCCACCAACCTGCTGTGCTCGACCAACTCCACCAACCAGATCGTCTCCTTCCAGGCCGGCGCCGCCGGGCTCATTCCGCCTGTGGACAACGCGCGCGACATCGGCAGCGAGGACGCACGTATCCGGACCGTGTTCGCCCACGCCACCCGGCTGCACCCGTACACGGTCGCGACCTTGCCCACGGCCGCCGAGGCGCCGGGTGCGTTGATCCACGTCGACGACGGTCACGACGGCGCGCCCTGCATGGCGATGTCGGACGGTAGGTCGTGGCGCCGCCTGCCCCTCGGCAACGCCATCGGGTAGCGCCGACCTCGCCAGGAAGCTTGATGAGGGCGCGGGAGGCACCGGCACTTTCCGCGCCCCCCGGTGACGACACGAGAGAGATTCTTCGAACATGGGTGATGACATGACCGCGACCCCGTGGTGGCGGGACGCGGTGATCTATCAGGTCTATATCCAGTCCTTCGCCGACGGTAACGCCGACGGAATCGGCGACATCGCCGGGCTGCGCAGCCGGGTCGGCTACCTGTCGGCGCTCGGGATCGACGCCATCTGGATCACCCCGTGGTATCGCTCGCCGCTGCACGACGCCGGATACGACGTTGCGGACTATCGCGCCATCCACCCCCGCTACGGGACCTTGAGCGAGGCGCGGGAGCTGATCCGTGAGTGCCACGCCGCGGGCCTCCGGGTCATCCTCGACATCGTCCCGAACCACACGTCCTCGGCGCACCCGTCGTTCGTCGAGGCGCTGCGTGCATCGCCTGGATCACCTGCGCGGTCCTGGTATCACTTCCGCACCGGGCGCGACGGAGGGGACAGTCCACCCAACGACTGGCTGAGCGTGTTCGGCGGGTCCGCGTGGACCCGCGTCCAGGACGAGGGCGAGTGGTACCTCCACCTGTTCGACGCCTCCCAGCCGGATCTCAATTGGGACAACCAGGAAGTGCGCGCGGAGTTCGAGGACATCCTGCGATTCTGGTTCGACCTCGGCGTCGACGGGTTCCGGATCGACGTGGCCACCGCCCTCATGAAGGCGCCCGGGCTGCCGGACCTGGGGTATCCGGACGGCGCGTTCCTGGCGGACCTCACCCGCCCGAACCACCCGCACCGCGACCGCGACGAGGTCCACGAGATCTACCGCAGCTGGCGCAAGCTGGCCGACTCCTACGACCCGCCACGCATGTTCGTCGCCGAAGCGTGGGTCGACGACGCGGACCGGTTGTCGCGCTACGTCCGGCCCGACGAGCTGAACACCACGTTGAACCTGTTCTATCTGAAGTCCGCGTGGTCCGCTGCGAGCATGCGCACGGCCATCGACTCCTCGATCGCGGCCACGGCCTCGGTGGGCGCACCCACCACCTGGTCCCTGTCCAACCACGACGTCGAACGGGTCGTCACGCGATACGGCCGGGCCGACACCCGGCGTATCCCGGGCGTGTCCGGGCCGGAGCTGGGTCCGGTCGACGAGCGGCTCGGCCGGCGCCGGGCTCGTGCGGCGGCACTGCTGACGCTCGCGCTCCCCGGCAGCCCGTACATCTACCAGGGCGACGAGCTCGGGCTGGCGGACGCCCAGATTCCCCCGGCCGCTCGGCAGGACCCGATCTGGATCCGGTCCGGGGGCCGGCGGTGGGGGCGTGACGGCACCCGGGTGCCGCTGCCCTGGACCACCGACGGCGGCTCGTACGGGTTCGGCGACGACGGCGCGTGGCTCCCTCAGCCCGCAGGATGGGGGAGTCACGCGGTAGAGGCCCAGGACGGCGACGACACCTCGTTCCTGGAGCTGTACCGTCAGGCCCTCCACCTGCGACGCACGCATCCGGCATTGGGCGGCACGAACGCTGTGACCTGGCACGACGCGCCGCGTGACGACGTGCTGCTGTTCACCCGTTCACCCGGCTTCGGCTGCCTCGTCAACTTCGGACCGGTCCCGGCGCCGATCCCACTCCACGGTCAGGTGCTGCTGGCCAGCGACGGCGCCGACTTCGACGGCCTGCTCGCTCCCTTCGGCGCGGTCTGGCTGGATCTCGATCACGCTACGACCCGCACACCTCACGAGGAACCGGGGGAGCGATGAGTGACCAGTCGCCGACACGCATCCAGCCGAACATCGTCCTGGTGGTCATGGACGATCTCGGCTACGGAGACCTCGGGTGCACGGGGAACACGATCCTGCGCACGCCGCGCATCGACTCCATCGCCGCCGACGGGATCACCCTGCGCCACATGTACGCGGCCTCGGCGATATGCACCCCGTCGCGCGCGGCGCTGTTGACCGGACGGTATCCACAACGGGTCGGGCTGCCACGGGTGCTGTCCCCCCGTGACGGCACCGGCCTGTCGTCCTGGGAGCACACCCTGCCGGAGATGCTCAGGGACGCCGGATACCGGACGGCGATGTTCGGCAAGTGGCATCTCGGCTGCCGGCCGGAGCACTACCCGACCCGGCACGGTTTCGACGAGTACGCCGGGCTTCTCTACAGCAACGACATGCATCCGGTCGAGCTGTTCGAGGGGGAGGAGATCTCTACCACCGACGTCGACCAGGCCACGCTCACCGGTGCATACACCGATCAGGCCATCGACTTCATCGAGCGGCACGTCGACCAGCCGTTCTTCGTCTATCTCGCGCACACCATGCCGCACATTCCGCTCCACGTAGAGGAGCAGTTCCGCGGCCGGTCGGCCGGCGGCAGGTACGGCGACGTCGTCGAGAGCTTGGACCACCACATCGGACGGCTGCTCGGCAGGCTCGACGACCTGGGCTTGGCCGACGACACCCTGGTCATGGTGACCAGCGACAACGGGCCGTGGTTCGAGGGCAGCACCGGCGGGCTCCGCGGCACCAAGTTGCACACGTACGAGGGCGGGATCCGCGTCCCCTTCGTCGCCCGATGGCCGGGGCGGATCCCTGCCGGCGCGGCGTCCGACGAGCCGGTGTGCCTGTTCGATTTGCTGCCGACGTTGGCCGCCCTGGCCGGCGGCACGGTGCCCCGGGACCGGCCGATCGACGGCGTGGACGTCTCTGAGGTCCTCGCCGGCCGATCGATCCCGGGACCGCGGCCGTTGTTCTTCTTCCACTGGTGGACGCTCAACGCCGTCCGATCGGGCCCGTGGAAACTCCACCTCGACCGCTTCCCGCGCGACCCGAACCGGGCACACGGCATGGAGTTGCCTCAGCTGTTCAACCTGGAGATCGACCCTGCTGAGACGTACGACCTGAAGGACGGCCATCCGGACGTCCTGGAGCACCTCACCGGCCTGGCGAAGGACTTCGCGGACGAGATCGCCGCCCAACGTCCGGCCGCCGAAGCCCGCGCGGCAGGCCGGGCGACAGCGTAGGGAGAACCGCCGGAAGCTGCGGATGGGTCTTCACGGTGTGGTGAGTCAGGGCAGGATCTCGACGTACCCGTCGGTTCCGTGCACGCGGATCCGCTGCCCGTCCCGGATCAGCCGGGTGGCCTTCTCCACACCCACGACGGCCGGCAAGCCGCACTCCCGCGCGATCACCGCGCCATGGGTCATCAGGCCGCCCACCTCCGTCACCAGGCCGGTGATCGCGACGAACAGGGGCGACCAGCTGGGATCGGTGTAGGCCGTGACCAGGATGTCCCCCGCCTCGAGATCGGCCTGGGCCATGTCCGTGATGACGCGGGCCCGCCCTTCGACGGTCCCGGCGGAAACCGGCAAACCGACCAGGGCACCGGCCGGCACGTCGTCGCGCCGGTACGCGCCGGCGACGGCCTCGCCGTCGGAGGTGAGCACCCGGGGCGGCGTGAGCGCGTGGTAGGACCGGAACGCGGCCTTGCGCTGCTGGATGAGCCGGTCATCCACTCGGTGCGAGCGCACGACGTCGTGGAGCTCCTGGAACGTGAGGTAGAAGACGTCCTCCTCCTCGGGCAGCACGCCGGCCCGCACGAGGCGCTCGGCCTCCTCCAGCACGGCCTGCTTGTAGACGAAGTAGCGGCTGATGATGGCGTACTTCGGATACTCCCGGTAGCCGATGAAGGTCCGGACCCGGTCGATCATCCGCTTGGCCTCGTCGGCTTTCCGCTCCCCGTCCGGCAGGGCCCGCAGGCGTGACAGCACGTCCCGTTCCTTCTCCGCCGCCGCCTGCCGACCTTGCTCGAAGCGCCGTTCGGCGGCGCCCGGCTCGAAGAGCTTCACGTTGTCGAGGATCACGGGCACGAGCGTGCTGGGGCGCTCGCTCCACCGCGGCCTCGTGATGTCGATCTCGCCGACGCAGCGCATGCCGTACCGGTCCAGGTAGGCGTTGATGGCGTCGCGCGCTTCGGTCCCGCCCGCGAGCTTCGGCAACTCCTCCAGGAAGCCCTCGTCCTCGACGTTCCGCAGGAACGCCACCACCTCCGGATGCGGCCGGATCACGTCCGCGACGTCGAGCAGCGCCAGCCCCATCTCCGACGTGACGTTGTCCGGGGCGGACAGCGTGAGCGTGTCGGCCGCGTTCTTCTCGCCCAGCCACTCCTGCAGCTTGTCGTTGAGCCACCAGGTGGCCTCCATCCCCGCCATGATCGCCTGGAGGTTCAGCGGATCCTTGAGGACTCGCTTCTGCTCCTCGAAGGCCTCCAGCAGGAAGTCGAACAGCGCCGGTCCGGTCTTCGTCCGGATCTCGCGCCGCAGGGCGGCGACGGACGCCTCGCTGCGCTCGATCAGCCCGGTGACGATGGCCGGATCCGTCTCGATCGGGGCGGGCGCGCCGCCGGCCGGTGAGCCGCCGGGACCTCCGTCCGGGAGCGACGGGACGAAGCCGTCGCGGTCGAGGACGGTCTCCAGCGCGTCCCTGATCAGCGGATCGGACCTCCCCGCCATCTCCAGGAGGCCGGCGCGGCTCGCGGGCGACGCCAGGTTCCGGGTGACATCGACGAACAGCCTCCCGCCGGCCTCGTGCATCGCCACCATGGCCGTCAGCTGCCAGAAGGAGAGCCCCAGGGGCTTCATGGGGTCGGTCATCATCTGCTGATGACCGACGGAGACGTAGACGTGATCGTCCTGGTCGCCGGTCGCGGGGATGGGGAACAGCGTGGTGATCGGCCGGCTCTGAACGATCTGGAAGTCATCATCGACCAGGCACCATTCGATGTCCTGCGGGCGGCCGAAGTGCGCTTCGATCCGCCGCCCGAGCCGCACGAGCCGCACGGCCTGCGCGTCCGTCAACGCCGGCTGCTCCTGGCGCCGCGGGTCGATCGTCACTTCCCGCGTGCCGCCACCCGGCAGCGGGTGGATGGCACGCTTCTTGGCGGCGACCGCCTTGGCGACGATCTCGCCGTCTCGCACCCGGAACACGTCCGGGTTCACCAGACCGGAGACCAGGGCCTCGCCGAGGCCGAAGCCGGCGTCCACGGTGGCGACCTTCCGGTTGCCCGTGACGGGGTCGGCCGTGAACAGGACGCCGGCCGCCTGTGGGAGGACCATCCGCTGCACGACCACGGCCATGTGGACCTTCCGGTGGTCGAAGCCGTTGCGCAGGCGGTAGGTCACGGCCCGCTCGGTGAACAGCGAGGCCCAGCACCGGCTGACGTGGCGGAGGATCGCCGCCGGCCCCACGACGTTCAGGTACGTGTCCTGCTGGCCCGCGAAGGAGGCCGTCGGCAGGTCCTCCGCCGTCGCGCTCGATCGGACGGCGTAGGCACCCTGCTCGCCGAGCTGGGCGAGAGCGCGGGTGATCGCCGCCGCGAGATCGCCCGGGACGGCGATCTCTTCGATGGTCCGGCGGATCTCCGCGCTGAGCGTGCGGATCGCCTCCCGGTCGTCCGGGTTCAGACGCGACAGCTGATCGAGCCGATCGCCGATCGACGGCGCAGCCGCCAGGATCCGCCGGAAGGCGTCCGTCGTCACGCAGAAGCCGGCCGGCACCTGGACACCTTCGATCCGCGACAGCCCGCCCAGGTTCGCGCCCTTGCCGCCCACTACCGCGACCCGCGTCTCGTCGACCTCTCGCAGACCCAGTACGTACCGCTCGATCATCGGGACACCTCCGAGGTAGCCATGCTCCGTCGCGACCGCGCCGCCAGTGCCATCACCGGCTCGACGCCACCACGTCCCCCACACACGCCGTCGTGCCCCCTTCCGCAGGTTGCGGTCTCGGCGGACGATTCTGCGGTACGACCCGGGTCTTGCCGCAAGCCCCCCGCTGCGCTATACGTTGGGAGAGGCGGGAGAAGGTTCTTCGCTGTCCGCCCGCGAGGAGTGGGCGCCTTACCGGAGCCGGACAGCGCCGCCGTGCCGCTCGCGTTCGAGGCATCGGTCAGGCCGGGGTACGGCTGACCAGGACGCGGGCGAGCACGATGGTGACGCCGCCGGCCAGCACGGCCGACAGCAGGCCGGCGCGCAGGCTGGCGAGGTCGGCGATGAACCCGACCAGGAGCGGGGACAACAGGAAGCCGCCGCGCAGCAGCCAGCTGACGATGGTCAGGCCGGTGCCGGAGGGCAGGCCGGGCAGTTCGTCGGCGGTGTGCATGGCCGCCGGGACGAGGGTGGCGAAGCCGAGCCCGGCCAGGGCGAAGCCGGCCAGCGCGGCCGGGACGGACGGCAGGGCCAGGGCGGCGCCCATGCCGGCGGCGGCCAGCACGCCTCCGGCGCGGGCCACCGTACGTTGTCCGAAACGGTTCACGACGCGGTCGCCGGACAGGCGGCCGATGGTCATGGCGGTCTGGAAGGCGACGACGGCCAAGCCGGCGGTGGCGGCGTCGGCGTGCAGCCCGGTGAGGTAGAGGGCGCCCCAGGACGCGCCGGCGTCCTCGACCAGCGCGCCACATGCGGCCAGCACGCCGAGTGCGGCGAGCATCCGCACGGCAGCGCCGGTGAACCAGCGCCGGCCCGGCCGGGTGGGCGGAGCAGCGGGATGACCGTCGGCGAGGTTCTGTGCTTCGGCGGCGCGTTCGGCGTCTTCCGGGCCCGGCAGCAGAAACCGGTAGGCGACGATGGCGACGATGCTGAACAACGTCGCGGAGATGCCGAGATGGACGGCCAGGGGCAGGTGGAGCCCGGCGGCGGCCGAGCCCATCAGGCCGCCCAGCACGGCGCCGATGCTCCACAAGCCGTGCAGCGAGTTGAGGATGGAGCGCCGGTAGAGCCGTTGCACGCGCAGGCCGTGGGCGTTCTGCGCGACGTCGACGACGGCGTCGAGCGCGCCCACGACGAACAGCGCACCGCCGAGGGCGATCCAGCTCGGCGTGAACGGGATGGCCAGCGTGGCGACAGTGGTGACGACGATCCCGAACGCCGCCACGCGGGCAGAGCCGAAGCGGCGGATGAACAGGCCTGCCAGCAGCCCTGCCAGCAGCGCGCCGATCGAGTAGCCGGCCACGGCGGCGCCGAAGACAGCGTTGCTCACGCCGAGGTCGGCCTTGATCTGCGGGTAGCGCGGGACGACGTTGAAGAACACGGCGCCGTTGGTGAGGAACAGGGCCGCGACGGCGGCGCGGGCCCGGCGGGTGGGCCCAGTGGGAGGCCCGTTGGAAGGCACAGTGGGAGGCCCAGTGGGAGGCATGGCGACAGCGGACATCGGCTTTCCGATCACGGTGACAGAGCTGCGTGCGAGGGGCAGGAAGGAGTTTCAGCGAAGCAAGCGGTGGATGGCGTGGCGGATCTGCTCGGGCGTCATCGGGTCGGTCGACAGGGCGCTGTGCAGCACGAGACCTTCGATGAGCGCGTCCAGCTCCCGGGCGGTGGTGGCGTCGAAGTGACGCTCCAGCGCCTGGCGGCTGCGTGCCATCCAGGCCTGGGTGACGGCCCGCAGGGCCGGGTTGCGCGCGGCCGCCACGTACAGCTCGACGGACAGGACGAGATCGTCCTGCGAGCCGAGCAGGTCGTCGGCCACCAGCGTGATGACGGCCTCGATCGCCGCTTTCCGGTCGGGCGCGGCGGCGAGCCGTTCGTCGAAGACCCGGGCCACCGCCTCGGCGTGCCGGGTGAACGCCTCGGCCAGCACCTCCTCCAGCGAGCTGAAGTGGTAGGTCATCGAGCCCAGTGGCACGTCGGCGACGCGGGCGATCTCCCGGTGCGTCGTGGCGGCCACGCCACGCTCGACGATCACGGCCAGCGCGGCGTCGATCAGCCGGTCCCGCCGTCCCGGGTCGTGCCGGCGCGGCCGCCGCGGTGCGGGTGACCCAGGGCTGCTCATGCCGGCTCGATGCCCGGCTCGATGCCCGGCCCGATCGTGCGGACCACCCGGGCGGGGTTGCCCACCGCCACTACGTTGGCCGGCAGATCGCGGGTGACCACGCCGCCCGCGCCGACCACGGTGTTGTCCCCGATCGTGACCCCGCCCAGGACGATTGCCCCGCTGCCCAGCCAGACGTTGTCGCCGACGGTGATCGGCTCGGCCGCCTCCCACTTGGCCCGGCGCAGCTCGGGATCGACCGGATGGGTCGGCGTCAGCAGTTGCACGTTGGTGCCGATCTGCACGTCGTCGCCGACGGTGATCGGCGCGACGTCGAGGGCGACCAGGCCGTAGTTGGCGAAGGAACGGGCACCGATCCGAAGATGGCGGCCGTAGTCCACCCGCAGCGGCGGCCGGATCTCGGTGTCCTCCCCGATCGCGCCCAGCAGCTCGGTGAGGAGCCGGCGGCGTTCGATCGGATCGCGGGCCGACGACGCGTTGAACGCCTCCATCAGCTCCGCTGCGCCCAGCATGAGCTCGGCCAGCTCGGGGTCGTCGGCGAGGTACAGGTCGCCGGCGAGCATCCGGTCACGCATGGAGCGGCCATCCGCCTCAGACATCATGCGTACAAGTGTACATATGGTGGGTATCGGCGGGCTCGACACCGCAGCCTCACCGGGCCTTGTCCGAAGACGAGCCGCCGGCCTGAACACCGTGGGCACCCGCGACGTCCCCGACCGGTGCGGGGAGGGACGGGCTCAGGAAACGAAGGATGGGACGGTCCGTGGCAGAGGTGGCGATCTCGGTCCGTACACGGTAGACGCGCTCCACCGTCTTCTCGGTGAGGACCTGCGCGGGAGGGCCCGCGGCGACGAGCCGCCCTTCGTGCAGCAGCAGGAGGTGGTCGCAGTACTGCGCGGCGAGGTTGAGATCGTGCAGGGCGGTGACGACGGTGACGGGAGTCGTGGCGAGCAGGTCCAGCAGGGCGAGCTGGTGGGCGATGTCGAGGTGGTTGGTGGGCTCGTCCAACAGCAGTTCGGTGGGTTCCTGGGCGAGAGCGCGGGCGATGTTCACCCGCTGGCGCTCACCACCGGAGAGGGTGGACCAGCGGCGGCGTTCCAGAGCGGCGACGCCGCACTGCCGCAGGGCGCGGCGGGCGTGCGACAGATCATCCGCGCCGGCGGAGGCCGCCAGACGGCGGTGGTGCGGGACGCGTCCGAGCAGGGCCACGTCGAGCACGGTCATCTCCACGTCGGTGCTCACCTCCTGCGCGGCCACCGCGAGGCGGCGGGCGACGTCCCGGCGCGGCAGGTGGTTCAGGTCGTGACCGTCCAGCAGGACCGTGCCGCCGTGCGGTCGTAACAGCCCGGCGAGCAGCCGCAAGAAGGTGGACTTGCCGGAGCCGTTCGGGCCGAGCAGGCCCGTGAGTCCGCCAGGAGGGATCTCGACCGTGACGCCGTCCACGATCGGCCTGCCCTGAGCCGTCCAGCTGACGTCGTGGGCGTGGAAGGTCATCGAGTACCTCCGAGGAATCCCCCGCCTTCAGGCGGGGGAGGAATCGGACCTTTGCGGAGCTGGACAGGGGCAGGCGATTCGCCGCCAGGCGGACCGCCATATAGAACACCTGAGCGATTCTCAGCTGATCGTGCGGTAGAATGTGAGGCGTGGCGCAGATGGTGAAGCGGGCCTACAAGTACCGCTTCTACCCGACCCCCGAGCAGGCCGAAGAGCTTGCCCGGACGTTCGGCTGCGTCCGGCTCGTCTACAACAAGGCGTTGGAGGAACGCACCCGTGCCTACACGCTGGAAGGGCGTCGCGTCTCCTACGTGGAGTCCTCTGCGCGCCTGACAGAGTGGAAGCGCGGCGGCGAGTACGACTTCCTGTCGGAGGTGTCGTCGGTTCCGTTGCAGCAGGCGCTTCGCCATCTGCAGACGGCGTTCGCGAACTTCTTCGCCAAGCGGGCCAGGTCCCCGACGTTCAAGTCCCGCAAGAAGTCGCGACTGTCGGCCGAATACACCCGCTCGGCGTTCCGCTGGCGGGAGGGCCGACTCACCTTGGCGAAGATGGACGCCCCTTTGGCGATCGTGTGGTCGCGTCCGCTGCCCGAGGGCGCGGCGCCGTCCACGGTGACCGTCTCCCGCGATGCGGCGGGGCGCTGGTTCATCTCGCTGCTGGTCGAGGAGAAGATCAGCCCTCTCCCCCTTGCCAGGCGGAACGTGGGTGTGGACGCGGGCATCACCGCACTGGCGACGCTCTCGACCGGTGAGAAGATCGTCAACCCGGAGCATGAGCGGGCCGACCGGCGCAAGCTGGCCAAGGCTCAGCGGATGCTCGCCCGCAAGGCCAGGGGCGGCAACAACCGAGCCAAGGCCCGGCTCAAGGCGGCCAAGGTGTACGCCCGGATTGCCGACCGCAGGCGCGACCACCTGCACAAGGTCACGACACGGCTTGTTCGCGAGAACCAAGTGATCGCCGTGGAAGACCTGACCGTCCGTAACATGGTGAAGAACCACTCGCTGGCCCGCGCCATCTCTGATGCGTCCTGGCGTGAGTTGCGGTCGATGCTGGAGTATAAGGCTGCCTGGTACGGGCGGGCCGTGGTCGCAGTGGACCGCTGGTTCCCCTCCTCCAAGCTGTGCTCGGCGTGCGGTGCCTTGCAAGAGAAGATGTCGTTGAACATCCGGGAGTGGGAGTGCGCCTGCGGCGCGGTCCATGACCGGGATGTGAACGCGGCCAAGAATGTGCTCGCCGCAGGGCTTGCGGAGAGCTGAAACGCCTGTGGAGCTGGTGTAAGGCCTCAACGAGAGTCCTCTCGGGCGGGCAACCGGCGGTGAAGCAGGAACCCTCACGGGTGACCGTGGGAATCCCCCTCGTTTACGAGGGGGAGGATGTCAAGCCGGTGTCTCCTTTCGCCGCCGCATGATGAGCGCGAAGGCGGGCACGCCGATCAGTGCCGTCAGCACGCCGACGGGGATCTCGCGGGGGGCGAAGGCGGTGCGGGCGATGGTGTCGGCGGCGAGCAGGAACACACCGCCGTACAGGGCGCAGGCCGGAAGCAGCGCATGGTGCCGCCCGCCGGTGAGGGCGCGTACGGCATGCGGGACGATCAGGCCGACGAAGCCGATGGCGCCGCTCGCCGCGACCAGCACCGCCGTGGTGAGCGCGGTGACCGTGAAGAGGATCGCCTCCGTCCTGGCCGGGGCGATGCCCAGCGACGCGGCGGCCTCCCTGCCGAAGGCGAACGCGTCCAGCGCGGAGGACGCCAGCCAGCATACGAGCAGCCCCGCCGTCGCGACGGCGGCGCACAGCGCCACGCTCGTCCAGCTCGCCGAGGCCAGTGAGCCCAGGAGCCAGAAGGTGATCCCACGGGTGCTCTGCGCGTCCGCCGCCCAGATCACGACCAGGCTGGTCAGGGCGCTGAACAGCTGCGAGACCACGACCCCGGCCAGCACGACCCGGACCGCGCTGCCGAACCCCCGGCCGATCATGGCCAGGACGCAGCAGAAGGCGAGCATGCTCCCGCCGAAGGCGCCCGTCGTCAGTGCCGTGACACCGGTGCCGAGCCCGAGGACGAGCACGGCCACGGCCCCGGTCGAGGCACCGGAGGAGATCCCCAGCAGGTACGGATCGGCCAGCGGGTTACGGGTCAGCGCCTGCAGGACGGCCCCGCACACCGAGAGGCCGGCTCCCACCAGCACGGCCAGCAGGACCCGGGGCAGGCGCAGCTCCCAGATGATGCCGTCGTCCAGCGGCGCGAGCGGCTCCACCGGCAGACCGGCATGGGCCGCGACCGTTCGGAGCACGTCGGTGGGAGACAGGCCGGCCGCCCCCACCACGGAGGCGGCCGCGATCGACAGCACCAGGAGCAGCAGGCCCCCGGCGATCATGAGAACGGTGCGGGGCCGTGGCGGAGTCCGTTCCGTCATCGCCTGGCGAAGACGACGTAGTCGTCGAGGTACTGCCAGACGGTCCCCACCTCGGCGAAGCCGGCGGTACGCAGGACGGCGAGGTGGAAGGCCAGCGGGGCCAGCGGCTGGGGCGGGCGGTCGGCGAAGCGCCGTTCGCGCTCGGCCAGCCGGTCGGCAAGGTCGGGCTGTCGCGCGACCAGGGTCCACCATTCGTCCCAGGTGCCGGCGCCGGCGGCGAAGGCCGCCTGCTGCACGTGCTCGTCGTGGCGAACCGACATCTCGGCGAGGGTCGGGTGCTCGGGCCCGAAGCGGAGGTGATCGGCGTTGAGCAGGACCGCGCCCGGCGGAAGGATCGCGGCCAGCTCGGTGTAGACGCCGAGCAACTGCTGGGGGGAGAGCCAGTGCAGCGCGGTCGAGGTCAGGACGGCGTCGAAGTGCCACTCGGTGAAGCGCCGGCTCCATCCGGGTTCGGCCAGGTCGGCGTCGACCACCGTGGCGCGTTCGCCGTACTCGCCGAGCACGGTCTCGGCGAGCTGGGCCAGCACGGGGTCGTAGTCGGTGGCGACGACACGGGAGCCGGGCAGGCGGGTCAGCACCCGGTCCGCGATCGAGCCCGGCCCGCAGGCCAGGTCCAGCACGGTCGGCTCGGCGGGGGAGTGCAGGCGGAGGACGTCCAGCATCGCCTCGAAGCGGTTCTCGCGGTGGGCGACGTAGGCGCTCTGCTGCTCCTCCCAGTGGGCCAGCAGGTCGCGGGGGGACAGGGAGGTCAAGGGGGAGGTCAAGGGGGAGGTCAAGGGGATGTCTCCAAGAGGTGGTGCTTGCGCGAGGTTCAGTCGTACAGGCGGGTAAGGCCCTTCCCGACCTGCTCGACGGCGGTGACGCTGCGGATGGACGGGTCCATGGAGGAGCCGGGGACGACGACGAAGCGGTCGTTCTTGACCGCTGTGAGCTTGGCGGCGACGGGGTCTTCGCGCAGGAAGCGCTTCTTGGCCTCGGCGCTGTCGCCGTCGCCGCCGCGGGTGAGGTCGGCGAGCACGATCACGTCGGGGTCGCGGGTGGCGATCTCCTCCCAGTTGCCCTCCGGCCATTGCTGCTTGACGTCGGCGAAGGCGTTGCGTGCTCCCAGCAGTTTGGTGATGGTGCCGGGCAGGCCGGTGTCTCCGGCGATGGCGGGGATCTTGGTGCCGGAGTAGTACCACATGACGTCGGCGTCGAGGTCCTGCGGCACCGAACGCTCGGCCTCCTCCAGTCGCCGCCTCAGGTCGGTGACCACCGTTCGTCCCCGCTCCGGCACCCCGAAGACCGTGGCGATGTCGTCGATCTCCTTGAAGATCGCCTCGAACTCGGCCGTCGCGGGGATGAGCGCCCGATCTTCGCAGTCGTTGGACGACAGATACGCGGGAACGCGCAGCTTGGCGAGGTCCTGCCGGGATCCGGCGGCCTCGGGCGCGAAGGCCGAGGCTCGCATGGAGTAGATGAAGTCGGGCTTCTTGGCCAGGAGCGCCTCGCGGCCCGGGTACTGGGCCGAGAGCACGGGCACCTGGGAGTAGGGCTCCTTCAGTTCGGGCAGCACAGGGTCGGTCTGGTAGGCGGTGCCGGCCATGCGGTCGGCCAGCCCCAGGACCAGCATGATCTCCGCGGCGTTCTGCTCCATGGCGATCGCCCGCTCCGGTGGGGCGGCGATCCGCAGCGGAATCCCGCAACTCGTCAGCCGGGCTTCCTGAGGTGCGGCGGCGGTGGTCTCCGCCGTACCGCTCCCGCATGCGGTGACCAAGGTCAGCAGACCGGCAACCACGCCCAACCGAATGGAAATGGTTTTCATGTCCGCAGACCCTAGCATCGCCGGGAACGCGGCTGCCAGGCGGCCCGTCTTCGACGCAGCTGCGACCAGAAGCGGTGGTCCCGGGGCGGATCGGTGTTCACCCGGGCGGAGCCGCCTCCCGCCGGCTGGATTCGCGGAATGTCCTTGACGCGAGGAAGGTTGAAGAGCACATGAAGAAGATCGGTTTTCTGAGCTTCGGGCATTGGTCGTCGTCGCCGTACTCGAAGGCACGCAGCGCGTCCGACACCTTGCTGCAGTCGATCGAGCTGGCGGTGGCCGCCGAGGAGCTCGGTGCCGACGGCGCCTACTTCCGCGTCCACCACTTCGCCCAGCAGCTCGCGAGCCCGTTCCCGCTGCTGGCGGCCGTCGGCGCGCGGACGAGCCGGATCGAGATCGGCACGGGCGTCATCGACATGCGGTACGAGAATCCCCTCTACATGGCCGAGGACGCCGGCGCGGCCGACCTCATCGCGGGTGGGCGGCTTCAGCTCGGCATCAGCCGCGGATCACCCGAGCAGGTGATCGACGGCTGGCGCTACTTCGGCCACGAGCCGGCCGAGGGTGAGACCGACGCTGACCTGGCGCGCGGGCACGCGGAGACCTTCCTCAAGGTGCTGGAGGGCGAGGGGTTCGCTGAGCCGAACCCGCGGCCGATGTTCCCCAACCCGCCGGGGCTGCTGCGCCTCGAACCGCACTCGGAGGGTCTGCGGCAGCGGATCTGGTGGGGTTCCAGCTCGAACGCCACCGCGAAGTGGGCCGCCGGCCTGGGCATGCACCTGATGAGCTCGACCCTCAAGAACGACGAGAACGGCAAGCCGTTCCACGTGCAGCAGGCCGAGCAGATCGCGGCCTACCGGGAGGCGTGGAAGGAGGCCGGTCACGAGGGCGAACCGCGGGTGTCGGTGAGCCGCTCGATCATGCCGATCGTCAACGAGACGGACCGCGCGTACTTCGGTCACGAGCGCGTCAGCTCCGACCAGGTCGGCTTCATCGACGCCACCACCAGAGCCATCTTCGGGCGCACCTACGCCGCCGAGCCCGACGTGCTCGTCAAGGAGCTGGCCACCGACGAGGCGATCGCCGCGGCCGACACGCTCCTGCTGACGGTGCCCAGCCAGCTCGGCGTGGACTACAACGCGCACCTGCTCTCATCGATCCTGACCCACGTCGCCCCCGCACTCGGCTGGCGCTGAGGGCGGCCGTCATTCTTTGTGACGAGCCACTTTTCGGAAGTGGCGGCCAGGATGTCCGTATATGTACGTCGCGATGGGAGATCGGCCAGGCCTGTCGATAGGCGGCATGGGCTTGCGATACCCCGGCATGGTTTACGACGCCGTCTCGCACATGAGCACGTTCGACGGTTGGACGTCCAGGTGACACGTGATCCGCTCACGCGTCAGACGTGTTTCGGCGCCTGTCGGTCAGCCGCGTGGTCGCCTTCCGCACGTGAAGCCGGCGGCTCTTCCGGGATGCCGAGGCGGGCACGGTGCTGGTAGGCAAGGTGGTCGCGGAGCCTGACGTGGCGGAACTGGTACACCGCACCGGACTGCCGCAGTACGCCCCGGTCGTGGGCGTCGTCGAGGAAGAGCTTCGGCCGCCACGGCAGCCGGCCGGTGAGCGGGAGCCACAGGCGTGCGAAGAGCAGCCAGCCTCCCCACGCCGAGAGGAAGAGCCGGGTCAGTGCGGCGAAGGATCCGTACAGAAAGCCGTAGAGGAAGCCCTGCCTGAGGAACGATTCCCAGTTGCCGTACTGGCCGCCGTACTGGCCGCCCACCAGGATGAAGTTCACCAGAAAGACCGTGAGTCCGACCAGGCCGACGCGGAAAAGCGTCACCCCACGGTCTGTGGACAGTAAGTCCCAGGTATTCACCGCGGAATTCCCGTCGTTCGGCCCGCTGAACATGTACACGACCGCGTTCACGAACGCGTACGAGATTCCGACCAGCAAGCCGAGGATGAGACCGGCCGCCACATAGGTGAGCGCGCCCGTGGGGGGAAGCCAGGTGACCGGGAACGGTGCGAAGGCCTGCACGAAAACTTCGGCGGAATGGTGCGAGAATTCGTACGCGAAGCCGTAGGCGAACCACGAGGCGAGCGAGAATACGAGACCGGCCGTAAGCCCGATGACGAGTTCGGCGCCGATGTCGCGCGAAGCTCGCGACGGCGCGGGGACGGGCTGTCGGAAGGGACGCAGGCGCAGCCGTTCGGGGTTGCGGCCAGTGCCTCGGCGCCGAGTCCTCGTCTCGTTCACGAGTCCGGCGGCGAGGCCTGCGACGAGGCCGGTTACCGTCTCCAGCAGTCCTTGACGGAACTGGGACCCCAGCAGTTCTTGACGAAACCGGAGCCCGTCGGCCACCGTCCAGAACAGGTGATCGGCGATGAAGTAGCCCAGTACGCCCACGATCCCACCCACCAGCGCGGCCGCCAGGCCGGTGACGAGGACGCGAGTCCGGCGGTGGAGGGTGACGTCGAGTCGCCACCAGGTGAGGTCTTGGGTGTTGAGCCGAGCGAGGTGGTCGGCGAGGTGGCCGAGCCAGCGCCGGGCCTGGTGGTCCGTCCAGGTGGTCTTTCCACTGCCGGACGGGACTGTGCGGCGTGGGTCGTAGAGGGCGGTGAGGTAAGCGCTGAAAAGATGTTCTTCGAGCGCGTTCTGGGTGGGGAACCTGCCGCCGTCGAGCAGGTGCGCGGGGTCGTGGTGCGGCGTGTCGTTGTAGATGGTCCGGGTGAGCATGACCAGCAGCGGGGTGCTCAGGGCCGCGGCGAGATTCCGGCTGGTGACGTCGTCGGGACGGGTGCGCAGGTGCGAGAAGACCGACTCCCACTGGGCGGTGCGGGTCTTACTGCTGACGGACCGCAGGTAGCGCTGGGCCTCGTCGAGGGAGAGGTCTTCGAGCTCGATGGCGGCGGCTCTGCTGAGCGCCCTGGTGGCGCTGACCGTGGCGGCGTATTCGTCGGGCCGGGTGGTGAGGATCAGCGGCCCGTCGAAGCGGCTGAGCTCGCTGATGGCCGCACCGCGGTGATGCCGCTGGATCTCGTCGAAGCCGTCCAGCACCGGCAGGATCCGCCCGGCCCCCAGCAGCACCCGGGCCAGCGCGGTCCCGGTGGCGTCGACGCTCTCCAGGAAGGCGTAGTCGCCGATGAGCCGGTCGGCCAGCCAGTCGTGCAGGCCGGTGCGGCTGGGATCCCAGCCGCCGAGGCTGAACAACACCGGCACGCGGAGCAGATCCCCGGGGTGGTTGAAACACTCCAGGATCAGCCGGTGGGCGAGTACGGTCTTCCCCGCTCCGGCCCGGCCCATGATGACCAGACGGCCGGTGGGCACGCTCTGGTAGACGCTGTGAATGCTGGGGAGATTTCCGGCCAGCGGCGAAGGCCCGTCAGCGCTATCAGCGCTATCAGCGCTGTCGGCCGCGGAGGCGCGGATGTTCTCCCGGTGATCGACCACGTCATCGGAGGCGGCCCTCCATCTCACCTGCAGTGGCCACGGATCGCCGATACGCCAGTTGCGTTCCTCCCGCTGGCTGATCTCCTGCACGCGCAGGGCGAGCACGCGGGCGGTGGAATCGATCCGTAAATCCGTGTCGGTCACGTCCGGACGTGGTGGCGACTGCGTCGCTCGGACCTGGAGGAACAAGGCTGTCGCGGCGAAGAGCGCCGAAGCTATGCCCGCGACCTGGTCACCCGTGTCCGTGCCACCGTCGAAGAAGGCCAGGCCCACCCATATCAGGAGAGCAATGATTGCAGCGATAAGGAGCAGAAACGCCCAGCGGCCTGCGGTATTGCGCCGGCGGCCCACGGCACCACCCATCCGATCAGCCTATTGACTCGCATTCATCCAGGCAGGCGTCTGTCAAGTCGAGTTTACCGTAGGCATGATCCGAATGCGTTTGCATTTCCGCCGTCGTAAGCTGATCACCGGCGCAGTTCGGATACCCGAATTGTTTTCGATCGCACGCCGGTGGATTTTCGGGCTTACCAGGTTCAGACGCTGCGCAGGACAGAGACCACGATGCCCAGCACCACGGCGCTGTCGCCGTCGATGATGTCGTAGAGGGGATTGCGCGGTTCGAGATGGACGTGCCCGTCGCGCCGGCGGTACACCTTGACGGTGGCCTCACCGTCGATCATCGCGGCGACGATCTGGCCGGAGTGCGCTTCGGGCTGCTGCCGTACGACGACGATGTCGCCGTCGCAGATGGCGGCGTCGATCATTGAATCGCCCCGCACGCGGAGGCCGAACACGTTGCCCCGCCCGGTGAGGTCGCGAGGGAGCGTCAGCGTGCCGTCCATGTGTTCGTCGGCCGGGATGGGACTGCCTGCGGCGATGTCTCCGACCACGGGCACGGTCACCAGGTCGTCGGCCGGTTCGGGGGCCGGGGCTCGCAGGAACGGGCGCACGTCGATCGGCCGGGTCATCGCCGTGCCCCGATGGAGGAGCCCCTTCTCCTCCAGGCTCCTCAGGTGTTTCGAGACCGACGAGGACGACCGCAGCCCGACCGCGCGGCCGATCTCGCGTGTGCTCGGGGGGTGTCCATACTTGACCACCCAGTCGCGGATCGTGACCAGGATCCGCTGCTGGCGCTGCGGCAGGGACGAGTAGTCCAGGTGATCGAACGTCTCATGATCGTCGTAGATGGTCACCTGCGCAATGCTAAAGGCCGGCACCCTGTCCCCGCCTTCGGGACAGCTCACCGTGCTCGTCCTGCGAATCGGCGCCGATACCAAAGCGTTGTGTGCGAAGCTGTGATGTTCACCGTGGTGTTGCCGGGCGGCCGGAGAGCATTCAGCGTTGCTCGATGAACTCCCACCATGCCTTCCCACGTGCTGTCACGCACCCGCGCCCGCGCACCCTTAGCCATCGTGCTCGGCGTAGTTCTTGCCCTCGGAGCGGGTCTTCCCGCGGCCCAGGCGGCAGCAGCCCCGCTGCCCGGGATCGATGGCGGCGGCACGCCCCGCGACCCCTACCAGATCGACTCGGCCGACGACCTGCGCACCGTCGCCGGCGCGATCAACACCGACCCCGGCGCCTACGGCGGCGCCGCCTACCGGCTGACGGCCGACGTCGACTTCGGCGGAAGCACGTTCGGCGGCATCAACACCTTCACGGGCACGTTCGAGGGCGCGGGTCACACGATCAGCGACCTCCAGCTCGTGCGGGAGGCGTCGGCGGGCGGCGAGGCCGACCGCCTGGGCCTGGTTCGTCGTCTGAACGGCGGCACGGTCCGCAACCTCACCCTCGACGGTGTGCGGGCCGACGCCGGGACGAGCACCAGCGGCTGGATCGGCGCCGTCGCCGTCGTGGCCACCAACGCCACCCTGACGGGCAACTCCGTGAAGAACGCCGCGCTCACGGCGAACAGCGCCGAGAAGGTCGGCGGCATCGTCGCCGAGCTGCGCAACGGGACCATCGAGGACAGCCTCGTGACCGGCTCCCTGAGCGCGAACAAGATGCCCGCCGGCATCGCCGCCTACGTCAATCAGAACTCCCAGGTCCGGCACAACCTGGTGGCGGCCGATCTGACGCTGGCCGCCCCGGGCGGGGACGGTGGCACGCGCGGCATCGACGCGGGGCTCATCGCCGGCTACCCGGGCACACCCAACGGCTCCACCTTCGCCGGCAACGTCGCGCTGTCCGGCTCGATCGCCTATGCGGGCAAGGTCGACGGCTTCGCCGGCCGCATCCTCGGATACACCGGCTACGACGGCTGGACGGCCGAGAACAACCTGGCCAACGCCGCCATCACCATCAGCGGAAACCCGGTCACCGGTCCGGGCACCAAGAACCAGCACGGCACGGACGCCACGGCCGAGCAGCTCGCCCAGCGAGCGACGTACGAGGGCCTGGGCTGGGACTTCACCAACGCCTGGCGCTGGGACGACGCGCTGAGCCACCCGGTGCCGCAGTACACCTCGACGCTGTTCGGCAGCGGCGCCGCGCAGCAGCCCTACGAGCTCGCCTCCGCCGAGGACCTGGAGCTGCTCACCGCTCAGCTCAACGCCGGCAACGCGCGGTACACCGGCGACAAGCACTTCGTCCTGACCGCCGACCTCGACTTCGCCGGGCGCGAGCCGTTCGGCGGCATCAACCGCTTCGAGGGCGTGCTGGACGGCGCCGGGCACACGGTCAGCGGCCTGGTCTACGCCCCGCAGCAGAGTGCCGGCGGCGAGGCCGACCGGCTCGGCCTGGTGCGGCAGCTCAATGGCGGCACCATCCGCGGCCTCACCCTGGCGAACGTCAAGGCCGACGGCGGCACCCGCGGCGGGTTGGTGGCCGGCCTCGCCGTCGTCGCCACCGACGCGACCCTGACGGGCAACACCGTGCTCGACGCCGACCTGACGGCCACCAGCGCCGAGAAGGTGGCGGGCCTGGTCGCCGAGTTGCGCGGCGGCTCCGTCACCGACAACTGGGTGCGCGGCACGATCAGGGCGCACAAGATGCCGGCGGGTCTCGTGTCCTACACGAACAACGGCGCGACGGTCCGTAACAACCTCGTCGACGCGGACCTCACCGTGGCGGCCGACGGCGGCGCGGGCGGTACCCGCGGCATCGACGCCGCCTACGTCGTGGCATACCCGGGCAACCCGAGCTCGGGCAGCTCGTTCACCGGCAACGTCGCGCTGCCCGGCTCGATCGACTACACGGGCAAGACCGACGGTTTCGTCGGCCGCGTCGTCGGCTACACGGGGTACGACGGCTGGACCGCGCAGGACAACCTCGCGAGCAGCGAGATCACCATCGGCGGGCAGACCGTCACCGGTCCGGGCACCAAGAACCAGCACGGAACCGACTCGGCGGCTGACGCGCTCGCACGTCAGGACACCTACACCGCCCGCGGCTGGGACTTCGCCGAGAAGTGGAGCTGGGACGGCAAGCTCGGCCATCCCGTGCCGAAGTACGTCTCCTCGGACGAGGCGCCGAACCGGATCACCACCACCTTCTACGGCGACCCGGGCACTCAGCGCGCCTTCACCTGGTATTCGACGCTGGACACGGGCAGCGCCGCCGCCGTGCTGAGCACGGACCGCGAGTTCCCCGAGGGCTCGGCCACGGTGACGGTCGGGGCGCAGCGTGAGGAGAGCGAGGACGGAGAGATCTTCTACCGCGCCATCGCCCGCGACCTGCGGCCCGGCACCGCCTACTACTACCGCGTGGGCGACGCGGCCGGGCAGGTGTGGAGCGCCACCGGCACGTTCGTCACGGCGGACGGCGGGGACGAGGACTTCACGTTCGTCGACCTGACCGACACGCAGTCGCAGAACCTGGCCGAGGCGCAGCTCTCGGCGCAGACCATCGCCAAGGCGCTCAAGCACGTGCCGGACGCGGAGTTCGTCATGCACAACGGCGACGTCGTCGAGGACGGCGGCCGGGAGCAGGACTGGGTGGATCTGATCGACTCCGCCCGCCCGAGCCTGCTGAGCACCACGCTCGCGGTGGCGTCGGGCAACCACGACGCGGCGACGAACGCGTTCGCCGACCACTTCACGCTGGAGGGCCCGCAGGACCAGGACCGGTCCAGGGGCGTGTACTACTCGTACACGTACAACCGGGCGCACTTCATGGTGCTCAACACCAACGAGGGCGGGGCCGAGGGGATCTCCCAGAAGCAGATCGACTGGCTCCGGGCCGACGCCGAGGCCGCGCGCGCCGCCGGTGCCCAGTGGCTCATCCTGTCCATGCACAAGGGCACCTACACGACGGCGACCCACCTGGACGACCAGGACGTCATGGCGATGCGCCGCACCCTCGTGCCGGTGATCGACGAGCTGGACATCGACCTGGTGCTGCAGGGCCACGACCACGTGATGAGCCGGTCCAAGGTGCTGGCCGCCGACCCCGACGGGGTCGAGGGCGCTCGCGTCGTCAAGACCACCAAGATCACCGAGGTTCGCAACGGGAAGCGCGTCGAGTACGCGGTGGATCCCGAGGGCACCATCTACTTCCTGCCGAACACCGCCGGTGCGAAGCACTACACGCAGGCCACCAACCCGCAGGGCGTGGACCTGGAGCCCTACCTGCGGTTGTTCGACCGCACCGGCGAGCAGGCCGGCGAGAACTTCACGGCGGTGAACGTCACGGCCGGCCGCCTCACGGTGAACGTCTACGACATCCGCGACCGCGGCGTGCCACGCCTCTTCGAGGGCTTCGGCGTCGACCGCGCGATCTCCCCGGTCGCCGCCCAGGTCGACAAGCTGCCGGCCGTCGACGACGTCACGCTGAAGGACGCCGAGGCGGTGGCCGCGGTGCGCGACGCCGTCGACGGCCTCACCGAGGCGCAGCGCGGTGCCCTGACCGGGCTGTCACGCCTGGAGGCCGCCGAGCGGCGGCTGCGCGAGCTGGGCGGCCTGGTGTCCAAGGACGGCAAGACCGTGGCCTGGGCCGACCCCGGCGCGACCGCCCGCCAGGTGGTCACCGTCCGCAACGACACCGCGTCGGACTTCACGGGCACGCCGGTACAGCTGCGCATCCCGTCGGCGCCCGGCGTCGAGCGGGACAAACTGTCCTTCTTCGCCGCCGACGGCGCACCTCTGCCGTTCGAGGTGGAGACCTGGCAGCCGGGCAGCACCTCGACGGTGTGGGTCCGGCTGCCGAGCCTGCCCGCCAGGTCGGCGCGGCAGGTGTGGGCCTACTTCGGCGGCGGGGCCCCCGGCAACGACCCCACGGCCGTGTGGGGCGAGGCGTACTCCCTGGTCGAGCACTTCGGCAGCGGCACCGCGAGCGGCGAGCGCCGCACCGACTCCACGGGCCGGCAGGCCGGCCTCGTGCTGGGCAAGGACCTGGCCACCGGCGCCTCGGAGCGGGGCACCGGCCAGGCACGGTTCGAAGGTTCGCGCCTGCAGTATCCGGGCGACGTCGGCGGCGGTCACGACCGCATAGCGATCAGCGGCGTGTACTCGCTCACCGAGGAGGACCTGGCCGCACTGGGCTCGGCAGCCCCCGTGGTCGCGAAGGAGAGCGCGACCGGTGACGGGCAGCTCACCTTCTGGCAGGGCGTGCGGTCTGCCGAGCGGCAGGTCGGCACGCTCCTGGCGGGCAACAGCTTCGAGTTCGGGAACGTCGACCTGAGCCACCGGTTCGGCTTCCCGGCCGACGGCAAGCCGCACCTGGTCACCCAGACCTACGACGGCATGACGTACTCGGTGTTCGTCGACGGCCGCGAGGTGCACAGCCAGATGGTCGAGTACCGCAGCACGTACTCGGACCCGGCCGTGCAGACGACGATCGGCGACTACTACACGAACGACGGCACCCTCCGGTCGCCGTTCCGTGGCCTGGTCGACGAGGTGCAGATCGCGGGCGTGCCGTTCACCCCCGACTTCGAGGCCTTCCGGTACGCGAACCTGTTCGGCGACGCCGTGAGCTTCGGCGCGCGGGTCGAGCGTGCGGACGAGCGCCTGACGCTGGTGGTCGGCACCCCGCGGGCGAACAGCTCGCTGGAGGCAGGTCTGGTCGAGGTGACCGGTACGGTCAGCCGGCGCGCGGTGCTCACCGCGGAGGTGGCCGGCAAGCGGGTGCTCACCCAGCAGGTCGACGCCGGGCCGTTCACGGTCACCGTGCCCGTGAACGAGATCGGCGAGCAGACGCTCACGGTGGACGCCGCCGCCGTCGGCCGGCCGGGCGGGACCGGTAAGGCCGGTAAGGCCGCTTCCGATCAGGCCGGTTCCCGTGGGCCCGGTTCCGGTGGGCCGCGTGATGTGGCCGAGCCGGTCGAGGTGCCGGTCACGGTCAAGGACACCGTGGCGCCCGCCGCGCCGAAGGTGAGCGACGACGCGTCGGCGGCCTCCGGGCAGAAGCCGAGCGTCACGCTGAGCGCGACGCCGCAGACCAAGGACCGCGAGCGGGTCGAGGCCACGTTCTACGCGGGCCCGACCATCCCGCTCGACGACTCGAACGTCGTGGTGCGCAGCGGGACCACCCCGGACCGGGTGCCCGACGCGCTGACGCCCGCCAGCGGCACCGTCAGCGAGCAGCGGCTGCCGACGACGGTGGGCACGAACGAGAACCCGTTCCAGGTGTACGAGATCTCGCTGACCGGCGAGCAGGCCGAGCAGAAGGAGTTCCATCTGACCTGGACGGGCTCGGGGGACGAGCGCACCGTCTCGGCCCACGTGTACGACCACACGGCCCGCCGCTGGATCCTGAAGGACTCCGGGGCGGACCCGTCCGGCGCCGCGGTCGAGCTGGACGTGACCGCCCGCGCCGAGGAGAACGTCGTGGCCGGCGGGAAGCTGCACCTGCTGGTCTGGCGCGGCCTGACCGTGCTGCCGGGGCAGAAGGGCGACGACATCCAGTCGCCGCCCGCCGCCGACCGGTACGACTGGGCGTTCGACCACGTGCCGGACTCCCAGCTCTACGCGCAGGCGACGCCCGACCTCATGACGCACCAGTTCGAGTACGTCGCCGACGTCGCGGCAGCGCGCAAGACCAAGCTGGTGCTGCAGTCGGGTGACTGGGTCAACCGCGAGTACCTGTCGCAGGAGTACCAGTGGGTGAACGCCGAGCCGTCGGCGCGAGCGCTGGAGGAGGCGGACCTGCCGTACATGATCTCGTGGGGCAACCACGACTACTCTGACGCGCGCAACGGCCGGGTCATGCTGCCGAAGTACTTCCCGATGGAGCGGTTCGAGAAGAGTCTCGAAGGCAGCCCCTGGCGGTTCGGCGGCAGCGACAACATCGACAACTACTACTACACGGCCGAGATCGACGGGGCGAAGCTCCTGCTGCTCACCGTCGGCTTCTTCTCCGCGGACAACGCCGGCGACGCCGGACTGGCCTGGGCCAAGGGGGTCATCGAGGCCCACCCCGACCACGCGGTGATCCTCGCCCCCCACAACTCGGTTAACCAGGGCGTCAACGGCTGGTCGAACGACAACGTCACCAGGGCGCTGGTCGATCCGTACCCGAACGTCAAGCTGGTGCTCGGCGGCCACATCGCCGGTACCGGCGTCGCCTCGCGGCAGACGGCGGGCGGCAACCGTGCCTACGGCGTCCTGACCGACTACCAGTCGCGTGTCTACGGCGGGCAGGAGTACCTCAAGCACATCAGCGTCGACACGGAGAACGACCTGATGTACTTCAACACCTGGTCGCCCCTGCTGGGCAAGGCGACGTCCGACGGGAACTGGCATCACAAGGTCCCCGCAGGCGCGATCCCCGGCTTCCACGGCGCGGACACGGAGAACTTCGCTCTGGAGATCGACCTCGGCGGCAGCACGACGCGGACCCTCGCGGCCGAGTCGCTCACCGTCGCGGCCGGCGCGCGGCAGCAGGTCGGGGACGTGCGGTCGGCGGTCGGCGCCGAGCAGGTCTCGGTGGTGCTGGACGGCCTCAAGGGCGGCGGCTCCTACGAGTGGTACGCCGAGCTGCGCGACCCGGCGGGGCACGTGACCCGCAGCGCCGTCAGCACCTTCACCGTGGCCGAGGCGCCGGCGTTGCCCGCATGGAACGCCGGGACCGCGTACACCGCGGGCCACGAGGTGACCTACCGCGGCGCCGTCTGGCGGGCGTCGTGGTGGACCCGCGACCAGGAGCCGGGCTACGCGTTCGGGCCGTGGCAGGAGATCGCCACGACCGCCGACGGCACCGCAGTCTGGACGCCGAGCCGTATCGCCGAGGCCGGTGACGTGGTGGAGCACCGCGGGCAGCGGTACCAGGCCGCGTGGTGGACCCGCAACGAGGAGCCGGGCAAGCCGAACGGGCCGTGGCGCCTGCTGAGGTGAAAGCTCGGTGACCGGGGTGGCGCCGTGGTTCCGGAGGACGACGTCCTGGCTCAGGCGAACGGGAGTGTGGGAGGCGCGGTGCTTTCCCGCACGACGAGTTCGGTGGCCAGCTCGACGCGGCTCTGGGGCTGCGGCTCGCCCTGGGCCAGCTTCAGCAGCATCGAGGTGGCCGCGGCGGCCATCTCGGTGAAGGGCTGGCGGATGGTGGTCAGCGGCGGAATGGCCCAGCGTCCCGAGGGCATGTCGTCGAAGCCGACCACGCTGAGGTCGTCCGGGATGCGCAGGCCGAGCCGATGGGCCGCGTGGTAGGCGCCGATGGCCTGGCCGTCGTTCGTGGCGAAGATCGCGGTCGGCCGGTCGGGCGGGCGCAGCATGCGGTGCGATGCGGCCAGGCCGCCCTCGATGAGGAAGTCCCCCCGGCCGATCAGCTCCGGGTCGACGGGCACGCCGGCCATGTCGAGGGCGGTCCGGTAACCGTCGAGCCGGGCCCGGCTGGAGAGCGCGGAATCGGGCCCGGTGATGATGGCGATGCGGCGGTGCCCGAGCTCCAGGAGGTGGCGGGTGGCCGTGAGCCCGCCGTTCCAGTTGCCGGCGCCGACCGACGGGATGTCCCGCGCGGGGGCGTCGGCCGGATCCAGCAGGACCAGCGGGATCTCGCCGCGGGCGAGCTGTTCGAGCTGAGGCTCGGCCAGGCCGGAGAACACCGCTATCACGCCGCTCGGACGGCGCCGCAGCACACCCTCCAGCCAGGCGTCCGCGGCGGAGCGGTCGCGCCGCAGAACCGATATCCCCACCGTGAGGTCGTGCTCACGCGCGACCTCCGCCACCCCTTTGGTGATCTCGACGGGATAGTCGCCCGCCAGCGCGTGGAAGACCAGCTCCACCAGGGCCGTCGGCGTGGAGCGGCGGCGCTGGCGGCGGTAGCCGTGCCGGCGGATGAGCTCCTCCACGGCGGCGCGGGTCTCGGACGAGACCTCGGAACGGCCGTTCACGACCTTGGAGACCGTCGCGGTGGAAACTCCTGCCAGCTCGGCGAGCTGAGCGATGGTGAGACGGGACGACTCCGTGGTCATGGCGGCAGTCTAGTCAGGGCGGCCCGGAGCACCGGGCCGCCCTGAAACGGTGTCCGAACCGGACCCGTCTCACGCCATCAGCGCTGATGCGTCAGCAGCCCCGGCCGGTAGGGCAGGAGGCCGTAGTCGCCGCCGGAGTTGGGGTTGCGTCCCTGGTAGAGCAACTGCAGGTTGCAGGGATCAACGGTCATGGTCTGGTCGGCGTTGCTGCGGACCAGTTCGCCGTGACTGATGTCGTTGGTCCAGGTGGCGCCGCTGTTGGCCTTGCCGGCGAAGGGATTGCCCTCGGTCGCGGCCTGCGGGGTCCACGAACCGCCCAGGCTGGTGGCCGTGAACGAGCGGAAGTAGCGGCCCTGCGAGCCGATCGCCTCGACGAGCATGAGGTACCGGTTCTGGTCCTTGAGCTTGTAGACCTGAACCCCTTCGAACAGGTTGTTCGTCGTGTCGCTCATGATCACCGTCGATGACGTGCCGAAGCTGCCGGGGAAGTTCCCGATGGGCATACTGGCCCGGTAGATCCTGCCGTTGTCCCCGGCGAAGAACAGGTACATGTTCGTGCTGTCACCGATGAGCGTCTGGTCGATGGGCCCTGTTCCGGAGCCGGAGATGCTTCCGGAGAAGAGCGCCTGCTCGGATGACCAGCCGTTCGGATTGGTGGGGTCGCTGGAGGTCCTGTAGGAGAAGGCGGTCCCGCCCCACTGGTAGGCGAGCACCCAGATGTTCCTCGGGGCGAAGTAGAAGAGCGTGGGCGCGACGGTGGAGGCGGACATCGTGTTCTGGCTCGCCGAAGCCATGTCGGACCAGTTGGTGAAGGTGCTGAAGTTCATCGAACCCCATCTCGTGCCCGTGTCGTGCGTCGTGGCGTAGACGAGATGCCTGCCGTTGTAGGGGGCGACGGTGAAGTCCTTGAGCGAGACCCAGCCCGACTTCGGGTTCGCCAGCGGGCCCGTCGATGTCCAGCGGTACGTCGACGGAAGATCGCACGCACCGGGGTTGCCGCCGCCGCCCACCGGGACGAGCTGCCATTGCTGGTTGGCGCCGCCCCAGTCGTCGTACTGGACGATGTTGCCGCCGTCGGCGGTGGAGGCGCCCTGGACCTCCAGGGCCTTGCCGCTGTGGCGGGAGATGAGGCGTACGTGGCCGTCGGAGCTGTCGGCCAGCCGCCACTGCTGGTTCGTCCCGTTGAGGTCGGCCCATTGGACGATGGCGCCGCCGTTGGCGGTCGACCAGTTGTAGACGTCCAGGACCTTGCCGGAGTGGCGGGACTTCAGCCGGTAGTAGCCGTCGCCGGAGTCGACGAACTGCCACTGCTGCTGGTTGCCGTCGTTCCTGGCCCACTGGGTGATGCGGCCGCCGTCGGCGGTGGACAGGTTGTACACGTCCAGGGCCTTGCCGCTGTTGCGGTTGACCAGGACGTACCAGGCGTTGGTGTCGACGGTGGCCGCGTTGGCGGCCTGCGTCTGAAGGGCGACGAACAGGCTCGCCAGTAAGGCGACCACCGTCGCGAGGACGGTCAGGGGTCTGGATCTCATGATGTTCTCCGATTCAGCTGTCGACGTGCCGGGTCAGGGGGTGGTGAGGTCGAAGCGGCGCACGGTGACCGCGCCGCCGAGGGACTGGGTGGCGTAGTTGAAGATGCCGAAGCGGTAGCCCATGAAGAACTGCCAGGCGTTGTTCAAGGTGAAGGCGGGGCCGAGGCTGGTGAAGGTGCTGCCGTCGGTGCTGTAGGAGAAGCGGGCCTGCCTGCCGGAGCCGGGCCGGATGTCGGCGTTGACCCGCAGCCAGAGCCGGTCGCCCGAGATGTTCGCGCCGGCCGCCTCGGTGCCGGTGCCGGTGGTCTGCCACGAGCTGTTCATGGTCAGGCCGTTGGTCATCACGACCCGCTTGACGCCGTTGTCGCGCTTGACGCCGATCCAGGCCGACTGGTCGCGCAGCATCACCAGCCCGGCGCGGTCGCCGTTGGTCATCTGCGCGTGGTCGAGCTCGATCGTCGCCGTCGACGACGGGCCCTGGATGCGGTGGGTGAGCGTGTTGCGGGCGTTGTAGAGGTCGCCTGTGACGGTCGCGGTCTGCAGGCGCAGGCCGTTGCCGGTGGAGTAGCGGCTGGTGTCGGGGTTGTGGTTCCACTCCCAGCGGTGGCCGAGGCTGCCTGAGGTGAAGGTGTCGGGTCCGATCATGGACGCCACCGTGCGGGTGGTCTGGATGTTCGGCTTCGGGTAGTTGACGCCCCATCCACCGTTCACGGTCTGCACGGTCGGCCAGTCGCCGGTCCAGGTGATCGGCGCGAGGGCGGGGACCCGGCCGCCGGGGTAGGCGTCGACGAAGGACATGTAGTACCAGTCGCCGTTCTGCGTCTGGACCAGCCCGCCCTGGTGAGGAACACCGCCGCCGGCGATGGGGCCCGGCATGTCGAGCAGGACCTGACGCATCTCGTACGGGCCCCACGGTGAGGTGGAGCGGAGCACGTACTGGCCGTTGGCGGGGCGGGTCAGCCAGATGTAGTAGTAGCCGCCGCGCTTGTAGAAGCGGGCGCCCTCCAGGGTGCCGACGCTGCTCGGGGTCTGGAACACCTGCTGGGCCCGCACCTGGCTGAGCCCGTCGGCCGAGAGCTGGGCGACGCTGATGGTGCCGTTGCCGTAGGCGACGTACATGGTGTCGTCGGTGTCGACCAGCAGTCCGGCGTCGTAGTAGCAGTTGTTGATCTGTGAGCGCTTGGTCCACGCGCCGTCGACGGCGGAGGCGGTGTAGACGTAGGTCCGGTTGAACTCGACGCAGCCCATCCAGTAGTAGGTGTCGTTGCTGGGCCGGTGGTTCAGGGTCGAGGCCCAGATGCCCTTCACGTACGCCCGGCCGCCGGTGAGGTCGTAGGCGCCGGAGTTGAAGTCGAGCCTCGGGACCGAATGGCCGGCGTACTCCCAGTCGACCAGGTTGTAGGAGCGCAGGATCGGCGCGCCCGGCGAGTAGTGCATCGTCGAGGCCGAGTAGTAGTAGGCGTCGCCGACCCGGATGATGTCGCCGTCGGCGAAGTCCTGCCAGACGACCGGGTTGGTGTAGCCGCTGCTGCCGCCGTCGATCCGGACGAGCTGCCATTGCTGGTTGGCGCCGCCCCAGTCGTCGTACTGGACGATGTTGCCGCCGTCGGCGGTGGAGGCGCCCTGGACCTCCAGGGCCTTGCCGCTGTGGCGGGAGATGAGTCGTACGTGGCCGTCGGAGCTGTCGGCGAGTCGCCATTGCTGGTTGGTGCCGTTGTGGTCGGTCCATTGGACGATGTTCGCGCCGTTGGCGGTGGAGAAGTCGTAGACGTCCAGGACCTTGCCGGAGTGGCGGGACTTCAGCCGGTAGTAGCCGTCGCCGGAGTCGACGAACTGCCACTGCTGCTGGTTGCCGTTGTTACGGGTCCACTGGGTGATGCGGCCGCCGTCGGCGGTGGACAGGTTGTACACGTCCAGGGCCTTGCCGCTGTTGCGGTTGACCAGGACGTACCACGCGTTGGTGTCGACCGTCGCGGCCGACGCCTGGGAAGGCGTGAGGAACACGCCCACGAGAAGCAGCGATGAGAGAACCGCGAGCACGCGTCTCACAGGAACCTCCAGAGGTTGTCGTTCGCGCCGTTGTCGTCGGCGAGCACGACCTGCGCGCCCTGTGCGCTGCCGGCCAGGCCGAGGACCCGGCCGCCGTTGGCGCACTGGATGCGGAAGGCGGCGCCCGACCCGTGGCGCAGCCGCCAGCGGTGGTCGGCGGTGCCGTTGTCGGCCCACTGCACGACGCGCGACCCGGCGGCGGTGCCCATGTTCTGCACGCCCAGCACCTTCTGGCTGCCCGAGTTGCGCAGCCGCAGGTAGCCGCCGGTGTCGACGATCGCCGTCCACAGGTGGTCGGCGGTGCCGGTGTCGCCCCACTGAATGACGAGCGCGCCGTCGGCCGTTGACATGTCGGTGACGCCGAGCACCATCCCGGTGCCCACGTTCTGGACACGCCGTGCGCCGTTCGGCACGAACCGCCACTGGTTGTCCGGGCTGCCGTTGTCGGAGTCCTGGACCACCTGGGCGCCGTTGGCGGTCGACCCGTTCTGGATGCCGAGCAGCTTGGCGCTGTGGACGTTGCGGATCTTGACGGAGCCGTCGCCGGCGTCGCTGATCGTCCAGCGGTGGTCGGCGGTGCCGGTATCACCCCACTGGAGCACCCGGGCATTGTCCGCGGTCGACATGTTGTCGACGCCGAGCACCTTGCCGCTGTGCACGTTGCGGAACCGCAGGGCACTGCCGTCGACGACCGGGACCCAGTCGTGGTCGGCGGTGCCGTTGTCGGTCCACTGGAGAGCCAGGCCGCCGTCGGCGGTGGACATGTTCTGGATGCCGAGGGCGAGCCCGCTGGCCGCGTTGATCAGCCGGAAGCTCGCCGCGCCGGTGTCGCCCGGGCCACCGGTGTTCCAGTAGACGACGTAGTTGTGGTCGTGCGCGTCGTAGAACGGCCCCAGCCGCACCGACGCCCCGTTGGCCGTGGCCGTGAAGGACAGGGAGGAGGCGCTGGTCCGGGTGATCGAGGAAGGGGTCAGGGCGGGGGCCGACGACAGGCCGGTGTCGCCGTAATCGCCCGACAACACGACCGGGCCGTAGGTGACGGCCTGCATACCGGGGTTGTCGTTGGCGGCCTTCATGACCACCCGCATGGGCAGCCGCACGGTCACGGTGTCGCCCGAGGTCCACGACCGGGTGAGGCCGGCGTAGGTGCCCGGGGTGGTGGCGATGTTCTGCTGGGCCCCGTTGACGCTGATCGTCGCGCCCTGGGTCCAGGCCGGGATGCGGATGCGCATCGTCCACGATCCGCTCACGTCGCCGGTGACCCGCAGCGAGGTGGTGTCGTCGGCCGGGTAGGAGGTGGTCTGGGTGACCGTGATGCCGCGCTGGGTCCAGTCGAGCGTGGCGGGCGCGAACAGGTTCACGAACAGTGTGGTGCCGTCGTGGAAGTAGATCGAGTCCATCAGCTTGGTGTTGGTCTCGATCCCGGTGCCCTGGCAGCACCAGAAGGAGTTGTAGGCCGTGCTCCAGGTGCCGCCGCCCCAGGCCGGGCCGACGCCCCGGCGTCCGCCGGGGTTGAGCGGGGTGAAGTAGGTGACGTGCCCGTGCGGGTCCGACGGGTCCTGCTGCCCGATCAGGTGGTTGAGCAGGGCGTTCTCGTAGTAGTCGAAGTAGTCGGCCCGGGTCGGCGACAGCAGCCACAGCTCCCGGGTCAGCTTGAGCATGTTGTAGGTGTTGCACGCCTCGCCGGTGTCCCTGGTCAGATGGGCGGCGATCGCGTCGGGTGCGCGGAAGTGCTCGGCCTGGCTGTTGGAGCCGTTCACGTACGTGTGCGCGCCGACGGTGATGGACCAGGCGTTGGCGGCGATGTCGCGGTAGCGGGTCGTGCCCGTCGCCTTGTACTCGCGGGCCGCCCCGATCCACTTGGGCACCTGCGTGTTGGCGTGCGATCCGTTGAGCCGGTCCTGGTTCGCGGCCAGTGGGTCGAACACGGCCGCGTGGTCGAATCGCTGGGCCGTGGTCAGCCAGCGGGAGTCGCCGGTCATCTGGTACAGGTCCGTCAGCACGGCGTTCATGCCGCCGAACTCGGTGCCGAGCATGGCCTGCATCCGGCTCGCGCCGAGTCGCGACGTGCGTGCGTCCACCCACCCGGCCAGGGCCAGCAGCACGGTCCTGGCCTGGGTGTTGCCGAGCAGCCGCCACACGTCCAGCAGCCCGGCCAGGGTCTTGTGGAGGCAGTAGTACGGCACGTTGCCGTTGGTCAGGGTGCGGTTCTCCACGGCCGTGATGTCCGACTCGGGGAAGCCGGACAGGTAGCCGCTGGAGAATCCGGCGGCGCCGTTGTTCGCCTGGCATCGGGCCAGCTCGGCCACCATGTGGCCGGCCTTGTCCCGGCAGGTGGTGTCGCCGAGCACGGCGTAGGCCTGCGCCCACGCCGTCAGGAAATGGCCCTGCATGTGGGACCGGAACGGGAAGCCGGGCGCGTCCCAGCCGCCGTTGGCCGCCGCGCCGCCGGTGGACAACCGGTGGTTGGCCCGGAAGACGTACAGGAGCCGGTCGACGTCGACGAAGCGCAGATAGCCGAGGGTGCGGTTCTGGTTGTCCAGCCAGCGACCGGAGGTCAGCCGGACCTGGCCGAGGTCGAACTCGTACGCCGAGACGCCGATGTCGGATCTGGCCCAGGGGAGTGCGGCCAGAGCGGGGGAGGCGCCGGCTAACCGGTCGGCGACCGAGAGCGCGGCGGTCGCGCCCGCGGCCTGAAAGAGCTGACGACGGCTCAAGGACATCTGGAGCTCCTTGGAAATGGGGGGTGGTGACCGGCGTCCGCCGGTCACGGGTGCACCGGGCCAGGCCGCCCTCGGGATGAAGTGTTAGCGCTAACATTCGACCCTGTGAAACAGTGCGGCCTATTCCGTCGCGGAGTACATCCGACGATCAGGCCCGGAGTCAATGAGCGGCGCCCCTCGCCGGCCTGAGCTCTGCCGTCGGAACGCCGTCCCGCCTGGAGTTCCGCATCGCTCACGCAGGTGAAAGTTTCACAGGGTCCACCCGGCTCACCTTCCCTCGGCCTCCTCATCGGGGCCGAGGGAAGGTGGTCGGCAGAGGCGGCTCACGCCGTGTGGTGGGTCCACTTCTGGTTGTTACCGCCGTGGCAGCTGTACAGCTGCAGCCCCGTGCCGTTGGCGGTTCCGGCGCCGACGGCGTCCAGGCACAGCCCGGACTGCACGCCGGTGATGGTGCCGTCGGAGTTGACGCGCCATTTCTGGTTGTCGCCACCCCAGCAGGAGTAGATCTGGATCCTGGCGCCGTTGCCGGTGCCGGCGGCGTCCAGGCACTTGTTGCCGTAGACCTTCAATTCCCCTGCTGAGGTCTGCGTCCACTGCTGGTTGCTCTGACCGTTGCAGTCCCACAGTTGCACCGCGGTGCCGTCGGTGGTGCCGGCGCCGGGCACGTCCACGCAGCGGCCGGAGGCCGTGCCCGTGATCTGCCCATCGCCCGGGGTGGGCGTCGGGTCGGGATCAGGATCCGGGTTCGGGTCCGCGGCGTTGAGGGCGTTGAGGACCGAGGTGTAGGCGGCCTTCTTGTTGCCGTTGCGGTCGAAGAGCAGGGGGCTGGTGTTCTCGCCCAGCCAGGAGTCGCTGTCGCGGACGCCCCACACGGTGATGCCCGTGCAGCGGGGGACGGCCAGGCAGTCGTTGGTCACGTTGGCGTACGTGGTGGCCGAGCCGCCCTGGATGTCCAGCTCGGTGATCTGCACGTCGACCCCCAGCGCGGCGAAGCTCTGGATGGTCGTGCGGTAGTTGCTGTTGTAGGGGCTGTTGCCGTTGAAGTGCGACTGCAGGCCGACGCAGTCGATCGGCACGCCGCGGGCCTTGAAGTCGCGGACCATGTTGTAGACGCCCTGGGTCTTGGCCCAGCTCCAGTTGTCGATGTTGTAGTCGTTGTAGCAGAGCTTGGCGGCCGGGTCGGCGGCGCGTGCGGTGCGGAAGGCGACCTCGATCCAGTCGTTGCCGGTGCGCTGCAGGTTGGAGTCACGCCGGCCGCCGGAGTTGCCGTCGGCGAAGGCCTCGTTGACCACGTCCCAGGCGTAGATCTTGCCCCGGTAGTGGTTCATCACGCCGTTGATGTGGTCGATCATCGCCTGGCGCAGCGAGCCGCCCGACAACGACTGCATCCAGCCCGGCTGCTGGTTGTGCCAGGCCAGGGTGTGCCCGCGGACCCGCTTGCCGTTCTGCACGGCCCAGTTGTAGACCCGGTCCCCGGCGGAGAAGTTGAACTGCCCCCGGTTGGGCTCGGTGGCGTCGATCTTCATCTCGTTCTCGGCCGTCACCATGTTGAACTCGCGATTGGCGATCGTCGTGTAGGCGGAGTCGCCGAGCTTGCCGGAGGCGATGGCGGTGCCGAAGTAGCGGCCGCTCTCCGCGGCGGCCGCGCCGAGCGTGCTCGCCGCGGCATTGGCCGGAATCGCCGTCGCCAGCGCCGTGACCAGGCCGAGTGCGCCGAGCGCGCCGGTGACCAGAGCCCGGCGCCGTGCCCTGAGCGGCAGTCGGGCGGTGGGTGGGGACATGGCGTTGACACGCATGATCGAGCCTCCGTAGAGAATCATGGGGAAAGGATCGTGCGGGACACACCCGCAGGACCGACGCCGCGCCCCGGTGGGGACGCACTTCACAGGCGTCGTGACGGCGGTCCCCCGTGAGCGCCACCGAGCCGGTAGGGGGATCACCTCGGCCATCAGTGTGGGAATCTCGCCGAAAATTGTCAAGGATGTCTTAGAAAGTTTCGGCGACGCCCGGCCTCGCCTGCGTCGGTTTTGCTGGCTCGATGCCTGGCCGGGGTCCTTGAAACTTTCGGCCGCCTCGCCCGGCGGGGGCGTACATGAAAGTTTCATGGCGCCGCTCTCGCTGATCGACCGGGGTTCGGATCGATAATCCGAGGTCAGCGCGCAGGGGTGCCGCCCCCGCCGGACCGCCGCATGTTAAGGCGCTCTTGACAGTACCTTTCCGCCTCGTATTTGCTCCTACCGCCACCACCTCCGCCCGGCCCCGAGGGGAGCTCGACCAGTCAGCGGTTTGTTAGCGCTAACAGCCGAGAGGTGAACCCATGAAGCGAAGTGAACCGCGTACGGGAAGGTACACGGGCATCCGAGCCGCCCTGGTGGCTCTGATCACGGCGGTGGCCACCGCTCTGTCCGTGTTCCTCACGGCCGCGCCGGGGGCGTCGGCGGCGGTCCTGACCGAGGTGACGAGCTTCGGCGCCAACCCCGGCGGTCTGCGGATGTACCTCTACGTCCCGGACAGGGTGGCGCCCAATCCGGGCGTCCTGGTGGCGATGCACGGCTGCAACGGCTGGGCCCCGAACTTCCACCAGGGCACCGAGTTCGCCTCGCTGGCCGACCGGTACGGCTTCGTCGTCATCTACCCGCAGGCGAACAAGAGCGCCAACGGCATGTCGAACTGCTTCGACGTATGGTCCGACGAGGCCCTGCGGCACGGCGGTGGCAGCGACCCGGTGTCGATCGTCTCCATGACGAACCACGTGCTGCAACGCTACGGCGGCGACCCGCAGCGGGTGTTCGCCACCGGCTTCTCCTCCGGCGCCATGGAGACCCTCAACCTGCTCGCCACCTACCCCGACGTGTTCAAGGCCGGCGCGCCGTTCGCGGGAGTTCCCTACGGTTGCCTCGGCCCGGCCGGGTGCGGCGACAAGACGCCGCAGCAGTGGGGTGACCTGGTCAGGAACGCCTACCCCGGCTACACCGGGCCCCGTCCGCGCGTGATGGCCTGGCACGGCACCGCCGACTCGGTGCTGCCGTACACGATGTTGCAGGAAGAGGTCGACCAGTGGACCAACGCGCACGGACTGAGCCAGACCCCCGCCTCCACTGACAGCCCGCAGTCCGGCTGGACCCGGCGGGTCTTCGGCTCCGGGCAGGTCGAGGCGTACACCGTCACCGGCGCCGGCCACGACCTGCCGCGCACCGGGATGGCCGCGTACGCCATCCGCTTCTTCGGTCTGGACGGCGGCTCGTCCACCACGACGCCGACGCCACCAGCCGCCGGGCAGATCACGGGAGTCGGCTCCGGCCGCTGCCTGGACGTGCCCGGCGCCGCCACCGCCGACGGCACCGCGGTGCAGCTGTGGGACTGCAACGGGCGCGGCAACCAGCAGTGGGACGCCACCTCGGCCGGCGAGCTCAGGGTCTACGGCAACAAGTGCCTCGACGCGGCCGGCACCGGCAACGGAGCCGTCATCCAGATCTACTCCTGCCACGGCGGCGACAACCAGAAGTGGCGCCTGAACGCCGACGGCACCATCGCCGGCGTGCGGTCCGGGCTGTGCCTGGACGCCGTGGGCCAGGGCACCGCCAACGGCACCCGGATCCAGCTCTACTCCTGCCACGGCGGCGCGAACCAGCGCTGGACCCGCACCTGACACACCGGTACGGCGACCGTGTCGGGGGAGCGGATCGCCGACCGGCGCCACCTTCTACGTCGAGACGGCCGCGGGCACCGACGGCCGCTCCGTCGACGACGCCTCCTTCCAGTGATCCCGAGTGGGAGTCATGTGATGTCAAGACACCGCACGTTCTTCGCAGTGATCGCTGTCGCGGCGCTCCTCGTCCTGGCCACGGGCCATGCGGCGATGAGCAGCGACGCCGGCACGGGCGCGGCGCCCGCCGGCGCCCTCGCGACGACCGCCGGATGCGGCAAGACCCCGACGCTGAGGAGCGGTACGCAGTCGATGCAGACCAGCGGCAAGAACCGCTCCTTCATCCTCCGGCTGCCCGACGACTACCACAACGGCACCCCCTACCGGTTGATCTTCGGCTTCCACTGGCTGGGCGGCACCGCCGCGGACGTCGACTCCGGCGGGACCAGCGGATATCCCTGGTCCTTCTACGGCCTCAGGCAGCTGTCGGACAACGGCGCGATCTTCGTCGCGCCCCAGGGCTTCAACAACGGCTGGGCGAACAGCAACGGTGAGGACGTCATCTTCGTCGACGACCTGATCCGGCTCATCGAGGCGGATCTCTGCGTCGACACCTCGCAGCGCTTCGCCACCGGCTTCAGCTACGGCGGCGGGATGAGCTTCTCTCTCGCGTGCTCGCGGCCGACGGTCTTCCGGGCGGTCGCGGTCTTCTCCGGCGCGCAGCTCAGCGGGTGCAGCGGCGGCACCGAGCCCGTCGCGTACATTGGGTTGCACGGCCTCGGCGACACCGTGCTCGGCATCGCGCAGGGACGGGCGCTGCGTGACAGGTTCGTCCGTAACAACGGCTGTACCGCGCAGAACCCGCCCGAGCCGAGTGCGGGCAGCCGCAGCCACGTCATCACCACCTACTCCGGGTGCCGGGCCGGTTATCCGGTCGTCTGGGCCGCGTTCGACAACGGCCACACGCCCGCCCCCGTGGACGGCACCTACACCGACAACGGCGCCACGACCTGGACCAAGGCAGCGGTGTGGACGTTCTTCTCCCAGTTCGGGAGTTCCTCGACGCCGACCCCCGAACCCGGCGGATGCACGGCCACGATGGAGACCGTCAACTCCTGGTCCGGCGGTTTCCAGTCCACCGTGACCGTCCGCGCCGGCGGCGGCGCCGTCGACGGCTGGACGGTCGGCTGGACCTGGCCCGGCGGGCAGACGATCAACAGCCTGTGGAACGGCGTCCGCTCCGGCTCCGGAGCCGGCGTGACCGTACGCAACGAGGCCTACAACGGCTCCATCGCCCCCGACGGCACCACCACGTTCGGCTTCACCGCCGCCGGCGCCCCGGCCACCCCCACCCTGAACTGCGACGCGTCCTGAAGGAGGACGGCAGATGCGTAGGGTCCTCAGATGGCTCCTGGTGATGTCACTGGCCGCCGGTTCCCTGGTCGCGATCGGCGGTACGTCTTCACCGGCCGCCGCGCTGGAGAACGGGCTCGCCCGTACGCCCCAGATGGGGTGGAACGACTGGAACACCTTCTTCTGCGACGTCAGCGAGAGCCTCATCCGGCAGACCGCGGACATCATGGTATCCAGCGGCATGGCGGCGGCCGGCAACGAATACGTCAACATCGACGACTGCTGGTCCACCAGGAGCCGCGACGCCAACGGCGACCTGGTCACGAGCAGCGCGACGCCGCCCTGTGGTCCCTGCTGAACGCGCCGCTCATCGCGGGCAACGACCTCCGGTCGATGAGCGCCGAGACCCGCTCCATCCTGGCGAACACCGAGGTCATCGCGGCCAACCAGGACTGGGGCGGCAGGCAGGGCCACAAGATCAGCGCCAACGGTGCCCTGGAGGTCTGGCGCAAGCCGATGTCCGACGGCTCGGTCGCGGTCGTCCTGCTCAACCGGGGCACCTCGGCCTCGACGGTCTCCACCACCGCCTCGGCCCTGGGCCTGGGCCTGGGCTCGGCGTTCTCCTACTCGGTGCGCGACCTGCGGGCGCACACGACGTCCTCCTCGTCCGGGACCATCAGCGCGTCGGTGCCCGGGCACGGGGCGGCCATGTACACCGTCACCGGAGGGGGCATCGTTCCCGCGGTCGCGATCAGAGGGGCCGGCTCGGGCCGGTGCCTGGACGTCACAGGCGCCTCGCCGGCCAACGGCGCGCAGGCGCAGATCTGGGACTGCAACGGCCAGCCCAACCAGCAGTGGCGTCTCAACGCCGACGGCACCATCACCGGAGTGCCGTCGGGCCGGTGCCTCGACGTGCCGAACAACGCCACCGCCGACGGCACCAAGTTGATCATCTGGTCCTGCAACGGCGGTGCCAACCAGCGGTGGACCCGCACCTGAGGACTCCACGACCCCGGGGCGGTGATGCGCTCAGGCCGGCTGCCGCAGCGACATCACCGCCCAGGGCGCGAGTTCGACGTCCAGGTCGAGCACGCCGTCGGCGGGCACGGTCAGCGTGAACCTGAGGAGCGAGTCGGCCACCCCGCTCAGGTACTCGCTCTCGGCCCTGGTCAGGTTGAGGGGTGAGCCGAGCCGGTACCAGGCCTCGGCGGCGTTGCCGTGCTCCCAGTCCACGATCTCGACCAGGAACGTCGTGCCGGGCTCCAGCCCGCCGATCGAGTGGCGGATCCGCCGGGCCGGCCCCACCTCGGCCGGCGCGCGTGCCGCCGGGTACGAGTTCGCGGAGCCCACGCCCTTCATGGCCATGTCCTCGGGGTAGTTGTAGAACACCGCCGACACGGCCGACGTCCGGCTGTCCCGGGTCACGACCCCGTCGGACGTCGCGAGGAGCAGCCGGTCGCCGAGCCGGGCCAGCATGGTGAACGCGTGGAACGTGGGCTTGTGGATGCCGCCCTCGTTCACCAGCCCGAACCCGCCGTGGAACGGCCCGATCCCGGCGCCTCCCTCCTCGAACACGTCCGTGAAGGTCCAGTAGGAGATGGAGTCGGCGAGCGTCGCGCACTTCAGGTACGACCGCGTGATGGAGGTCGCCGCGAACGGCGTGTCGTGGATGAAGTCGCGGGCCGACGGCGACGTCGACCACTCGGTGATGTGGATCTCCGCCTCGGGGTACGCGCTGTTGCGCACCAGCTTGCGCAGGAGGGTCAGGTCGTCGAACGTGGCATCGGCGTACCGGGTGATGTGCACGGCCTCGCCGTTGGCGCCGTACGCGAAGTCGGTGGGGTAGAGGTGGGTCGAGACGAAGTCGATCGGAAGGTCGCGTTCCTCGCACCAGGCGATGAAGTCCTCGATCCAGACCGGCTGCCAGTCGAGCGCGTCCACGTCGGTCGCGGCCGCCGTCGCGAGCGTCGCGGAGCGGTCCTCGGTCTCGCCCTTGTACCGGTCGTCGGGTACGAAGACGCTGGTGGCGGGCCCGCCCACCTTCAGGGCGGGATCGATCTTCTTGATCGCCCGGACGGTCTGCTCGTAGAGCTCGAAGTACTCGGTCTTGGTGCCGGTCCAGAAGTGGGGGACGAGGTTCGGCTCGTTCCACACCTCGAAGCGCCACTGCCGCACCTCGGCGAGGCCGTACCGGCCGATCCAGTGCTCGACCGCCTTCGTGACCAGCTCGACCCAGCGCGCCATGTCCTTGGGCGGGCTGCAGTGAGCGCCCCACCAGAACACGGTCTCGGTCTGAGTCGCCAGCTCGCGAGGCATGAAACCCAGCTCGACGAAGGGACGGACCCCGCTGTCCACCAGGAAGTCGAACACCTTGTCCACATAGCTGAAGGTGTACACGGGTGCGGCGAGGGGCGCGTCCGGGCCGAAACCGCCACCGTAACTCTCCCGGTACACGAACATGTCGTCGTGAAAGACGCCGTGAAAGCGGATGTACCGGATTCCCAAGGCGGCGACCTCGGCGAACTGCCGTTGCCAGTCCGCGCGCAACGCCTCGTTCGCCCGCCCCGCGCCGATACACCAGCTCCAGACGTGCGGGAGCACGCTCTCCCCGCGCAGCTCCCCGTCGATCCGGAGCCGGGGTTCCTTCTTCATGGCCGCACCCTCTTCACGAAAGACTTCAACGGACTAGCCCTTGATGGCGCCCATCGACAGGCCCGACTGCCAGTACCGCTGCAGGCTGAGGAACGCGATGATCAAGGGGACGATGGTCAGCAACGCGGAGGTGATCACGAGGTTCTGGACGAGGGCGCCGTTCCCGGCCGCCGAGCCCAGCTCGTTCCACTGATTGATGCCGACCGTCAGCGGATACCAGTCGGGATCCTTGAGCATGATCAACGGTAGGAAGTAGTTGTTCCAGATCGAGACGAACGAGAACAGCAGGACCGTCACGCTCGCCGGCGCGAGCAGCGGGAGCGCGATCTGGAGGAAGGTCCTGAACTCCCCGGCGCCGTCGATCTTCGCGGCTTCCAGCAGGCCGGTCGGCACGGCCTCGGCGGTGAACACCCACATCAGGTACAACCCGAACGGGTTGATGAAGGACGGGATGAGCACCGCCCACGGCGTATCGGTCAGGCCGAGCTGCGCGAACAGCAGGAACTGCGGGATCGCCAGGGCGATGCCGGGGACCGAGATCGACCCCAGCACCACGAGAAGGAACACCCGTTTGCCGGTGAAGTCGAGCCTCGCCAGGGCGTACCCGCCGAGCGCGGCCAGGAAGGTCGAGACGGTCGCACCCACGACGACGTAGAGCACGGTGTTGAGCAGCCACCGGGAGAAGATCCCGTCCTGGTAGCCGAAGACCTGCACGATGTTGTCCCAGAGGGCGAACTCGCGGCCGGGAGCGAGCCCGAACGACGACACGAAGTCGGCCTGCGACTTGGTCGCGTTGATGACCAGCCACACCAGCGGCAGCAGGCAGTACAGCGTGAACAGGCCCGTCATCACGGTGAGCGTCGTGCTCTTCCTCGGATTGCCCACCGTGTGGAGCCGGCCCCCGCGACCGGAGGTCTGCCCTGCCCCGCCCGGTCGGCTAGTGGTCCGACGCATTGCGCAACCCCCTGATCTGGACGGCGTAGGCGACGACGATCGTGATCACCGCCATGACGAGGGCGAGCGCGGCCGCATAGCCCTGCTGGGACCCGGTGAACGCCAGGTTGTAGGCGTACAGGTTGGGCGTGTAGAAGGTGGTGACGCCGCTGTTGGCCACCATCGAGGGCAGGATCTGCGGCTCGTTGAACATCTGGAACGTGCCGATGATCGAGAAGATGACCGTGACGACGAGTGAGCCGCGCAGTGCCGGCAGTTTGATCGCGCGCACGATCTGGAGCTCGTTCGCGCCGTCGATCGCGGCGGCCTCGTACAGCTCGCGCGGGACGGCCTTGAGCGCGGCGTAGAAGATGAGCATGTTGAAGCCGGTGAACGCCCACGTCACCATCACCCCGATGGAGATGAGCGTGGTGTCGGGGGCGAAGGGGTTGAAATCCGTGCCCAGAGCTTCGTTGAGGCTGCCGAACAGGCCGTACTTGATGCCCAGCAGGAATCCCCACATGAGCGTCGACACGATCGCCGGCACCGCGTAGGGGAGGAAGATCGTCACCCGCAGGAATCTCGTGCCGTGCAGGCGCAGGGAGTCCAGCGCGAGCGCCAGCGCCATGGCGAAGATCAGCATGACCGGCACCTGGACGAGCGTGAACCAGAAGACGCGTCCCACCCCGTCCCAGAACTGCGGATCCTGGAACAGCTTGCTGTAGTTGGCGAATCCGACGAACGTGGTGCCCCCGACGAGCTTGTCCTGGAAGAAGCTCAGGTAGACGGCGTACAGGATGGGCACGATGAACACGAGCGCGAACAGCGCCGCGAAGGGTGCGATGAACGCCAGTCCGATCTGTGGCCTGCGTCGTCTGCGTGTCGGCGTCGGATGCCGCTGTCTCGCGTCCGGCAGTGCCATGGCCGAAGCGGTTGCCTGGTCCATGTCGTGTTCCTTCCGATCCATCGCGATGCCCGGCTCCCTCGCGCGGGGGCCGCGACCGCTCGCGGGACCGGCCCCCGTCCTGATGCCGAGCCGCTAGTCCACCTGGAAGCCCTGCTCGTTGCCGTACTGGATGCAGCGCTGCCGCCACTGTTCGAGGATCTCGGCGAGCGAGCCCTTGCCCGTCGTGTAGAACGGCGATGCGAGGTCGCCGTAGATCGAGCGCGCCCACTCGAAGAACGGCGGGTACTGCCAGCCGCTCCCGACGATCTCCGTGGCCTCGGCCAGCACGACGCCGGTCTTCTGGTCGCCGAAGTACGTGTTGGCCTTGCTCCTGAACTCCTCGTTCTCCAGCACCGATGTGTTCGGCACGAAGGCGCCCGCGTCGACGCGGGTCGCGAGACCGCCGCCGTGCGTGAAGTACTCCAGGAACTTGAAGGCCGCTTCCTTGTGCTCGGCCGCGGCCGGGATGCCGAAGGAGCTTCCGCCGTTCGCCGCTCCGACCTTGTCACCTTGCTGCCACTGCGGCATCAGGGCGACCCTGAAGTCACCGCCGGCCTTCGGTGCGCGCTCGGGCAGGGTGGAGGTCAGCCAGCCGCCCATGGTCTGGGTGGCGAGGGTGCCGTCGTTGAGCGCCCGGTTCCAGTCGTCGGACCAGCCCGTGATCTTGGTGTTGATCAGGCCCTCGTCGAGCATCTTCTGCCAGAAGGCCACGGCCTTGGTCGTGCCGGCGTCCGTGAAGTCGATGTGCACCTTGGTGCCGTCCACCGTGAACGGCCGGCCGCCGGCCTGCCAGATGAGAGAGAGGAGGAAGAAGATGTCGCCCGTGTCCTGGGCGATGTAGTAGTCGTCGCCGAGGGCGCGGATCTTCTTGGCGGCCTCGTAGTAATCGTCCCAGGTGGCGGGGGGCTCCTCGATGCCGGCCTTCTTGAGCGTGGCCGCGTTGTAGAACATCGCCGACGGGCCGTAGTCGGAGGGCAGCGCGTAAACCTTGCCGTTGACCGTCACGTCGCTCCACGCGGCCGGGACGTAGTCCTGCTTGAGCTTGTCCACGCCGAACTCCCCGAGGTCGGCGAGCTTGCCGGGAACGGCGAAGTAGGGGACCGCGAAGTACTCGAACATCACGAGGTCGGGCACACCGGAACCGGCCTGGATGGCGTTGTCGAGCGACTTGTACTGATCCTGGGACGAGCCCGCGTTGACGACCTCGACCTTGATGTTCGGGTTCGCGGCCTGGAAGCCGGGAACCGCTTTTTCGACGGTGCCGTCCCAGCTCCAGACCGTGACCTTCACCTGCTCGTCACCGCCGCCACCGCCAGTTGCGCTGCCGCTGCCGCCCGAGCATGCGGTCAGCGCGAGCATCGGCACGAGTACCCCGGCAAGAAGCCTGACCTTCTGGGGGAGGCGCATGGGCCTCTCCTCTCGTCCTGAGCTGCTACCGAAAAAAGTTCGCAACTTGTTCGTTGTTGCGAGGACATTAGGTGTCGTGTCTGGCCCGTGTCAACGGGTGTAACAGCGTGAAACCCTGGTAAGAAGGGTTCGTGGTAGATTTCGAAATAATTTCGGAGCCAGGAAGGGAGCCCTGATGCAACGGCGAGGTCGTTCCGAGCGAGCCACTTTGGCGGATGTCGCCCGGCTTGCCGGCGTCTCGCCGACGACCGCCTCGAAGGTCCTCAACGGGCGCAGCGATGTAGGGGCGAAGACGCGCGAGCTGGTGCTCGGGGTCATGGCCGAGATCGGCTACAAGCCGACGGCGGTGCGACACGAGCAGACACGGGACCGCACCCTCGTCACCGTGCTCGACATCGTGGAGTCCCGTTATGCCGGAACGGTGCTCCAGGGGATCCTCGTGGCCGCGACCTCGGCGCAGGCCGAGCTCTTGCTCCGGCTGCCGCCCGGGGAGCCGATCAGCACGAGCCGCGCGGCGGCCCGGGCCTGGCTGGAGGCGGAGAGGGCGTCCGGGGTGGTGGGCATCATCGCGCTGGCCGTCGCCGTGCCCGACTCGGTGCTCCTCGCCGCGGAGGATCTCGGGGTGCCCATCGTGACGATCGATCCCATCGATACGACCGAATCACGTCTCGTCAGCATCGGCTCCACCAATTGGGCGGGCGGTCGTTCGGCGACCGAGCACCTCATCAAGCTCGGCCACCGCAGGATCGCCTGGATCGGCGGGCCGCTGGGCTCCGCCCCCTCGCTGGAGCGCTTCCACGGCTATCAGGCCGCGCTCGACTCGGCCGACCTGGCGCCGGACCGCGCGCTGATCCGCCACGAGGCGTTCTCCGTCGAGGCGGGACAGCGCCACGGCCATGACCTCCTCGCACTCGACGAGCGGCCGACCGCCATCGTCGCGGGCAACGACGAGATCGCCGTCGGGGTCCTCGCCGCGGCCAAGGAGCTCGGCATCTCCGTCTCGGGCGAGCTGTCGGTCACCGGGTTCGACGACACGCCACAGACCGAGTGGACCACGCCCCGGCTCACCTCCGTCCGGCAGCCTCTCGTCGGCATGGGCCGGATGGCCGTCGAGGCCGTTCTCGGCATGGCGGACGGCGTCCAGCCCGCCTCCCGGCACCTCCAGTTGGCGACCACCCTCAGCGTCCGCGACTCGACGGGCCCCGCCCCGTCATCCTGAGCGTCCCGCTGCTGGAGGAGACCGAAATGCTCTGCATACGCCTGACGAACGGCAACCGGAAAGGTCTTGTTTCCGCGATCGTCATCGCTTACCTTTGCCGCTGCAAACGTAACCGACAGCGATTGCACCTAGTGAGGGCGACATGGCCAAGGGCGCAGCACCGGTGACGATTTGGTGATGTCGCACGATCTGCGGGCGTCTCCACCGCGACGGTGTCGTGAGTGGTCAACGGGGGGCACGGCGTCAGTGCGAGCACCATGGCACTGGCCCGTCCGGTCATCGATCCGGCCGAGGCCGGCGCCCCCATCGGCCCGCAATGGCGCTGAAGGCCCTGGAGGTCGGCTCCACCGCAGCGCCGAAAAACCCTATGTGACCGTGACGGCACCCGCCGGTACGGCGTCTCAGCACACCTGACATTCGCGGCAACGAACGTCAGGTGGGCACATCGACCCCACGACGGATGGAGGTGCGAACACCGACCACGAACTATCCACCGCATGAATCAGGCCGGCCAGTCGGGCGTCAACCGTGGCCGGCCATCAGGGAGTTTACGTATGCCATTTTTAGGTTATCACGGCAGGTCACGCCCTCAGGGCGGGCGCCGGCTCGCCGCGGCGATCACCGCTGGGGTGATGGCGATCGCGGCGATGTTGCTCGCGCCGCTCCCGGCGGCGGCGGACACGCCGTGGCTCAATGTCTCCGCGGACGGCTACGCGTCCTTCAGCGTTCCGGTCGCCTCCGTCGAGGCCGGTGTGGGCCAGGTGGCGCAGGTCGCCATCGAGGGGAACTTCGGCCCCTCTTTCGCCTGGGCGGAGTTCGGGCTGACCCGCCGGGGCGACGCCTGGTCGGGCGTTCTCGGCCCGCTCGAACCCGGGCTGTACTCCTACCAGGTCACCGGCGACGGCACCAAGGGTCTCAAGGATCCGACGAACGACACCGGCGTGGCGTCCAAGCCTCTCTGGAGCACCTTCCTCGTGCCGGGCGACGCGGCGCGCCTGCTGGCGGACGCGCCCCAGGGCCAGGGCGGCAAGGTCGAGACCCTGACCTACCGGGCCAAGCGCCAGGAGCGGTCGGCTCTGGTATGGACGCCTCCGGGGTACGCGGCCAGGGGCCATAAGGCCTACCCGGTGCTGTTCCTGCGGCCCGGCGACGGCGGGAGCGCCACCGACTGGCTCGACCTCGGCCGGGCCAAGCAGATCTTCGACAACCTGTCGATCCAGAAGGCCATGGAGCCGATGGTGGTCGTGATCAGCGACGGCAACGGGCCGGGCGACGACAAGGATCTCCGGAGAGCGGTCGCCGACCGCTACCGCGTCCATCGCGACCCGGCGCACCAGGCGATCGCCGGCGTGGCCGAGGGCGGCACGCAGGCGCTGCGTGCCGCGCTGACCAGCCCACATCAGTACGCCTATGCCGGCTCGTTCTCCGGTCTCCTGAGCGATGGCGCCGGCCGGGCGGACGCGAACGCGATCAACCGCCACGTCAAGCTGTTGCGTCTGTACACGGGGAACGTGACGGACCCCGCGTACAACGTGGCCAACCGCCTGACGAAGGCGCTGGACCACGCCCATGTCGCGTACGAATTCGACGGGGTCAACCCCGATGCCGGGGGGAACTGGAACGCCTGGCGGGAGAACCTGATCGACTTCGCGCCGCGGCTGTTCCGTAAGGTGTCGGACCACGGTCCGAGCGCCGGTCACGGGCGGCTGAAGGGCGAGTTCACCCCGCCGGCGCCCGGCACCACGCCGACGCCGTTCGTGACCGAGGACGGCTTCGTCACCTTCGAGACCACGACGGACTTCCAGGACGCTCAGCACGTCACGGTGTGGGCGAACTGGGCTCCCAACGGGAGCTGGCTGCGCATTCCGCTGACGCGCACAGGCGACCGGTGGCGGGCGACCGTGGGCCCGCTCGACCCGTGGTTCTACTACTACCGGCTGATGGTCGACCGGGTCGCGGTCAAGGACACGGCCAATCCGACGCAGGTGACCACCGAGCCGACCTGGAGCACCTTCCTCGTCCATGGGGACGAGGCGCGCCTGCTCACGGATGTTCCCGCCGGTCAGGGCGGAAAGGTCGAGAGCATGACGTACCGGAGCTCCGTCGCGAACCAGGACCGGACCGCGCTGGTCTGGACCCCGCCGGGATACGACCCCGACCGCGCGGAGCCGTACCCCGTCTTCTACCTCCAGCACGGTGGGGGTCAGAACTACACGGACTGGGTCGAGATGGGACGCGCCAAACAGATCCTCGACCACCACTTCCTTGACGGGAACCTGGCGCCGATGGCGGTCGTGATGGGCAACGGCAACGTGTCCGACTTCAACAAGGAGCTGCTGGAGAACCTCGCCCCGGCGGCCCGCGCTCGCTACAACATCTCCAGCGACCCGTCGCAGCAGGCCCTGGCCGGCCTCTCGATGGGAGGCGGGCAGACGTTCGGCATGCTCAAGGCGCACCCGGGTCAGTTCGCCTACGTCGCGGCGTTCTCGGCCGGGTTCGGCAGTGCCGCCGGCGTCGATGCGGAGGCGATCAACCGTGGCACCAAGCTGCTGCGCCTGTATGTCGGCGACCAGACGGACTTCGTCTACCCGTCGTTCATGACGTCCCTCACCACCATGACCGACCTCGGCATCCGTTACGAGTTCGACGGGGTCACCCCCGGGCCGCACGGCTGGGACGTGTGGCAGAAGAACCTCATCGACCTGGCGCCACGCCTGTTCAAGCGCTGAGCGAGCCCCATTGTCCGGCTTCATCGCCTGACGCGGGCTGTGTTAGCGCTCACATGAGGATCGGTACGAAGGACGGGGCGCGTCACCCGTGCCCCGTCCCGGCCGTTCGCTCGGTTTCACCGGCACACGAACCTTCGTGCGCCGCGATCCACAAGGGAAATGTGCCCATGAAGAAGAAATGGCTCTCCGCGACGGCCAAGCTCGCCGCCGCGACCGTGCTCGCTACCGTGCTCGCGGCCTGCTCCTCGGGTGGGGGAGGGGGTGCGAACACCGCGAGCGGCGGCGGCGCGAGCAACTGCACGAACACGATCCCCAAGAAGAATCTGCCCGTCGTGACGATGTGGGGCTGGTACCCCAACACGCAGCTCGTCGTCGACAACTTCAACAAGCAGAACGGCGAGGTGCAGGTCTGCTGGACCAACGTCGGCCAGGGCAGTGACGAGTACGACAAGTTCCAGACGGCCATCTCGGCGGGGACCGGCGCCCCTGACGTGATCATGATCGAGATGGACCGGATCCCGACCTTCCAGATCCAGAACGCGCTCGTCGACATCAAGAAGTTCGGCTTCGACGCCGTCAAGGCCGACTACAGCGATGGCGCGTGGAAGGACGTCTCGGTCGGTGACGCGGTCTACGGCGTGCCGGTCGACGGTGGCCCGATGGCGATGATCTACCGGAAGGACATCTTCGAGAAGTACGACATCACGCCGCCGAAGACGTGGGCGGAGTACGAGCAGGCAGCCCAGAAGATGAAGGACGCGGGTGGCCCGGCGTTCGGCGACTTCGCCGCGAACGTGTCGGCCCTCACGATGGCGCTGCAGATCCAGAAGGGCGCGGCCCCGTTCACCTACGACCCGGCGCAACAGAGCTCCATCGGCGTCAAGCTGAACGACCAGGCCTCCAAGGACGTGCTCGACTACTGGGGGAACCTCGCGCGCAAGAAGCTGGTCGGGACGCAGGACCAGTTCACACCGGAGTACATCTCCGGGGTGATCAACGGTAAGTACGCGACGTACATCTCGGCGGCCTGGGCGCCCGGCTACCTCTCCGGTGCCGGCGTCGGCAAGGGCGAGGACACCGGCAAGTTCGCGGTGGCGCCGCTCCCGCAGTGGGATGCCGACAACCCGGTGCAGGTGAACTGGGGCGGATCCGCCTTCTCCGTGACCAGCCAGGCGAAGAACCCCGAACTCGCGGCGAAGGTGGCCTACGGCCTCTACGCCGACAAGGAGTCGCTCACCCACGGCTGGACCAACCAGATCATCTTCCCGCTGAACCTCAAGGCGCTCAACGACCCCGCATTCGTGGACCTGAAGGTCCCGTTCTTCGACGGTCAGCAGGCCAACAAGGAGGTCTACGTTCCCGCGGCGAACGCCTACAAGGGCGTCACCTACGCCCCGTTCGGCCAGTACTACTTCGACGCCATGACCAAACAGGTCAGTGCGCTCATCGACGGCTCCGTCACCGGTGCGCAAGCCGCGGACCGGATTCAGGAGGACGTGGCGAAGTACGCCAAAGAGCAAGGCTTCACCGTTCAGTGACGGAAAGGGTGGGCCGTCTTCCACGGGCCGGCCCACCCGCGATCCCCCCGCATCGACCTCCCGGAGTCCAGATTGACCCTCACGGCCGAAAAAGGTGCGCCCAGCACCCAAGACAGGAAGTACAGAATTCGCAGCAAGGTGCGCCTCCGCGAGCATGTGATGGGGTGGCTCTTCGTCGGGCCATTCGGGATCGTCTTCCTGGCCTTGCTCATCGCGCCGCTCGCGTACGCGCTGTACCTCAGTCTTTTCCAGAAGAGGCTGATCGGCGGCACCAGCTTCGTCTTCCTCGACAATTATGTGAAGGCGTTCACCGACCCGAGTTTTCTATCCGGGTCATGGTTCGTCATCCGCTTCTCGCTGGTCTCCATCCCGCTGCAGATCATCATCGCGCTCGCGATGGCCCTGATCCTGGACGGCATGACCTCGATGTTCACCCGTTTCTCCCGCCTCATGATCTTCCTCCCCTACGCGATCCCCACGGTCATCGGGGCCGTCATGTGGGGATTTCTGTACAGCAAGAGCTTCGGGCCGCTCTCCGACCTCTTCGGTCTGTTCGGCGTCGCCCCGCCTGATTTCCTCAGCAGCAACCTGATCTTCTACGGCCTGGTCAACATCGTCACCTGGCAGTGGGCCGGTTACTACATGATCATCCTGTACGCGGCGCTCCAGGGCATCGACCCGGCGCTTTACGAGGCCGCCCGCATGGACGGCGCCGGCAAATGGCAGGTCGCGCTACGCATCAAAATCCCGCTGATCGCCCCCGCGCTGGTCCTGATCCTGGTCTTCTCGCTCATCGGCACCCTGCAGTTCTTCAACGAACCGCAGATTCTGCGCTCCCTCGCGGCCGGCACGATCGGACCGGACTTCACCCCCAACATGTACGCCTATCAGCAGGCATTCGCACTGGCGAACTTCAACTACGGATCAGCGATCTCCTTCGCTCTCGGTGGGATCGTCTTCGTCGGCGTCTACGCCTTCCTGTTCTTCACCCGCGAGCGGAGGAGCTTCCTGTGATGAGCGACCGTTCCCGCGCCGGCGCCCGCCGCCGGCCACAACGCCACCTCCCCCTGCAGGTGCTCCTCGGCTTCCTGGTCGTGTACTTCCTCGTGCCGTTCTGGTGGGTCATCGTCAACAGCTCCAAGGACGCCCCCGGGCTGTTCGGCGGCGGCAACACCCTGTGGTTCGCCGATCACGTCGACTATCTCGGCAACCTCACGCAACTGTTCACCTATGACAACGGCATCTACGGCAGGTGGATCCTCAACTCCACGCTGTACGCACTCGCGGGCGGGGTCGGCGCCACGGTCCTGGCCGTCATGGCCGGCTACGGATTCGCCAAATACCGATTCGCCGCCAGGCGCTTCAGTTTCTCACTCGTGCTCGGCGCGTTGATGGTGCCGGCGACGGCCCTGGTGATTCCCACCTTCATGATGTTCTCCGAGTTCGGCCTGACCAATACGATCTGGGCGGTGATCCTCCCGTCACTGCTCAACCCGTTCGGCGTGTACCTGATCCACGTGTACGCGCGCGACGCGGTTCCCGACGAGATCCTGGACGCGGCGCGGGCCGACGGGGCGGGTGAGATACGAACGTTCCTCCAGGTCGCATTCCCGCTGATGCGGCCCGCGGTGGTCACCGTTCTGCTCCTGTCCGCGGTGGCCTCCTGGAACAACTACTTCCTGCCTCTCGCCATGCTCTCCGACAACCGTCTGTTCCCCGTCACCGTCGGGCTCGGTCTCTGGCAGGGAATCGCCTCGGCGAACAACGCGGGCAGCACCTCCCTCTGGAGCCTCATCATCATGGGCGCACTGGTGTCGGTCGTGCCCCTCGTCATCGCCTTCTTCACGCTGCAGCGGCACTGGCGCGGCGGGCTGTCCGTCGGTGGCCTGAGGTAGAGCCGGAGCAGGGTCGGGTAGCGGGCGTGTTGACCTCAACTGGGGTTGAGGTCGCACGATGGTGGCCGGGCGTCGCCCCGCATCCCGACCTTGAGGAGTGTGTCCGTGAGCACGGATACCGGTTTCTATTCGATCATCGACTACACCGTTGACGGCTTCGACACGCAGCGTGAGCTGGTAGAGGCCTTCGCGGAGGTCCAGGAGCGGTGGGTGCGTTTCTATCCCGGCTATCGCTCGGCCCGCTTCCACGTGAGCACCGACGGCACCCGCGTGTACAACATCGTGCACTGGGCGAGCGAGGCGGACTACCGCCACTTCGTGGAGACCTCCGACACCGACGGCCGGGTGGCCGCCATCGCCAAGGCGCTGGAGGGCCTGTCCGGGCAGGCCGAACCACGTATGACCGGAGTGCCCACCTACACCGTCGTCCGCGAGATCGGTCCCGGACCCCAGCGTCTGGATGCCTGATCGCCCGAACCCGGCACCACGCCGCCGGGAAAGGGCGAACCACGCTCCCTCAACCACGATCACTGAGCGGGACGTTCATGAAGCTTGAGATATACGCCGATGTGCTGTGCCCCTGGTGCTACATCGGCAAAAGACGCCTGACGGCCGCCTTGGCCCACCCGGCCGGCCGCACCGGCATCGAGATCGTCTGGCGCGGCTACGAACTCGCGCCGCACGAACGCCGGACCCCCGGCCCGACCGCCGCGGAGGCCATGTCCGGCTGGTGGGGCGAGCAGGCGCCGGCCCGCATCGCCCGGATCCGGTCGCTGGGCGCGGCCGAAGGCCTGGAGCTGAACCTGCATCTGGCCCGCCCGGTGAACACCTTCGACGCGCACCGGCTGGTCAAGCTCGCCGCCGACCGCGGCCGGGCCGACCAGATGATGGAGCTGCTGCTGCACGGCTACCACACCGAAGGGCGCAACGTGGCCGATGCGCACGTCCTGCAGCGCCTGGGCGGCGCGGCCGGGCTGAACGCCGGGGAGGTGCGCGCTGTCCTGGACGGCGACGACTACGCCGACGAGGTACGCGCCGACCGGCGCCGCGCGGCCGAGCACGGCGTCACCGGCGTGCCCAGCCTGGTGATCGACGGCCGGCCGCCGGTCTCCGGAGTCCAGCCCGTCGCCGATCTGCAAGTGCTCCTGCGGAACGACCGACCGGCCGACCCGGCGTCCTGATCACGAGGGGCGTGAGCCTCATGCCTGTCTGGGTCGAGGCCGGACCACGGCGACCGGGCAGACCGCCTGATTCAGCACCGTACGGCTGACAGAGCCGAGCACCGCGGCGGCGAACCCGCCCAGACCGCGCGAGCCCACGACCACCAGATCGGCCGTCTCGGCGGCCTTGATCAGTGCCTCCGCCGGATGGCCGACGACTTGCTCGTCGACGATCTCGATGTCCGGGTTCTTCTCGCGCCACGCCGACAGACGTTCGGCCGCCAGGCGAAGCTCTTGCTCACAGGAACTCGCACGCACCGCGCTGTATCCCGCCGCGTGCGACGGCGTCACCGGCATCTGCCAGGCGTACGTGACCTGCAGGGGCACGCCGCGGGCACGAGCCTGCTCCGCGGCGTAGGCCAGGGCGACCTGAGCGTACGGGGAGCCGTCGTCGCCGACGACCACCCGGCCGTGCTGCGCGCCGGACCCGCGCACGATCACCACCGGACTGCTCGCGTGGCCGGCGACGCCCATGCTCACCGAGCCGATCACGAGCCCGGCGAAGCCGCCGAGCCCCCGGCTGCCCAACACCACGCTGTCCGCGGAGGCGGACTCGGCGACCAAGGAATCGATCACATTGCCGGCCAGCAGCTCGGTGGTGACCTGAACGTCGTTCATCAGAGCGCGCACCCGCTCGCGGGCCGCCTCCAGCGTCCCGGCACAGTAGTCCGTTGTCTCACGGGTGAAACGCGACTGCTCGCGCACATGCACGAGCCGCAGGTCCAGCCTCCTCCGGCGGGCGTCGGCGGCTGCCCATTCCAACGCCTCCGTCGACGGTGCGGAGCCATCCACACCGACCACTACAGATCTGACCATCACACGACCTCCCCCGCTTCTTCCCCCATACCCGGCCGGCCGTGCGCGGCATCAGGCGAAACGTTCCAGACATGGGCCTGACCGAGTTGGGCCGCCGCCGATGGTACGGCGCGTTTCCCGGGTAACGCGGCGCCTGACAGATATGTGTAAAAAAATATATTAATCCCCGGCCGCCGGCACGCGAGAGACCGGCGTTAGGCGATGAACCCGGGAGGGTAGGCACGTCATCAGCCGGCACCGTTCCGGAGAATCGCGGCATTCTTGACCCGCAGCACTCACGCGAAGCAGGTTGAGCGAGGCGGCTGCCGTGTTCTGTCTGCGGGATCCGAAACATCGGTGAATACAGGCGAAAAGAACGAACCGGGGGACGACATGAAAGCTTTTGTGATGAAGGAGATCGGGCGTGTCGGTCTCATGGAGAAACCTGTTCCGGAGCCGGGCCCGCTCGATGCCGTCGTGCAGACGACGGTGGCACTGATCTGTACGTCCGACTCTCACACCGTCAAGGGCGGCATCGGCCCCCGGGAGAACTTGACCCTCGGGCACGAGGCGGTCGGCGTGGTGCGTGACGTGGGAAGCGAGGTGAAGGTATTCCGGCCCGGTGATCGCGTTCTTGTGGGTGCGATCACTCCTGATTGGTCCGACCTCGCCTCGCAGAACGGGCACCCTTCTCAGTCGCGCGGGCCGCTGGGCGGATTCAGGTTCGCCAACTCCAAGGACGGGGTGTTCGCCGAATTTTTCCATGTGAACGACGCTGACGCCAATTTGGCGAAGATCCCCGATGAGGTTCCCGATGAGAAGGCGGTCTACTGTGCCGACATGCTCTCGACCGGATTCATGGGAGCGGAGAACGGAAACATCCCGATGGGCGGTGCCGTGGCTGTGCTCGCCCAGGGGCCGGTTGGGCTCATGGCCACCGCAGGGGCCAGACTGCGCGGCGCCGGCCTTGTCATCGGGGTCGAATCGGTCCCCAGCCGGCAGGCTCTCGCCCGCACTTATGGCGCCGACGAAATCGTGGACTTCACTGCCGTGGACGTCGTCGAACGGGTCCACGAATTGACCCAGGGGCAGGGCGTGGACACCGCCATCGAGGCACTCGGCGCGGACGCGACCTTCCAGACGGCCATCAAGATAACCAAGCCGGGGGGAACGATCTCCAACACCGGCTATTACGGAGAAGGCGAATTCGTGCACATCCCCCGTGTCGAATGGGGAGTAGGGATGGCCGACAAGACGATCGCCACCGGCCTGTGTCCAGGAGGCCGGCTGCGCATGGAACGGCTGCTGCGCATGCTCGTGACGGCACGGCTCGACCCCACCCACATGACGACCCATACCTTCCGCTTCGACGAGATGGAACGGGCCTTCGAGGTTGCGGACAAGAAGCTCGAAGATGTCGTGAAGGTCCTGATCACCTTCTAGGGCGCTGGTGCGGAGTCATCGCCAGGGAGCAGTGCCTCCGCCGGCGCCCATCCGGAAAGAGTTCGGCAATGCTTGATACCGATCCACCCTTTCGCCCGGTCCGCCGCAAGGAGGGCTATCTGCCGCTGGAGGACCTGGGTTTCATCGGAGACGGCGAGACGGCGGCGCTGATCGGCCTGGACGGTTCGATCCCGTGGCTGTGCCTTCCTCGCTTCGACAGCGAACCGCTGGTGTGCGGTCTGCTGGACCACGCGCGGGGCGGGCACTTCACGCTTACCGTGGAGGACCTGCTGGAGGCGCGCCAATTCTACGAGCCCGACACCGCCGTGCTGGTGACCGAGCTGCGAGGTCCGGCCGGCCTGGTCAGGATCACCGACGCGCTGGCCCTGCGCGCCGGGGCCGACCTCAGTGATGACGCGGGGGCGGGCCGGGCCGAGCTCGTGCGTTCCGCCGTCGTCCTGAGCGGGACCGCGCGCCTGCGGGCGGAGCTGGAGCCGCGCGGCGGCGGACAGGCCCGAGCTCTGGGCAGCGGCCTGGAAGTACGGGCTTCGCGGCGGCCGGATCTGCGCCTGCATCTGCGGTCCAACCGACAGCTGACCAGCCCGCGCACCGTGCATGACCTGGAACAGGGCGACCGGCTCGATCTGGTGCTGTCTTGGGGGCGTATCCACCGCCACCACCGGTTCGCCCCCGAGGCGATGCTGCGGGACACCGCCGACGCGTGGCGCCGTTGGATGACGAAGTGCAGCTACGACGGTCCGGAGGCAGCGCTGGTCCGGCGCGCCGTGATCACCTTGAAACTGTGCGACGACTGGGTGAACGGGTCGCTGGTCGCGGCCCCGACCTCGTCGTTGCCCGCCCCGATCGGCGGGGTACGCAATTGGGACTACCGCTACACCTGGATCCGGGACGCGGCCTATGCCGTGTTCGCGCTGCGCCGCGTCGGTTTCGGCGAGGAGGCCGACGCCTTCCTCGGCTGGGTCCTGGACGCCTTCGAGCAAAGCCGTGGTCCTCGGATCATGTACACCCTGGGCGGCGAGCCCGTACCCGAGGAGATTCAGGACACCGAGCTGGAGGGCTACCGGCGCTCGGCTCCGGTGCGCTGGGGTAACGGCGCGGCCGATCAGCGCCAGCACGACGTGTACGGCGAGGTGCTGGACTGCGCCGACCAGTGGCTGCTCCCCGGTCGTGAGCTCCAGCCCCCGCTGTGGTCCCGCCTGGCGGAGCTGGCCGATGCCGCCGCGAGCACGTGGCGGCAGCCGGACCAGGGCATCTGGGAAGTACGCAGTGAGGGCAGGGTCTTCACCTTCTCGGCGGGGATGTGCCAGGTCACCCTCGATCGGGCTGCGGCGATCGGCGAACGTCTCGGCATGCCAGGACAGGCTGCGACATGGCGCGCAGAAGCCGAGAAGCTGCGCCGGATCATCCTCGACCAGTCCTGGGACGAGAAGGCGCAGTGCCTGAGCGAGCATCTCGACGGCGGCGGCAGCCTCGACGCCAGCCTGCTCGCGCTCCCGCTGCGGAAGGTCATCCCGGCCGACCACCCTCGGATGGCCGCCACCACCGCCGCCATCGCCGAACGGCTGTCCGCCGGTGACGGCCTGCTCTACCGGTACCTGCACGATCGCTCACCCGACGGCCTGCCCGGCGATGAAGGAGCCTTCCTGCTGTGCAGCTTCTGGCTGGTCGACAACCTGATCCTGCAAGGCGAGCTCGAACGGGCCGAGGACCTGTACACGTCACTGTGCGCCCGCGCCAGCCCGCTCGGACTGCTGCCGGAGCAGATCGATCCATCGACGGGCAGGTTCATGGGCAACTTCCCGCAGGCGTTCAGCCACATCGGGATCATCGCCAGCGGCGTCAACCTCGCGCGAGCGAAAGCAGGTACCACGACATGATCGACCGGCTCGTCGTCATCGGTGCCACCGGCGACCTCAACGCCCGCTACCTGCTACCGGCCCTGGCCGCCCTGCACGCGGCCGGACACCTCGCCGACCGGTTCGAGCCCACCTGCGCCGACCGGCGGGACTGGACCGACGAGGAGTTCCGCCGCTGGGCGTCCGCCCAGCTCGACCAGCACGCCGCGACGGAGCCCACCGAGGTCAGGAAAGCGATCGCCGACTCCGTCCGATACCGGCGGGTGGACGCCACCGACGCCACCGACGTCGCCTCGCTCGTCGCCGGGGACGGGCCCGTCGCCGTCTACCTCGCCCTCCCGCCGGCGATCTTCCCCGGTGCGGTCGCCGCCCTCGGGGCCGCGAACCTGCCGCCCGGCAGCCGGATCGTGCTGGAGAAGCCGTTCGGCGAAGACCTCGACAGCGCGGTGGAGCTGAACCGGCTACTGACAGGGGTCGTGCCCGAGCAGGCGGTGTTCCGCGTCGACCACTTCCTGGCCATGACGACCGTCCAGAACGTGCTCGGCAGCCGATTGGCCAACCGCGTACTGGAGCCCATCTGGAACAGCTCCCACATCTCCGAAGTGGAGATCGTCTGGAACGAGACCCTGGCCCTGGAAGGCCGGGCGGGCTACTACGACGGGACCGGGGCGCTCAAGGACATGGTGCAGAACCACCTGCTCCAGGTGCTGTGCCTGGTAGCCATGGAACCACCGTTCAGCCTCGGCGAGCGCGACCTGCGCGACCGGAAGATGGACGTGCTGCGCTCGGTACGCCCGCTCACGGACGACGACGTCGTACGCCGCACCCGCCGTGCCCGTTACCTGGCCGGCCGCATCGGCGATCGTGACGTTCCCGCGTACGCCGAGGAGGACGGCGTGGACCCGCACCGCCGCACCGAAACCTTCGCCGAGGTAGAGCTGGACCTCGAAAGCTGGCGCTGGTCCGGCACGACCTTCCGGCTCCGCACCGGCAAGGCGCTCGGCCATGACCGCAAAGAGGTCGCAGTACGCTTCCGGCCCGTACCGCACCTGCCCTTCGGCTTCGACGAGGAAGCCGCGCCCAACGTGCTGCGCTTCGGGCTGGAGCCGGAGAGCATGTCCTTGTCGCTGACCGGCATCGGCGCCGGCGCCCACACCCTCGCCCCGCTCACCCTCGCCGCGCGGACGGCGGCCCCCGAACTGCCTGCCTACGGCCGGCTGCTGCTGGACGTGCTGCACGGGAATGCCGCCCTGTCCATCCGCGGCGACGAGGCCGAGGAGTCCTGGCGGGTCCTCGCACCGGTCATGTCGGCCTGGTCCAGAGACCTTGTCCCCCTTGAGGAGTACCCGGCCGGATCCGACGGGCCTACCTCGGTGAGGGGCGGCTGATGCCATCGACGGAGCGTGGCACGGGCGGCCTGCGTAGCCAGGCCTGGTGGGACAACGCGGGCAATCCGGAGATGACAGCCCTATACCTCGAACGCTTCCTCAACTTCGGGCTGACCCCGGCCGAGCTCCAGTCCGGCCGGCCGATCATCGGCATCGCCCAGACGGGTAGCGACCTCGTTCCCTGCAACCGTCACCACCTCGCCCTGGCCGACCGGGTGAGGGACGGGATCCGCGACGGCGGTGGCATACCGCTCGAGTTTCCCGTCCATCCGCTGCAGGAGACCGGTAAACGCCCGACCGCCGCGCTGGATCGCAATCTCGCCTACCTCGGGCTGGTCGAGGTGCTCTACGGCTATCCCCTCGACGGTGTCGTCCTGACGACCGGCTGTGACAAGACCACGCCCGCGTGCCTGGCCGCGGCGGCGACGGTGAACATCCCGGCGATCGTCCTGTCCGGCGGGCCGATGCTCAACGGCTATCACCAGGGCGAGCGGATGGCCGCGTCGGGCTCGGGGCTGGTGATCTGGCAGTCGAAGCGGCTGCTGGCCACCGGGGAGATCGACTACGCCGAGTTCTCGGCGCGCGTGGCCGCTTCCGCGCCCAGCATCGGTCACTGCAACACGATGGGCACCGCGCTGTCGATGAACAGCCTGGCCGAGGCCCTGGGCATGTCCCTGCCATACTGCGCGGCGATCCCGGCCCCCTACCGCCGGCGAGCGCAGATGGCCTACGACACAGGCCGCCGAGCGGTGGATCTCGTACGCGAGGACCTCACCCCGCGCAAGATCATGACCTTGCGGGCCTTCGAGAACGCGATCGTGGTCGCCTCGGCCATCGCCGCCTCCACCAACGTGCCCATCCACATCAACGCCATCGCGCGACACGTCGGGGTGCCACTGTCCATCCAGGACTGGCAACGCGTCGGAGCCGACATCCCGGTACTGGCGAACGTCGCCCCCGCCGGTGAGTTCCTCGGCGAGGACTTCTACCGCGCCGGCGGAGTGCCCGCCGTCATGCGGTCGTTGCTGACCGCCGGGCGCCTGCACGGCGACGCCGTGACCGTCTCCGGCCGTACCGTGGCCGAGAACCTGGCCGACGCCCCGCCCGGCGACCCGACGGTCATCCGTCCCTTCGACGAGCCTCTCGCCGCGCGCGGCGGGCTGCTCGTCATGACGGGCAACCTGTTCGGCTCCGCGGTCATGAAGACCTCGGTCCTCACCGACGACCTCCGCGCGGTGTCCGAGTATCGCGCCGTCGTCTTCGACGGGCCCGAGGACTACCACGCCCGCATCGACGATCCCGGCCTGGGCCTGGACGAGGACTGCATCCTCGTCATCCGCTACACCGGGCCGATCGGTTATCCGGGTTCGGCCGAGGTCGTGAACATGGAGGTCCCCGCCGCGTTGATCCGGCGAGGCATCACCACGTTGCCCACGCTCGGTGACGGCCGCCAGAGCGGCACCTCGGACGCGCCGTCGATCCTCAACGCCAGCCCCGAGGCCGCGGCCGGCGGCAATCTCGCCATCCTGCGGACCGGTGACCGCATTCGCATCGACCTGGACAACGCGCGCGTCGACGTCCTGCTGCCGGACGAGGAGATCGCCGAGCGGTGGGCCGACCACACACCGCCGGTATTCGACAACCAGACACCGTGGCAGGAGATCTACCGCTCCACGGTCGGGCAACTGGACAGCGGAGGCTGCTTGGAGCTTGCCTTGGCCTATCAGGATCTCGTACACACCAAGGGGCTTCCCCGTGACTCGCACTGACGCCAGAGGCACCATCATGATCGCCGACTCCGACTTCGGCGATGTGGACATCGAACGTGCGATCGTCGAAGGCGCCGGATTCGAGCTCCTCGCCGCACAGTGCAAGAGCGAGGACGAGGTGATCGAAAAGGGCCGGGACGTCGATGGCGTGCTGACTCAGTACGCTCGGGTCGGGTCCCGCGCCATCGACGCGTTCACCCGGTGCCGGGTGATCGCTCGCTACGGCACGGGCGTGGACATCGTCGACGTCGACGCCGCGACCCGGCGGGGAATCCAGGTCACGAACGCGCCGAACGACTGGTGCGCCGAGGAGGTCGCCGACCACGCCGTCGCGCTCTGGCTCGGCGCCGCCCGCAAGATCTGCGCCTACGACCAGGCGACCCGGCAGGGCGTATGGCGGTGGCAGAGCGGGGAGCCGATCTGGCGGCTGCGGGGACGGGTGTTCGGGCTGCTGTCCTTCGGCTTCATCGCACAGCTCATCGCCGAACGCGCCAGAGGGTTCGGCGTCGAGGTCTGGGCGCACGACCCGTTCCTCGACGAGTCCGAGATCCGATCGCGTCACGTGCGGCCGGTGTCCTTCGACCAGCTCGTGGAAGGCTCCGACTACCTCGTGATCCAGGCGCCGCTCACCCCCGGGACACACCACACCTTCGACCGTACGACGCTCCGCAGGATGAAGCCGGCCGCCATCCTCGTCAACACCGCTCGCGGCCCGATCGTCGAGGATGCGGCGATCTACCAGGCACTCACCGAGGGATGGATCGCCGGCGCAGCACTGGACGACCTTGAGGAGGAGCCCGCGAAGCAGCGCGACTGGCGCCCCAGCAACCCCCTGTTCACCCTGCCCAACGTGATCGTCACTCCCCACGCCGCCTACTACTCCGAGCAGGCCATCACAACAGTGCGGCGCATCGCCGCAGAAGAGGCTGTACGGGTCCTGACCGGGCAACCTGCCCGCAGTCCGGTCAACGACGTGACAGCCGACCATCCCTGAGGGACCCGGGTAGCGGGCGGGGCATCCTCGGCTGGAGGCATTCATGGGATCCATATGGTGCGAAGCATGAACCAGTTGTTCATCATACGGAACAATAACGCCCCTGTCTACGATCGATTGAGGCCGCCCCAATTGGCGCCGGCGGGCTGGAAAGTCGGGGATCTGTCCTGATCATGGCCGCGTGCGTGTTCCAGGGGCGATGAGGCCGGTGACCTGGCTCCCCAGGGGCCCGAGTGCGACGCGCGACACCACGCCATGGACCGATGTTCGCCATATGAAGTTATATATTGCATCGCGAACTTTGATCGATTCAGTTGCCTCACGCCCATCCGACGAGGCCCGACGAGGGCGGGTGAGATGGGGCGTTGACCTGCATGGCCATCGCACGCTCTCACCGACGGTCCAGCCGTCGCGATCGCCTCGGAGCGACGACGTTCGAGCCGGCCGGGCGCGCCGCGAAGCTGCTCCGCTCTTCGAGTAGGACGGTCGAGACCTCACGCCGCGCTCACGGCTGAGCGGCTCGGCGTGAACCGGACAGACCTCCTACGAATGTGCCGGGCTTCCATGGGCGGCCGGGGCGTTCGAACGCCCGTGTCCCGACGCCACCATGGGCCGACGCCTCTCCTGGCAGGTGATCGTCCTCATCGCCGGCGCGGTGCTCCCTCTTACCGTCCAGCGCCGTTGGAGTTGACGGTCGCTGCTGGTCGGCCCCGCCGTAGCAGGGATGAAGGCATATGAGGGACTTTCTGTGTTCGCGATATGCAACCCTCTTTTCGTCATACGGAAGGGTGGTCGGGGTTTTGTTCACCTTCTCGTCGGCAACGCCCACAGGTGCTCACATCCGTGGTTATGTGCTCGGAGAGGTCCGCGACATCGAGGTGAAACTTGCTCTTGACGTTGATGTCCCGTCACTTTATGTTCGTATTCCGAGCAGCGAGATCGTGAAATGAACATCGTACGGAACCTCGTGGAGATGTGATGAGGAGCGACCCCCAGCTAGAAGCCGACGGTGGCGACAGTGAGTTAGCCGTTGCGGACGCGGACAGAGGTCCGACCCCGCGATCGTGTGCCGCTCACCCACGCTCGTCCCGGTCGCCGCGCCGGACCCCGGCGGGCACGATGTCGAGGCTGCGATGGCCCTGATCGGGACGACCGCGACCCGCTCACCCGGCGGCCGGTCAGGAAGAGCCGGTGGACCTCGGCCGCGAAGACCGTCGGACGGCATCCTCGAGCACCTCGAGTAGAAGTACATCGCGTTGACCGTCCCTTGAGGTGATGGCCTCGGCGCGACAACGCACTAGAGCGCAAGGAGTCACCGATGAAGGCAGGGCTTCTCCATTACGGCAGATTGCTGCTGTCGTCGTTCATCCTTTTCATCGTCGTCATCACGGTTCTGTTCTTCCTGCTCGAACTCGCGCCCGGCGACCCGGTCCAGGCTCTGGTCGGCGACGTGCCGCTCACGGAGGAGTTCCGTGAGCGCATCATGGCGGCCTACGGCCTGGACAAGCCGCTCTGGGAGCGTTACCTGATCTACCTCGGCAACGTGCTCCAAGGCGACCTCGGATACTCGTTCGCCACCAACGCCGAGCCGGTCCTGGACATCATCCTCAGTCGTGCGGGCAACACGCTCGCCATCGCGGTGCCCTCCTTCATCCTGTCCACGCTGGGCGGGATCGTGCTGGGATCGATCGCGGCGCGCACGCGGAAGCGCTGGCTCGACGGCGGCATCTCGGGCGTCGCAGTCGGTCTGTTCTCCATCCCGAACTTCTGGTTCGGCATGCTGCTGATCATGGTGTTCTCGATCACGCTCGGCTGGCTGCCGACGCATGGCAAGAGCCCGTACGGCCAGCCGGGCATCTACTGGGAGTACATGGTGCTACCGATCATCACGATGGCCACCACCGAGCTGGCGTACAAGGCCCGGATCGCGCGTTCGGCGGTGATCGAGTCGCTGGGTCAGGACTACATCGACACGGCGCGGTCGAAGGGACTGTCGTCGCGGCGGGTGCTGTGGCGGCACGCGCTGCCGAACGGGCTGCTGCCGCTGGTCACGGTCTCGGGCTACAGCCTGGGATTCATCCTGGCCGGCTCCGTGCTCGTCGAGCGGGTGTTCGGCTGGCCGGGGATGGGGTTGCTGTTCGTCGACGCCATCGAACGGAAGAACAACATGGTCGTGCTCGGTATCACGATCATGCTCACCATCACGATCATCATCGTCAACATCATCACTGACGTGATCTACGGGATCGTCGACCCCCGGCTCCGCGCCCGGTTCGCGCCCAAGCAGGAGGTGACGACATGACGCAGCAGCAGACCCCACAGGAGGCGCTCACGACGGGGCCGTCCGGGCCGGCGCCGAACGCGCGCACCGCCCCGCTCGCCGCGCGGGAACGGTCCCATGGCGGGCAGGGCGCGGCCTGGCGCGCGTTCTTCCGCCGGCCCTCCACCCTGGTCTTCCTCCCGCTCGTGATCATCTTGGTGCTTGTCGCGGCGATCGGTCCGTTCTTCGTGACCGATCCGGTCGCGACCAGCTTCCCGAAGCTGCTCCCGCCCAGCGCGGAGCACCCGTTCGGAACCGACATGCTCGGCCGCGACTACCTCGCGCGAGTCGTCTACGGCGGACAGATCTCGCTGCTGGTGGGCTTCAGCGTCGCCGTGCTGTGCATGACGTTCGGACTGATCGTCGGCGGCCTGGCGGGATACTTCGGCGGCTGGATCGACACCGCCATGGTCAAGATCGCCGAGTTCTTCCAGGTGCTCCCCGGCCTCGTGCTCGCCTTGGTCGCGGCGGCGGTGCTCGGTTCGAACATCGTCATCGTCGGCGCGCTCCTGGCGATCACGATGTGGCCCGGCGTCGGCCGCATCGTGCGGGCCGAGGCGATGCGGATCTCGAAGCTCGGTTACGTCGAGTCGCAGAAGGCGGCCGGTTTCCACAGCATCCGCATCCTCTGGTCCGATGTGATCCCGAACGCCATGCCCCCCGTGCTCGTGGCCACGACCATGACCGTGGGACGCGCGATCCTGATCGAGTCCGGTCTGGCGTACATCGGGGTCGGCGACCCGAGCAACCCGAGCTGGGGCGGACTGCTCAACGAGGCACAGTCCTACATGCGGGACAGCTGGTGGCTCGCCCTCCTGCCCGGAACCTGCATCTTCCTCGTCGTGCTCGCCGTCAACATGCTCGGCGACGCGCTCAACGACGCGTTCAACCCGACGATCGGGAGGGTCAAGTGAACGCTCCGGCGCATGCTCCTCAAGACGATGAACCGCTCGTCTCGGTGGAAGGGCTCCACGTCGTGCTTCCGACGGGGGAGCGCAGCGAAGTCGAGGCGGTCCGGCGCGTGGACCTGGTGATCAGGGACGGTGAGCGCGTCGGTGTCGTCGGAGAGTCCGGATCGGGGAAGTCCGTCACGGGACGATCCATCGCCGGACTGCTGCCGACCTCACCTCGGGTCCGGGTGACCGGATCGATCCGCATCTCGGGGCAGGAGATGGTCGGCGCGCCGCCTGAGGCGTGGGACGAGATCAGGCGCAGCCGCGTGGGCATGATCTTCCAGGACCCGCTGACGTTCCTGAACCCGACGATGCGGGTCGGCAAACAGGTCGCCGAATCCATCCCGCCGGGCCGGGAAGGGGATGGCTCCGCTCGGACTCGGGCGGTGCACCGGTTCCTGGAGCAGGCGGGCCTGGAGAAGCCCGAGGAGGTCGCTACCAGGTTTCCGCACGAACTGAGCGGCGGGATGCGCCAGCGCGTGCTGATCGCGATCGCGATCGCCAAGCTTCCTTCTCTGATCATCGCCGACGAGCCGACGACGGCCCTCGACGTCACCGTCCAGCAGCGCGTGCTGAAGACCCTCGACACCACGGTCTCCGACCTGGGCACCTCCCTGATGCTGATCTCGCACGACCTCGCCGTCGTCGCGAACATGACGGACCGCATCTACGTCATGTACGGCGGCCGCGTCGTCGAGGAGGGCGCCACCGAGCAGGTGCTGTACGAGCCACGGCACGCCTACACCCAAGCCCTGTTGCGCAGCGTGCGCAGCCTGACAGATGACGGTGTGGAGCTCTACTCCATACCGCCCGAGTTGCGGCGACAGCTCGCCGAGGAGGCCGTCGATGCTTCTTGAAGCCAAGAACGTCTCGAAGACCTTCCGGTCGGGACGGGGAACGGAGGCGGTGCGCGCCGTCTCGGGCGCCACGCTGCGCGCCCGGCCGGGCGATTTCGTGGCGATCGTGGGAGAGAGCGGCAGCGGCAAGAGCACGCTGGCTCGCATCCTTCTCGACCTGATCCCGCCCAGCTCCGGCGGTGTCGAACTGGACGGGGTGCCGATCTCGGCGATGACCAAGAAGGAGCGAATCCACTATCGGCGCCGCGTACAGGCGGTGCTGCAGGACCCCGCGGGGTCGCTGAACCCCCGCAAGCGCGTCGAGCAGACCGTCGGCGAGGTGATCCGGCTGCACCGCATCGCGACGACCCGCTCACAGGTGCGCGAGAAGACCCGCGAGGCGCTGCACCTGGTCGGCATGAACCCCGCCGAGGAATTCCTCGACCGCTACCCCCATGAACTCAGCGGCGGTCAGCGCCAGCGCGTGCTGATCGCCAGGGCGATCGCCCTGAATCCGCAGATCATCGTGGCGGACGAAGCCGTCTCCGCGCTCGACGCGTCGGTGAAGGCCGGAGTACTGCGGGTCATGGCCGACCTGAAGGACCGACTCGGCGTCGGCTACGTCTTCATCACCCACGACCTCCCGGTCGTGCGGAAGGTGGCCGACTACGTCTATGTCATGCGATCGGGCGAGATCGTCGAAGAGGGTGCCAAGGAGACCATCTTCGCCGAGCCGTCCCACCCCTACACCAAGACCCTGCTGGCAGCCGCACCGGTCCTGCACCAGGCGCGCTCCGAGCGGCAACGGGACATCACGGCACGCGAGGTATGACGACTCGTGCAGAAAGGCAGGAGACCGTGAACACGAAGAGGACAAGACGCGGCGGAGTGCTCGCCGCCCTGATGGCGAGCGTGCTCGCGATCAGCGGATGCGCCGCGGAGGGCGGCGGCGCGGAGAACAAGGTGTACGTGTACGCCGTCAACGGTGACCCCATGACCACGGGATTGAACGCTCAGTTGACCGGCGGTACGTATCCCATCCTGTTCAGCGCGCAGATCATGGACACCCTGATCTTCCTTTCGGACGACTACAAGATGTCGCCCGGACTGGCGAAGGAATGGCAGGTCAGCCCGGACGGGCTGGACCTTACGCTGCACATTCGCGAGGGCGTCAAGTGGCATGACGGCAAGCCGTTCACCGCCGAGGACGTGAAGTTCAACTTCGAGGAGATCGTCCCGCTGCAGACCTTCGGGGCGCTGCTCGCCAAGCGGATCAAGTCGGTCGAGATCACCGGCGGGTCCACCGTCGTGGTGCACCTCGACAAGCCCTACGGCCCGCTGCTGGAAACGGTCTCCCAGCAGTACATGCTGCCCAAGCACCTCTATGCCGGAACCGACTACGTCACCAACGAGGCGAACAAGAAGCCGATCGGCACCGGCCCGATGAAGTACGGCTCCTACACCCCGGGCCAGGAGGTCGCGCTCGTCAAGAACCCTGACTACTGGGGCGAGAAGTCCCAGGTGGACCGAGCCGTCTACACGGTCATGGCCGACCCCAACAGCCGTGCGGAGGCGCTGATCGCCGGCGAGATCGATGGCGCCGTGCTGGACCCGTCGCAGCAGGGCCGGATCTCCACCGACGAGAACACCCAGTTGCTCACGCACGGGATGTTCCCGCAGATGGTGTCGATGATGTTCAACACGCAGAGCGAGTATCTCAAGGACCCGGCCGTCCGCGCCGCCCTGTTCGCGGCGCTCGATCGTGACGCCTTCGCGAAGACCGCGATGTCCGGGATCGGGAAGACCGCAACCGGATTCGTCCCGCCGTCGTTCGATTGGGCGGTCAACCCCGATGTCGACTTCGACAAGGACTTCCCACGCGATCTCGACGCGATCAACAAGGCCCTCGATGACGCCGGCTTCGAACGAGGGCCCGACGGCACGAGATTCACCCTGAACATTCTCTACATCTTCACGCTGACCGAGGTCGGCGCGACCGTCCAGATGGCGCAGTCGATGCTCAAGGATATCGGGATCGCCACCAAGCTCACCAGCGCGGGCGGCGCGGTCTACAGCGAGAAGCTGTACAAGAAGAGCGAATTCGATCTCGCCTTCGTGCGGATGACCACCGGGCCCGACCCGAGCCTCGGCATCGCCAACTGGTATCAGTGCAACAAGAAGAGAAACCCGGGCTCCAACCCCACCCACATCTGCGATCCGGAGATCGACGCCGCCGCTACCGGCGCGCTCGACACCAACGACAAGTCGAAGCGCGCCGAGGCACTCAAGAAGATGCAGGCCCGGGCGGCGGAGCTGATGTACTACGCGCCGCTCGCGTGGTTCAACGGCGCCTTCCCGACGATCAGCACCGCGCGTTGGCAGGGGCAGGACGCGCCGCGGGTGATGGCGGAACGCGTGCCCTGGTCCAAGATGACGCCGGCTCGGTAAGACGGACAGGAGCTCGTGCACATGCAGCGGAAGCTGAAGACGAAGAGGACAGGACGCGGCGGAGTGCTCGCGGCGGCCCTGATGGCGGGCGTGCTCACGATGAGCGCGTGCGCCGGAGAGAGCGCCGCGGACGGCACCGTGTACGTGCAGGCGGTCGGCGGCGACCCCATGACCCTGGGACTGAACGCGCAGTTCGTCAGCGCCCCGATCTCGCAGCTGTTCAGCTCGCAGATCATGGATCCGCTGATCCGGATCTCGGACGACTACAAGATCTCGCCCGGACTGGCGAAGGAATGGCAGGTCAGCCCGGACGGTCTGGACCTGACGCTGCAGCTTCGTGAGGGCGTCAAGTGGCATGACGGCAAGCCGTTCACCGCAGAGGACGTGAAGTTCAACTTCGAGGAGATCGTCCCGCTGCAGACCTTCGGGGCGCTGCTCGCCGAGCGGATCAAGTCGGTCGAGGTCACCGGCGCGTCCACCGTCGTGGTGCACCTCGACAAGCCCTACGGCCCGTTGCTGGAAACGGTCGCGCAGCAGTTCATGCTGCCCAAGCACGTCTACGCGGGCACCGACTACGTCACCAACGAGGCGAACAAGAAGCCGATCGGCACCGGTCCGATGAAGTTCGGCTCCTACACCCCGGGTCAGGAGGTCGTGCTCGTCAAGAACCCGGACTTCTGGGAGGGCGAGGTGCGGGTCGACCGCGCCGTCTTCACCGTCATGGCCGATCCCAACAGCCGTGCGGAGGCGCTGTTCGCCGGCGAGATCGACGAGGCCGTGCTGGACCCGTCGCAGCAGGCCCGGGTCTCCACCGACCCGAACGCCCAGCTGCTCACGCACGGGATGTTCCCCCAGGTGGTCATCATGATGCAGAACACGAAGAGCGAGTACCTCAAGGACCCGGCCGTGCGGGCCGCGGTGTTCGCGGCACTCGATCGCGATGCCATCGCGAAGACGGCGCTGTCGGGGCTGGGGACTGCCACCAACGCGTTCTTCCCGAAGACGCTGGACTGGGCGATCAACCCGGACATCGATTTCAGTCGGGACTTCCCGCGCGATCTCGACGCGATCAACAAGGCCCTCGACGAGGCCGGTTTCGAACGAGGGTCCGACGGCACCAGGTTCACCCTGAAGGCGCGCTACATCACCCCGCTGAGCGAGGTCGCCAAGACGGCCCAGATGGCGAAGTCCATGCTGGCGGAGGTCGGCATCGCCACCGAGCTCATCGGCACCTCGGGCGCGGTGTACAACGAGAAGATGTACACCGAGAGTGACTTCGACCTCTCGTTCTTGAGGACGAACCTCGGGGCCGATCCGAGCATCGGCATCACTCGCTGGTATGAGTGCAACGAGAAGAAGACGGCCGCGGCGAACCCGTCCGGCGTCTGCGATCCGGAGATCGACGCCGCCGCTGCCGCCGCGCTCAACACCAACGACAAGGCCAAGCGTGGCGAGGCGTTCAAGAAGATGCAGGCCAAGGCGAAGGAGCTGATGTTCTTCGCGCCGCTCGCGTGGTTCACCGGCTCCTTCTCGACGATCAGCACCGCGCGCTGGCAGGGGCACGACAAGCCGCAGGCGCCGCCGGAGCGTAAGGCCTGGTTGACGATGTCGCCGAAGCAGTGAGGCCGGCGCGATCCAGGTCACGGCGTCATCCGGTCTTCAGTTCCCGACCACCCGAGTGAAACGGAGCAACATGGTCTCGCCACTCTTCGATACCCACGCGCATTTGATCTCTGACGATTGGGATACGTACCGGCCCAAGGCCCTACGGCCCGATCTGCCGACTCCGAAGCGCACCGACTTCACCGTGACGGCCGAAGCGCTCATCGCGATGATGGACGAACACGGCGTCGCCGAGGCGTGTCTGGTGCAACGCGGCCATCTCTACGGATATGACAACAGCTATATCCTCGAATCGGCGCGGAAGTTTCCCGGTCGACTGCATCCGGTGGTCATCCTCGACCCTCAGGATCCGGCCACTCCCGATCGCTATCGCGAGATGGTCGGGAACGACCACGTCCGCGGATTCCGCATGGCGCATACCCGGCCGTGGATCCTGGACACCGCATGGCTGAGTTCGCCGCAGTCGATGGAGGTGTGGAAGACCTGCGCGGAGCTCGGGACGCCGATGACCTTGATCCTTTTCATGAAGCAGCTCCCGTACCTGTTGCCGCTCATCAAGATCATCGCGCGTCGGTTCCCCGAGCTGCCGATCCTGCTCGACCATGGCGGAATGCCCTTCGGGATGACGCAGTACGAGGTCCGGCTCGCCCAGGAAGCAGGCGAGGAGGTGCAGTTGCCGGGCCCGCCGCATTTCGGGATCGACCAGACGATCGAGATCTTCGACGACGTGCCGAACGTGCATTTCAAGATCACCGAGATCAACATGGAGCGACTGCTCGCGGAGGACGTGCGGCCGGCGCATATCGTTCGGCGGATGGTCGACAGCTTCGGCCCTGACCGCGTCATGTGGGGATCCGACGTAGGCCAGAGCATGCTCTGGAACTACACCGAGAAAGCGGCCATGGCTCGTGCGGCCGCCGACTTCCTGACAGCGGAAGAAGCGCGCAAGTTCCTCCACGACAACGCCGCCCGCGTCTATTCGGGGAACGACGGAAAAGAGGGACGATGATTCGGAGATTCGGCCCGCCTCGCGCCGCCAAGGACGTGGATCACGCGGTCGTCTATCGCCGCGACGGAGAGTTCTGCGCATGGCCTTATACGATGGGCTTCTGGGAGACGGCCTCGGGCGAATTCGTCGCCAATTTCATGTCGCTGGACGCCGATTACAGCGACCCCGCCAAGATCAGTCATGATCAGCTCGGTGAGCGCGGAGGCCGCGGGAGCCGGTTGGTCACGATGCGGTCGGCCGATCGCGGGCGCACGTGGGCGGATCCCGAGTTCGATGTCTATCCGCGTCCGACCGCGGCGCAGGAAGGCAGTCCCCGGGATCTCTCACCGTGGGGGCCGTTCGACTTCCTGGATCGCGACGTCCTGGTGGGCAACAGCAGCACCGATTTCGGTAAGCCGGAGAGCCGTTCCTTCGTTCGCGTCTCGACGGATGCGGGACACAGCTGGACGCCGTCCGTCGAGCTACCGCTCGACGGACTGCATTCGCTGTCGGCGATCAACTCGGCGACGGTACGACCCGACGGCCGCTGTCTGCTGTTCCTGACGCTGATCAGCGAGGACGGGTGGAACCGCCGGCCGCTGGTGTACGCCGGCACCGACGACGGCACAGAGTTCCATTTCCTGTCCTTCATCACGCCCAAGCAGGATCCCTTCGCGTCGGCGGAAGGGGACTGGAAGAGCACCTATCGCTTCGGCGGTCACCGCTGGTTCTATCCTCGCGGTGTGATGCTGCCGAGCGGCCGCATCCTGTGCACGCTGCGCTGCCAGCGCGATCCCACCGGAGTCATGTGGACGGAACTGTTCTCCAGCGACGACGGCGGCCTGACGTGGCAGTTCCTGTCACGGGTCAATGATTTCGGCGCGCCGGGCAGCCTGGTCGCGATGGCGGACGGACGGCTCGTCGTCGTCTACGGTTACCGCCTCAAGCCCTACGGCATTCGCGCCGTGGTGAGCGAGGACGAAGGCAAGAGCTGGGGTCCTGAGATCATCGTCCGCGATGACGGTGGCAGTTGGGATCTGGGGTATCCGAACGCCTTCGAGGCCGAGCCGGGCAGAATCGGGGCGATTTATTACTTCAACAGCCGCGACGATGCCGTACAGGCCAATGGCGGAGTCCGTCATATCGCGCAGAGCAGCTTTGTTCCGGAGTGAGAGGCAGGAGGAACAGGCGATGAAATGAGCAAGACGAGGCGGGGTGCTCGCCGCCGTGCCGGTCGTGGGCGCGTTCTCGACGCGCCCCGCTCCGGGAACGATGGGAGGGGCAGGGATGGATACGCAGGAGCAGAGGGCGATCGATGAGCTCGCGCGAGATGTCGCGCGGGTCGAGTCGCTTCGCGCCGTCAAGAACGTGCAGCGTGGCTACGCGCATCACAGTCAGTTCGGGCAGTGGCACGCGATGGTCGCGCTCTTCGCCGAGGACGGCACACTGCGGTGGGGCGACGAGACCGTGACCGGACGCGAGGCGATCAGGGCATGGCTTGATGCCCGTGCGGGGGATATGAACGGCCGCGCACCGGGCTCTCTCCACACCGAGGTCATCGACGAGCCGCTGGTGAACCTCTCCGTCGACGCACGCACGGCACGGGCCCGCTGGATGGCCATGCGCTTCCTCGGCGACGGCAAAGGAACGGCGCGCGTCGAAGGGGGGATCTATGAGAGCGACTACGTCCTTGAGGACGGGCGCTGGCTCATCGCGAGCATGCGTTACCATCCCCAGTTCGAAGGCGACTATCACGACGGCTGGGCCAACGTCGGCGGTCAGGATCTGCCGATCGTGCCGAAGCACTTCACCAGCGATGAGACGGGGATGCCGATCCCGGCGCCGATCGGCGACGCGCCGCGCAGTGGCGCGACCGTCGAAGAACTGGCGGGCAGGATCCGCCGGCTGAACGACGAGGACGCGATTCGTAACCTCCAGAACGCCTATGGCTACTACGTCGATCGCGGGATGTGGAGCGATGTGGTCGATCTCTTCGCCAAGGATGCGATCGTCGCGGTCGCCGGTGTGGGAGATTTCGCGGGACGCGCGGGCGTGCGCCGGGCCATGGAACGGATGGGGCCGGAGGGCCTCGCCCACGGCCGGCTCAATGAGCGTCTGATCTTCGATCTCATCGTCGAGGTGCTGCCCGGGGGCCGGGAGGCGCTCGGCCGGGGGATCGAGCTGGGTCTTCTGGGCGATGCGACGAAGCGTGCGGGCCTCTGGGAGTTCTCCGTGTTCCGCAACCGCTTCGTCAAGGAGGACGGGCTGTGGAAGCTGAAGGAGATATCGCTGACGCCGCTGCTTCGCGCCGACTATTTCGAGGGGTGGGGAAGCGGCGGTATCGCGCCGCTGGGCGGCCGCGACACGGAACGATCGTCCGCGCCGGACTTCGGCATACCAGCGTTTCTCGACGTGGCGCCCGTCGAGCGTGCGCTGTTCGGCGAAACGCCCCCGAGCCGGCTGGACCAGGCCCCGCTCGATCTGACCGACCTCGCGCGCCGGCTCGCGCGCTCCCGGGCATACGACGGAGTCGAGAACGTCTCGTCGGCCTACGGCTACTACCTCGACGATTTCGCCTGGTCCGACATGGCGGCGATCTTCGCGGTCAACGGCCACAAGCAGGCGCCTTTCGCGGGCTACTTCGTAGGTCGCGACCGGATCATCGGCGCGGCCAACGCAAGCTGGGGTCCGTCTCCCGCGCGCCGTAGCGCGATCTCCTTCCATTGGCGCACCCAGCCCGTGATCCATGTGTCGCACGACGGTCGGTCGGCGAACCTGCGCACCCGGCTGTTCCAGCCGCGCACATCGAAGGAACCGGGCAGTTCCTCGAAGGACTTCTACATGGGCGGCCTGCACTCCGGGATGTATCCCAACGATCAGGCCGTGCTGGAGGACGGCATCTGGCGGCTGTGGAGCCTGACCATCGATGAACACTACTTCGCGTCGCCCGACTGGAAGGGCGGCTGGGCGTCCGCGGTGGCTCGGCCGGAAGGTGAGCCACCCCCACCGCCGAGTCGCCTGCTGAGCACCTACCCGCCGGACATCCTGCTGACCGACCTGGGCCGGCGTCAGGAGGGATTCCGCGGGGGGACGGGCACGTTCGTCGAGTGGCCCGCCATTCTGCCGATGTGGTTCCACTACCGCAATCCGGTGAGCGGGCGCACGCCGGAGCATTTCTGGCCCGACTGCGTGCCGTGCGAGAAGCTTCCCGAGACCCGCATGACCGCGCACGGCTATCAGCAGCCGCCGAACGGACCTGAGATCGACGGGGTGGAACTCACCTAGAGACCTGCATGCTGGTCGGCGGGCCTTGATGGTCTGTTCGCACGGGTGGCGGGGCGCGAGCGCGCCGCCACCTCATGTGCTCCGATATGCCCGGAGAAACGCCCGCACTCCCTCGACGATGAGTGGGCGAACGCGGGGGTCCTCGGCGGCGTTCGCGGAGCCGAGCCTGTTGAGCGCGACCCCGAAGGTCAGCGCGATGAAGTGGTCGGCCGCGAGCCGCGCGTCAGGGGCGTCGAGCAGTCCGGCTCGGGTGAGGACGGCCAGCCGCTCACCCAGAGCTTCGTCGGGCGCGTTGGTCATGGGCTGGTCCTCCCTGTGCCGCAGGTGGCCGGGTTCGGCCCGGACCAGGCGCTGCAGCGTGGCGTACTCAGCTGAGCCGAGCATGTCGGTCGCGATCCGCATCGAGAACGTGACCAGGGCGCCCTCCAGCTCGGCGGCCTCGGTGAGCCCGGTGAGCGTGTCGTCGAGGGTGCGCCGGATCGTGGTGACGAGTGACTGGCCGATGGCTTGGACGACAGCCTGCAGCAGGGTCTGCTTGTCACCGAAGTAGTCGTAGACCGTGCGTGTGGACACGCCCGCCTGGGCGGCTACCGCGCCGATGCTCGACCGGTCGAAGCCGTCGGCGAGGAACAGCTCCCGGGCCGCCGAGAGGATGGCGGCCCGCTTCTGCGGGGAGCCATCACGCAGCGTCTTCGTGGTCGGCATGGACCGATCTTAGCCGAGCTACACTGCTTGCTGTAGCATTACTACACTGCATGATGTAGTGTAATCATCCCAGTCAGCCAGAGACACTCAGGCCGGCAAGCTCGGCGACCGCGATCGGGCTGATCACCGAGCTCTTCATGGGTGGCGGCATGGGACCGGCCTGGCCCTGCCGGCGGGCTGCCGTCAGGTGGCGACGAGCTGGTGGGTGATGCTGGGATCGCTGATCCCGGTGTCGTCCGCCAGCAGGAACGCCTTCGACAAGATGACCGACAACATGCCGCCGTCCTCCTCGAACGGCAGGAACACCGATGGGACGGAGCGGTCGCGGCCGGGGACGATGCAGAGGTAGGCGTCGTTCGGCTCCATCAGGATGTTGCCCGACCCCAGATGAATCCGGTAGGTGCGCAGTTGCCCGCGCACGCGCAGGAACCGGTCGGTCAGCTCCGCCCGGTCGGCGATCTTCAGCCGGGGCAGCAGCCGGGCCAGCGCGTCATGCCGGGTGCGAGCGGTCTCGCTCAGTTCGCCGAACCCGTACGACTGCCAGTAGCCGTCGTGCCCGGCCGCCGCCTGCTGGTCGAGCCCCAAAGACCCGACCCCCACGGCGAGGTCGGCGTCGCGCAGCAGTTCCGACAGCACCAGCGGCGGCACTTCGGTGAGCGGCGCGTCGCCGGGAAGATCCGCGTGGCGGAACCGGATCTCGTCGGTGGCGGCGCAGGAGGCCGTGCCCCAGGCGTCCTGCTGAGGGTCGGAGGCGACCTGCATGCCCCAGCTCGCCTGCCAGCCGGCGAGCGTCTTGACGGCCGCCCCCACGTCGCCGCCGCATTCGTAGTCCCAGTGACCGATCGACAACCCGCTCCAGCCGCGCTGCTCCAGCAGCGCCTTGGCCTGCCCGTAGCGCACGAAGTGGCCCTTGAAACGGTCGGAGTGGGTGCGGGTGCGCTCCTCGGCCGGGGTCAGCAGGTAGACCTCGCGGAACGCCTGCTTGAACGGCTGCCTGATCCCCCGCTCCAGCAGGTGGTCGCGCCAGCCGCGCACCCCCTCGGCGCCCTCCTGGATGGGGTGCCACAACCGGACGGGCGTGTCTGCGCCCGGACGCACGGATCTGCCGCTCGCCTCGGCCAGCGCCCAGCCGCCATCGCTCCTGGCCGGCAGCCCGGCGAACCCGTCGGGGAGCCGCCAGATGAGGGCGCGGGTGTAGGGGCCGGTGACCGGATGGTCGAAGAAGTACTGCTCGGCCTCCTGCCAGGACAGCTCGCGTTCGACGATGAGCATCTGCTCCAGGCGCAGCCGCTCGGCGGCCTGCGTGCGTTTGAGGTCTTTCAGCGTGGCCTTGAGATCGGCGAGCACCGGATCCTTGCGGATGGACTGGGGCGCCGACTTGACGACGCGCCCCGACGCGTTGACGAACCGCAGCACCGGCCCGTCGACGTCGAGCCGGACGACGCAGTCGCCGGCCTGCTCCTCCCGGACCCCGTCGGGGCCGAGTCCGAAGGCCGGGACCGTCCGGTCGACGAGCTGTTCGTGGCTCAGCCCCTCATGCACGGCCACCGCGTCGAGGGCCTCGGACGCCTTCGCCAGCAGGGCCCGTCTGCGCACCTTGGCTCGCACGCGCGCGAGCACGCCCACCGTGTCGAGGCCGCCCCGCTTGGCCAGCACGTTCAGTGCGGCGTTGGCCAGTTTCTCGTTGCGGCAGACGGCGGCGCCGCCGGTGCCGTTGCGCCCGATGCCGCAGTTGGTGGCGACGTCGCCGAGCAGCGTGGACACCCAGGGCGCGTCGATCACCTCGCAGGTCCACAGCATGCCGCGCAGCGGGAGGGCGGTGTGGCGGGCGAGGAAGACCCTGCCGCCGGGCTCGCGACTCTCGCGGTGGGTGGCCACGCGGGAGAGGATCTCGCGCAGCACCGCCACGCCGTCGTCGGTGAGCAGCGTGCGGACCTTGGCGAGCCAGGTTTCGCTGGGCTTGTTGGCCTTGGCCTTGCACCAGTGTTTCAGCAGCGGGAGCACGGCGGGGTGGGTCAGCCGGGCGGCGTACTTCCCTGCCATGGCACGGGCGAGGGGGTCGCCGTCCCAGACCAGGCTGCGCACGACCCCGGCCGGCCCGTGCTCCGGGGGCTCGGTCAGGACGCGCTCCAGGTCCTTGCGCAGCGCGGCCCGGCCCGGGCTGCGGTGGGCCGGGTGCCACGGCGGCGCGTCACCAAGGATCTGGCGGCGCTCGGAGTATCCGAGCGTCGCGATGGCGGCCAGCGGAATCCGGTACAGCTCGGCGTGGCCGGTGTGACCGCAACACGACAGCGCGTCGGCGATCTCCCACAGGAAGCGCGTGTCCTCGAACGTCCAGGGGATGTCGCCGTCGGCCACCTCGCGCACCAGCCGGAGCACCTCCTCGGGGTGCTCGTGGCCGCCCTTGTCGCCCAGGCTGAGCAGTAGTTGCGCCCATACGCCGAACGCCCTGCGCCCGGCCTCGTCGGCGCCGGGCCGCCCGCCCGCGTCGTACAGGTCGAACAGCTCATGTGGCAGCCCCTCGACGCGGTGGCCGAGCAGGTAGCCGTAAGACCGGGGGAAGTTGTCAAGGACGCCCATGTCAGCCTCCGGCCCGCGGCACGAGGCGGGCGATCTCGCGCGCCGGGCTCGCGTCGGACCGAGCGGGAAGAGGGATCTCGACTGAGCGCCTGCCGGCGGCGCTCTCGTCTCTGAAGGTGGCCGTGGCCATGGGGGGCTCCATCGTCGGTCGTTCAACGTGATGGGGCCATAGGTATCAACGGGCACCGACAATCTGGAGGCGGGCGCGAGCCAGGACCGGAAAGGCGGAAGCGCATCCGCGACGATCGCGGATGCGCTGTTACGGTGCGGTGCGCCGTCAGCGGGCGTCAGGCCAGGTGGACGCCCAGTCCGGTCAAGCCCGGTGCGACATCCGGCCGCAGCACGCGCTTGTCGTCGTAGTCTCCGCCGTTCTGCGTTCGGTACGGGACCGGCTCGGTCGTCGGCATGGCGAGTAGGCGCTCGCGCAGTTCCTTGGCCGCCGTCTCGCCTTCCTCGGGGGTGAGCCTGTCGGCACCGGGGATCAGCACCGGGGGGAGCACCTCTGCGCCCGCGTAGAACAGGGTGCCGTGCTGCAACGGGAACAGCAGTTCGCCGACGGCTCCGTGGATGCCCCGCTCGCCGTAGAGCCACGCCGGCCCGCCCATGGTCACGACTGCCAGCGCGCGCTTACCCGCGAGAAACCCGTCTCCGTAGCCGATCCATTCGCCGTTCGGGCCGCGCAGGCCGTAGGCGAAGCCCTGGTGCCAGACCCGGTCGAACCAGCCTTTGAGGATGGCGGGCATGCCGAACCACCACATGGGGAACTGGATGACGATGGCGTCCGCTCGGGTGATCTTTTCCTGCTCGGCTCGGATATCGGCGCTCTGCGTGCCGTTCTTGTACGCCCGGTCGGCGGCGGCCGCGACCTGGAACCGTGCCGCGGGTCGGTGGGCGTAGCCGGCGGTGTCGACGGTGGGGTTCCAGTTCATCGCGTACAGGTCCGACTCCTCAACCTGGTGGCCCTCGGCGCGGAGCGCGCGCTGTCCCTCCGTGGCGAGGTAGCCGTTGAGTGAGCGGGGTTCGGGGTGGGCGAGAACCCAGAGAACGTTCATGACATCGATCATCAACGTGCGGCGCCGCCACGACGACTGGCCTGATGGACAACATGTGCGAAGATCGAGCCATGACCGCTTTCGCCGGTAGTGGGCGCCACCGCGTGGCGGTCCTGATCCGTGACAAGGCGCTGTCATTTGAGCTCAGCATCGTTCACCGCCTCTTCGGCCAGGCGCGCTCGGCCGGGGGTGCAGCGCTCTACGAGGTCGTGACCTGCGCACTCGAGCCCGGGGAAATACGTACCGACGCCGACTTCACCGTCACCGTCACGCACGGTCTCGAGGCGCTGGCCGAGGCCGACACCGTCGTCGTCCCAGGATCCGGCGTGGACTTCGAGCCTCAAGGTGGGCCGATCGAGCCCTCGCTCACTGCGGCGCTGGCGCGGATCCACCCCGGCACACGGATCGCCTCCATCTGCACCGGATCGTTCGTGCTGGCCGCGGCGGGTCTGCTCACCGGACGGCGAGCGACCACGCACTGGCGCTCATCCGCCCGCTTCCGGGAGCGATTCCCGGACGTCGCCTTCGACCTCGACGTCCTCTACACCGACGACGACGGCGTGCTCACCTCTGCGGGCGCGGCGTCGGGCATCGACCTGTGCCTGCACATGATCCGCACCGACCACGGCACGGCGGTCGCCAACGAAGTGGCGCGCGGCAGCGTCGTCCCGCCACACCGCGAAGGCGGGCAGGCGCAATACGTGCGGCGACCGATGCCGGACCCGAGAATCTCCTCGACCAGCAAGGCCCGCCAATGGGCGCTCGAGAACCTGCACCGGCCCGTCACGCTGCAGGAGCTGGCCGCCCGGGAATCGACAAGCACGCGAACATTCACCCGACGCTTCCGTGACGAATTAGGCACCTCGCCGGGACGGTGGCTCACCCAACAGCGCATCGAACGAGCCCGCGCCCTCCTGGAGCGCACCGATATGCCCATCGACCAGGTCGCCGTCACTGCGGGCTTCGGCACCGCCGGCTCGATGCGCTTGCGTCTGCAAGCCGAACTGGGGGTCTCACCCAGCGCCTACCGCGCCACGTTCCGTGGCCGCGACAGACGTGTGCCGGGACCGATCAGGGCTTCTCCCTGATTCAGGTGATCGCCCCCTGTGCCAGGACGGCATGTACGCCCCATGTCTCGTTCGCCACCTGTGTGACGCGCAGGTCCACGACCGAACTGGCGAGTGCCGTGGCTGTGCCCCTGTCGACGTCGTACAGATCCTGCATCCACGTGACCATCGCGGCGAGGGCTTCCGTCATCGCCGCGTTGAGGTCCGCGTCGAACCCGAACGTGATCCGCCCGTGGGGAGTCACGGCGTGCAGGCCGGGGACGGGAACGTCGGTGACGATGTCGAGCACCGCTTCCGTTGTCATAGGACACTCGATCGCGGTGCCGGACACCTCGCCATCGCCTTGCGCGGCATGGCCGTCGCCGAGGTGCAGCAGCGCGCCGGGTACGGTGACCGGCAGGAACAACGTCGCCCCCGCGGTCAGGTCACGGCAGTCGATGTTCCCACCGCCGGCGGATCGCGGTGGGATCGTGGAGTGCCGGCCCGGCTCGTTCGGCGGCATGCCGATCACGCCGAGGAACGGCGAGAGCCGTACGGTGTGACCGAGGTCGCTGGTGGCGGTCCCGGCGGCGGCGTCGATCTCCCACAGGAGCCAGGTGGGCGCTCCGGTGAGACCGAGCGCGCGATTCAGCGCGTTGTCCTTGGCACCGGCGACGGTCCAGCCCCAGTCGCCCGGGGTGGCCGAAACGATGCGGACCGCGAGCACGTTCCCCGGCTCCGCACCGCGCACGTCGATGGGACCGGTGAGGCAGTGGCCGCGCCGCCCGTCGAACATGGTCGGCCGCTGCTCGCCTGGTGAGTGCTGCCGTTCGAGGAACCCGGACGCGTCGAGTGATCGTACGACGACGGTGTCGCCCGGGTCCACGGTCAGCACGGGCGGCGCGTCACGGTCGAACACGTCCGTCGTGAATCCGGGCTCGGGATGCAGTTCGTGGATGGTCACGCCGATTCCTCGTTCTCATAGGGGCCGACGACGATCTCGGGTGACCTGGCCCGCGACACACAGGCCACCACGCTCGATAGGCGTTCCTTCTCGGTCGACACGGAGTCACGGTGATCCACCTCGCCGTCGAGGACCGCGAGGCGGCACGTGCCGCAGACGCCGGCCTCACAGGACGACTCGACGCGAACGCCGTCACGGCGCAGGGCGGCGAGCAGCGAAAGGTGTGCGGGAACGTCCACCCGCCGCCCATCGGGGGCCCAGACCGCGGTGAACGGCAGGGACATTCCGGTGTGACCGGCCGCGAACTCCTCCATGTGGATCCTGCTCATGCGCCAGTGGGCCGTCAGCGTCTGTACGGCCCGCATGAGTGGAGCGGGCCCACAGCAGTAGACGCGCACGTCGTCGTCCGGAACGGCAAGGTACGGCCACAGGTCGAGCAGCCCACGGTCGTCACTGTGGTGCACGGTGTCCTCCGGACCGTCGAACTCCCGCAGGAACGGGGTTTCCGCCGCGGACAGCGTCAGATAAAGCAGCCGCACACCGGTGCGGCCCTCGGCGCGTAACCGGCGCACCATCGCCCGGATCGGCGTGATGCCGATGCCCCCGGCGATGAACAGGTACCGAGGCGAGGGTTCGAGGGGAAACCTGTTGGCCGGCGCGGACACCACGAGATCGGTGCCCACCAGCACGTCATCGTGCATGCTCACCGAACCGCCCCGGCCGTCGCCGTCGCGGCGCACGCACACGACATACTCCCGTGGCCGGGCACCGCCCGGTTCGACAAGGCTGTAGCCGCGCTTGTGCCCGGCTGGGGTGGTCACCACGATGTGCGCACCGGGCTCATATGCCGGCAGCGCGAACCCGCTGGGGTCCCGCAGAACGAAACGGCGGACGGTCGGCGTGAGGTCGGCCGACTCGCTGACCCGCAGTCGCAGCTCAGATGACGAACTCACTGTCCTTCTCCACGACTCCGGCTGTGCGGACCTCCAGGTAGATTCCCATGAACCGGTGACCGTACGTCCTGTCGAGCATGGTCACCACCGGCAGGTCGCGGCGGCCGGTCTCCGGATCGACCTCGGTCGCGACGCAGCGCTTGGTCCGGCGCACGGCTCGCACCCGCACGCCGCCCAGGCCGAACTCCTGACCGATCGCGTCCGATTCGAACCACGCCGGCAGGCCGTCCACGAGGACGTTGGCCCGGAACCGCAGCGGATCGACCACGGCGCCCGTGCGTGACTCCAGGTCTCGGACCGAGGCCAGGTTGACCAGCGAGATCCAGTCCATCGGTCCGTCCCCGGCCGCGGCCGCGTCGGTGAAGCGCCTGCCCGGTTCCCGCGCGAGCAACGGCATGACGCCGGCGGGCAGGTCGAGGACGCGCGTGAAGAACCGCACCGCCTCGTCGCGACCTTGCGCGGTGTTCAGGTCGGCCTTCAGCACGTCGTGACCCGCGACGCGCGCGGTGAGGACCTCGGTCTCCGCATCGAGGTGTGTGTCGAGTCCGGCCAAGCGGTGGTCCGAGACCAGGGCGAAGAACTCCTGCTTCGGCAGTCCTTCACGCGTCCCGGGCCGGTACCTGCCCTCCGGCCGGGCGAACGCGAACATCCGGTCGTTCGCAATCCCCTTGCCCGGCCGGAGCGCGACGCGGTCCAGCGGCTGCGCGCTGAGCCCTTTCACCGGGTGGACGAACAGCCCTTTCACCCGGCCTCGCCCCTTCACCATGGAGGTGCTTCGGTCGGCGGCATGGATGCGCGACGGCGGAGGTGGCGTACGGCTTCGATGACACCGGTGACCAGGAACGCGAGCACGATACCGACGGTGATCGCGAGCAGCGTGTTGTCCTGGAAGACGACGCCACCGAGGTATCCGGTGAGCACGGTGTAAACACTCCAGGCAGCGGTGGCGAACCCGACGAAGAGCACGTACTTGCCCAGCGGATAGCCGACGATCCCCGTGGACAAGGTGGCCAGGTAGCGCCCGACCGGGATGAATCGTGTGGTCACCAGGACGAAGCCGCCGCGGGCGTCGAGTTGGCGGGTGAACCAGTCGTGCGCCGCTCGTCGTTTGGTGCCGGGTGGCAGACGCTTGAGTACGCGTACACCGAGCAGTCGTCCGACGGCGTAGGGGACCATGTCGCCGAGGAAGGCGCCGAGCGTCGTGGCGGCGATGACGAGCAGGAGGTTGGTATGTCCGCCGGCGGCGTAGACCCCTGCGACGACCACGACGGCTTCGCTCGGGATCAGCGGCAGGAAGGAGTCCAGGCAGGACACCGCGATGAGCACCGCGTACAGCCAGGGTGAGGTGATGAGCGATTCGGCGAGCTGTAACCAGTCGATCATGGGCCGCCGCCCGTTGTCGCGAGGTGCAGATGGATCGTCACAGGTGATTCCTTCCGGGATGGGCGTCGGCACATCGGGGAATGCCCGGCCGGGTCAGCCTTTGAGGCCGGGGAACTGGTCGTCCCGCCATTCGGCGCTCGCCCGCCGGCCGTCCGCGAGCTCCTGCTCCCGGGCCCGGAGCTCGACGCGCCGGATCTTCCCGGAAATGGTCTTGGGCAGGTCGAAGAACTCGATCCGCCGAACGCGCTGGTACGGGGCGAGGTGCTCACGGGCGTACCGCAGGATCGACAGCGCCGTCTCCTCCGTCGGCTCGTGGCCGGGCGCCAGCGCGATGTACGCCTTGGGCACGGCCAGCCGGACCGGGTCCGGCGCCGGAACCACCGCGGCCTCGGCGACCGCCGGATGCTCGATGAGCGCTGACTCGAGTTCGAACGGGCTGATCTTGTAGTCGCTCGCCTTGAACACGTCGTCGGTACGGCCGATATAGGTGATGTAGCCCTCGGCGTCCCGACTCGCCACGTCACCGGTGTGGTAATAACCGCCGGCGCCCGGGGTGTTGCCCACCTGGGCGGTGGTCTCGGTCTGGCCGAATCCGTCGCGCACGGTCACGCCCCATGCGCGCCGGACCCGCTCGATGACCTCGGGGTTGAGTGGCTCCCCGGCGCTGATCGCCTCACGCAGAGCCTCCGGGCGCTCGCCGAGCTCGGCATTGATCAGCATCCGCCAGACGGTCGGTGGAGCACAGAACGAGCTGACCTTTCTGCGATGCAACTGATCCAGCAACGCCGCCGCGTCGAAGCGGCGGTAGTCGTGGACGACGATGGTCGCTTCGGCGATCCACGGCGCGAAGAAGCAGGACCAGGCGTGCTTGGCCCAGCCCGGTGAGGAGATGTTCAGATGCACGTCGCCGGGCCGCAGACCCAGCCAGTACATCGTGGACAGATGACCGACCGGGTAGGACACCTGCGTGTGCTCGACCAGCTTGGGTCGCGACGTCGTACCGGAGGTGAAGTACAGCAGCAGCGGATCGTCCGGCGTCGTGCCCGGGTGCCCGACGCTCGTGTGCTCCAGGTCCGCGGCCTCGCGCAGATCGGACCAGCCCTCGGCCGCACCGACGCTGATCCGCGTGTAGTCGCCGGGCACCTGGCCGAACGTGCCGGTGTCCGCGGCGTCGCAGATCACGTGCCGGACGCGGCCACGGGCGATCCGGTCCGCGAGATCTGCCCGCCCCACCGCGGTCGTGGTCGGCAGGATCACCGCACCCAGCTTCATGATGGCCAGCATCGCTTCCCACAGCTCGACCTGGTTGCCGAGCATCAGCAGGACCGGATCTCCCTTGCGGACGCCGCCGGCGGCCAGCCACGACGACAGGCGATCCGAGGCGCGGGACATCTCGGCGAAGGTGCGTTCGGTCGCGGACCCGTCCTCCTCCACAACGACGAGAGCCGGGCGGTCGTTGCCGCTCGCGACAGCGTCGAACCAGTCCACCGCCCAGTTGAACCGCGTACCGAGTTCCGGCCATCGGAACTCGGCCACGGCGCGGGCGTGGTCGCCGCGCAGTCGCAGCAACTGGTCCCGGCTCTGCCGGTATGCGCCAGTCGCGTTCACGGTGTGTCCTCCTCGATGTGGGTGCGTGTCAGGTCAGCGAAGCCGGGACGCGGGGGTCGGTGCCAGCCGGACCGTGGACTCGGTCCCGCCCACCAGCGCGGAAACGGTGTCGATCATGGCCGCGCACCGGGGATGCCGATGGACGGCGTCCAGGGTGCGTTCGCGGTCGGCGGCGTCCTCGAAGCGTCGAATCCAGACGAAGGCGTCCTCGTCGCCGATCACGGTGAACGCTCCCACCACGTGCATCCCCATCTCCTGGTGCAGCGGGATGACGGTCTCGTCCATGTAGCGGGCCAGTTCGGTGCCGCGGCCGGCGCGGGCGTGCTCCGTACGGATCTCGTAGAACATCGGTGCTTCTCCTGTCAGGACCGGGGTGCGACGCGTGCGGCGGCGAGCGCATAGGCGTCCGGAGACCCCTCCCACGGGGCGGTGCGCACCACGGCCCAGTGGGTCATCAGCCAGCGTCCGCCGAGTCTGCGGAGCTTGAGCTGCCAGTAGCCACGCATCGTGCAGTAGTCGACGACACCGGGTGCGGCGGGGACGTGGTGGTAGGCGACCATGTGCGTGCGGCACTCGGCCTCGTCGCCCGACAGCCGCACGACGAGGTTGGAGGCGGCGTGATGGGTGCAGTCGAAGCCCTCCAGGGTGCCGCGGGCCAGCTCGACCAGGTCGGGGGCCGTCACGGTCGTCGGTGGCCTGCCGAAGTGGTGGGTCGACAGATCCAGCAGCACCTCATCGGCGAGCAGTCGCCGCAGAGCGGTCCAGTCCCGGTCGTCCTGGGCGTGGGCGAGACCGGCGACGACCTCGGCGACAGCCGCCCGGTCCACCAGATCCTCCAGTGCGCTCATGCCCGCGCCTCCGTTTCCGTGGCCGTCGCAGGGTGTCGCGAGTCCGGCCGTTCGATCAGCGGCAGGATCAGACGGCTGGGATGGGCCGGCCCGTGATGGACTCGGTTGACCGCGACGGCCAGGTCGTCCTCGCCGTCGGTGGCGATCGTCCCGCCCGTGTTGGTGTTGCGGTCGTAGCGGGGGAAGTTGCTGCTGGAGACCTCGAGCAGGATGCGGTGCCCGGGCAGGAAGACGTTCGAGGTGACGCACAGGTCGACGGTCAGTTCGTCGACCGTCCCCGGCTCCAAGGGCGCCGGGTCGGTGAGCGACCTGCGGTAGCGGGCGCGCTGGAGGCCCTCGCACAGGATGATCGCTTTGCCATCGGGGTGCACGTCGACGAGTTTGCCGGTGAAGTCGGTGTCCGGCGCCGAGGAGGAGACGTACAGGACCAGGGTGACGTGGCCGGTGACCTCGACCGGACGCTGAAGGACGGCGGTGGCGAAGCACAGCACGTCCTCGCGCGTCTCGACCACCGCCTGGTCGGCCGGTCCGGGGTAGGCGCCGGACGCGGCGGCGAGCACGGTGCCACCCAGGCTCGGGACCGGGCGGCGCGGGTCGTAGAGGAAGGTGTCCGCCGCCTCCACCGATGCGGCATCGCGCGTCAGGCGGCCGTCGCCGGTGGCGGTGTTGGCACGGCCGCCCCCGGCGAGGAAGAAGTCGGTGTAGCGGGTGTCGGGCAGCGGCCAGTCCACCTCGTCACGCCACTGGTCGACGCCCATGACGAAGATCCGGACCCGGTGGGTGTCGTCCGGGGTGTCCGTCCGGCCGCGGACCCAGCGGTCGAAGAACCGCAGGTGGGCGCCCGTGACATCGGCGGACTTGATGCTGCCGTCGAGTCCGAACGACCGGTCGGGGAAGGTGCCGAGGTCGGTGCCGTCGGCATGGCACCAGGGACCGATGAGCAGCCGCTGACCGTCGCGGGCCGCGGCGCTGCCGCCGTGGCGGCGCATCATCGTGTAGGACCGCACGGTCTCGCCGATGAACACGTCGTACCAGCCGCCCACGTGGAGCGCCGGGACGGTGATGCCGCCGCAGTGGTCGATCGCGGCGACCTCCTGCCAGAACGCGTCCCTTTCCGGATGGCCGAGCACCTGACCCACCCAGGGCAGGCAGCGGGTCAGTGCGCCTCGGTCGGCGACCGGCAGCGGGTCGTGCAGCGTCCCCGGATCAGACAGGCCTGACAGGAGTACGTGGGCGTCAGCCGGGTCACCGTGTCCGTCGGCGAGGTCGCGGCGCAGGTTGCGCAGGGCCGAGAGCGTGCCCCAGGTCAGGACGGCGTCCTGCGACAACGCACCGCCCGGGGAGTACCACGGCGCCCCGTACAGGTCGGCGGAGCTCATCACGGGCGCGATCGCCCGCAGCGCCGGTGCGTCACCCACGGCCGCCTGCCACTGCGTGAATCCCATGTAGGACCCGCCCCACATGCCGACCGCGCCGTCACACCACGGCTGCCCCGCCAGCCACGCGAGGGTGTCGACACCGTCACGGCCCTCGTGAGCGTGCGGTACGAACGTGCCGGGCGAGCGGGAGGTCCCGCGGACATCCTGGGCCACCACCGCGTAACCGGCGGCCACGAGAGCGAACACGTCCGGCAGCTTCGGGTTGCCGTACAGTCCGGCGTCGTCCTTACCGTAGGGGGTGCGGACCAGCAGCACGGGAAACGGTCCCGGCCCGGCAGGCCGCCACACGTTGGTGGCCAGAGCGATACCGTCGCGCATCGGCACCGGCACGTCCACCTCCACGGCGAACGTCATGCCCGCACCCGGTCCTTCTCCGGCCGCTGGGACCGCGAGGTGATCATCCAGTGGCTGAAGGCGGCGTAGTGCAGCGCGAACTCCTGCGGCGTGGGCGCGTGCTCGACCGCCGCGGACAGTCGCGCGACGTGGGCGTAGCGCGGGATCCGGTCGGCCTCGTAGGCGGCCAGCGCGGCGGGAACGTCGCCGGCGGGGGAGAGCAGGCGGCCGAGCAGGGCGGCATCCTCGATGCCCAGCGTCGCGCCGGCGGTGATGTGCGGCGACATCGCGTGGGCCGAGTCACCGGCCAGCACGACCCGCGCGGAGACCCAGTGAGGCAGCGGCGGCACGAGCATGATCTGGTTGTGCAGGATCTGCTCCTCGGGCGTCGCGGCGATCAGCTCGGTCAGGAGCGCGTTCCCTCCTCCCTCCTGGAGGTGGACGACCCGTTCCAGGGCTTGCTGCTTACGGGTGCCGGACGGCTCGGGGGAGTTGAACTGGTTCAGCAGCCAGTAGACGTTCCCGTCGTGGGTGCGTACGTACCCGCCGCGGCAGCCGTCGGTGCCCAGGATCAGCCGGTCCTCGGGCACCGTGAGGCCGGTGGTCGGGATGACCGCGCGCCAGACGTGGTGGCCAGGGTGTTCCTGCGCGACGGCGCCCGGCACCAGTCGCTCGCGCACCGCCGAGTACGCCCCGTCCGCCCCGACGAGCACGTCGGCGTTCGCCGTGCTGCCGTCGGTCAACCGGACCGTGACATGGTCCGCGTGCTCGTCGTACGCGTCGAACCCGGTGGAAAGGCGGATGTTCTCCCGCCCCACGGCGTCGGCGAGCAGATCGTTCAGCTTCGCCCGGTGCACCAGCAGATACCGGTGGTCCTCGACGCCGAATTCCGGGGTTTCGAGCAGCCGCCCGGCCGGGTCGTGGAAGTACATCTCGCTGGGTTTGCCGATGGCGCGCACCTCCGCGCCGATGCCGAGCTCGTCGAACACCGCCAGCGCGTTGGCCCAGAGTCCCAAGCCGGCCCCGGCGGCGCGGATCTCCGGTGCGTGCTCGTAGATCACCACCTCGATCCCGGCGCGGCGCAGCGCGAGCCCACTCGTCAGGCCCACGATTCCGGCACCGATCACCACAGCCCGCATCACAACTCACTTCCGGTCATGTCGAACTCCACTGCGTTCTCGTCAGGTCTGCGTCAAAGGTAGGAACGGCAGCCGATTCACACCAGTGCAAGATTGGTACACAGTTATTTCGAATGTGATAATCGGCAGGTGGACTATGTCGACCTGAACCTGATCGTGGCGCTGGACGCGCTGCTCGCCGAGAACAGCGTGACGAAGGCCGCGGCGCGCCTGCACACGTCGGCACCGGCGATGAGCCGCGCCCTGGCCCGGTTGCGCCGCGCCTTCGACGACCCGCTTCTCGTGCGTGCCGGACGCGATCTCGTGCCCACGCCCCGGGCCCTGGAACTGCGCGGTGAGGTGCACGCGGTCGCCACCCGAGCGCGAGGACTGTTCGAGCCGTCGAACGCCGCCGATCCGCGGACCGCGGTGCGCATGTTCGACCTGCAGGTCAGTGACATGCTGTCCACGACGTTCATGCCGTCCCTCATCGACGACCTGCGGGTTCAAGCGCCCGGCATCTCACTGCGGCTGCGGCCGGAGAACCTCGAGGACACCCCGGTCCTGCGCGAAGGGCTGGTGGATCTGGAGATCGGGATCATCCGCCCCGGTGATCCGGAGATTCGCTCGGAAACCCTCCTCACGGAGGTCCTGATCGGCGTGGTGCGGCCGCATCACCCACTCGCGAGGACGAAGACCGTCACGCCACAGCGGTTCGCCGCGGCCGACCACATCGTCGTGTCGCGGCGCGGGCGAACCCATGGCCCGATCGATGAGCAACTCGCCGAACTGGGCCTGCGCCGGCGTGTGGTCGCGGTGGTCCCCGCCTTCGCGGGTGCGCTGTTCCTGGCCCGCGAGACCGACCTCGTCTGCGTCGCCCCGGCCAGGCTGGGACGGCTGATGCTGGACACGCTCGGGCTGCGTACGTTCCCGATCCCGCTCACACTGCCGCCCGCGACGATCGGCATGGCGTGGCATCCCCGCAACCACCACGACCGCACGCACCAATTGCTACGCGACCGCACCCGCCACATCATGGCCACCGCTGCCGAGCAGGCGCGACCGGTTACGTGACCTGAACCGTCGCCGTGATCACCCCGCTGTGGCGTCGTGCCCGGTCAGCTCGTCCATCAGCTCCCACAGCCGCGAGCACATCACTTCGATGATGTGGACGGCTTCCGCCACCGCCGTCCGGAGGTCGGGCTCCGGTACGTCCCGCACACCGAGGATCTCGATGAGGGAGGCGGACAGGGACCCGCGACGAGGCTCTTGTCCACCAGTCGCGCCCGAGCAGGTCGGCGGTGTGGCCGGGGTCCGCCGCGAGGTCGAAGCCTCCGGCGAATATCGACAGGCGCCGGAACAGCGCCCAGGGACGATCCGGCGACCCGTACACCGGCAAGATCAATTCCGTGTCCAAGTACATCGTCTCGACCGCTCTGGACGAAGCTGACCGGGAGAACACGACCGTCATCAGCGGCGACGTGGTCGCCGAGATCGCCCGGCTCAAGGACGGGCCGGGCGGCGACATCCTGCAGTACGGGTGGGCACCCGGGCGAGCCGCTCCCCGAGCTACCGGCGGGCGAAAGCGGCGAGAAAGACGCGGGTGCCCTCGTCGGCCAGGTCGGTCAGTTCCTCGGGGGAGCCGACGGCCGCGTCACCCAGGAAGGCTGCTCGGCCGGTGGGGATCGAGATGATCAGCCAGGTGAACATATAGGCGGCACGCTCGGGGTCGGGCGTGTTCAGCAGGCCGCGTTCGGTGAGCTTCGCGAAGGTCTCCGCGAGGAGTTTCAGGGTGCGGCCCCAGCTCCGCTCGAAGTACTCGCGGCCAATGGCCGGGAAGCGCTCCGCCTCGGCGATGACGAGGCGGCGCATCTGGAGTATCTCCGGGTTCATCAACCCGGCGAGCGTCATCCGAGCGTGGTCCCGCAGGGCGGTCTCGAGGTCGTCCACCTCCGCGAGCGCGAGGATCACGGGCTTGAAGTACTCATAACCGCGATCGACGGTGTCCAACACGACGCCGGCGAACAGTTCCTCCTTGTCGGCGAAGTACTGGTACACCGTCCGTTTCGAGGCGCCTGCCGCGGCGGCCACCGCGTCCATGCTGGTGCCGACGTAGCCGTGGGCCGTGAACACCGACCGGGCGGCCGTGAGGATCTCCTGGCGCTTGCGCGCCGAGCGGGCCGTTGCCCGTGTCGAAGTGGTCAACGAACTACCTCCTTGACAGAGAACACTACCCGGTTTAGTTTTCTCACGATGAAACGATACCGTGTAGTTTACTTGGAGGTGAACGCGTGGGTAGCTCGATCTCCGTCGTCACCGCGTCAATCGTGGTTTTCGTGCTCAGTTCGGCCTACTACGCCCTGCTCACACCGGTCGAAAAGCGCCTGCTGGGTGAGCGCTCGCCGGATCGGGGCGATCGGCCGCCGCCGCTGAAGATCCTTCTGGAGCTGGCGCGCAGCCTCGTGGTCGCCGCGGTGATCGCGGGCTTGGCCCGGTACGCCGGCCTCACTGGTGTGTGGTCGGTGGTGGTGCTCGGCCTGGTGCTCTGGGTCGGGTTCCCGGCAGTGCTGCTCACCGGGTCCATGATGTGGGAGAAGACACCCGCCGCCACCGCAGCGCTGCACGCGGGCGACTGGCTGATCAAGATTCTCGTCACCTCGGCGATTGTGGGGGCCTGGCTGTGAACGACGTACGACCCTACGAGACCGACCCGCGCGTGGACGACTACATCAACGCTCTGCCCGAGTGGCAGCAGGACATCTGCCGGCAGGTCCGAGACCTGATCCACGCCGCTGACCCCGAGGTCACCGAGACCATCAAGCGAACCGTCCGGCCCTACTTCGTGCTTCAGGGCAACGTGTGCGCGTTGCTCGCGGCCAAGGACCACGTCAACGTGTTCCTGTACGACGGCGGCATCGTCCCCGACCCCGAAGGCATCATCACGGCCGGCCACCACAACAAGACCGCCCGTACGGTGGCTTTCCGCGAAGGTGAAACGATCAACGCTCCTGCCCTCACCGCCATGTTCCGGCAGATCATCGCCGACAACCGAGCCGGCGGGTGGCGCAAGCTCAAGGACCAGCCCAGGTAAGCGGCTTGGCCGGCGGGGTTGCCGCGGATGTGCCGAGAGGTGCATGCGTGCGGTGTCACGGGTGCCACCTGGGGATCCTGAGCGTCACACCGGCGGCCGGGCGAGTTTGGCGGCCTGCCACCTGGCGAGCTGACCGCAGCCGGGAACATGTCACACTGTGTTCACGCTCGGGCCATCCGCCCCTTGATCACGACCATCTGACCGGCGGTACTTTCCCGTAGAGCTGCAGGCGGAGATCAGGGAACACGGCAGCCTGGGCGGAATGCTCAAGCAGGCCGTCGCGGACAGCACGTCCCCGTTGCCCGAACGGGTCGACCCCTCGGTGTGGCCCGACTTCGACGGCACGGTGAACCTGACTCCGAACGGCAGCGGGGTGGTCCTCACCGTCCCGGCCGGGGAGATCACCAGCTCCAGCTTCTGGACCAATGTCGCCGCCACCGCCATCGGCGTCATCGTCGGATACGGGTTCAGAATGCTGTGCATCGGCGCCCTGACGTCCAGCGGTGTGGGCGCCGCGCTCGTTCCGATGATCTGCACCCCCTTCGGGAACGCCATCATGGGCATCATGGCGGCGCTCCTGTCGCACCTGTTCGCGGGCACTTTGGGTACCACTGAGGCGATCAGGGACATCATCATCGCCGGATTGCTCGGGCTGGCGAGTGGCTTCGTGTGGGAGAAGTACCTCGGCCCGTGGGCGAAGGAGAGCTTCGCCACGTCGATCGGGAAGGCCGGCACGTGGCTCAGGAACCAGGTGCCCTGGCTCGGACGCTGGTTCGGCGGCGCGACCGCCGAGAGTGCGGAGAATCTCGCCCAGCAGCTCGGTAGCGAGGAGCTGATGAATCTCCTGGACGAAGCGATCGAGTCATGGGGCGGGCATGCATCGAACCTCCAGCGGGATGTACGGATCATGGCGCTGGGTGACTCGATCACCGCCGGCGCGGGCAGTTCGAACGGCGGCGGTTACCGGCCGATGCTCAACAACCTGCTGAGGGAGGAGGGGGCCAACGTCACGTTCGTCGGCTCACAACGCTCCGGTCCTGCGCCCGACGCCCACGAGGGACACCCCACCTGGGGGATCTCCCAGCTCGCCGGCATCACCGACTCGGCGCTGGCCACATACCGGCCGAACGTGGTGCTGCTGCACATCGGCACCAACGACATGAGCAACAACGACGACCCGGGTGGCGCGCCGGCCAGGCTCGGAGCCCTCATCGACCAGATCTTCCGGGCCGCCCCCGACGTGACCCTCCTCGTCTCGACGATCGTCCCGTCCAACTCGGGGACGACCCAGGAGCGGATCCGGCGGTTCAACGAGGCGATCCGGCCGGAGATAGGGGCGCGGTGGGCCTCCGGCAAGCACGTCTACATGGTCAACATGACCTCGGTGACGCTCACTGACCTGACCGACCTCCTGCATCCCAACGACTCCGGCTACCTGAAGATGGCGGGAGCGTTCTACCACGGCCTGGTGCAGGTGGGACGGGGCGGTTGGATCGGCGCACCCGGCGGCGGGAACCCGGCTCCCGCCCCCATCAGAGGCTGGTTCCCCCAGGGCACGATCGCGTCCGGGACCAACGGCGGAGACACCAGCAGGGTCATCTACGCGGACCTCGACGGCGACCGCAGAGCCGACTACATCGAGGTCAACGACGACAGCTCGGTCAAGGCCTGGCGCAACGGCGGACCCAACCCCAACGGCGGCGACTGGCTCTGGTTTCCCCAGGGCACCATCGCCGGCGGCATCGGCGCGCCCGGAGCCAACATCCGCTTCACCGACCTGAACGGTGACGGCAGGGCCGACTACGTGAAGGTCAACGACGACAGCTCGGTCCAGGCCTGGATCAACGGCGGCCCCAACCCCAACGGTGGCGACTGGTTCTGGTTTCCCCAGGGCACCATCGCCGGTGGCGTCGGCGCGCCCGGAGCCAACATCCGCTTCACCGACCTGAACGGTGACGGCAGGGCCGACTACGTGAAGGTCAACGACGACAGCTCGGTCCAGGCCTGGATCAACGGCGGCCCCAACCCCAACGGTGGCGACTGGTTCTGGCGGCCCCAGGGCACCATCGCCGGCGGCATCGGCCAGCCCGGCCACCGGATCCGCTTCGCCCCGCTTCACGGGACCGGGGCTGCCGACTACATCCTCATCGGCGGCCTCAACTCCATGGATCCTGAACTGGGTGGGACCAATCCCATGGATCCTGAACTGGGTGGGACCAATCCCATGGATCCTGAACTGGGTGGGACCAATCCCATGGATCCTGAACTGGGTGGGACCAACCCCATGGATCCTGAACTGGGCGGCTCTGTGAAGTACGACAGCTCCGTTCACGTTTGGCAGAACGGCGGCCCCAAACCCGGCGGCGGCGACTGGTACTGGGCTCCGGGCGGCGAGGTCGCCAGCGGTGTCGGCGTCGACGGCAGCCGGATCCAGTTCGCCGACCTCAACGCCGACGGCCGGGCCGACTACCTCGACGTCGCCCCCGGAACGGGCGCGACCCGCGCCTGGATCAACTTCGGCTGACCGGCCAGGCCGGGCAACGCGGTCCTTCCTCTCGTCGTCCCCCCTCCGTGGGCAAAACTGGTTCGCCCACGGAGGGCGGGTCGGCGTCTCGGTCCTTCGCAGCCGGGTCCTTTTGGACGGTGAGCTTCTCGATCGCCTGCTCGGCGGCCTTCGCCCGCGCCCGGTCAGCCTGCGGCGGAGTCGCGTGCGCGGCCGTGGGCGTCGTGGGGGAGGTCGGCGTAGTGCCATTGGTGGTCGCGGGCATACCGGCACGCCACCTCCAGGTCACCGTCCTCGATCGCGGCCAGCAGTTCGGCGTGGTCCTGGACGATGTCGAGCAGGTCGACCTCGGCGGCGACCATCGTGACTGACGTCCGCGCCTCGATCTGCAGGCTCTCCCAGGTGAGCTTGAGCAGCTCGTTGTGCGCGGCCTCGACGATGCGCCGATGGAAGGACACGCTGGCGCGCGCGGACGCCTCTCGGTCGCCGCTTTCGGCGGCGGCCCGCATCGCTGCCACGTCCGCCCGCATGGCCTCTACCGGTACGGTCCCGGCCAGCAGGGCGAGCCGGGTGGCCGTCTCCTCCAGCGCCGCCCGTACGACGTAGCTTTCGCGCAGGGTCTCCTGGACGAAGGGCCGCACGAACGTGCCGCGGCGCGGCTGGGTTTCCACCAGCCGCATGGCCTCCAGTTCGCGTAGCGCCTCGCGGACGGGTGCTTGGCTGGTGCCGTAGGTCGCCGCGAGCCGCGTCTCCACCAGCCGTTCGCCCGGGCCGAAGTGGCCGGACACGATGCTGGCGACCAGCGAGTCGCGGATCTGCCGCGCCAGCGTGAGGCGTGGCAGCTTGGCGGGCTCCTCGGTCATGAGGTGATCCTACCGATTATCGATCGTCCTGCCGGATCCCTTGACGCCTCTCAGTCGATAATCAATTATCGATAATACCTTCACCGAGGAGGATCGCACATGGTGATCTGCGCGGTGCACGTCCCGGAGTCAGCCGATGCCGCGGTCGACTGCTTGGCGGGAGGCGGCTGGATCATGGGTGGCGGCACCGTCGTGATGTCGCTGGTGAACAGCGGGACTGCGCCCGTGTCCGAGCTGGTGAGCCTGCGCCGGGCGGGGCTGGACGGCGTAGAGGTGCGCGACGGTGTGGCCACGATCGGGGCGGCGGCCACGTTCACCGCTGTCGGCGAGCAGCCGGAGCTCGCGTTCCTGCGTCCGGCGCTGCGGACGATCGCCTTCCCGACCATCCGTAACCAGGCCACCGTAGGCGGCAATCTGTTCGTCGCGCAGCCGTACGGCGATCTGGCCGTCTGTCTGCTCGCCCTCGACGCGACGTGCGAGATCGCCGGGCCGGACGGCCGGCGCGACGCACCAGTGGCAGGCGTGCTGGCATCCGGGGTCGCCGCGGGCGAGGTCGTCGTGGCGGTGCGGGTGGTGCTGCCCCAGCCGGGCACCTGGTACTACCACAAGGCCATGCGCCGTCGCCTGAACTCGGCGGCGATCGTGACCGTCGCCTCCGTCACCCGCGCCGACGGCGGCGTGGTCGCCTCTACCAGGATCGCGCTGGGCGGCGTCGCGCCACGGCCGGTGCGCGCGGTGTCGGCGGAGCACCTGCTGCAGGGCCGGCCCTTGACCCCTGAGGTCCTCACCGAGGCGGGCGAAGCGGCCCGCGGCGACATCGACCCCTTCGACGACGCCTACGCCAGCGCGTGGTACCGGGCGCGGGTCCTGCCCGTGCATCTGCGCCGAGCCTTCCTCCCCTAGCAGCGCTCACCAGCAAGGCCGCATCAGTCAGCCGCATCAGTGAGAGGTGGACCGTGCCGTCACAGATCGTCTCGCTCGTCGTCAACGGCGAGCAACGGGAGTTCATCGCCGCGCCGGGCGCCACACTGCTCGCGAGCCTGCGTGAGTCGCTGGGACTCACCGCGGCCAAGCGGGGCTGCGCGCAGGGCGCCTGCGGCACCTGCACCGTCCTGGTCGACGGCCGGCCCGAGGTCTCCTGCCTGGTCGCGGTGGAGACCGTCGCGGGGCGTTCGATCCGTACGCTGGAGGGGGTCGGCGCCGGCGGTGAGCTGGACGAGGTGCAGAGGGCCTTCGTCGACTGCTTCGCCACCCAGTGCGGCTTCTGCACAGCCGGCATGATCATGGTCGCCGAGGCGCTGCTCGACGGGAACGCCGATCCGAGCGACGAAGACGTCACCGAGGCGATCTCGGGCAACGTCTGCCGGTGCACCGGCTACCGGCCCATCGTGATCGCCATCCTTGAGGCGGCCAGGCGCCGCCGCGAGCAGGCCACGCAGGAGGCGGCGTCGCGATGACCTACAGGCTCGCACCGATCGACACGAGCACCTTCACAGCCGAACGGGCCGCCGCGGGTACGGGTACGGGTACGGACGAAGGCGACCTCACCGTCATCGGCTCGGCGGTCCAGCGCTCCGACGCGCGCGGGCACGTCACGGGGCGTACCGAGTTCTTCGAGGACGTGTCCCCGCCACGGCTCGCCCACCTGAAGATGCACCGCTCGGCCCGGCACCACGCCAGGCTCCTGGACGTGGACCTGACCGAGGCCCTGGCCGTGCCCCGCGTCCTGCGGATCCTCACCCACGCCGACATCCCGAACAATCTCTTCACCCCGCTCAAACTGATCGGCGTCGGGCCGGACGACGAACCCATCCTGGCCGTGGACAAGGTGCGCTACCTCGGCGAGCCGATCTGCGCCGTGGTCGCCGAGACGGAGGCGGCCGCGCTGGAGGGTGCGGCCCGGATCAAGGTCACCTACGAGGACCTGCCACCGGTCTTCGACGTCGAGGAGGCTCTGGAAGAGGGCGCGCCGCTGGTCAACGAGTACCACGGGCAGAACCACTTCCGCTACGAGGGCCACCACTGCCGGCGGATCCGGTTCGGCGATGTGGAGGAGGCGTTCGCGCGGGCCGACCACGTCTTCGAGTGGCGCTACCAGTCCGCGCCGATCGAGCAGGCTCCCGTCGAGACCACCGGCTGCGTCGTCGTGCCGCAGGCCGACGGGCGGCTGCGCATCCATTCCGACACCCAGGCGTGCTTTTTCACCCTGGACAACACCGCCCTGATCCTGGAGACGCCGTTCAACAAGTTACGCATCGTCGGCGGGACGGTCGGCGGCGGCTTCGGCGGCAAGGTTGACGTGGTGGTCGAGCCGGTCGCGTGTGTGAGCGCGATGCTGGTCGACCGCCCGGTCAAGTTCGTCTACGACCGGGCCGAGGAGATGCAGGTCTCCTCGCCGCGAGCCGCCGAGCGCATCTACATCAAGGATGCGGTCATGAACGACGGCCGGATCATCGGACGCAAGGTCACGTTGTACGTCGACTCCGGCGCGTACTCCCGCCACAGCCCGTACGGGACCACGAAGGCCGCCGCGCACCTGCCCGGCCCCTACTCGATCCCGAACGTGTGGGCCGACTGCCACTGCGTGTTCACCAACCGCACGCCGTCCAGCGCCATGCGCGGCTTCGGCGTGACCATCGCCGACTTCGCGCTGGAGTCGCAGATGGACCGGATCGCCCGAGCGCTGGATCTGGACCCGCTGCGGCTGCGTCTGCTCAACGCTTACCGGGACGGGGACCTCAAGGCCCACCGCAAGGTCGCCGAGGGCACGGCCCTGGTCGAAGTGATCCAGAAGGTGGCGGAGATGGCCGGGCACGAGCTGCCCGAGGCGTACCGCCGCATGTCCTCCACGACCCGGGAAGGGCTGTAACGATGGCGAAGCTCCGCGGACGGGGGTACGCCTCGGTGAACTACCCCACCGGCATGAACCTCGGCGGCGATCCCTCGCAGGCGCTGATCCACGCCACGACCACGGGCACCTTCGTGATCTCGCTGTCCTCGGTGGACCTGGGCCAGGGCATCAAGACGATCGCCGCCCAGTGCGCCGCGGAGACCCTCGGCCTGCCGATCGAGAACGTGCTCGTCGACACCGCCGACACCGACACCGGGCCGCACTGCATGGGCACCTTCGCCAGCCGCGGCACCCACCGCGTCGGCAACGCCGTCATCATGGCCGCGGCCGAGGCGCGCGCCGTCATGCTGGAGGTCGCCGCCGAGGAGCTGGAGGTCGACGCCGGGGACCTGGAGACCGACGGCACCGGCTTCATCAGGCTCAAGGGCGCGGCGGAGAAGGGCATCCACATCACCGATCTGGCGCTGGCCGCGCACTTCAAGCACGGGCGGACGATCTCCGGCCGCGGCATCTACCTCAAGGAGCCGAGCGTGCCGGTGCCCGAGACGGGGGAGATGGACCCCGACTCCTGCCAGGCGCACGCGTGCACGGCCGCCGTCGTCGAGGTGGACGACGAGACCGGGGTGGTCGAGGTGCTGGAGCTGTACAACGCGTACGAGGTCGGCCGGGCACTCAACCCGGCCATGGCGACGCAACAGGTGGAGGGCGGGGCCTGGATGGGCGTGTCGCACGCCCTGTTCGAGGCCACCGAGCCCTACTACCCCTGGCGCGATCACGGGCCGCGCGACTTCGCCGGGTACCTGATGCCCGGGCCCGCCGACATCCCGGTCCAGCACAGCCTGTTCCTGGAGCGCCCGGCCGCGAACGGGCCGTACGGCGCGAAGGGGATCGGCGAGATGACGGCGAACGCCCCGATCCCGGCCATCGCCAACGCGATCTTCGACGCGTGCGGCGTACGCCTGGACACGATGCCGTTCACCCCCGAGCGTGTCCTGCGCGGGCTGGACGCCCTGCTCGCCCGAGGTAACCGGAAATCTGAGGAGGAACCATGTTGAAAGTCGTCTCGCTGCTCAAGCGTGCCGAGGGCCTGTCGCACGAGGAGTTCGCGAAGTGGGTGGTGGAGGACCACGTCGAATTCGCCAGGAAGCTGCCCGGCCTGCGGAAGTACACGGTGAGCGTGACCAACGGCGACGGCGGGGCGTATGACTCGGTGAACGAGCTGTACTTCGACGACGAGGACGCCCGCGCCGCCGCGTTCGGCTCCGAGCACGGCAAGGCCGCGGCGGCCGACGCTGCCGCGCACACCTCCCAGCGCGTCCACCTCCTGACCACCGAGCACGCACAATTGTGACCACCGACGGCGCCGTGCCCGGTCTCCTGCGCGAGCGCGAGCTGGCCGCCGCGCTGGAGGCGCAGGGCTACTTCGCTGACGAGGGGTTGTGCACGGCCATCCACCTGGCGCTGCGGCTGGGCCGGCCGCTGCTGCTGGAGGGCGAGCCCGGCGTCGGCAAGACCGAGGTGGCCTCGGTGCTCTCGCGCGTCACCGGGCTGGACCTGATCCGCCTGCAGTGCTTCGAGGGGCTGGACTCCGGCCAGGCCCTGTACGAGTGGGACTACCCCAAGCAGCTCCTCCAGGTCCGGGTGGCGGAGAGCCGCGGTCAGGACGTCGGCGACCTGTACCGCGAGGAGTTCCTGCTGCGCCGGCCGTTGCTGCGCGCCGTGCGGGCCGAGCAGGGTGCGGTGTTGCTGATCGACGAGGTCGACCGGGCCGACAGCGAGTTCGAGGCGTTCCTGCTGGAGTTCCTGGGTGACTTCCAGATCACGATCCCGGAACTGGGCACCGTACGGGCGCGCACGCCGCCGATCGTGGTGCTGACCTCCAACCGCACCCGCGAGCTTCACGACGCGCTCAAGCGACGCTGCCTCTACCACTGGATCGCCTTCCCCGAGCCGGACCGCGAGCGGGCGATCCTGCGCATGGCGGTTCCCGGGCTGGCGGAACAGGCCGCGGCAGGGCTGGTGGGTGCGGTGCAGCGCGTACGCCGTCTTCCGCTGCTCAAGCGGCCCGGCATCGCCGAGTCGGTGGAGTGGGGCCGCGGTGCGATGGCACTCGCCGAGGGCGGCAGCCCGTGGCCCGTGGCACTGCGCCGGGCCCTCGGGCTGCTGATCAAGGACGAGGAGGACACCCGGCTGCTCCTCGCGCATGCCGAGGACGTGTTCGGCGATGCCCTCGCGCATGCTGAGGACGTGTTCGGCGATGCCTGACCCGGTCGTGCTCGCCGCCGACCACCTGTGGGGGTTCCTGACCGCGCTGCGCGGCGCGGGCCTCCCCACCGCGCCGACCAAGCGGGCGGACCTGCTGCGGACGATCGCCGAGACCTCGCCGCCCGACCTGACCGCGCTGTACTGGTACGCCCGGATCACCCTGCTCCAGGACGTGAGCGACCTGCCCGCCTTCGACCGCGTTTTCGACGCCTGGTTCCGGCAGGGCGGCCCCGGACCCGCAGACCCGCCGCTCGAAGCGGACGACGGCGGCGCGCAGTCCTCCGGAGGACCCGGGGAGGACGATCCGCCGCCCCGCGAGGCGCGGCCGGGCGACGGTGTCGAGGCCGGCGCCCTGAGCGTTCACCGCACACGTGACTTCGGCCGGACCGGCGAACGCCGGACCGCGTTCATGCGCGCACTCGAAGCCGCCTGGCCCGCCGTGCTGCCCGCCGTACCGTCACGGCGGCGACGCCCGGCCCGGTCGGGAGACCGGCTGGACGTACGGCACGCGTGGCGACGGGCCCTCCGCCACGACGGGGAGCTCATCCAGCTGCGCCGCCTCGCCCGCCCACCGCGCCCGCGTCGGCTGCTGATCCTCATCGATGTCTCCGGCTCGCTACGGCAGCACACCCCGGATCTGCTCCGCGCCGCGCACACCGCGCTGCGCGCGGCGCCGGCCCGCACCGAGGTGTTCACCTTCGGCACCCGGCTCACCCGGATCACCGCCGCGCTCGCGCACCCGCACGCCGACCAGGCGCTGCGAGCCGTGTCGAGGCTGGTCACGGACGCCGACGGCGGTACGGCGATCGGCGCGGCGCTCGAATGCTTCCTGGGCAACCCGCGTTTCGTGGCGCTCGCCCGCGGCGCCCTCGTGGTCGTGCTGTCCGACGGGCTCGAACGCGGCGATCACGCTCCCATGGTGCGCGCCGCGGCACGCCTGTCCCGGCTCGGCCACCGGCTCGTCTGGTGGTCCCCGCTGGCCTGTTCGCCGGCCTACCGCCCCGTCACCCGCGCCATGGCCGCCCAGCTCGCGAGCCTGGACCACCTCGGCGGCGTCCGGGATCTGCCTACCGCGCTGGAAGAGGTCCGCCGCCTCCCCACCGTCCTGTCCGGCCCCCGCCACCTCGCGGCGAGGCGCTGGTCCGTCCCACGACCCAGGGGAACAACCCGATGACCTTCTCCCTCTCCCACGGGATCGTCGACTCCCATCACCACATTTGGCGCGCCGCCGACCTGCCCTGGCTGCAGGGGGAGATGGTTCCGCGCATCTTCGGCCCGTACGAGCCGATCCGCCGTGACTATCTCGCGCCCGAGTACGCCGCGGAGGCCACCGCCTGCGGCATCACCTCGGCGGTCTACGTCCAGGCCAACTGGCCGCTCGACCGCTGCGTGGACGAGGTGCGGTGGCTGCGCGACGTCCGCGCCGAAACCGGCTGGCCCGCTGCCGTTGTGGGCTCCGCCGACCTGTTCGACGAGGGCGCGGTGGAGGTCATGCGCCGCCAGGCCGCCATCACCCCGCTCGTCCGCGGTACCCGTCTGCAACTGCACTGGCACGAGCGGCCGGAGTTCCGCTTCGCCTCCGCCCCCGATCGGATGAAGGACCCTGTCTTCCGGCGCAACATCGCAGCGCTCGCCGACCTCGGCTGGCTGTTCGAGCTCCAGGTGTTCCCCGCGCAGACGGCCGACGCCGCGGCCCTGGCGAAGGACTTCCCCGGCGTGACATTCGTGCTCGTCCACGCCGGGATGCCGGTGGGCTCAGGGCCGGCGGCCATCGGCGAGTGGACCCGCGGCATGAGGCTCCTGGCCGAGCAGCCCAACGTCGTGGTGAAACTCACCGGTCAGGGGACCTTCGTGCATCGCGTGGACCGGCCGCTGATCGAGAAGGTGACCGCCACCTGCCTGGACCTGTTCGGCTCCCGCCGCTGCATGTGGGGCAGCAACTTCCCGATCGAGAAACTCTGGACCGACCTGGCCACCTTGGTCTCCACCTGGCAGAACGTGCTCTCCGGCCGATCCGCGGAAGAGATCCGGGACGTGTTCACCGCAACGGCCACCCGGGTCTACCGCCTGTGAAATCGAATCCGGATATATGGATTAAAAGGACGATATAGGCTGTTACGTTTCGTCCCATAGAAATATATTTCCCTCGCAATTATGGCGAGATGAATATCCCTGATATTGGGGATGTCGAGCTTTCCCTAAGGCGTTTTACCGTGGAGCGACCGGGACGCCGAAAGCCTCGAAATGCAAAGCCGGCATGCGAAACAGAACTGCCCCCCAACGAATCCGGCTCCCGAAGATCCACAGCCAACCAGCCACAAGGAGTACGACGATGTCGAAGTTGTACGCGTCATGGCAGCACGGGTTCACCGCCGTGGCCGAAAAGCCCAGCACGAGCGCACTGCGCCAGGGGTTCGGCGTGACCTTCACGCTTCCGGCGAACGGGGGCGACTGGATCCACCTGGCCATTCCCACCCCGGTCATCGTCGAAGACCGTCGAGCCGGCCTGGACAGGGTGCTGATTTTCTTCAACGCACGAGAGACCAGCGCGCTTCTCCACGTGCACGTCTGGGACGGCCCGAACCAAATCCTGGTCAGAGACAACCTCGAGATCAAAGGTGATCACTCGCACGGCATCGACGGGAACAACGTCTTTCCGGTAGGCCGCGACGGCATCGGCTGGGGGTGCGGGATTTCGTTGTTCTTCACCGCAGGTGCGAGCAACAGCCACGTCTTCATCGCCGGCTTCGGAGGGGACTTCCGGCACGACATCTGACTGGACCGGCGCTCCGCACCGGGAGTACGCCCCGGTGCGGAGCCCCTCCGATGACGCCCTGGGGCCCTGCCACCCACGGTCCGGCGCGGGCCGACCAGCACGGCCACGGCCACCTGGACGCCTCGCATGCGATCGTCGTCGTTAGGCCGATCCAGACCTGGCTCTGTTCTGGGGAATGCGGCGTACATCAGCCGGCCTGCGTCATGAGTGGGGGCGGTGAGGTGCGCCCTGCCGTCCGGCGGTCAGCACGTGCAGGCGAGCGCGCATATTCGCCGGCCCGCGCGATCCGCCCTGGCGCACACTGGAGGCATGGTGACGGTAGGTAGTCGACTGTATGAAGATCTGTGTGCGGCGCTGATCCCCGGCGCCGGGCTGGAGGCGGTGGCGGCGGAGCTGTCCCGGGTGATCGCGCCGGTGGTGCCGCATGACGCGCTGCGCTGCGGGGCGAACAATCCGTCGTCGGGCGTGGGCGTCACCACGCTGGCGTTCTGGCACGGGTACGCGCCCGATGTCGGTCGCGAGCTGCTGAGGCCGGACAGCGTGGGATCGGCCGTGCGGGAGCTGGCTCGCCTGGCGCAACAGCACATCCCGGTGGCCGTGGCCGACCGTCGGCTCCGCCCGGGCGCGCATGATCGGCTGCTGGCGGAGTACGGAGCCGGTGCGGAGCTGTGCCTCGCGCTGCGGGACGCGCGTGGCGTTTGGGGAGTGCTCTGCCTGGTGCGGGCGACGGGCAGGCGGCCGTTCGACGACGCGGACGCGCGGCGGCTGGCGGGGGTCGGGCCCTCGTTGGCCGCCGCGCTTCGCCGCTATGTGACGGCGCAGCCCATCAAGCCCTCCGCGCATGAGCCGCCGCCGGGCATGCTCGTCATCGGATCCGACAACCGGATCGGGACGATGACGCCCCAGGCGCAGCCGTGGCTGAGAACGATGAAGGCGCAGCTGGCCATACCGGAATGGCTGGTCGAATCCTCGTTCGCGTCTCTGGCGGCAGCGGCGCGTGAGCACCCGCGGTGTCTGCGGCTGTGCGTCCCCTCGGTGGGATGCGGCTGGTGGACCGCCATCGAGGCCCAGCCGCTCGGCGACGACGGCGACGTGGCGGTCATGATCCAGCGCGCGAGCGGTACGTTGCTGATCCCCTCGTTCTGCGACTGGTACGGGGTCACCACCCGCGAACGCCAGATCATGCAGCACCTCTACAACGGTTCCGCGCCCAAGCAGATCGCCCGTGCGCTCGATCTGTCCGTCTACACGGTCAGCGACCACATCAAGGCGCTCTTCCGCAAGACCGGCACGAGCGGCCGCGACGAACTCGTCGCGGCCGTCAGGTGACACCCCGGCACGCCCACTTCTGCCTGGCGCTCTGCGCGCAGCTCCAGCTCGGCAGCGCCAGGAGCGTCTCCCGCGCCGGTCGCGCGACCCCGCGCTTGCCCGGCTCCTTCTCCGTGGCCGATTCGTCGTAACCGCCGGCCGCCAGAGCGTCGGGCTGGAGCTGCGGTTCTGATCACGCGTCGCGACGCGTGCGTACGCCCGGACGGTCATCAGCCACCCTCCCGGCGGTCCCCAGAAACGTCGGCCAGTCGGTGTCAGTTTGATTTGACATCCGCTGGAGTGTCAAATCAAACTGACACCATGTCCGTGAATCGTCTGTCCTCCGCGCTGACGTCCGATGATCCCGCGAAGGGTCTGTGGGCGGTGCTGGCCCTGCGGCGGCTCGCCGAACGGATGGAGGCCAATCAAGTGGCCGCCGCCCGTCGTGCGGGCTGGTCCTGGCAGCAGATCGGTGACGCCCTGGGCGTCACCCGCCAATCCATTCACACCAAGTACGGGAAGTGAGGCAGCCATGGTGAGACTGAAGCCGCCGTTCGGCATGGGCCAGGTGTACCTGGACGCCAACGCCGAGGCCCTGCGCAGGGGCGACCGCAAGGTGAGCACCGAGCACGTGCTCCTGGCGCTGCTGATCGACCCCGATTCGATCACTGCCCAGGGTCTGGGAGTGAGCCTGGACGCCGCGCGCGAGGCACTGGAGAGCCTCGACCAGGACGCGCTGGCGTCGGCGGGAGTCCAGGCGACGTCCGCCGGGCCGGTCCTTCCGGGCCGGGAACGTGACCGCCTCCCGCTGACCCCGGCGGCCAAGGCGGTCTTCACCGGCCTGGGCAAACAGGCAGGCCGGGAGCGGATCGGCATCCATCACGTCCTGCTCAGCCTGCTGTCCAACCAGCGCCCTGATCCGGCAGCGGTTCTGCTGGACACGCTCGGCGCGGATCGCACCACCATCCGCGCGCGATGTGCGAAGGTCTGAGACTCGATGGGTGAGGCAGCGGAGACTTCCTACGAGACCGGGTCGGTGACCTCTCAGGACGGCACCCTCATCGGCTATCGCCGGTTCGGGACGGGGCCGGGGGTCGTGCTGATGCACGGTTCGATGATGGCCTCCCACAGCTTCATGCGACTGGGCGCGGCGCTCAGCGGCGATTTCACCGTCTATCTGCCCGATCGCCGGGGCCGGGGAATGAGCGGCCCTTACGGGCCCGGCTTCACACTGCGGCACGCCACCGAGGACGTGCAGGCCCTGACGGAGCAGACCGGGGCGCGTAACGTCTTCGGCCTCAGCGCCGGTGCGATCCCGATCCTGCGGTGGGCGCTGACCTGCCCCGAAGAATACAAGATCGCTCTGTACGAGCCCCCGCTGCCTGTCGGCGACCACTCGCCGGTGGCATGGCTGCCTCGCTACGAGCGGGAGATGGCCCGAGCTCGGCCGGCGGCGGCGCTGGTGACCGTCGCCAAGGGCACCAACGACGACTCGCGGGTGATCAGGATGCTGCCCCGAGCCGTCCTGGTACCGCTCATGAGCCTGGGGATGCGCGCTCAAGCTCGGCAGGCCGACGGCGAGGTCACACTCAACGACCTCATCCCCACCATGCGCCAGGAAGCCCGCCTCGTTCTCGACGCCACCGACCTGATCTCCGCGGCCACCGCCGTACGGGCCGAGGTCCTTCTGCTCGGCGGCAGCAGGAGCGCACAGCCCTTCAAGGACGCGCTGAGCGCCCTGCACGCCGCCATCCCGCACGCCCGACGAACGGAACTGCCCCACCTGGGCCACCTGGCCGCCGACAACGGCGGCAAGCCGGAGCTCGTCGCGCAACGGTTGCGGAGTTTCTTCCGTGACGGAGGACAGGCAGAGATGAACGGCTGAACAGGTACGGCCCTGCCGTGTTGCCCCGGAAGGCAGCCATACGCACCTTCTACTTGCGTACATCGTACCCAGTAATCTAGTCTGACTGCCATAACCGCGTACAACGTACCCAAATTTGGGAGATCGTGGCGGCCGGTCGGATACGTCTTCGGCAGCGTGATCCAGGTGTCAGGCGGAGGTGCCGTTCGGGCACAACGGCACCGGCTCCCTGGTCAGTGTGCCGCTCTTGGCCACTGCGTCTTGTTCTCCTCCAATGGTTCTCCTTCGAAAGGCATGCACATGACGTACAACACCCGCGAGAAGGTGCAGCAGGTCCTGAACTGGGCCGTGGCCGAGGACGGCGTTCCCGGTATCGTCGCCGAGGTTCACGACGCCGACGGAACATGGTTCGGCGCCGCAGGAGTGGCCGACCTCGCCACCGGCCATCGGCGCCAGCCCGGGGAACACCTTCACATCGGCAGCTCAGGTAAGGCTTTCACCGCCGCCGCCGTGCTGACCCTGGCAGCCGAAGGCAGGCTGAGCCTCGAGGACCCGGTGAACACGTGGCTGCCCGGCGTCATGGAGACGGGCGGCTACGACAGCGACAAGATCACCATCCGGCATCTGCTCAACCACACCAGCGGCCTGTTCCTCACCGGCCTCGCACCCGAACTACAGAACAGCATCGCCACCCAGCCGGACCGCATCTGGACCACCTCCGAGCTGATCGAACTCGCGGTGTCCCAGCCGCCGGTCGGCGAGCCGGGCGAGCGGTTCATCTACTCCAACGGCGGCTACTACCTGGCCGGCGCGATCATCGAGAAGGTCACCGGCAACACCTACGCCGCCGAGGTCGAACGTACAGTCATCCGGCCGCTCGACCTGACCCACACCTACGTACGGCCCGCCGACGCCACCGGCTATCCCCACCCGCATCCCACGAGCTACGTCGCCGGCGCACTCAAGGACGGCGTCGACCCGGCGACGCTCACCGCTGAGAACTGGGCGTCGATGATCGACCACGACAAGCCGCCCGTCGACGTCACCGCGCTCAACACCTCATGGGGCTGGGCGGCCGGGGGCATCGTCTCCACCACCGAAGACCTGACCCGCTTTCTCCAGGCGATCGCGACCGGCGGCCTCCTGCCCCCGGCTCAGCACCACGAGATGTGGACCACGGTCGCCGGCGACAGCGTCGTCTGGCTGCCGCACGCCCGCTACGGCCTCGGCGTGATCGAGTTCGACCGCGCGGGAATGGACGGCCTGACCGTCCGTGGCGTCAGCGGCACCCTCCCGGGATCCTTCACCCTCGCACTGAGCACCGACGACGGCCGGCGACGCGTCGCCATCCACACCAACATCGAGCCGAAGACCTTGGACATCCCCATCAAGATCATCGAGGCGATGTACGGCGTCATCCTCGGCTGACCGGCCATCAGCGGGTAATCGTCACGGTGCATGAGAGGAAACGCCTGGAGCGAGGCATGTTCGAACTGCCCGGCGGAGCGGCGGCGACGAGCGCTGCGCCCCTGTCCTTGTGAAGTGCAGTCATTCGTCCGATACCCCGGGCGGGTCGCGCGTCCGCATGATGGCCGGGGAACCGGACGATCGCGAGGAAACCGATGGGCACTCAACTCCGGCGGGCGGCACGCGCGTGGGCTCGCCTCAGCGCAGGCGATCCCGGGCTCGTCGGCACGACCATCGCGCTCAGAGCCGTCGCGGGCATCGCGCTCACCCTGGCCGTATTGTCCTTCACGGACCTGCCTGCCGCGTTCCTCGTCGCGGGCTGCTTCGCCCCCTTCACCGTCGCGCTGGCCGTCGGTGACAGCCCCGCGCGAGAGCAGGTGTTCATGGTCGGCGCGGCCGTTCCGCTGGTGTCCGCCGTCCTCCTCGTGGGTGCCGCGCTCGCGCCCTTCCGGGTGGCGGCCGAGGCCGTCTTCGTCCTGTTGATCTTCTGGGCGGTGTTCGTCCGCAGGTATGGGCCACGAGGACAGGCGCTGGGGATCTTCGCCTTCATGGCGTACTTCCTGACCCAGTTCCTCGACACACGGCTGAGCCAGTTGCCCGGCTTGTACGCTGCCGTGGGCGTCGGTTTCGCCGCCGAAGCGCTGGTGGGCTTCGGCCTGCTGCGGGCGACCCCCGCCAGGAAGCTGCGGCGGCTGTGGCGTGCCTTCGACCTTCATCTGGAGCACGTCGTGCTCGGGGCGATCGAGGTGGTACGGGCGGGACGGGACGACACGCGCCTGACGCGGTCACTGGAACGCCGGATCGCCAGGCTGCACCGGAGCACGCTGATGATCACCGATCTCCTCAGCCGGGGACACGCTGCTGACTCGGCCCGGCAGGGGATCGTGAGAGCCGAAGTGGCCGCGCAGCGTCTGGCGGTGCTGGCCGTCCGCTCCGTTCCGGCTTTCATGGGGACGACGCGCGACCGAGCCCCTGCCGCGCTCCTGGACGTCCACCAGGCGATCGGCGAGCTGATGCGTGCCGTGGACGGGCTCCGATCGGTCGCCGACGCCCCCTCGGACCGCGGCCCTCGTACGAAGGGCGCGGCTCACCGGCTGAGGCGTGTCGCGACGCGGCAGGCCGTCCAAGCCGCCGCGGCGGCGGCCATCGCCGTCCTGATCGGCGAGTTGACGTCCTCCGAACGCTGGTACTGGGCCGTGCTCACCGCGTGGGTGGTCTTCGTCAACACCGAGAGCTTCGGTGAGGTTCTGGTCCAGGGCTTCCAGCGCCTGCTGGGCACCGTGCTGGGCGTGGCGTGCGGGCTGTCGATGGCCGCCGTGGCCGGTGGCGACGTGCCGCTGGTCCTCATCGTGTCGCTGGTCTGTGTCTTCGGAGTCTTCCGCACCCCGTCGAACGCCTACTGGGTCGTGACGTTCTTCATCACCTGCTTGATCGCCATGGCGTTCGTCCTGCTCGGCACGTTCTCGGCCGAACTGCTCGCGCTGCGCACCTGGGAGACCGCGCTCGGGGTGCTGTGCGGGGTGACGGCGGGGGCGCTCGTGCTGCCTACGACCGTGCGCGGGGCCGGTGGCGAGCGGCTGCTTGAGGTGCTGCGTGCCCTTCGGCGTACGCGTACCCCGGGAGGGGACGCGCTGCTCGACGCCCATGAGCTGGATCGGGCTCTGGAGGACCTGCGCGGCGCCCTTCGCCCGCTGACCCACCCGCTGAACCCGCGCCGAGCCCGCCGAGCCCGCGCCCGCCACCTGCTCGCCCTGCTGGAGTCGTGTGCCTACCACGTCCGCAGTCTCGCCGCCGTGACCGCCGCGGCTCAGACGGGCGAGGCAGGGTGCGAGGTCCGCGCCGTCGAGCGCATCCGGGCCAACCTGGACCAAGCGATCCGCCTCATGGAGGCCGGCGAGTGGCCCGCGATCTCCTGCCACGACGACCGGCGCACGCTGGCGCGGCTGGCCGCGGACCGCAGGTGGCGCGGCGATCGTACGTCGCGCGAACTCTTTCACGTGGACCGCCTGGACAAGGCGACGGCCGAGCTGGCACAGACCTTCGACGGCGGCCGCGTCCTCTGCACGACGACCTAAGGCATGTTTCATAAGTCAGGTCAGACCGCGGCAAGGAGGCCGATGGCGCGCCGGCAAGCAGTCCCGTGACACGCTACCGGGCCGGGGAATCGGCAGCGTCGTAGCGCTGCTGGGCGGCCTCCAGCGCCGGGGTGTTGGCGCTGAACCAGCTCAGCAGCGCGCACAGCTGCTGCGCCAGGCTCTGCCCGAGTGGCGTCAGGCTGTAGGTGACCTGCGGCGGGACGGTCGGCTCCACCAGGCGTTCGACCAGCCCGTACCGCACCACCGACTTGAGGTACTGCGACAGCATCTTTTGGCTAATGCCGCCGATGTGCCGGTGAAGGCCGGAGAAGCGCATCGGTCCAGGAACCAGCGCAGCGATGATCAACGCACCCCACCGGCCGGTCACTTGGGCCATCACCGGCCGCGTCGGGCAGTCCTTGTCGAAAGAGCCTGCCGGAAGCTGGGCGAAAACATCCTTCAACTGCTCACTCACCGTCATGCCACCAGCTTACAAAAAGGTACGTACTTACGAAAGGTCACCGACAGTCCTAGAGTCGACCCACGGAACCGGCAGTCAAACAAGACGAATGGATTCAAAGTGCTCACAAGCCGTGTATCCCCGGCCTTCCTGGGCTGGGACCTCGGAGGCATCGTTGTGCGCCGAGTCGACGAAATCGACATGTCACCGGCAACCAGTCAATGGCTGCTGCCCGATGCCACACCGGAACACTTGCACCACCCCTGGCTGCAACCCGACTTCACCGACGGCACGGCCTTCGCGATGCACGTTCACATCTTCGCGATCGAGGTGAACGGCAAGCGCATCCTGGTCGACACCGGCATCGGCAACGACAAGCCCCGGCAGATACCTGACGCCGACAACCTGCAGACCCCGCTGCTGCGCCGGCTAACCGCCGCGGGTTTCGCCCCGGACACCGTCGACCTGGTGATCACCACGCACATGCACGTCGACCACGTCGGCTGGAACACTCACCTGGTCGACAGCCGCTGGACACCGACCTTCCCGAACGCCCGCTACCTCACCGACCGCAGAGAATGGGACTACTGGACCGCCACCGCCGAAAGCGACGAGGAAGTCGCCCAGGTGCACCGCGACTCCCTGCGACCCATCCGTGACAACGGCCTGTACGACCTGCTCGACATCCCCGCCTCAGGCCTTGAGGTGGCCGACGGCGTCCGCCTGGTACCGACACGCGGCCACACGCCCGGCCACCTGTCGGTCAAGCTGACAGGCACCGGCCGCAATGCGCTGATCAGCGGTGACAGCCTGCATCATCCCGTGCAACTGGCGTACCCCGACATGGGCAGCGTCGGCGACGTCGATCCCGCCGAGGCGCGAACCACCCGCCGCCACCTGCTCACCGAGCTGGCCGGTACCGATGACCTGCTGCTGGGCACCCACTTCACGCATCCCACCGGCGGACGCGTCCAGCAGTGGGACAACCGATTCCAGCTGCTGGACGCGTCCCCCGCCCTTCTCCCGCCCGCCTCGTTCTAAAGATCCGCAGGCCGGTCCGGCCGTGATGACCAGCGACATCGGCTTCTGGGCCTGCTCGACAGGCCAGGTGGAGCTTGGCGGTCAGCCCGCCCCGGGAACGTCCGAGCCCGTGATCGTCGGGCTCGGTGAACACACCACTCGGCGGCTCGATCTGCAGATCCCCCTTTTGCGGGCACCCGCCGCATGCTGGTGGGCGCGGGCGATGGTCGAGTCCACCGAGACGTCCCAGGTGATCAGGCCTTCGGCGGCGGCCTCGGCCGGCATCTGCTCGAGCACCAGCACGAGTGCGCCATCGTATGCCGTCCATCAGCTGCCGCTTCCTGCGCACTGGTGGCCGTCCAGGCTTCCTTCCGACCGGGAGCAGCGGCGCCGGCTTCGCCCACTGCACATCCGTCAGGTCATGCCTCTCCATGAAGTGGATCTTGACACATCAAGATCCACTTTTGAAACGCGCCCTAGTCCGGCATGCCGCCGTCCACAGCCACCGCCTCCACCAGGTCGCGAAGCTGGGAGCGGGCGGTGACGCCCAGCTTGGGGAAGGTGCGGTAGAGGTGGGAGCCGACGGTACGCGGCGACAGGAAGAGTCGTTCGCCGATCTCGCGGTTGGTCAGCCCGCGGGCGGCGAGCCGGACGATCTGCTGCTGTTGCGGAGAAAGGCCGGCGATGGCTCCGGGATCGGCCGGGTGGACGTCCAGACCGGCCGCTCGCAGTTCCGCCTGCGCGCGCTCGCTCCACGGCCGCGCGCCCAGTCGGCGGAAGGTGTCGTACGCCGAGGTGAGGAACGGCCGCGCCTCGGCGATCCGGCGACGGCGGCGCAGCCATTCCGCGTACTCCAGCAGCGTCTGCGCGCGCTCGAAGGGCCAGCGTTCCAGCGTGGGATCGGCCAGGGCCGCCAGGAAGGCGGGCTCGGCGTGCTCGGGTTCGGCGAGCAAGGCGCGGCTGCGGTGCACCAGGCTCCGCAGGCGGGGCGAGCCGCCCCTGGCGAGGGCGCGGGCCGAGCGCTCGACGATCTCGAACGCCTCGGCGTGATGGCCGCTGCGCGCGGCGGACTCGGCCAGCTCCGGCAGGGTCGGGTAGGAGGCGTGGTAATGGACGGGATCGCCGTTGGTGTCGAAGACCATCCGCGCGTGCTCGTAGGCGGCCTCGTGGTCGCCTTCGACCATGGCGGCGGCGGTCAGGGCGCGGTGCGCGTACACGGCGACCGATCGGCTCTCCAGCGGGTCCACCAGGCGCAACGCCTCGTCGGCGAGCGCGCGGGCACCTGCCGCATCGCCCTGGGACGCCACGACCATGGCCTCGATGGCGTGCGCGCACGCGACGGCGTGGCCGAGTCCGGCCGCGGCCGGCAGTGCGCCGAGGGCGGCGCAGACAGCGCGGGCCTGATCCCAGCGGCCATACTCGAAGTAGGCCAGCGCGATGACGCCGCCGAGCCCGTCGGGGAGCGGTCCTGCGGTGTGCCACGACTGGACGGCCTCGTCGAACGTCCGGACCGCCAGCGGGGTCTCGTCCAGCACCCACGCCGCGATGGCCAGCGCGGTCAACCGTTCGGGTCGGGCACCCGCACCGGCGCCGCGGCCGACCCCTCCGCGATCGCCCGCCCAAAGCCCGCCCCCGGCTGCGGCGATCATGTCAGGCAGCCGGGGCGCCAGTTCGCGTCCGCTGCCGAACGGGTCCGACACGATGCGCGCCCACTCCCGCAGCGCTCCGGCGGGCAGGCGCGGCAGGAGCCGGTCGATCTCCCGCCGCTGGGACTCCTCGCCTGAGTAGAAGCGCAGCACCGCGGCGGCGGCGAGCGCGTCGAGCGCGATGGTGGGGTGGGTGGCCGCCAGGTCGCCGGCGATCGCGGCCATGCCGTTGAAGCCGGCGGCGTGCTGCCTGGTGAGCGCGGACAGTCGCCCGACGTGCAGTGAGGCGGTGGCGAGCAGGACCGGGTCGTCGGTACGGGCGCGGGCCCGGTCGGCCAGCTTCTCCACCCAGGACAGGTCCCCGGTGAAGACGGCCAGGCCGGCCGCGTCCGCCAGCAGCCGGGCACTGTCGTCGCGCTCGGGACGCAGCTCCGCCGCGCGGGCCAGCGCCTTGGCCGCCGCCGCGTAGCCGCCTCTCCTGCGAGCCCTGTCGGCCGTCTGCTCCAAGGCGGCCGAGACCTCCGCGTCGGGGTGGAGGGTGGCGGCGGCGAGATGCCAGGCATGGCGGTCCGGTTCGTCACGCAGGGCATCGGCCAGCGTGCGATGGGCCTCCATGCGGGCGTCGAACGGCGCCGCGTGGTAGATCGCGGAGCGGACCAGCGGGTGGCGGAACCGTACGTGACGGCCTGCCCGGCGGATCAGCCCGGACTCCTCGACGGCGGGCCAGGCTTTGTCGTCGGCGTCGGGCAGCAGCGCCAGCACGGCGTCGGGCGGATCTTCCAAGTCGGCGGCGGCCAGGAGCAACAAGGTCCGCCGGGCGGCTTCCGGCAGCTCCGCCAGCCGGGCGGCGTAGATGGCCGCCAGCCGCTGGCCGACCGGCAGCGGGCCGTGGTCGTCCGGGTTGAGCGATGCGTTCTCGGCCAGTTCGAGCAGGGCCAGGGGGTTTCCCGCGGCCTGGTCGAGCACGCGTTCCCTGATCCTGCCCGTCAGGCCGGGCACGCGCAGGCCGAGCAGCCGCCGGGACGCCATGGGGTCGAGCGGGGGCAGCACGAGCGTCGGTGCCCCCTCGCCGAAGTCCCGCCCCCGGCCGAAGCCCGGCCCGCCGTCGCGTACGCCGAGCGGCGGTGCGCCGGGGTCGTCGTCGCGTACGGCGGCCAGCAGGGTGATGGGGTCGTCGTCCAGCCGGCGAGCAGCGAAGGCGAGGACGTCGGCGGAGGCGGAGTCGATCCACTGGGCGTCGTCGAGCACGACCACGAGCGGCGCCCGTTCGGCCACCTGGGACAGCAGGGTCAGGACGGCGACCCCCGTCAGCAGGGGATCGGGGGCGTCGGGCACGAACCCGAAGGCGCCGAGCAGCGTCCGGCGCTGTCGATCCGGCAGGTGGGCCGCCTCGTCCAGCACCGGCCGAAGAAGCTGGTGCAGGCCCGCGAAGGCCAGGTCTCGCTCCGACTCGCGACCGCTCGCCCGCAGCACCCGATGGCCTGCTTCCTCGGCGCGGCGGGCCGCGTACTCCAGTAGCGTGCTCTTGCCCATCCCCGCGGCTGCGGACATGAGCAGGACCCGGCCGCCACCGGATGCGTCCGCCGCCAGAGTGGAGAGCCGCTCGACCTCGGCGTCCCGCCCGACGATCGCGTCACGTTCCGCCGTGACGCGGGAGCCCGGCGCTCGCTCGTGCACAGGCCCTCCAAAGATCTCATCGAGCAGGACCGCAGGGTCATCGCAGGTCCGTTCCCCTTTCTGCCACGGTAGCAAGCGCGTGGCCGCAGCGGATGCAGTCACCTGACGCATACCGCCGGCCCCGGGCGGCGGCGCACGATGGACGGGCGGCGGATCTCACCGCACTCATCACCACTCGTCTCATTGAGGAATACTCATGCCTGCCAACCAGATCACCTTGGGTGACGTCTCCATCACGCGGATCTGGGAGTACTACGGGCCCGTCGAGATGACGCCCGAGACGTTCTTCCCGGAAACCTCGCCACATACGTGGGAGAAGCACTCCTCCTGGCTGGAGCCGCACTTCGTGGCCCCCGAGACGCGGATCGTCAACTCCGCGATCCAGACCTGGCTGCTCCGCAGCGAAGGCAGGAACATCCTCGTCGACACCGGCGTCGGCAACCACAAGGAGCGGCCCTACGCGCCGGTCTGGGGCCACCTCGATACCGACTTCCTCGACAACCTGGCCCGCGCCGGCGTGCAGCCCGAGGACGTGGACCTCGTGATCAACACCCACCTCCACATCGACCACGTCGGCTGGAACACCTACCTGGACGGCCGCAGCTGGGTGCCGACCTTCCCCAACGCCACGTACGTGATGCCCAAGGCCGACTTCGACTTCTGGAACCCGGTCAACGAGCATCCGACGGTGTTCGGGCGGGGCAACCAGAACGTGTTCGAGGACAGCGTCGTCCCCGTCCACGAGGCGGGCCTGACCCTGCTGTGGGAGGACACGTACACGATCGACGCCAACCTGCGCCTGGACCTCGCGCCCGGGCACACCCCGGGGTCCTCCGTGCTCACCCTCCGATCGGGCACCGACCTCGCGGTGTTCGTCGGAGACATGCTGCACAACCCGGTGCAGCTCATCGAGCCGGACACCAACAGCTGCTTCTGTGAGGACCCCGCGGGCGCCCGCGCCTCCCGTGGCAAGGTCCTCGGCTGGGCCGCCGACAACAACGCCCTGGTCATCCCCGCGCACCTGGGCGGGCACGGCGCCGCCGAGGTGGTTCGCGAAGGGAGCGGGTTCGCCATCAAGAGCTGGGCTCCGTTCGACTCCTACTCCGAGACCTCGAAGGACGCCCGATGAACCACCACACGGCAGACACCGTCGTCACAGCGCAAGGCGCCGTGCGCGGCCTGAGGCGCGACGGGACGACCATGTTCCTGAACATCCCTTATGCCGCTCCGCCGACCGGCGCCGCCCGATTCGCCGCCCCACGCCCGCATGCCCCTTGGCACGGTGTACGGGACGCCACGGAGCCAGGGCCGACCGCGCCGCAGGCCGAACGCCGGCTCGGCAGCGTGGACATGGCCCCGTACTTCGGGCCGGGCTGGATCCCCGGCGAGGACTTCCTGACCGTCAACGTGTGGACGCCGGGGGCCTCCAGGGAGCGGCTGCCCGTGATGGTGTTCGTGCACGGCGGCGGGTTCGTGGCGGGCTCCACCCGGTCGGAGATCTACGACGGGTCCGCCTTCGCCCGCGACGGGGTCGTGCTCGTGACACTCAACTACCGGCTGGGCATCGCGGGCTTCCTCGACCTGCCCGGTGCGCCGGCCAACCGCGGCCTGCTCGACGTGATCGCCGCTCTGCGGTGGGTACGGGAGAACATCGCCGCGTTCGGCGGCGACCCGGCCCGCGTCACGTTGTCCGGCCAGTCCGCGGGCGCCACGATCGTGGGCGGTGTGCTGGCCGCGCCCGAGGCCGAGGGGCTGTTCCGGCGTGCGATCGTGCAGAGCGGCAGCGGCCTGGGTGCCTTCACGCCTGAGCAGGCCGCCCGCGTGACCCGCGCCACGGCGCACGCGCTCGGGGTCCAGCCTCATGCCGACGCCTTCGCGGGCATTCCCGACCAGCGGCTGGTCGAGGTCATGTCCGAACTGTCGGGCATCGACCTACGGACCGAGACCCACGGTGACCCGCTCATCGGACTCAGCCCGTTCAGCGTCGTGCTCGACCGGCAGCCGGCCGACGCCGTCGCCGCGGGCCGAGGCGCGGGCGTGGACCTGCTGGTGGGCACCAACACGGAGGAGGGCAACCTCTACCTGGCACCGTTCGGGAACCTGTCCACCTCGACGGCGGCGGACGTGGACGCCGCCGCGGCCCGCTCACACCCGCGGCCCGCCCGCCTCGTCGAGATCTACCGCAAGGCCAGGCCGCAGGCGTCCGAAGGGGAACTGCGCTCGGCCATCATGGGTGACGCCCTGTTCGGCGTGGGAAGCCGGCGCCTCGCCGACGCGCATGCGGGGCGGGGCGCCGCCACCTACCGCTACTCGTTCGCGTGGCGCTCGAACGCGCTGGGCGGCGAGCTGGGCGCCACCCACGCGGTGGAGCTGCCGTTCGTCTTCGACGTCACCGACCTGCCCCGGCTGCGCGGTTCGCAGGCCCTGCTCGGTCCGGACGAGCCGCCGTCGGACCTGACCGTCCGGATGCACGCGGCCTGGGTGGCCTTCGCCACGACCGGCGATCCCGGCTGGGACCGCTACGACACCGGGCGCCGGGCCACCATGCGCATCGACGGCGAGTGGAGCGTGGTGGCCGATCCGCACGGCGAGGAGCTCCAGGCGTGGCCCTGACCCTTTGTTCCCTCTTCCACCGAGGTTGTCATCATGAGCAGCAGAATCATCGGGAAAGTGCCGCACCCGGATGACTTCCTCACCGACCGGGCCCACGCCGGCGCCCTGATGATGCCCGGCCGTCTGCTGCACCACTGGAACACCGCCCGCTCGTCCAAGCCGAGCGCCCGCGCGCTCACGGTGGCCGCGTCGACTACGCGCCGACGAGACCGGGTCGGCGGAATCCTCCACGACTACTCAAACGCCGCTTGATCTGCGTGGATGGGGCTTTTCGGCAGGTACAGAGCGGCGGAGGCGCCAAGGAGCCGCCGCTCGGCAGCGGCATGGTGAGAAGTCCTCCGCTTCGCCCAGAGTCATAAGGCATCGCTGGGCATTCTCGCCCTGCTGCATGGCGCCTCCAGTGGCGAGATCCGCCACCTGCGGCCGGCCGACATCGATCCGGTCGACTGCGCCATCCGTCTCGGGCAACGCCCCCATCCGTTGCCCCTGGACCCGGTCAGTTGGACCATCGTGCAGTGGTGTCTGGCACACTGCGAGAACCTGCGCCCCGGTAACCCGCATCTGATGGTCACCAAGGGCACCGAAGCGGGCCGGAACTCGGCCCCGTTCATGGAAGATCGAAGGTGAGCAACCAGAAGGGGCCGATGATGACTGTTCGCTTGAGCGCCGTCGTCAGAACGCCGGACGGGCGGCTATTGGCCCTGGGACAAGGCTTGCCCGACAACGCCCCATGCCACTTATTGCCCGGTGGTGTGGTCGATGCTTCCACGGCGACCTGCGAGGACGCTCTGCGACGTATTCTGCACGAGCAGTTTGGCATCGAGGTGACAATCGGTCCGCTCATTCACATCGACCGGACGGGCGACCACGATGAGTACGTGTTCGTGGCCCATATCGCAGATCACGACGACTCACGCCGCAGTCGCGATTGGCGATTCGGCATTCCAGCACCCAACGGATGCTTCTGGGACGGCATTGAACTCAACCCTGCCGCTATCCATGCCGCCAACTTCATGCCCAGGGGGATCGGCGTGCTCTTCGCCGGTCACCTCCGTCACGGCCAGCCTCCGTGGATCCTGCCCGATGTGCGATCGCGGCCCCAGGCGAAACGACGCCACCACAAGACCCGCTGAGCCCTCCGCGCAGCGCAACATGTGATTGCGGATGGTGGGCAGGCGAAGCATCCGGCAGGCCTGGTCGATGGAAACCTGGACGGCCCGCTCGCCGCCTTCCACCGAGGCGGTGAGCAGGGACGAGGCTCCGTCACGGTAGGGTTCTGGCGGACTTTCCTCAAGGTGGACGGCACGTGTGAGTAAGGCTGATGAGCTGATCGGCGCGGCGATGGAGGCGCTTGCCTGCGAGGATCAGGCCGCCTTCGACTCCGCCGCCGCCTTCCTGGCCGACCGGGATGATGCCGATCGCGTGCTGGTGGAGGTCGTGACCCGTGCGATCTCAGGGTTGTGGCGGAACGGCTGGCAGCCCGCCGACGTGGTCAGGATCGCGGCCAGACGGCTGACCGACTGGCACGGGCGGGCGGCGGCTGACCTCATCGCCTGGGAGATGCGGGCCTACGCGCCGGCCACGGTGGACGAGCGCTGGCGCGACCAACTCGCCGGCCTGGAGGCCGCGGTGTGGTGGAAGGGCGGCTACCTGGCGGCGCGGCAGGCGCGCGACGGGGCCGGCCGGCTGGTGACCGTCTCCGGTGTGCTGGAACTGCTGGGGTCGCTGACCGGACTGCCGCGGCTTGAGTCGTTGAGCCCGCCGCCCGGGGCCGCTCGCCGTAGGGTCCAGGCACGCTCGCACGCGGTCAGCGAGAAGACGCTCACGCGGGTGCGGGCGTTGCTTGCCAAGGCGGAGTCGACGACGTACGAGGCGGAGGCGGAGACGTTCACGTCGGCGGCGCAGAGTTTGATGGCGAAGTACAGCATCGACGAGGCGATGCTGGACGCGCAGCCAGGTGGAGGGGAGGCCCCGGCGGGCATCCGGGTCGGCATCGACGCGCCGTACGAGCAACCCAAGGCCATGCTGCTCAACCTCATCGCCGAAGCCAACAGGTGCCGGGTGATCTGGTCGAAGGAGCTGGGGTTCGCCACCGTTCTGGGGTTCCGGGCGGACCTGTCCTGGGTGGAGATGCTCTTCACCTCCCTGCTGGTGCAGGCGCAGACCGCGCTGGTGAACTCGGCCACCAAGAAGCACGGCACCGGCAGGTCGAGGAACAAGGCGTTCCGCCAGTCGTTCCTGTCGGCGTTCGCTTCCAGGATCGGGGAGCGGCTCGCCGAGGCGACGGCGGCCGCGGTCTCGCAGGAGAGCGCCAGCCGGGGCACCGACCTGGTGCCGGTGCTGGCGGCCCGCGAACAGGAGGTGGAGCAGGCGGTCGAGCGCATGTTCCCGAACCTGGTCTCGCACGCGGTCCGCACGTCCTGGGACCGGGAGGGCTGGGCGGCCGGCCGTACCGCCGCGGATCAGGCCAGCCTCGGGGCGCGAGACCGATAGTGCCTGTATCCCCGTTCGAACGGCTGTGGTCAGTCAAGAAGGCCGAACGGTGGTGGACCGGGCTACTGCATCGGCAGCCGACCTGTCCGCACGCTGGGAAGGTGAGACTCCGCCGGGCCACCCGGCGAGCTGTGCCCGAGTCAGGAAATTAGGTGGAAGCGGAGTCGGGAAGAAACGACATCACCGCCATTTCCGTGCCGCCGACGCGCAAGGCGGCCACCTGGTAGAGACTGCCGTCGCCGTCGATCGGGCCGGTGCGCCCGAGCGCCCATTTCTCCAGTTGGATCCGGATATTCGAGGCGGTCCTGCGGGGTCTCCTCCGGGACCTGGTCTTTCGTCTGGCACGCGAGAACCCGAGGTGGGGTATCGGAGCCGGCTCGACTCGGATTCCAGAGCAGCGAAGCGACCGTGCGGCGGATTCTGCGCTCTCGCCGACAGGGTCCGGCGCCCCGAAGCCTCGATACCTCGTGGCGGACGTTTCTACCCCTGCAAGCGAAGGGGCTGTTGGCTTGCGACCTCTTACACGTTGACACGAGCTTCCTTCGATAAGCGAAGGGGGCACGGTGATGAAGACGCCGCCGCAGACGGCCACCACCAGCGGTCCGGCGATCAGCCGCGGCGGCCACCGCCGTCAGCGGCTCTTCGGCGGCTGACTGGGGGTTATCTCCCATCTCAGACGGGTGCCAAGGCCGTTGTCCGCCCGGTGATCACGCTCCTAGCGTTGCCATCGCACGGATTTCAGCTGCGAGCAGGAGGTGGTCGATCGTGAGCAAGGTGACTCGCCGCGGATTCATGGGCGGGGCGGTGGCAGTCGGCGGAACGGCGGCGCTGGGCCTTGGCACGCCGTCAGGAGCGGGGGCTCAGGAACTGGGGCCGGTCCGGATAGCCCCGCGTGATCCACGCTATGCGGATCTCGTCGTACGCCGGACGAATCAGCGGTTCGACCCCAGACCGGAGTACTTCCATGTGGTCGGCTCGACCGAGCAGGTGGAGAAGGCCGTGGAGGAGGCGGTCAGAGCCGGTAAGCGGGTCACCGTGCGCAGCGGTGGCCACTGCTACGAGAACTTCGTCGGTGACGGTGCACAGGTCGTGATCGACATGTGTGAGATGTCGGAGGTGTACTTCGACGACAAGCGGGGCGCGTTCGCGATCGAGGCGGGCGCGACGTTGATGCAGGTGTACCGGAAGCTGTACCTGGGCTGGGGGGTGACGATTCCCGGAGGCCAGTGCGGCGGGGTGGCGGCCGGCGGCCACATCGCCGGCGGCGGCTACGGCCAGCACTCGCGCCGGCTGGGCGCGGTGGTCGACTACCTGCATGCCGTGGAGGTCGTGGTGGTGGACCGCTCGGGGCGGGCACGAGCGGTGGTCGCCACGAGGAATCCGTCCGACCCCAACCATGACCTGTGGTGGGCGCACACAGGCGGCGGAGGCGGGAACTTCGGCGTCGTGACGCGCTACTGGATGCGCGACCCGAAGGCGAAGGGCAAGGATCCCCGTACGCTGCTGCCCAAGCCGCCACCGGCCCTGCTGGTCTGCCACCCGGCCTGGTCGTGGAGCGATATGACCAGGGAGTCCTTCACCACTTTGCTGCGCAACCACGGCGAGTGGCACGAGCGCAACAGCGCCCCCGGCTCGCCGTACGCGGGGCTCTGGAGCGCGCTGATCATCCAGAGCCGCGCCCAGGGGGCGGATCCCGGCGGCATGATCCTGCCGACCATGATGGACGCTTCCGTTCCGAACGCCGACCGCCTGCTCACCGAGTACTTCGCGGCGCTGACGCGAGGAGTGCGGACGCGGGCGTACATCCCTCCGGTGCGACGGCTGCCGTGGTACCACGCGGTCAGCACGCAAGCGCTCGGTAGCGACCAGGAGTCCGGGAGGTTCAAGGCCAAATCCGCCCAGCTGCGCCGGCGGTTCACCGATCGGCAGATCGGGGTCGCTTACGACCACCTCAGCGTGGCCGGTCCGGCATCTTCGAGCGGAGTGATGCTGCTGGCGTCGTACGGCGGGCAGGTCAACACCGTGGCCGCCGACGCGACCGCCGTGGCCGAGCGCGACTCGATCCTCAAGGCGCTCTATCTGGGCACCTGGACGGAAGGGGAGAGCGCCGAGCGGATCGCGTGGGTGCGGCGCTTCTACCAGACGATGTACGCCGACACGGGCGGCGTACCGGTCCCGGGCGGCGCCAACGGTGGCGCCTACATCAACTATCCCGACATCGATCTGGCCGATCCGGCGTGGAACACCTCCGGCGTGCCCTGGTCCACGCTCTACTACGGCGGCAACTACCCGCGGCTGCAGCGGGTGAAGGCACGCTGGGACCCGCGCGGGGTGTTCCGGCATGCCCTGTCCGTCCGGCCCACCCGTTGATCACGGCCCAGCGGAGGGCGGCGGCCCCGGCCGTGCGTGGTTGAGGAACGCCAGCACGGCCAGGACCCGGCGGTTGGTGTCGTCGGTGGCCTCCAGGCCGAGCTTGGTGAAGATGGCGGCGATGTGCTTGCCGGCCGTACCCTCGCTGATGTTGAGCTGGCCGGCGATGGCGGCGTTCGAGCGACCCTGTGCCATGAGCTGGAGCACCTCGCGCTCGCGCGGGCTCAGCGACGCGACCGGGTGCAGGGGTGAGGTACCGCCGAGCAGCTTCGAGATCACCTGCGGGTCCATGGCGGTGCCGCCGGCCGCGACCCGGCGCAGCGCGTCGACGAAGTGGCCCGTGTCGAACACCCGGTCCTTGAGCAGGTAACCGACGCCTCCGGCGCCGTCGGCCAGTAACTCGCGGGCGTAGATCTGCTCGACGTACTGCGACAGGACCAGGACGGGAAAACCGGGCTGGCGGGTGCGGGCCTCGATGGCGGCTCGCACCCCTTCGTCGGTGTAGCTGGGCGGCAGGCGCACGTCCACGATCGCGGCGTGCGGCTGGTGCCTGGCCAGGGCGTCGAGTAATGCCTCGCCGGTGTCCACCGCGGCCACGATCTCGATGCCGTGAGCTCTCAGGAGGTGGGTGAGTCCTTCTCGGAGGAGGTAGACGTCCTCGGCGAGGACAACGCGCATGGAATCTCCAAGGTAGCAACGGTCGGTCCGCCCGGTGGGCTGGACAGGATCAGAACTCCGTCGAATCCGTCGAGGCGGCGGCGGATGCCGTGCAGCCCGCCCTCGCGCAGGGCCACGGCGCCGCCCCGCCCGTCATCGGCTACGGTGACCGACAGCACGCCGTCCGCGTGGCGCAGCTCCACCAGGACCCTTGACGCGGCGGCGTGCTTGGCGGCGTTGGTCAGCAGCTCGGACACGGCGAAGTAGACCGCCGCCTCGATCGGTGCGGCCACCCGGCCCGACAGGAGCACGCGAACCTCCGCCTCCAGCGGAGCGTCCATCGCCAGGGTACGTACGGCGTCGGCGAGCCCGCGGTCGGCGAGCACCGGCGGATGGATGCCCCGGATGAGCTCGCGCAGCTCGCCGAGCGCGACCACCGACATGTCCTTGGCACCGGCGATCATGGCCTTGGCCGCCTCGGGATCCTGATCGAAGAGCCCTTCCGCCGCCCCCAGCGTCATCCCGACGGCCACCCACCGGGCCTGCGCGCCGTCGTGGAGGTCGCGTTCGATCCGGCGCAGCTCGGCGGCTTGGGCGTCCCGAATCTGGGCGCGGCTGCTGGTCAGCGTGTCCACCCGGCTCGTCAGCAGCGCCGCCCTGGTCGGGCCGAGCAGTGACCGGCTCAGCAGGGCATGGCAGCGCAGCAAGGCCGGCGCGACCGCCATGCCAAGGGCGGCGGCGACCAGACCGGCCACCGGAGCCGGGACGCCCGACCACGCCGGTACGGCGGCGTGCAGCAGGTCGTCGGGCGACCACGTCAGCCCGGTGAGGAGGCCCAGCGCCTCGGTCCACAACCACAGCCAGCACAGCACGGCCAGCCCGCCGACGATCAGCACGGCCGGCCCGCCGAAGAGCACGGCGGCGACGGGCACCTCCAGGAACAACCACACCAGATCCCGCCACGAGGCCCGGTCGCCTGCCATCCACCCGAACCGCCGCGCCCGCACCGCGGCTCCCCGCGTCTGATAGACCGTGCCGACCGGCCCCCATCCCAGCCGGTACGACCCGTCCGGCTCAGGGTCGGGCAGCGGAGGCTCGGGGCGGTACGGCTCGGCGATCCGCACGCCCGTCCACTCGCCGATCCGGGCCCGGCGCCAGGACACGAAACGACGCGAGCCCAGCACCGTCTCAGGCCACAGCCGGACCGGCATCAACCCGATCGCCACCACCTGTGCCACGGCGAACACCATCGCCACCCCGGACAGCGCGACGCTCGCGCACAGACGCGCCCCGGCGACGACCCTCGCCCCGACGGCCGCCGCGACGCGGCCCGGCACGCGGCGTGACGACGGCGCGAGCAGCACCCTGGTCCAGCGGGCGTGCAGGTGCAGCAGCCGGGGCCCGAGCGCGAGGCCGAGCAGCATCGCTGCGGCGCCGGCCGGGCGGTGCAACCACACCGCCGCGAGTCCGCCGCCGATCAGCGCCGGCGCGAGCCCCGCCAGCACGCCGCCGACCAGCGGGTTGAGCATCATCCACGACAGGTCGCGCGCGGTCGCCGGATCGCGGGCGATCCACCGCAGCCGCGCCAGGTAAGCGGGCAGGAACGCGGAGCGGAACAGGGCGTCGCCGTCGCGATACCAGCCGTCGGGATCGCGTAAGGGCGACGGCGGAGCCGGACGGTAGGGCGAGGCGATCTCCACGCCACCCCACCGGGCGGCCAGCCGCCGGGCCAGCGCCGGCAGCCGGCGGCCCTGTTCGACGAAGAACGCCGGAGACGGCAGGCCTGCGTGCGCGCCCACGAAGATCACGACCAGGAGCGGCGGTCCCAGCAGCGCGAGCCCTGCCAACGCCAGGCCTCGCAGGGGCGCGCTTGTATACCCGACGAGCCTTCTGCCTCGCCCCACCTCACGCCTCCACGAGCCTCACGATCCCGGCCACCCTGGGTCGACGGTCGATGCCATGAGGCGAAGCTCGCCGTCGCCACCTTCGTCTCCGACTCGGCCGGTGGCTTCCCCATCCCGGGAAGCCGAACGCCTGATCGGCGACCTCTACTCATCGAGCTTGGACTTCGCCGTCATCTGGGACCTCAACGAGGTCGGCGACCTCGGGCAAGGAGTCAAGGATCTCGCGGTGCCAGCGTCGGGGGCGCGTCCGCATGCAGGACCAAGCGCTCAGCCTCGATACGTATCCCGGTTTCGGACTGATGATCCACAACTTCCTCCCCGCAGGCTAGCCTACTGTCCTGAGGTGGCCGCGAAGTCCTCGTGGCCCGGCACTGCGAGCAGTCTGATCTTGCCCCCCGACCACCGTCCTGCACCGGCAACTCGGCGACGACACCGGGTGGGATGCGCGCCCGAGGATCGAACCTTTCTCGCCGCTTCCTGTCCTCGCTGCCGCGCGTTTTCTGCGCCCATCGCTTCGGGCGTCACCAACGCTGGTTAACGTGCGCGGTGCTGGCGAACACCTCGCCCCGTTCTCTGCGTGAGGGCGTCACTGAACTGATGGGGGACGACCGTCGGTCAGGCCGTCGCGATGTTCGCCGCGATCGGGTGCGGCCTGTGCGGGTTCTCATCGCGCGCGGAGCAGGGGAGCGAGCTGCGGCCGGACGTTGTCATGTGGTGCTCGGCTCGAGGACGCAGTCGACGGCGGTGTAGAGCGTCTCGGTCTCGGTTCTCAGGATGGACTCGTCGGCGGGGAGCGCGCGCTCGATGGAGAGCCCGTTGAGGATGGTGAGCAAGAATCTCACCTTTCGGGTGTGGTCCTGCTGGGGGAGTACGCCTTCGTCGGCGAGCACGCTCAGCCAGTACTCGACGCGGCGTGCAGACTCCCGTTCGTAGGCGAGAAAGGCCGTGCGTACCTGCTCGGTCGGGTCGGGTGCGATGAAGGCCTGATACGCCGCCCCCCACGCTTTTCGTGCACCCTCGCCGACGCCGGCGGGCGCGAGCACCTGCCGCAGGCAGTTGACCAGCCGATCTCGGGCGGGGAGAGACCGATCCCGGATCGGGTCGTCCGGGATCATGTGCTCGTAGATCCTCGCCAGCACGGTGTCCTGGAGCGCACGCTGGGTGGGGAAGTGGAACCGGAGCGAGCCCGTGCTTACGCCGGCCCGCGCCGCGACTGCGCGGACGCTCAGCTTCGCCGTCATGTCCTCGGCGATCATATCGGCTGCCGCTTTGAGAATCTTCTCCCGCGAGTCCATAGTCATCCCTGCTCCAGATACGCACGATTTCCCCATGTCAGTGTACTAGCACGGTGTGATAGCGTGTGCACTAGCACAGTGTGTTAGTAATGCGAGGAAAGAAGGGATCGGAGCCAATGGCAGGAAAGCAGTGGTGGGCGTCGAAGCGCCTCAAACCGGGAGACGGGCGGGAATTGCAGCGATTCCGCTGGTGGCAGCTGCCACTCCGGTCACTGTTCTGGCTGCGACTGACCGGTGACGATGACCACGTCAGAACCTACGCGGTCGACGTGCGGCATTGGGCGCGGGTTGATGACAGCAAGGTCCGGGCGCACCTGTTCGTGAACGGGAGGCATGCGGCGGAGTCGAAGCTGCCCGCGTCGTTTCCTGTCGAGGGCGGCACCCTCGAGGTGGCGATGAGCGCCTATGGGCTCAAGCGTTGCCACTACGTCGCCACTGCCGAGGCGTCCCGCCGGCTCACACCGGACCCCGCATCGGCCGAGGGACGCCGCGCCCGCCTGGATGCGGAGCACCCGGCACTGAGCAGGGGGATGGGTGTCGTCTCGGTCCTGACGCTCGTGATCGGTGTAGGTCTGAACATGCTCCAACTCGCGGAACCGATCTCTCAGATCCCTCCGATCGCGGCGAGCATCGGGACATTCGAATCCCCCATCCGACTGCCGCTGTGGCTGAACATCACCCTCGGCGCGGGGGCCGTGTTGGCGAGCATGGAGCGTGCACTCCGCTTGCGCTACACGCCCCTGCTCGACATGGCCGGCAACTGACCAAGCAAGGAGGAAGCCCATGGCAACTACGATGACCACACCAGGTTGGCTGGTCAGTCCCGGCGACCCGCGCAACGCGAAAACTGTGCCCGACGGGGTCGAGTACCACCGAGTCCTCGCCGGAGACAAGCGCCGCATGGGACGCGGCATCCTCGCGATCGTGCTCCTGATGGCCGGGTTCGTCCTCTTCCCCACCGGCATCGGCATGGCGCTCGGACTCATCGACGTACAGATGGGCAACACGCCACCCATCCTCGGCGGCACCGACTACACACCCCTCTACCACGCCGGTTCCATGATCGCCCTTGGGCTGCTCATCCCATGGAGCATGCTCATCCAGCGCTGGCTCTACGGCGTCCCCGGCGCCTCACTGCATTCGGTGACCTCCCGGTTCCGGTTCGATCTGTTCGGCAAAGCGCTCATCGTGTTCGGCCCCGCCTGGCTGATCGTCAATGTGATCGGATTCTTCGCCCCGAGCACCGAGGCGCCCTGGTCGCGCTTCGATCTCATCGGCATCTTCATCGGCACCCTCCTGCTCACACCCCTGCAGACGACGGGGGAGGAGTACGGTGTCCGCGGGCTGCTCTTCCGCGTCGTCGGCAGCTGGACCCGCAGTCCTCGGGCCGGGCTGATCGCCGGAGTGCTCGTCTCGAGCGCGCTGTTCACTGCCGCGCACGGGTCCACCGACCCTTACATCAACATCTGGTACTTCGTGCTGTGGACGTGCCTGGCCATCATCACCTGGCGTACCGGTGGCCTGGAAATCGCGGTCGTCCTCCATGCCGTCCTCAACACGGTCGCCTTCCTCGGTGCCCCGCTGATGCGTATCGACCTCGGCGCCGAGCTCGCCGACCGCTCCGCCGGCGCCGGATCCGCTACCCAGCTCATCCCTACCTTCGCCGTCATCGTCATCACCGCGATCATCTGGCGCACCCGCAGAACCGGACCCGCACTCACCCCGCCGGCATCCACCACAGCACACTGACACCCTGCCCCACCCCGAAGGCTGTTCTCGGAGTGGGGCTGCGGAAGTCACGCGACCAGGTCGCATACCGCGAAAAGGGCGGGCCGGACGATCCCAGTACAGAAGCAGGAGGGCGGGAGCGCCCAGAGGGGCTGGAGCTGGAGGGGGGCACTGGAACAGCTGGCCGAACCGACCATCGCACGCATTGCCATCGCCTGCGGCTTCGGCGACCCGGTCGCACTGCGCAAACAGTCCCGCATCTACATGGGCCTGTCTCCAGTGGCCTACCGCCGGGCGCACGACGTACCAGAGCCGGCTGGTCGAGCTGGGAGATCGGTCCGAGGGCTTCCGGTTCGTCATCCGTGACCAGGATGCGAAGTTCACCACTGCGTTCGATGAGGTGGTCACCAGTATGGGCATCCGGGTTCTGAAGACACCGCCTCGGGCTCCGCAGGCGACTCGGCGGCGGTGATGTGTGCGGCGGACAGTGTGTGCAGGACGCAACGTTCGACGAGTCGCATCGGCGCGAGCCCGGCGTAGCCGATCAGGTGCTCGTCGTCGGAAGTCGGGTGGCTCTTGGCCGAGGCATAAAACAATCGTACGCGAGAGGTACCTGTCCGGACGGGTTGCTGGAAGCGTGAATGACTCCCATCATCCCAGGCCTGAGGGTACCTCTCGGTATTTCAGGAAGTCTTCCTCAGATCTGCTTCGGTGGAGCCGGGCTCAGTGAATCCGAAGTGTTCCGACACATACCCAACCCACCGTCGGGAATGTCATGATGGTGCGCCTGGGGATGTACGTTGGATTCGTCGAATGATCGTCCCAGAACGTGATGTCGTTGTTTCCCGTGGAAATTTTATTCGCCCACCAGCAGTTCGGCGATCCGGTGAAATCGTACGACTTCCATGTCCCGGCATTAGCGAAGCATGTGTTGCCGTTATGTCCCCACAGTTCAACAAAATTTTGATCGCCGCACGGGACATTGTTGATGGCGTAAGCGCTGCCTGCCGGCGCTGCCAGCGTGAAAGCAGTCGCCAGTGCGGCCGTCACCGCGAGAGATTTAAACTTCGCGCGCATCATGCTCCTCGGATTCGCGTAGGTATGTTTTCTTCTTCACGGTAAGGGTTGTTGGGAAAGCCGTCAATCCCTGAAAGTGTGGAGACGGCTCTATGTCAAAGCGGCCCCAGCAGGGCTATTGATGCTTTTCTTCTCTCGTTCATCTGACGCTCGAATGTGTTGTGGATGATTTTCTCTCCCCGTTCATCCGACGCTCGAATGTGACAGGCGGCAGTCCGTCGTTGGCGCTGTGCCTCCTACTGGTGTTGTAGAAGTCCCATCGCCATCTGCGGCCAGGCGACCGTCAGCGCGGCGTCGTGATGCTTTGACATGGCGTAGCCGAGACGCCGCCGGGCGAACAGGTCCTCCACGGTGGCCAGGTACGGCGGCCTCTCGTCGGTGTCGAATCTGCGTGCCGTCGCCGACCCACAGCACGTCCGGGGCAACCGCGGGCGCTGATCGAGCCGGTGATAGCAGCTTGGAAGGCATCCCTCGGTCAGCGGGCACCAGGGCCGCTCTGCTTCGGCGCTGCGTGGTACCCACCGCATGGCCTCCCAGTACCAGCGAGCGCTGGAGGCGCCCGTCCCAGTCAGCCAGGACAGGGCGATGTTGTCCACTTGTTGCGACGCGCTCACCCCGCCGCCGGCCTCCGCTCGGGTGTCGGAGTAGACGGCGAACTTCTCGCCGAGCCACGCCGCCAGGCCGGCGGGCGAGTCGAGCAGGGAGTAGCCGAGCGTCTGCGGGCGCGTGCCCATGATCATCCCGAAGCCGTATCCGTCCGCGAGATGAATGTCACGCCGGGGGTGCCAGCCGCGCTCGCGTGGACGGTCGCTGAACCCGAACCCTGGCAGGGCCGGGACGATGACGTGGAAGGCGTCACTCGCGGAACCGCCATGGGCGACCGGATCACTGAGCGGCCCGAGGACGTTCTCAAATTCGAGGACAGAGCCCGGCCAGCCGTGGGTCAGCAACAAGGGGAGCGCCCATCCGCGACCGCCTGGGTCTCGATGGGGCCGACGGACGATGCCCGACAAGCGCACCGGGTCGTTCAGGCACCGGTGTGTGCTGGCGTCAGCTGGGTGAGGACGGCGTCGATGAGCGTGTCGGTGAACTCCGGAGACGCGGTCTGGCCGGTGACGAGGACGCGGTAGTAAATGGGCCCGACGATCTGGTCGACGGCGAGGTCGATGTCGATGCCGGGGTCGAGTGCGCCCCGGGCGACCGCGCGTTCGAAGGGAAGCCGGTCGTAGCCGCGTTGTTTGCTGAGGTGCTCGAAGCGCAACCGGGCGGCGAGCGCGGGGTCGTGCTGGGCTTGGGCGGTGAGGGCGCGGAAGACCGCGCCGGCGTCGGACTCGGTCAGGAAATGGGCGATCTTGCGGGCGTGGGTACGCAGGTCCTGTCGAAGGTCCGCGGTGTCTGATGGGATGAGGGCTTCGGCGGCGTCCTGGACGAAGGCGTCCATGAGGATGTCGTTCTTCGACGACCACCAGCGGTAGATCGTCTGCTTGGCCACACCCGCGCGTTCGGCGATCCCTTCGATGGTCAGCCGCGTGTATCCGACCTCCACCAGCAGGTCGTCGGCGGCTTCGAGCACGCTCTGGCGTGCTTCTTCGCTGCGGCCGTGCCTGTTCCCGCGGTGTCTGTTCGCCGCAGTGCCCATAGGTCCGTTCCCTTCGACCACCTGAGCTTAGCATCTTGTGTAGACGCAACGGTGTGTCTACAGTAGAGGCCATGAACACACTCACAACGACTGGCACAGCCGCTGTTCTGGATCGGCTGTTCGCGGCCGCCGATCTCGAAGAGGCGAACCCCGCACCATGGCCGCTGGACACGCCCTTCGCCGACGCCTCGGCGCAACAGCGCGCCGATGCGCTGGCGGGGGAGTACATGCCGATCTCCAGGTCAGGCGGCCAGCTGCTCTACGCGCTGGTACGCAACGGCCGCCCCGAGACGATCGTCGAGTTCGGCACCTCGTACGCCACCTCCACGATCCACCTGGCCGCAGCGGTCGCGGACAATGGCGTCGGCCACGTATGGACGACCGAACTCAGCCAGACCAAGGTCGACGCCGCGCGTAGCAACCTGGAGCAGGCCGGCGTGGCCCAGCACGTGACGATCCTGGCGGGCGACGCTCTCGTGACTCTGGCCGAGGTTCGCGGGCCCATCGGCCTGCTGCTGCTCGACGGCTGGAAAGACCTCTGTCTTCCGGTGCTGCGGCTGCTCGAAGACCGCCTCTCCCCGGCCGCCCTCATCGTCGCCGACGACACCACCTTCGCGAGCATGGCCGACTATCTCGCCTACGTTCGCGACCCCGCGCATGGATACGTCACCATCGCGTTCCCCGTGGAGGACGGCATGGAGATCAGCTGCCGAACCTGACGCTGCATCACGCCGGCCGGCAGCGGACACCAGAGCAGGGGCAGCCCTCTCTGCGTCGGTGGCGAGCGCCGGGCGTTCGGTCTGAGCGACGCCGACAAGCGGGCGGCGCTGGACTCCGGCAAGATGAACGATCCCAGGCGCGGGGCTGCCCGTGTCGGCGCGCAACACGCCGGCGCGGCGGATCCAGGCGCTGGTTCGGTGGCGACAGCTTGGCGCGGGAGGGCGCGAGGATCGAGGACGTGCGGCGCCGCCGAAGGGCCCGGGATCAATGCCCTGCCGGGCGTGCCGCCTCCAGCGCCGTGGCCACGGACGCGGCGGCGCGTTCGACGGCTCTGGTCCCTGGTCGCCGCCCGTTGTAGAAGAGGGTCACCGTGACGTTGGACAGGCGGAAGATCATGTAGGCCACGTACATGCCGTGCTTCTCCCTGTGGACAGAGGTGAAGGATTCCTCGCCGACCAAGGGTGTCCGGGAGAATGTGATGTCCGGGTGCTCGTCCCGCTGGTCCTGCAAGGTCTGTTTTATGCCGACGAAGCTGACTTTGGCTTCTTTGAGGGTGGGGAGCCGGTAGACGGAGACGGTCGCGTAGGAGCCGTTTGCGCCTCGGTATTGGCATATCACCCGGGTGCGATGATCGCTTTCGAGCCCGTCGCCGAGCAGCGTGCGTACCTGAGCCGCGGTCAGCACGCGACATGAGTGCAGGTTGGTGGTGAAAAGCGGCTTTCCGGTCGGCGAGGTGGTCACTGGCTGCGCGGACGGCGTGGTGGTGCGGCCTGGCTCACCGGCCGCGCCGAGGGCTTCGGGGCGGGAGATCCCCCAGATCACCGCACCCGTCGCGAGACTCAGCGCGATCGCCACCGCGCCCCCCACGACGGCGAACCGGCGCAGCGTGGGGGTGGACCTCCTCGCCGGGGGCCGGGTGATCTCGGGAGCTTCGCCGCGGGACGTCATCTCAAGCCACGCCGACGCCTGTTCGAGGGTGCAGCGTCGCTGAGGCTCCTTTTCCAGCAACCCGGCGAGGACGGGCGCGAGCGGACCCGCACGCTGAGGGGGCGCGGGCTCGCGCAGGAGCACGGAGGCCATGACGGCGGCCGCATTGGGGCCGGTGTAGGCCGCGGTGCCCTCCACCGCCACGTACAGGGTGGCTCCCAGTGACCACAGGTCGGCCTCCGGGCCGTCGGTTTCGCCGCGCAGCCGCTCCGGCGCGATGTAGCCGGGGGAGCCGTTCAGCAGGCCGGTCTGGGTCAGCGCGGCGTCCCCCGCCACGGTGGCGATCCCGAAGTCGGTCAGCAGCACACGTCCGTCCTGGGTGATCAGGACGTTGCCCGGCTTGACGTCGCGGTGCAGGACCCCCATCGCGTGCGCGGCGGCCAGCGCGTCGAGCATGTGCCGCCCGATCCAGGCGACCTGGGCGAGTGGCAGTGGTCCGTCCTCGCGTACGATCCGGTCGAGAGAGCGGCCGTTGACCAGCTCCATCACGATCCACGGCCGGCCGCTGTCCATGACGACGTCATGCACCGTGACGATCGACGGATGAGACCGCAGCCGCGCTGCGGCACGGGCCTCACGCAGGGTCCGTTCGGTCAGTTCCGTCCTGGCCGCCTCGTCCAGGTCTGCCGGCAGCCGTACTTCCTTGATAGCGACCTGCTGACGCAGTAGTTCGTCGACGGCCAGCCACACGGTGCCCATGCCGCCCTGACCCAGCTGCGACATCAGCGAATAGCGGCCTGCCAGTATCATCGCCGTACCCCCGGTGCGTGGCAGCGCGCGTCATCGCGGCATGAGCGAGCCGAACGCGGTCGAACCCCGGCCGACGTAAGGTCCGCCGCCATCTGTTCCTCCTGAAAATGAGGGGCCGTATGGATCGGCCGTCCGAGCCGACGGCGGCCGAGGGCACGCTCGTGCCTTGACGACGCGCTCCTGGCCGGCATCGAACGGATCACCGGCGGGGTGGCCGCAACCGAGTCGGCTCAGTCCCAGAGTTCCGTCACAGCACCACCATGCAGACGTACCCGCACGAGATGGCGCTCGCTCCGCAGTGCGCCTCAGCGGGGATGTCGAGCTGCCCGTAGACGTTGTACGCCCAGACAACGATCCTTCCACCGGCGGTGAGTGCCATGCTGGCCCCGTTCCCCGCGGAGATCGCGACAACATCGGACTGCGCCTCGTACGGGACTTCCAATTGTCCGTACTCGTTGTTTCCCCATGCGATCACGGCACCGTTCTTGAGGGCGAGGCTGAACGCGGGGCCTGCGGAGATGGCGGTGACACCGGACTGCGCTTCGGCGGGCACCGTCAGGTTCGCAGGAAGGTCGGGTCCCCAAGTAATGACGCGGCCGTCCTCCCGCAGCGCAAGAGCATGTTGCCTGGCAGAGATCGCGACGATACCCTCCTTCGCTTCGTCAGGAACGGCGACGAATCCACGCCATTGGATGACGCCGCCGTCCTTGAGAAAGAGCCCGTACGAGCTTCCGCCATTCGCGCCGGCCATTGCGGTGACACCGGATTCGGTAGCTTCAGGGAGGACTAATTCGCCGTCGCGGGTGCCGCCCCAGACGATTACGCCCCCGTCTCTGAGCGCAAAGGAATAGCGGCCGGCCGTCTCGATCGCCGTGACGTCTTTGGTCGCCGCAACAGGTACTCGAGACAACCTTTGCTGGTTGGGATCCTGGAGGTTGAAGTTTCCCCAGGTGGTCACCCGCCCGTCCTTGAGCATCAGGTTGTACAGGTTCGCGCATGCCCCGGCGGAAACGGCGGTCACTCCCGAGAGCCCCGCCTCGGGCACTGCCGGGGCATTGGCCGGACCCCATTGGATGATCTTGCCTTCGCCCGGAGCGCACGCCTGCGCCTCGTAGCCTTCGGCTGTGATCGATGTCGTCCCTGAGCGGGCTTGGGCAGTGGACACTTGCAATACCGTTCCGCCCAGCACGGCGGTCGGCAGGCCGACCGCAACTGTACGCATGAGCTGACGTCTACTGATCACGAAGCCTCCATGACGTGGTGTGACCCCTCACCGGGATGCTTGATTTGCACGGCCTGTTTAGGTTTGTGTGGCGTATCCCATGAACCCGGCGGCTAATGCGGCGATCATAGTAGCGGTGAAGGAAAGGGGATGAACCCCTTTCTTTATTCGTTTCTGTGGAGGTTCTGTATAGCGTACGAATCGGGAGTAAGTCGAGTCGACGACATCACACCCACACAGACCGACCGTCAGCCACCGGATGAGCACGCCGACTAGCTCTCGTGCTTATCGCAACACATCTGATCATTAGGGCGTATTGATAACCTCTCGGTTGGCATGAGGCTGCCAAACCGTGCAGCCTCATGCCAAGAGCAGATCGTGCGGACATCACAGCGCGTCGCCCCATAATGGGCTACGAATCAGCCCGCGTGGCCGGCAGACGTTGCTGGACTGCTCAACGGCTCGCCCGGCTATATCGCACCTGAGCGGTTACGTGGCGAGGCCGACGATCCAGCGGCCGATCTGTGGTCGCTGGGAGCCACCCTCTACGCGGCGGCGGAGGGCCGGGCAGCATTCGCGGCCCCAACTCGGCGGCGGTACTGCTGCGGGAGCCCAGCCCTACTCGCCTGGCCGCGCCTGTCACGACGGGCGCTGTCGAGCAGTGTCCGGATTATGACGATGTCATGGTCAGCACGTGAGCGGCTCTCTGTTCCGCGGGTGGCCTGGTCGGCAGGCTTGCAGGCATGACAGACGTGGTGCGGTTGGACGCGGTGAGCAAGGTGTACGGCAAAGGCCAGAGCGCGGTCGCGGCCCTGCGTGAGGTGTCGGCGAGCATCGTCGGCGGGTCCTTCACCGCCGTGATGGGGCCTTCAGGATCGGGCAAGAGCACGTTCCTGCACTGCGCGGCCGGACTGGACGTGCCCTCCTCCGGCTCGATCCGGTTAGGCGGCACCGAACTGGCGAACATGTCCGAAACGCAGCTGACCGAGCTGCGTCGCCAGCGGGTCGGCTTCGTCTTCCAGGCGTTCAACCTCGTGTCGTCGCTGACCGTGGCGGAGAACATCACCCTGCCGCTGCGCCTGGCCGGCGTCAAGGCAGACCCCGCCTGGCTGGCCGAGATCGTGCGCCGGGTCGGTCTGACAGGCCGTACCGAGCGACGGCCGGCGCAGCTGTCGGGCGGCCAGCAGCAACGGGTGGCGATCGCCAGGGCGCTGGTCACCCGGCCCGAGGTGGTCTTCGGTGACGAGCCGACCGGCGCTCTCGACACGATGACCGCCCGCGAGGTGCTGAAGCTGCTGCGTGAAGTGGTCGACAACCTGGGGCAGACGGTGGTGATGGTCACCCACGATCCGGTGGCCGCCTCCTATGCCGACAGTGTGTTGTTCCTGGCCGATGGCCGAATCGTCGATGCGATGAGCGCGCCGGGCGCGGACAAGGTAGCTGAGCGGATGACCAGGCTGGGGGCATGGAAGTGATCGCGTGGAAGATGATTCGGCACCGCAAGGCCGCCTTCGCGGGCGCGTTCGTCGCGCTGCTGTGCGCGGCGGCGCTGGTGTGCGCGTGTTTGATGCTTCTGGAGACGGGGTTGCGCGGCAGCGTGGCACCGGAACGGTACGCGGGAGCGCCGGTGATCGTGGCCGGCGACCAGTTCGTCCGCGAGACAGTCGTGAAGTCCAGCGGTAAGTCCAAGACCAAGGCCAAGGCGCTGTCGGAGCGCAGGTGGATTCGAGCCGAACTGGCCGACCGACTCCGCCAGACGCCCGGGGTCACCAGGGTGGTGCCGGAGGTGAGCTTCCCGTTCGCGGGACGTTTTCTCGGGCATGGGTGGGAGTCGGCGGAACTGACCCCGTTCACCATCGCCCGAGGCCGCGAACCCAAGAGCGACGACGAAGTCGTGGTCGATGCCCGCAACACTCACGCGGTCGGTACCAAGCTGGCCGGCTACCAGGTGGTCGGCGTTACCGCGCAGGCGCTGCCCAGCCAAGACACCCTGTTCTTCACCACCGCTCAAGCCCGCAAGCTCGCCGGACGACCCGGTCAGCTCACCGCCATCGGAGTCTTCCCCCACAGGGACGTCCACGTAGAAGGCGCCCTCACCTACACCGGTGACGAACGCGGCACGGTGGAGTTCCTGGGCGCGGAGAACGCCCGGATCAAGCTGATCAGCTTGGGCGGCGCGCTGGCCGCCACCTCGCTCCTGGTGGCCATCCTGGTCGTGGTCGGCACGTTCGCCCTGTCCATTCAGCAACGCCAGCGCGAGCTCGCCCTGCTACGCGCCATCGCGGCCACCCCCCAGCAGATCCGCAGGCTCCTCGGCGGCGAAGCCCTCACCATCAGCGTGGTCGCCGGGCTGCTCGGCTCGGCCGCTGGGATCGGCGTGGGTTTCTGGCTACGCTCCCGTTTCGTGGAGTTGGGCGCGATGCCCGCCAATCTCCATCTGGTCGTCAGCCCGTTCCCCGCCGTGGGCGCCCTGGCCGCCACGGTGGCCGCCGCCTGGGTGGCGGCCCGCGTCTCGGCCGGCCGCACCAACCGGATCCGGCCGGTTGAAGCGCTGGGTGAGGCGGCGCTGGAACGCCCCGGCCTGCCCACGGGGCGGTTGATCGCGGGGCTGGTCTGCGTGGCGGGAGGCACCGCGTTGACGATCCTGTTGTCGTTCCTGACCACCGAGGCCGCCTCCAGCCCGGTGACCCTACTGACCGCGCTGGTGTGGACCACCGCCGTCACCCTGCTGGGCCCGTTGCCGGCCCGCGCCGCGCTGGCGCTCCTGGCGCGGCCGCTGGCCACCTCCCGCGTCGGCGGCTACCTGGCCGCCCGCAACCTGAGCTCCGGAACCAAACGCATGGCCTCGGTCATCTCCCCTCTCACGCTGATGGTGGCGCTCACATGCACGATCTTGTTCGTACAGACCACGCTGGGCCACGCCGCCCAGCAGCAGGTCGCCGCGGGCGGCCGGGCGGATCACGTGGTCACCGGCGTCAGTGCGGCCGCCGTCCGTGAGGTGCCCGGCGTGGTCGCGGTCAGCCAGGTGCTGCGCACGTCGGTCCGGGTCGGGCTTACCAAATACAGCGCCCAAGCCGCCGACGTCGACCCGCGCACCATGGATCTCGGTATCACCGCGGGCTCGATCAACGATTTCGGCACGAACTCGGTCGCCCTCAGCCAGACGGCCGCCTCCCGGCTTGACAAGAACGTCGGCGATGAGCTCGAACTCACCCTCGGGGACGGCACGCCCGCCACGCTCAAGGTGGCCGCGATCTACTCGCGGGGTCTCGGTTTCGGCGAGCTCACCGTTGCCCGCCCGCTCGTGGCGGGGCATGTGGACGATCCGTCCGGGACGCTGCTGGTGGCCGGCGGCACCGCCGACGGCCTGCGCCAGGCGCTGCCCGCCGCTACCATCCTGGACCAGGCACAGGCGGTCGAGATCAGCGCGCCCAACGCCGAGGTCAACTACGTCGCGATGGGCCTGATCATCGCGTTCACCGCGATCGCCGTGGTGAACACGCTGGCCATGTCCAGCGCCGACCGCACCCGCGAGCTGGCGTTGCTGCGCCTGGTGGGCGCCACCAAGCGGCAGGTCCTGCGCATGCTGCGCTTGGAGACCCTCACCTCGGTGCTCATCTCGGTGGCGGCCGGGACCGCGATCTCGCTGGCCACGCTGTCGGCCTTCGGAATCGGGATGACCGGTTCGGCGCTGCCGCACATGCCCCTCAGCACCTACGCGGCGGTGATCGCCGCTGTGACGGCGCTGGCGCTGCTGGCGACCGCCCTTCCGGCGCGGCTGGCGCTCCGGCAACACCCCGCCGAGGCGATCGGCGGACGCGATTAGACGCTGCGCATCGCACTGCCGGGGGTGACGCGTACTCGGAAAGCAGGCTTCGGAACTGGCGTGGACAGGACCTTAGAAGAGCCCCATCCTCCCAGTTCAAAGGCACCTTTCTCATGTAAACGAGCAGCCCGGCTCAAGCTCCCCGCGAAAGCCCGAGGCTAGTGACGCATGCTCGTCCTCCTCGCATGGCTGATGCCGGTAGCGGCCGCGCCAGCCAAGTCTTCTCCGCTGATTCTCGCCGCCTCCCCGCTCGTGCCGTTCTTCACGCCCACCTGCTACGCCAACCGCAAGAACGAGAACAGGACACGCCGCCATGCAGTTCCACAATGACCTGGTGATCAACCGTCCGGCCCGCGAGGTGTTCCGATATCTGGCGGATCTGGAGAACCTTCCCCGCTGGAACTACGCCATCGCCGAGACACGGAAGATCTCGCCCGGCCCGCCCGCCCACGGAAGCACCTACCTGCAGACGCGCACGCTGCCCAGACCCATGCAGGAGACCCTTGAGATCTCCCGCTACGAACCCGACCGACTGCTGGCCGTCACCGGCGGCTTCGGCGATCTGGAGGGCACCTCCACCTACACGCTCGAGTCCAACGGCGAAACCACCAGGCTGACCAACGAGATCGAACTGGTAGGCCGCGGACTACTCCGCGCCTTCTCCGCACTCGCCACCGCCACCGTCAAACGAGCCGTCGCCGAAAACCTCACCGTGCTCAAGCACCTCCTGGAGAACACCGCGGGGACACCGTAACGGGTGGCCCCGGTGACCCGCCCTGAAACCCGCCGCCTCATCGCCGTCGTACACCCCCGGCCGCGGCCCAACCCGGCCGACGGGCGAAATCCCGACCCGAGCGTCGGCGTCATCGACGCCCAAAGCGTCAAGACCTCCACTCCCGATCCAGGCTCAGTCGTCGTCTCTGGACTCCAGATTGTCAACCTCGGACGGCCCTACCGGCACAGCATTACCGGACCTACGGTCCCTCGGCTGCGCATGAAGTGAGACGCGGAACTCTCGTGGTGACATCCCAACAACGCGCCGAAAAGCGGTACTGAATGCACTTTCGGACTGGTATCCGATGGCCGCTGCTATGGATGTGAGGGAGTCCTGCGTACGCAGTGCGGCACGCGCTAGCTGCATTCGCCACTCACTGTGTACACCTGCCCCTGGAAGGGGCAGGCCGAGTATCACTCCCTCGTCGGCGGCCCGAAGGATGTCGCTTGGGCGTACGTTGCACCCAACGCGGATGCCGTCAAGCGGGTCGGCAGGGACTTTGCCAAGTTCGTCGCGTTCGATCGTGCCGTCGTCATTAGCGAGTAGCCCGTAGCCATGGTAGGAGGACCTTGCGCGTCTGCCTTTACGGCCCCCCCGACGAGCTGCAGCACGCCGGGGTTCGCTGATGCGGACTAGCGGAAGCCGGTGACTCGGAAGACGGAGAGCATGTCGCTCTCGCGCGGGTCCGGGATGTCATGGAAGGGGTAGAAGGACGCCTCTACGCCGACCCAGCCGCGGAAGCCGGAGTCGTCGTCGATGATCTGCATCATCGGTTTCACATGGGAATTGCCGCCGTAGCATGCTTCCTTGTCGGTGCCGTTCTTGTTCCTGGTCCGGCAGGTGCACCAGTGCCAGTGCGTGTCACGCCGGTCGCCGCTGGATACCTGAACGATGTAGTTCTGAAGCGAGCTGTCATTGATCGTGCTTCCGCCTCCGGTGCCTTCGCAGCCGCCGCTCTCTTGGCAGGCGTTCATGGAGCTGGGCTGGAGGTAGGTCAGGCACCAGGTCGTGGTCGAGCAGTTTCGAAAAACGGGGAGATTGAAGGCGCCGCCCGCTGCCGGGGTTCTGGCGATCTTGTCGTGTGCCCAGTTGACCTGGTCTTGTGCCAGCTCGCCGACGTACGTCTTCACACTGTCCATGGCTCGACGTGCGGTCAAAGGCGCGTTGCTGCCGTAGGCGTACCCGTAGTTGGCGAGGGTGTTGAACGCGAAGTCGAGGCGGGCGAGCTTGCCGTCGGGGTGCGAGGCGATGGTCCACTGCTCCGACCATTCCTGGCCGGTGTTCCAGGTGATGTGCAGGCGGCTGTCAGTGATGGCGAACCTGCCCGTTCTGGTTTCCGTCGGATTGGCCATGTAGCCTCCGGCGGTCAGCACGTTGCAGGTGCGTACCAGTGTCTGTCCGACCGCCAGCCTGCTGGTGGAGCAGGAACCATCCGGTTTCGTGCCGGTGCTCTGGCGGTCGACGGGAGCACGCTGCCACCACAGGTACGTCCTGGCGCGGACGGACCCGTCGGTGGAGAACTGGTAGTTGCCGAGACGCACCCAGTTGTCCCTGGCGGAGCCGCTGGACAGGGATCCGATCGCGACGACGAAATTCGCTTTCCCACCAGGCAGGGCGACGGCGACGGCGGTCGCGGGGGTGGACAGGAAAGGTATCAGGAGGGTGAAGAGTAGGGGCATGAGGAGTCTGCGCATGAGAGCCTCCAGGTTCGGCATCGGCCGGAACTTGCCATTACTTCAGGGTGCCCTTGAGATTTCCGGGCCCTTGCTCAAAGTGGGATCGACGCGCTGGGCCGGCCGCGATACATACGCCGCCGGCGCTACCGGCCGACAACGCGAGAGCCCCCTGGGCGATGACGCGCCCAGGGGGCTTGACCGTGGGAACGGATCAGCGGTTGACGAGGTCGGGGCTTGTGTTCGAGGATCCACACTGCGAATGCCGGGACCCGTAGGCCTTCTCGGAAGTGCGATCCGATCGCCGCGCATTCCGCCCCGCTAAGCCGACCTTGCCGCTTCAGGCTCGATCAAGCAGGCCGGGAGCGGTGGCTATGGATTTAGATCCACTTGCAGCCGGTCGTCCTGTAGCACCAACCCTCGGCTCGGACAGTGCCGCCCACTTTGTATTCGACCCAGACTTTATCGAACCCGCCTCTTCTGTCGGTCGTCAGCGTCTCTTTGACAGTGAAGTCACCTGCCGTGCACATCGAACCAGTGGAATCCCTGTCATCCACGTAGTAGCCGGCCCAGCCCTCGAAACCGGTCTGCCCACAGCTGGCGCCGGCCGCGACGTGCATCTTGCCGGTGATCGTGACGTCGTACCCGGAGTCAGACCAGGACACGGTTCCTTCCGTGAAGCTATTGCCATATTTGGCCAGGTAGTCGTGACTTGGCCCGGCGGCCATTGCCGGTGTGGCGAGTAGCGTACCCAGTATCGCAAGAGTCGAGATTGACCCAGCTGCGATGCGCGTGGCCAGCTTCATGAATTACTCCCTTGTGCAGGTGTGGGATGGATGGTCGGGCGTTTTTCCTGACTATTACGGTCCAAACCGTAAACTGGTAATTTCTCGGTGTCAATGGGGCGAGTAAAGATGGTTCTGACCTGTGGGGTCGGTTGAATATAAGCCATGGCGAAGGCATTGGTCGGAGATTTCTAAGCAGAAAATCGGAGGCACAATTCGGGGGCGCGCTTGGTTGAGGAGCTGCGCTTTAGTCGTCGGCCTCGAGTATCCGGCGCACGGCTGCATGAGTTTGCGCCGTGGGGGGCCGTATTGGTGCCCTCAATTAGAGGGTCCGGTTATGCGCTCTATCTACGCTAGGACGTTCTCCGTATTAAGGGCGGACGCGGACAGCTCGCCTTCCCCCTTGATCTCGTGCGTACGAGATCATTATGGGGCGGTGCGGTGTGACCTCCGCAAGACCGTGCCCTCGGCATCAAGTTGCACAGGCGTGCAGCCTGATGCCATTGCTCTCGGGGGACCGCGCTGGTCGCCCGCCCTGCCGCCTAGCGCCGCCGTGCACTCCCATCGAGCTTGCCGCCGTCCGCCCCTGGAAGATCTAACGCCTGCGGTTGTACGACAAGGATCAGCTCGTGCACGTCAGGTGCGGCGGCTCGACACGGGATCGTCGTTGCTGTCACCTGGACGCTGGGCCGGTTCAGGCCTGGGCTGCCCGGCCCGCCGGGGATGATCAGCAGCACGCCGCGGCGCAACGCGGGCTTGGCGGTGTGTCGACGACTCTGCCGAACCGCGGATCTCCGAACCAGCGACCGCGTCAACGAAGACCCGTGGCCTCATCACGAACTGGACAAGACGCTCATCTGACGAAGTCGGCCGCACCCCGTAACGCTCACCTCCTCGCCTGTAGGCTTGCCCAGGTCTGACGCGGGGGGTGGGGTGTCGCAGGTTCCGGTGCCGCGCCTGGCGCGAGCGATCGTCGTCGTGGTGCTCGCCGGGCTCACGTCCGTCTATCTGCTGGCGGGCTCGCCACTCGCGATCGTGGCGTTCGGGCTGCAACTCGTCTACGTGTTGCGCTCCCTGCGGCGGTTCAGGCGACCGTGGCTGCTGATCCTGCAGGCACTGGTCGGCTACGCAGCAACGCTGGGCTTCGGCACCTCGGTCGGGCTCCTCGGCTTTCTGGGCGGGTCGCTGCTGCTGACCCCGGCATGGCCGCTGGCCCCACTGGTGGCCGTCAGTGCCGCCGTCGTCGGTCCGGCTGATCCCGCGATCAGCATGGTGCTGGTCGCCCTGGTGGTTTACGGTCTCACTCGGCTCACCGATCGAGTGGAGGAGATGCATGCCGCCCGGCTGGCCATGGCGCTGGCGGCAGCGGCTGAGGAGCGGTTGCGCATCGCCACCGGGCTGAGCGACGGTCTCGGCAGAGGGCTGACGGCTATCGCCACAGGCGTCCGGTCTGTCATGGATCGGCCGGAAGGCTCGGTGGAGATCCTCGGCGAGGTCGTCGGCACCGCCCGCGGCTTCCTGGCCGATGCGAGGAACGCCGCCGCCGGCTACCGCGCCACGTCACTCGTGCCCGAGATGACGACCGCCCGCGCGATGCTGACGGCTGCGGCGATCAAGGCGGAGACGCGTGTCGGACACTCCGAGCCGCTCGGCCCAGCGGGCGCGCTGCTCGCGTCGGTGCTGCGAGAGGTGGTGACCGAGGCCGTACGGCAGAACACGGCCAGAACGTGCGTCATCGAGACCACCACGGCTGACGGGATGGTACGGCTACGCGTCAGCCACGACGGCGCCCGGACGGTCGAGGACGAGGGCCTGGCCGACCTGGCTCGGCAACTGAGTCAAGCCGGTGGCCGCCTGACCACGGGCCTGTCCGCCGAGGGCTGGTTGGCCGTCGATGCCGTACTGCCCGAGAGCCCGGCGGAGGCCACCGAGGATCCGGGCGCGTACAGGCTGTCCGTCGCGCTGCTCACCGCCGTGCTGGTCGGGTTCTCGATCAAGGCGCTACTGTTCGTCCCCGCGAACCTGGTGGTGCCCGCAGCGGCGTGTCTCGCCGTGATCGTCATCATGCAGATCCGTTGGATCAGCGGGCGTCACATGGGTGCGCTCGCGTTGCTGGTGCTGCTCGCCTACCTGCCGATCCCGGTGTTCGGGAGGGCCTGGCTCGGCTCGGCCGGGTTCCTCGCCGGTCCGGTCCTGCTCGCGTTCCCGTGGGCTGTGGCCTGGCCGTTGGTCGGGTGCGTGATGGCGAGCGTGGCGGTGAGCGCAGTGCTGCTCGGCCTCCCCTTGCCGCTGACGGTCAATTTCACCGCGAGCACGCTTGTGACCGGGCTGGTCGTGTACGGACTGCTCGAACTCGCCCGGCTGGTGAAAGAATTGCAGGAGGTCAGGCAGGCGCTGGCCCGCTCTGCTGTGGTCGAGGAGCGCCTGCGCGCCGCTCGTGACCTGCACGACCTGCTGGGGCACAGCATGGCCGCGATCCTGCTCAAGTGCGAGCTGGCCAGACGCCTGGATCCTGCTCGGGCCCGTGCCGAGCTGGAGGACGTGCTGGTGATGGCCGAGAAGGCAGAGGCGGATCTGCGGGTGGTGTCCGGTGGGCGGCCGGCGATGTCACTGGCCGAGGAGGGCGAATCGGCACGGTCGGTGCTGGCCGCCGCAGATATAGAGGTGGAGCTCGACTTCGCGCACGAAGAGCTGTCGCCCGAGGTGGAGAACGTCTTGGGCACCGTGCTCCGGGAAGCGGTGACCAACGTGCTCAGGCACAGCTCGGCTCGGTATTGCCTGATCACGACGGTGGTCGAGGAGAGCGTGGTACGACTCCGCGTACGCAATGACGGCGTGCGTTCGTCAGGGGGACGGCCGGGTTCGGCCGGGATCGGCAACCTCACCACCCGCCTGGCGGTGCTGGATGGCGGGCTCGGCACGGTTCGTGAAGACGGCTGGTTCGAGTTGACGGCCCAGGTGCCGAGCTTCTCGCCGGTCGGTTAGATCCAGCCCGCCTCGGCGGCGATGCGGACGGCGTCGGTGCGGTTGCGGGCGTTGAGCTTGGCGACGATGGCGGTCAGGTAATTGCGTACCGTCCCCGCGCCGAGAAAGAGCTGGGCCGCTATCTCGGTCGCGTCGGCGCCGCCTGCCACCAGGCGCAGCACGTCCGCCTCCCGGGGCGTCAGCGGGTTGTCGGCCAGATCCCAGGCGGTCACCGCCAGGGAGGGGTCGAGTACCCGTTCGCCCGATGTGACTGCGCGGATCGCCGTGACCAGTTCCTCCGGCGGCGCGGTTTTCAGCAGATACCCGTCCACCTGAGCCGCGAGCGCGCGGCGCAGGTGGCCCGGTTTGCCATGGCCGGTCAGCATGAGCGTGCGGCACGACGGCAGCTTCGCGCGCAGCTCAGCCGCAGCGGCCAAGCCGTCGAGCGCGCCGGGCATGTCGATGTCGAGTACCGCGACATCCGGGCCGTGAACCAGCGCCGAGGAGACGGCGGCGTCGCCCGACTCGACCGCGGCCACGATCTCCAGGTCCGGCTCGAGGCTGAGCAGTGCGACCAGGGCGCCCCTGATGACGTGCTGGTCCTCGGCTAGAAGCACACGAATCACAGGGATATGTCTATCAGCGTCCGGATCATGATGAGGTCACGGCACACGCGTGACCGTATCTCTGGTCCGCGCCGTACCTGGTCAGCAGGGTAGAAGCCATGACACACGTGGCGGGCTTGGACGCGGTCAGCGAGGTGTACGGGAAGGAACAGGGCGCGGTTGCGGCCCCGCGTGAGGTGATGAGGCAGTCCACGTCGTGGACTCCTTGATGGCTCCCGCTTCGGAGCGAGTTCCCGAGCGCTACGCGGGCGCCCCTGTGGGATCCCGGGGTCTCATGGGTGGTCACCTACGAGACCTTCCCTGCCTACGTCGGGGTCGCCGGTTCCGGGGCAACGGCTGGGAATCGGCGACTCCCACCCCGTTCGCGTGGCGTGCGGGAGGGGTTGGGCTGGCCCATCGTGACGCTGCTCGGCCCTCGCCTACGGCCTGATCGAGGAAGGTCAGGGTGGGTCACATCCGCCGGGTTGTGTGTGTCATCTCGTGTAATGGCGCATTTTCTGATGCTTTTTTTGGGGGATTGTTGTGAGCCTTGCTGGGGTCGGTGTGACCGAGTTTGAGGAGGAGGTGTATCGGGCGCTGCTGCGTGGAGGGGTGGCGGAGGGTGCGCCCGAGGGCGTGCGGGTGGCGATTGCGCGGTTGGTGGAGCTGGGGCTGGTCCGGCTGGATGGGGGCGAGGGGGCGGTCGCGGTGGGGCCGGAGGTCGGGATCACGCGTTTGGTCAGGCGTCGGATGCTGGAGGCGAACGCGGAGTTGCGTCGTGTTTGTGAGGCGTGGGAGACGCTGCCGGCGTTGATGTCGGAGCGGCGTGGGTGGGGTTTCGGCGATGTTGTGGAGCGGGTCGAGGAGGCGGAGCTGGATGAGCGGATCTGTTCGCTCGCGCTGGATGCGGGGGAGGTGCTGGCGATGCGTGATCAGGAGTGGCGGGTTGGGGCGGAGGTGTTGTCTCGTCTTCTGCGGCGTCTCGGTGAGGGGGTACGGTGGCGCACGATCATTCCGCGGGAGCTTCTGAAGGATGCGGAGGCGGTGGAGTACGGTACGCGTCTGCATAGGGCGGGGGATCGGCATCGGGTCGCCGATAGCGCGGTTCAGCCGTTGGTCATCGTTGATCGGTCGGTGGCGTTTGTGCCGGCGGTGGTGAACGGTCGCCGCTCTGGTGCGCTGATGATCCGTCAGTCGGGTGTGGTGGCGCCGTTGGTGGATCTGTTCGAGCGGGTGTGGGACCATGCGATCGATCTTGAGTTGGACGTGTCGGCTGGGCTGAGCGCGCGAGAGCGGCGGATCCTTTTCCTGCTGGCCACGGTTGCCAAGGATGAGATCGCGGCGCGCGAGATGGGGATGAGCTTGCGGAGTTATCGGCGGCATGTGGCGGATCTGCTCGCCCGGCTCGGTGCTGTCAATCGCATCCAGGCCGCCGTCCTGGCCAAACAACGAGGCTGGATCTAGGGATCAAGCGGGGGCACCGGGGTTCACCCCGAAGTGTGGACACCGGCTGTCGTACGGCTGCACATCCCCGGTGCGAGATTGTCAACGCGATCCTCTACCTGGTCCGCTCGGGCTGTCCGTGGCGGTAACCTGCCGGCCAACGTGGCTTCCCCGTTCACCGTCAACGGCATACTCGTCGGATCACCTGCGGACAACCTGCCCGCCGACAGCTCCGCCGCACCTTCACCTGGACCTGATCAACATCGCACACACTGGCTAACGACGAGCCGGTCGCGGCGGTGTTCAGGTACGCGTTGTGGACCCGCTGTCGTTTCCGTCCAAGACGGCCACCGCGGCCGCGATCTAGCGTGGACCCGGCAGCTTGCCCGAGCATGAGGAGACAGCACAATGCGTAACCTGGTCTACACCGGTTTCATGTCGCTCGACGGCGTCGTGGACTCGCCCGGCGGCGGGCCCGGAGAGGAGCACCGCAGCGGCGGGTGGGTGGTCAAGGACCTCGAGTTCGTCCCAGAAGCCTGGTCGCTTAAGGGCGAGGAGCTCACCGACACGACGGCACTGATGTTCGGCCGTCGCAGCTACGAGGCGTTCGCGCCGGTCTGGCCCGGCTCGGAGGACCACGCCGGCTACAAGGAGCTGCCCAAGTATGTGGTTTCGACCACGCTGTCTGACGACGCCATCGTCGACGGGTGGGGGCCGACCACGATCCTGCGCTCGACCGAGGACGTCGCCGCGCTCAAGGAGGGCGAGGGCGGCGCGATCTTCATCCACGGGAGTGCGGAGCTGGCTCGGCGGCTGTCAGACGCGGGTCTGATCGACCAGTACAACCTGCTCGTCTTTCCCGTGCTGCTCGGTGCCGGGAAGAGCCTGTTCGGCCGGGCCGACCGAGACAAGCACATGCTGGAGCTGCGGGAATCGCAGAGCTACTCGAACGGGATCCTGAAGCTGGTTTACGACGTCAAGCGGTGATCCAGGTCGAGGGCGATCGCGCCGCCGGCGCCCTCGCGCAGCTGTTTGGGGGTGCGTCCGACGTAGGAGCGCAATGCCCGGGCCAGGTGTGGCTCGTCGAAGTAGTCGAGCTTGGCAACGACGTCGGCGGCCGGGGCACCGGCAGCCAGCAGCTCCGCCGCCGTGCGGGCGCGCTTGATCTGCCGGACGGCGCCCTGCGTCAGTCCAGTCGCGGCGCGGAACCGGCGTTCGACCGTGCGCCCCGAGACGGCCGGGCGGTGACCCCGCAGCACGTCGGCGACGAGCAGGTCACGGACCACGATCCCGGCCCGGGCGAGACTTTCGACCAGAGCCTCGGCGTCGTCGGGGCTGGGCGTCTCCCAGCGCGCGCCGTCCAGCCGGAACGTCCGGCGCGTGGTGTCGGGGAGCCCGATGCCGCCGTCGACCAGCGCCGGCGTGGGCAGGGCCCGCAGCGAGGTGCCCACGGCGAACTCGATGCCCGTAAAGGTCGCGCCCTCCGGCACCGGCGCCGTGCCAGTCCGGGTCTCGGGACCGGTGATGCCCGCGTACGCCTGGCCGGCCTGTTCCCAGAACACCAGCCCCCAACGCACCCCTGCGACGGACGTCATCGCCGTGACCTGCTCACTCGTGCATGTCCACACGGCGTCGACCCACGTCGAGTCCGACCCGCGCGTCTTGAACCGCAGTCCCACAGGCGGAGGATACGTCGCTTCGCGTTCTCGGTGGCTCGCCCGGCCATGCGGCTTTGCGCTACGGCAAGCTGTGCGGGCTGCGCTGAACCGAGGGTGTAGATGGGTTTGGGCTGGCTGCAGCTGCCCGATCTTATGATCGTCGCATCTGGCCCGTGTTCCGGACGTGATCCGGACGCGGCAGGATCACCATCATGAGAAGGGTGATCACTACTTTGGTGGCCTGTGGTGCGCTGCTGACGGGCGCTGCTCCGGCACAGGCGGTGATCAAGGACCCCGTTCAGGCGCTGAAGGCCGTTCTGGCGCCCGGACACGGCGTGCACTTCACCGAGACGAGCACCCTGTTGGACGGCATCGTCGGACAGGCGGAACGCCGGCGCAAAGGGGTCTTCGAGTACAACGCCAAGGGTGGTGTCAAGGCCCTGGACGTCACCACCACCGGGGGTGAGCACGGGCGTGAACGCGTCATCGGCTTCAACCACGCCATTGGCGGCACTGGCTACCGGTCCGGCGGCCTCTTGGGGAAATGGCTGAAGAAGGGCAAGACCTGGTGGAAGGATTCCCACCAGTTGCACCTCTGGCATACCGAGTTGCTCGGCTACGACGAGCAACTCGTTAACCCGGCCGAATCCACGACCCTGGCCGCCCTGCTGAAGAACGGGCAGCGGAGCAGGGACACGGTCACCGGCGCGATCACCTTCAAGAAGCTTGAACAGGTCTCCCATTGGGCGGAGCACTCGACCCACGCCGGTTGGGATCCGGACACAACCCTCGCCTACACCGTCACGCTGACCTCCGCGGGCCTGGTCAGCAGGGTGCAGAGCACGTTCACGTTCGCCGGTGGTCTCGACGAACCGGTGGGCAAGACCCTCCACGTCGACACCCGCTACAGCCGGTGGGGCGGCAAGGTATCGATCAAGGCGCCGGACCCCCGCGGGACGACCACCGAGCTCTGCATCGAGGGCATCTGCAATTGGCGCCTTCCGAGCTGACCACACGGTTGCTGTTCCACATTCAACCGAGCGCCGGGGAAGCATGTCCGACACGACGACCTCGCCCGCGCGCCACCGGCACAGCTGCTCGGTGGTGGCGGCCGGCGTCGGGTCAAGGGACTGCGCCGGGAGGAGGTCGCGGTCCTCGCGAACGTCGGGTCGACCTGGTACACGTGGCTTGAACAAGGGCGCGACGTGCAGCCGAGTGTTGAGGTGCTGACAGCGATCGCGGACGCATTGCGGCTCTCGCGCGGCGAACGCCGGCACCTGTTCCTCCTCGGCGGACACGCGGACGTCGAAAAGCCCTCTAGCTCCGAAAAGGTCAGCGACCAGCTGCAAGGACTGTTGGACAGCCTCTCCCCGCACCCGGCGGTGGTGATGTATCCCTGGTTCGAGCCCTTGGCCTACAACGCACCGTTCCGCTTCATGATCGATGACGTGGAGGCACTGCCGGCGGCCGATCGCAATTGCGCCTATCTGCACTTCACCCACCCCGACTGGATCGCCGGACACTCCGACCACGAGCAGGAGTGCGCAGCCATCGTGGCCGAACTGCGCGCGTACTACGGCGAGTCGGTCACAGATCCTGCTTGGGAGCCGTTACTCGGCCGGCTCCGCCAGAAGTCACCGCTGTTCGTGCGCCTGTGGGACCAGGCGGACGTGTCCACAGATCCCGAACGGGTGAAGTGCGTCCGGTCGCTGCACGTTGGCAAGCTGTCCCTGCACACCATCACGATGCTGCTCCAGGCAAACCCCCGCACCCGTGTCGTCGCGTTCCAGACTTATGTCAGCTTATGTAGCCGACTGTCTGGAATCTGTGGCGCGGGAGAATCCGCGCTGGGGTTACGAAAGTATCCAAGGCGAACGACGGCACCTGGGCCACCCGAGTCAGCGGTGCGACGTTCCCCACCGCGTCCCGTCCTGGATCCGATCACTGATCCAGAGCGGATCGCGAGCTTGATCGTACGCCGTCGAGACCGGCTCGGCGGAGTCCTCCACGAGTTCTCTCATGCCCGCTTGAACTGCATGGATGGAATTTTCGGCAGGCACAGGGTCGACCAGGTCAGTCCTGCCGGATGGCGGAGTTCGAGGGTGTGGCGTTCATCCGGTCGGATGTCGAGCGGTTCTGTGCCGAGCTGATCGGGTTGGCTCCGGCGATCAGACTGCGGCGGCTCGCGGAATTGCCTGACAAGTGATCCATCTACCCAATCAGGAAGGAGCACTAGGCCCGCAGGGCCAGGCCGGCGACGGCGCCGAATCGGGCCCGGAGTCGAGTCACGTCGACAGGCTCCCGGCCGTGGGTGAGCTCGTCGACGACGATGCCGTCGATGAGGGCCATCAACAGGCTGCCGTGTTCGGGGTCGCCGAAGACGGCTGTCGCCAGGGCTTGGAGGTCGGCGACGATCGCCGCCGCCGTCGCCTTGGTCAGTTCGCGGGTCTGCGGGTCGAGCGTCAGCAGCATCCTGGCCCGGCTGCGCGCCCGGGCGGGGCCGAGCCAGTGGGCGAGCAGCCGGGTGCCGTCGGCGATCAGGGCGGCGGCGTCGAAGTCGGTGACCGTGCGGCCGGCGAGTGCCGCGTCGAGGTCGGCCCGGTCGAGTTCGGCGATCCGGTGCAGGACCGCGGCCAGCAGCGCCTGGCGGGTGGAGAAGTGGTAGCTGCAGGTGCCGGCGGGTAGGCCGGCGGCGACGTCGACAGCGCGATGGGTGAGTGCCCTGAGGCCCGCTTCGCCCACGATGCCGAACGCGGCGTCAGCCAAGATCTGCTTGCGATCGGGGTCACGTGCGCTCATGTAGCAAGATGCTACACCCGTAGTGTTTACTACGTCTGTAGCGTCACTGGATCGAACGGAGCCTCCTCATGTCGTCAACCCTCGCGTACCGGATCGGCGCTTGGTCGTGGATCGTCTGCGGGGCGGGCCACACTGTCCTGGACGTCGCGATGCGACTGTCCCCGAAGCCCGACGAGGAGCGTGTCGACGCTGCGCTGCGTGCCCATGTCTTCGAACTCGGCGGTATCCAACGCACCAGCTACGAGGTCATGCAGGGGATCAGCCTGGCGATGGGGGTGGCGATCGTGACGGTCGGCGTGCTGCTCCTGTTCGTCGGGCGACTCGCGTCCTCATCCGACCGGACCCGACCCGCGATCCTGATCGGGCTGGTCACGTCGGTGGTGATGCTCGGCCTGTCCGTGGCGCTGCTGCCGTCGCCGCCGATCGTGCTGCTCACGGTGGCCAGCGTGTCCTTCGGGATCGCCCTGCTTCGCGGTGAGCCCATCGCCGTCCCGCGCTGACCGTCGGGAAGACCGGGGTCTTCCGTGGAAATGGCCGGCCGTTGCCGAACAAGTGCAGGTGGTGCTGCTGCCAGCCCATCGCGACCTGGACAACCTGGTGCAGCTGGTCCAGGGTCGCGGTCGACGGCAGATGGACGCGTCGCGCCGCCACACCGGCAGGTGAACCTCGCGCAGGGTGACCTTGATCTGGCGGGTGGTGCCTTTCGGGTGCGGGTCCCCTCGGCGGCGCCTTCCTTGCGGTAGGCGCGCAGAGCGAGACGGCCGCCCTCGGCGTTGACGGTCAGGCCGGCCTTCTGTGGCGGGACTGCACGCACGCCAGCGCCCGCTCGATGGTGGACGGCGCCGGGAGCGTGCCCGTGGGCGTGGGGAAGGCGACAGGCCAGGTCGCATGCCGGCCATGTTGATTGATAAAAGTTTAACCCTTGAATTCGCAACCAATTAGGTGACAATGATCAAGAGAAGGTGTCAAGTGCCTTCGCACTTATGCGGGAGGTTCTATGAGATCAATCCGACGTGCCGTCAGGCTGCTGCTCGGCGTCACCGCCGGCCTAGCGCTGACGCTGTCCGGCGCCTTACCGGCCTCGGCGGCCACGACCGAAGCAACATGGGAGCTGCGCGGCCATGGGCAGCGCATGTGCGCGCCCGGCGGCCATCCCAATACGTACTTTCTCGGTCCTGTCTACGGGAAGTGGGAGAACAAGATCACGCTCGGGATTCGTAACCTGCCTCCCGGCTCATACAGCAACGGCGGCGCAATCTCGCCCGGAGAGAATTACGGCAACGCCATCCTCGGGTTCGTCCACGTATCGATCGCACCGGCTCCGCCCGCCGTGTATGTCGCCGAGCTGTGGGCCTCGGACGGGGTCGTAGAGCAGACCGCCCCCATCCGCATAAACATGAGGGAGGATTGCTGGTCACAGGGGAACCCGGATATTTGGCCCTGACGGTCAGGTTTCTCCACGCGGGGCCGTACGGCGCACGCCGCGGGGCGGGGCCACGGAGGGATCGGGCACACCTGCGCACCGATGAGGACGCCTTCCATCCGGTGGTCGCCGCCCAGCTCCGCGAACAGGCCGTCGCCTCGGTGGTGTCGGGCTGCTCCCGCCCGGCCACACCGCCCATGGCGTGATAGCCGTTCCTTAGCGCCATCGGTGCATGTCGCCGCGCACCCAGTAGCGGCGCAAGGGCGTGCATCGCTTTGCCCGATCAGGATCGGCGGTGGCAGCCGCATCGGGCGGGCCGCGGCCCTCGCCCAGGTGTGGCGGGATGTCAGCCGGACCGCCCTGCACTGCTGGTCGCGATCCGTGTCCGGTGCGTCGTGAATGATGCGGTCGGCGTCCCGGCCGGCGCGGAACGGGAAGTAGCGAGCGGCCCGCTCGGTGCGCCCGGTACTCGGCGTCATAATGACCATTGTCCTGCCCGCGTCCTCGTAACGACAGGGATCATATAGAGCACGTCATGGCGAGTCTGGCGCGGAGGGCGTATGCGGCGAGACGAGCAGCGGGCACACGCGGCGAGCGAGCTGACGCTCCTCGGCAACACTCTGTTCACCCAAGGTGACACACTCGGCGCGGTCATCGCCTACCGCAGGGCGGCTCGCCCGGCCCCTCTTGCCAAGCGTGCGGTGGTCGGGCTCATGCTCGGGTTGGTGCCGGCCGAGCTAGGCGACTTACGTGCCGTGCAGCGAGCTCTGCGCCGGGCCGCGATGGTAGAGGACCAGATTATCGCCGACCGAGCACGAAGGACGCTGGCGGTGATCACCAGCCACAGACTCTTCGGCCCCCCGCGTGACCTCGTGCGGGCGCCCGACATCGAACTCCTCGATCGGCTGGCTCGTGAGACGCAGTCGGCGGCTGACCGGCCGTAACCCGCGAAGCAGGAGGAGGCGTGCACGGTGCTCGCGATCACTCTGCCCGGAACCGGCGGCCTCGGGGTCATGGGGCTTCGTCGCCGGTGTCGGCACCGTCGTCGTCGGCCTCGTGGAGCAGGTGTGCTCGACGGAGCACGTCGACCTGCGCGGGGTTGTAGAGCGCCCTGAGGGCGTGACCGACGGCGCGCCGCGCCGCCTCGGCCTGGCCTGGCGTGGTGGCCCGCGGCTCCAGCGTCACGCCGTGCTCGGTGGCGCCCGGGACGATGAAAGGCGCGAGCTGCTCTGCGAGGGCCTGCCGGGTGGCATCGTCGGCGTCTTCGGGCAGGTCGCGGAACGCCTCGTCGAGATCGTCGTTCGGGCGTGCCTCGAGCGTCCGGCGCAGCACCTCCATCGACTCGTCCGAGAAGAGCTGGGCGTAGATCGTCAGCAGGGCGCGGTCGTTGTCGCGCAGGTCCTGGACGAGGCCGCTGAAGCTGGTCGGCACCTCCGGTGACGCACCCGGCTGCGCCAGGGTGGCCAGTTCCCGCCGGATGCTCTGCAGCCGCCGGACCGTCGCCTCGAGCTCGGCGTCGACGGTCCGGAAGACCGAGGCCTGCCCTTCGCCGCTCGTGCCCATCTCGGCCACCTGCGCGAGCGGCACACCGAGCCCGGTCAGGCGCTTGATCTGCAGGAGCCGCGTCAGGTGGTGCACCTCGTAGCGCTTGTAGCCGTTGGACTCGCGGTCGGGCTCGTCGAGCAGCCCGATCTGGTGGTAGTAGCGCACCGTCTTCACCGTGGTGCCCGCCAGGTCGGCGATCTCGCGTGTGCTCCAGGTCATGGGCCCTCACCTCGTCGTCCGGCGCCGATTCTAGGTCGTGCTCCGTGCACGTCGCTCGCGCACCCAGACGAGGAGGACCATGGCGATGTTGACGGCGGCCAGGATCAGGAGGGCCGCGTCACCGGTGTCGGTGGACCGGTCGATGGTGTAGCCCTCGCCGTCTGCCATCAGCGCGTTGACGCTCGAGAACAGGACGTTGTTGGCGACGTGGAACGCGGCCGGCGCCTCGATGCCGCGGCTGATGATCGCCATCAGTCCCGTGGCAACGCCGATGAAGGTGTAGTAGCCGAACAGCCAGGGGTCGCTGGAGCCGTGCACGACCGCGAAGGCCAGGCTGGAGACCACCAGACCGACGGCGAGGGCCGGGCGAACCGCGCGCACCCAGGACGCGGCGGCGGGCAGCACGGCGCTGCGGAACATCAGCTCCTCGCCGACGGACTGGATCGGGGTGCTCAGCACGGTGATCACCAGCATGAGGATCGTCGTCCCGGAGACACCGAACGCGACCCAGCCCGGGGACTCGGGGGCGACCAGCGCCACCACGCCGATGCCGGCGCCCACCAGCAGGGCCGCGCCGAGCAGGTACTGCGCCAGGCGTCGGCCGTCGAACGCCCGTGGCGAGCTGATCAGGCTGCGCCACGGCACCTTCGCCAGCCGTGCCAGCAGCAGGATCGCCACCACGCCCGCGATGCCCACGCTCAGGTTGACGGCCAGGAACTTCAGCGGGGTGAAAGTGGCGGACATCGGGTCGTCGCTGCCCTCGATGACGCCCACGACCTGGTACATCAGGATCTGCAGGAGCACCATCACGACCGGCGGCACGACGAGGACGACCAGCGGCCGCCACCAGCTCATGCGGACGTGGGCACCGAACGGCCGGGAGCCGTCGACACCCGGCCCGCGACGTCCGGGTGCCGGGCCGTCGGCCTGGTGCGGCGTGCTCGGGCGCGCGGCCGTGGCCGGGTTCTGGCCGGGTCCTGATGCGGACATCGGGCGGTCCTCCTGGGTCGAGATGGTTGTTCCACACACCAGCGAACACCGTGCCCTGGGGGCACACTCAAGTGGACGTCCTGTCTCCCCGCCATCTCTCCTTCATGCGGTCATCTCGCGGCATCCGTGGTGATCTGGCTGGTGGGCCTGGGACATCAGCGAGAGGTAGCAATGCCTTGGCCTCGCCACCTGTGTCCATACCTCTCGCTTCCGCTGGGTTCGCGCCTATGGCACAGTCATGAGCGTGCCGCTGGACGAGTTGCCGAACTGGTTGCCGGCTTGGTGTCTTGACCATCTGGGCGGCGAACCCGCCGACGTGCTGTTCCGGTCCCAACAGGTCTCGCTGGTGTTCGGTCTACGGTTGGCCGGTGGCCGGGACGTGGTGGTCAAGGCGCGTGCCGACGACGGCCGGGCGGCGTCGTGTGTCGCTGCCCAGGCCCGGCTGGCCGAGCGCGGGTTTCCGTGTGCCCGGCCGCTGACGCCGGTGGTCGGTGTCGGTGCGCTGGCCGTGCACGCTGAGGAATTCCGGCCCGGCGGCGAGGTGCTGCACGGGGACTCGCCGGACATGGCCGTGCGTTGCGCGGAGGTGTTCGCTCGGCTGATGGCCGAACTCGCCGGTGTGATCGTCACGCCGCCATTGCCGAATCCGCCCTGGGTACGCTGGGACGAGATCGGTTCTGAGACGTGGCCGGCGATCGACTTCCTCGACGGCCTGGACCAGAGTGTCCTGCCCGAGCACATTGTCGAGGCGGCTGAGCGGGCCCGGGAGCGGCTGCTGTCCGCCGGTCTGCCGTGCGTGCTGGGCCACGCCGATTTCGAGGCGCAGAACCTGCGGTGGCAGGGGCGGCGGTTGTGGGCGGTGCACGACTGGGACAGCCTGGCGTGGCAGCCGGAGGCGGCGCTGGTGGGAGCGGCGAGCGGGTCGTTCGCCAGTGCAGGGCCGCCGACGCTGGCGCCGATCGAGAGCTCCGAGGCGTTCCTGGTGGCTTATCAGGACTTTCGAGAGCGCGTGTTCACGCCCGTGGAGATGGAGATCGCATGGGCGGCCGGCGTGTGGATGGCTGCGTACAACGCCAGGGAGATGGCACTGTGCGGTGGCCCCCCGGCGGGCGGCGATGCGCTGCGGGCACAGGCAGCCGAACGCCTCCGCCGGGCGAATGCCTAACCCCGCAGGCGCGAGGGCACGAGAGGCGCGGCCGGGCCGGGTCGCGCTGCGCCCGCCTCAGGGCAGCACGGCGATGGCGTCGACCTCGACGAGGTAGCCCGGCGCGGCCAGCGAGGTGACCCCGATCCAGGTGCTCGGCTGCTGGAGCTCGACGCCCAGCGTCGCGGCCGCCCGCTCGCGCCCGACGACGAACTGCTCGGCCTTGGCCTCGTCGAGGCCCACGATGTACACGGTGACCTTGGCCAGGTCGGCCACCGTCGCCCCGACGGCGTCGAGCGCCGCGGCGATGTTGAGGTAGGCCTGCTCGGCCTGAGCCGCGACGTCGTCGGGGCCCACGAGGTTGCCCTCGGTGTCCCAGGACACCTGCCCGGCCAGGTACACGGTGCGGGAGCCCTGGGTGTCGGCGACCTGGTGGTGGACGTCGACCCGGTTGACCCGCTCGGGATGGATCAGCTGCACGGTCATGGTCTTGCTCCTCTCTAGACAGGCATCATAAGCATAACACTGCAATGTTATGCTATCGCGGCACGAGAGGCTACGTGGCGATGATCACCGTGCTGCACCCTGTCCCCGCTCGGAAACACGGTTTCGTACTGTGAGCTGGGATTTCGCTGCGCGATCAGCGCGGCGGCTGCTGATGCTCCGCCGTCAACTCAGTGGCCGGCCGCGGTGGGGTCACACCGATCGGCTCTGGCTCCCGCGACCTGGTGATGGATCTGGGAAAGCGCATCGCCGGGCTGCGGTTCTTGATCCACGATCGGGACCCGCGCTTCACCTCCGCATCGTCAACGCCGGGCACCTGCGGCGCGCCTGTCCCAGCCGTGGAGCTTGTCGGGATTCACGATCAGCCATATCCGGGTGAGCACCTCGCTGCGCGCTTCGGTCGCGACCACGGCCACGGTGGCGCCGTCGATGCGGATGAGGGCGCCGGGTCGCCCGTTGACGTCCTCTTCGCGGAGTTCCATGCGTGGTTGTTTGCGCAGCAGGCCGAGGAACAGACGGGCCGCCTTGCCGGCGCCGACGATCGGGCGCCGCCCCGCGTGCGCCTTGCCTCCACCGTCGGTGTGGACGATCACGCCGGGATCCAGCATGGTGATCAGGGCGTCGAAGTCTCCGCACTCGCAGGCTCGCTTGAACGCCGAGATGAGATCGCGGTGCTGCTGGGCCTCGGCCATCGGGCGTGCCCGTTCCCCTGCCAGCCTCCGCCGCGCGCTGACGGCGAGCTGGCGGCAGGCCGCCGGGCTTCGGCCGACCACCTCGGCAACCTCTGTGAAAGGCAGGCGGAAGACGTCGTGCAGCACGAACACGACTCGTTCCGCGGGTGTGAACGACTCGAGGACCACCAGCATGCCCATGCTGACGGACTCGTCCAGCGTCACCCGGTCGACAGGGTCATCCAGCCCGTCCACGACGCTGGTCCACACCCCGAGGTCCCGCACCGGCTCGGGAATCCACTCGCCCACGTAATGTTCCCGCCGCGCCCTCGCCGACGTCAGCTGATCCAGGCAGATCCGCCCGGCCACCCGCGTCAGCCAGGCGAGGGGCGCTCTGATGTCGCGCCGTGCCCCCTCGGGCATCGTGTACCAGCGCGAATACGTCTCCTGTACGACGTCCTCGGCGTCGTGGGTGGAGCCGAGCATCCGGTACGCGAGCCCCAACAGGGCCCGCCGTTCGGCGGAAGCCGAATGGTCACGGGCCCACGCCCCCTGCCGCACATCGTCCTTCATGCCTCTATGACGATGTGGCCGGCGTGAACGTGAGGACGTGGGCCCGGCACACCGCCATCCATGGGCCGCGTCATCGAGTCCGCGTTGTGTCTGGCGGGGGGTCCTCGTGTCCCCGCCATGCGCGGAGTTTGTCAGGATTCATCACGATCCACACGTCCTGGATGCGGTCGTCTGAGGTGCGCAGCATGACGACCGCAGCCGTGGCGCCGCCCACGCGGACGACGAGCCCCGGCCCGCCGTTGATCGACGCTGCCACCAAGGTCACGTCGGCCTGCCCGCCGAACAGGCCGACGACGAAACGCGCGACCTGGTCCGCGCCGGTGATCGGTTGGAGAGGTGCGCGTACCCGGCCGCCGCTGTCCGTGATCACGGTGACGTCGGGAGCGAGCAGTACGGTCAACTCGCCGACCCCGTCTGTCCCCTCGCAAGCCATCTTGAACGCCTGGACGATGCGGTCATACCGGTAGGCGGGCACCCGAGCCGTCATCGGTCCGCCACGGGGCGCGCGTTCGCCAGGGTGACGGGATTCGGCCAGGAGGAGCGGGCTCACACGCGCCCCGTTCAGCCGTTCGAAGCACAGGCGGCTTGCGACGCTGGTGAGCCAGGCGGTAGGCCAACCGACCTCGTCCTGTAGATCCTCCGGCATCGCGTACCAGCGGGCATAGGTCTCCTGTACGACGTCCTCGGCGTCCCGCGCCGAGCCGAGCAGACGCTCAGCGACCGCATCCAGCAGACGCCGCTCGCCCACGATCGTGCTGATCCCGACGTCGGACCAGCGCCCGGGCCGGTCGGGCTCAGACATGACGAACGGAACGATGGCGGACATGCTCGGCCCAGTGGCAGGCGCCGGCCCGGCGGCGCTCCTGGCCCAGGATCCGGCGGACGTATCGGCTGCCGAGCTCGTCGGACCAGGCGCCGGGCCCGTCGTCGAGTACGGTGCCGCGGGGCGTGTCGTCGACCGCCCGGATCCTTCCGGCGAGGCGGTTGGCCGACACCACGGTCACGTAGCCGCCGCACCGAAGCCGGACTGCCCAAGGTTGTGTGACGTTCATACCTCTACGACGACGTAGGGGCGTTCCCGTGTGAGGCGGACACCGCAGGGATCAAGCAAGAGCGGCGCCGACACGCTTGCGATGTCGACCGCGTCAGCTCGCGGAGCCTGATCGCTTGCTTCGCCTCGCTCATGTGATCCCCTACTTCGCCTCGCTCATGTGATCGCTTCTGGTCCGCTCGACTGAGGCAAGTGGTGCAGCCAAGCAGCCTGAAAGTGGACTAGTTCACTGGTCCGTTTCCCACCTAGCGTCGATGGCATGGATCTCAAAGGCAATTCCGAACTCACTCTGCTTCTTGACGGGACGCCGCTCAAGCTTCCCGATCCTGCCCATGCGATGACTGTGCTCATCGAGCTGCCGCCCGGCGACCTCGGTTCCCCGCCGCACCGGCACTCGGGCCCGGTTTACGGCTACATGATCGAAGGGGAGATGATCTTCGAGCTCGAGGGTGAGCCGGAACGGGTGATCCGCGCGGGCGAGGCGTTCTGGGAGCCCGGTGGCGACGTCATCCACTACCAGGCGGCCAACAACCTGTCCGACCGGTGGAGCCGGTTCGTCGTGGTCATGTTCTGCGTGCCCGGTGAGCCGATGCTCACCTACGTCGACGACGAAGAGCTCGCGGCCCGCCGTGACCGCCGCGCTCCCCGTTCGTAGTGAGGGCGACCGGCATGCGGATCGTCCTCGCGGGAGCGACAGGAGTCATCGGCCGGCGGGTGGTGCCCCGGTTGGTCGCCGGGGGGCACCAGGTCATCGCCCTCACCCGGAAGCCCGACCGGACCGCCACGTTGCGCGCCCTGGGCGCGGAGCCGGTGGTGGCCGACGTCCATGACCGCGCGGCCATCGTCACCGCCGTCAGAGCGGCTGCCCCCGACCTCGTGATGCATCAGCTCACCGACCTTGCTGCGGGTGACGTCGTGGCCAACGCGGCACTGCGCAGGGAGGGCACCCGCAACCTGGTCGATGCGGCACTCGCCGCCGGCGCTCGCCGGATGGTGGCACAGAGGTTGGCCGCCGACGACGAGGTGGTCTCCTTCGTTCATGCCGATGACGCCGCCATCGCGGCAGTGCAGGCGCTGACCTGGCCCGCCGGCCATGCGGTCAACGTCTGCGACGACGAGCCGGTGTCGGGCCGGGAGTGGGTGCCCGCCTTCTGCGCGGCCGTGGGCGCACCACCTCCGCCGACTGCGGACCCCGGCCGGCCCGGGTGGGCGCGCGGCGCGGACAACCACTAGGCCCGCAAGCACCTCGGCTGGGTGCCTAGGTATCCCTTGTGGCACGACGGCTTCGCTGCGTTCGCCGGTGGCACCCCTACCCGCTTGTTCCGGACGGCCCGCTGACCAGCGAGACCAGCATGTCGAGCGCCTGACGCCAGGCGTGCTGCGGCGGTGTGGCGTAGCCGATGAGCAGGGCGGCGGGCCGCTCCTCGGCCATCGGGTACCAGTAATCTGCCGTGTGCAGGCCCTGCAGGAGCAGGCCCGCGCGCTCCGCCGTGGCGACCAGTTCACGTTCGGCGGCTTCCGAGGCGACCGGTAGGAGCGTGTGCAACCCGGCGGCGACGCCCGCGAGCGGCGTGTCGGTGACCACCGCCAGCCGTTCGGCCAGCTCGTGGCGGCGACGCCGGTAAGCCAGCCGGGCCCGCCGTACGTGCCGGTCGTAGCTCCCACGGGAGAGCAGGTCGGCGAGCACGAGCTGGTCGATCACCGGGGGCGTCGAGCCGGTCTCTCGCACGGTCTGCAGCAGCGGGCCGCGCAGGGGGGCGGGCACCACCAGCCACCCGAGCCGCGCCCCCGGTGCCAGGGTCTTGCTGGTGCTGCCCGCGTAGATCACCCGGTCGGGTGCCAGCGCCTGCATCGCGCCCACCGGTTGCTGGTCGTAGCGGAACTCGCCGTCGTAATCGTCCTCGATCACGTAGGCGTCGGTCCGCCGGGCCCAGTCGATGAACGCCGAGCGCCTCCCGGGCGCCAGCACGACACCCCACGGGTGCTGGTGGGCGGGAGTGAGCAGCGCGAACCCCGCGCCGTCCGGCAGGCGCGCCGGATCGGAGCCACCGGTGTCCACCGGCAGCGGCACAGGGTCGACCCCCGCCGCGGCCAGCAGTTCGCGGTGCACCGCGAACCCCGGGTTCTCGGTGGCCGCGCGCCGGGTGCCGAGACCGCGGAAGGTGCGCGCGAGCAGTGCGAGCGCCTGAGTGAACCCGGCGGTGATCACCGTCGATCCGGCGCTCGCCCACACTCCACGGGTCCGCGAGACGTATTCGGCGACTGCCGAGCGCAGCGCGGGCATGCCTGCCGGATCGGGGTAGCCCATCTGCTCGGACTCCATCGCCGACATCACCCGGCGGACGCCGGCAACCCAGTCCGCGCGCGGAAACGTGCTGACGTCGGGCCGGCCGGGACGCAGGTCGCCGAGGGCCGTGACGCGGAGCCCCGGAGGGCCGTGGTCGGCGGCCTCGCTGGTGCCGGACTCCGGCAGCACATCGGCCACCCGGGTGCCGGATCCGCGCACGCCTGTCAGCCACCCTCCGGCGATGAGCTGCGTGTAGGCCTGGACGACCGTGCCCCTGGACAAGCCGAGGTCGGCGGCGAGGCTACGGGTGCCGGGCAGCCGGGTGCCCGCGGTCAGTCGTCCCCGCCGGACGGCCTCGCGCAGGGCGTTCTCCAGCGACCGCCCGGCCCCGCGGTCACCGGTCAGGTCGAGATGCAGGTCGAGCCCTGACCTGAAGTCAGCCTCGTCCGGCGAGCCTCGCATCGACCGACCCTCCTTCGGCCTCGCCTCTTATCCTCAGTGTCGCTTTCATCGCCCTGAAGTGATCGTCGGCTCGCGGCGCTCCTGCTGCGCGGGCGCCAGCCGTTCGTGGAATCCGCCGTCCGGGGACCGCGTGATGATCCCCGTCTCCACGCCGCGCTCGGCCACGAGCTGATCCGTACGCTGAAGCGCGAGGCAGATCCACCGTGTGCCGATGAAGGCGATGACGGGGCCGATGACCACGGCGTACCTGAAGAAGATCGTCACCGTTTCGACGGTCAGGTGGAACTGGTGGGCGATCTGGTCGTTGGCCGAGGCCGTCCACAGCAGGCCGTAGAACGTGACGCCGGCGACCGCGATGGCACTCTTCAGCGGGGTGTCGCGTGGCCGGTCGAGCAGGTCACGCGCGAGCGTCTCGCGGGTCATGCGGCTCGTGGCCTTGGGGCGGCCCAGCGCGTCCCGGCGACCGCGTCGCGAGACGAGGAAGCGCTCGGCCGCCGGGTAGGCGGCCAGGGCGGTGAAGAAGACCCCAGGCACCACCAGTGTGGGGACGAGGACCGCGAGGCTGAGCGTGTAGTCGCCGAGGGTGAGCTCCCACCCGGGCATGATCCGGAGGGCGCCGTCGAGAAATCCCATGTACCAGTCGGGAACCGAGCCCGCCGAGCTCTGCGTCGGCGTGGCGGGGCCGTACAGCCATATAGGGGCGATCTGGAAACCGAACCCGAGGATGATCAGCATGCCGATCGTCGCGAGCGCCATCGCCGGACCTGCGCTCCGCCGCGCCGGCATCGCGGCGATGAACCGGGAGTGGCCGTGCCGCCGCACGAGCAGTTCACGGGCGATCAGCAGCGCGGCCATGACGACCGCGATCAGCAGGTGCCCCCCGTACAGGACCGGAATGACCCGCTCACCGGGGAATTCCGGGCCGAACAGCAGCGAGAACACCCAGGTTCCCACCACGGGGACGGACTGCACCACCGACATGATCAGCCACAGGCTCCCACCCGACAGCAGATCGTCCGGCAGGGCGTTGCCGCTCTCACCCGCGGCCATGCCCAGGGCCAGCAGCGTCACCCAGATCAGCCACTGCCTCGTGCGCGGGCGGCGGAACGCGCCGGTGAGGAACATACGCAGCAGTTGCACCACGACGGCCGCCATGAAGACGAGCGCCGCCCAGTGGTGCATCTGGCGGATGAGCAGTCCGCCGCGCACCTCCAGACTCAGATGCATGGTGGAGTCGAAGGCCTTGCTGACGAGGAGCCCGCGTAGCGGACCGTACGAGCCGTCATAGGTCACCCGGGCCATGCTGGGGTCGTAGAACACCATCAGCACCGCCCCGGTCACCGCCAGGACGACGAACGACCAGACGGCGATCTGCGCGAACATGAACGACCAGTGCGAGAACTGAAATGAGCGGCGCTGGGCCGGCAACGAACGCATGTGGTCCCCCTGACCTTGCCTCATTCACATGACGAAATCGGGCCGGTCGGTGTGACGGCGAGGACGCGTCTGCGACGGTGATTCGCGTCACTGACATCGGGCCGTGGTCGAGGGCTGAGGTGATCACGTCTGCATCTATAGGGGCCTTTCCGCGTGTGGCTTCCCTCACAGTTCGATGGGAATCATCACACCGGCCCCGTCCCTGTCGTCGAGACAGTCGTAGCCAACAGGACTCCTGGCCTGCTGCAACGGCTGGGAGCGATCGGGGAGGTCATCGATGCAAGCAACGAAGTTCCGCAGTCTCGCCCTCGGGGCGGCCGTGACGGCGACACTGGCCGCGGGAACGCCGCTCGCCGTCCAGAACAGCGGCCGACAGCCGGTGACCGCGCAGCGGCCTGCGGCGCAGGCACATTCGGTGACCAGTCCCAAGGGCGCGGGGGAGCTGGTGTCGGCCAAGGCCGTCGCCGCCCTCGACCTGGTGCTGGCGTCGGTGGCCGGGCGGGCGGATCGGATCACCTATCGCTCCCGGTCGCTGGACGGTGCTGACATCGTGGTCAGTGGGGTGCTTCTCAAGCCGAAAGGCAGGGCGCCCAAGGGAGGCCGGCCCGTGGTGTCGTGGGGACGCGGGTCCTCCGGCACCAACGACCAGTGCGCTCCGTCCATCACGGCGAACAAGGACGGCAAGGTCGACCTGTACGGTTACAGCGGTTTTCTCGTCGAACTGCTCAAGGCCGGTTATGCGGTGGCCGCGACCGACTACGAGGGCCTGGGCACCCTTGGTGAGCATCCCTACATCGTGGCCGACAGCGAAGGCCGTGGCATGATCGATGCCGTTCGCGCCGCGGTCCAGGCCGAGCCCACGCTGTCGAAGTCGTGGTTCGCCGTCGGGCATTCCCAGGGCGGGCAGGCCGCCATCGCCGCCGGGGAACTCTCCACGACCTGGGGCCGGGGCCTCGATTTTCGGGGCACGGTCGGGCTGGCACCGGTGACCAACGTCGGTCAGGCCTACAACTACGGCTCGCCCAGCCCTGTGGACCGCGGCTTCTATCTGCTGGCGCTGCAAGGCTTGAAGACGCTGCACCCCAGCTTGCGGTACGACGATTACCTCGGCGACCAGGCCATGCACATGCTGCCCGTGGCCGAGAAGGAGTGCACCGCGAAGATCTGGGAGGACTTCTCCGCCGACCTCGGCGACAAGCTGAACGACTTCCAGTTCACGCCCCAGACCCTGGAGGCCGCGCTGAAGTTGCAGCCCTTGCTGGACGCGCAGAGTGTGCCTCGTGGGAAGACGCCCGGCCCGATGCTGCTGCTCCAGGGTGATCGGGACCCGTCCATCAAGATCGCAGTGACCGGGCAAGCGGTACGCAACGCCCGCGCATTCGGCACCACGGTCAAGTTCCGCGTCTACCCGGGCAAGGACCACTACTCCGTGCTGACCCCGCACAACGAAGGCGGCGCGGCCACTGACGTCGTCAACTGGCTCAACAGCCACAAGGGCCGATGACGGCTGGGCAGGGGGAAGTTCAACGGGCCCGTCCGTAAGCGCCGACTCGTTCACCGCCGTCCGCGACGGCGAGCGTGACGCCATCTACGCGGACATCATCCTGTGGCCGCTTCTCCTGGAGCGCGGCGGACGAACTGCCTGGGCACTGCGGGGTACGGGTTTTTGTCTCGGATGTGGGATGAATGCGGTGTACAGCGGCATAACCTCTGTAAACCGGGAGAAACAGTGATCTCGGGTGGTGCGCCCACGTGAACCGCGGAAGGAGAGCCGTCGTGCCACGCGACCGGGGGCAGGCCGCCCTCCCCCTGGGTTCGATCTTCGACGAGCGCGCCGCCGTGTCGCTGGACGATCGCGTCACCTTGATGAATCTCGCGTTCAGAATGCTCGGCTCCACCCACGACGCCGAGGACGTCGTGCAGGACGCCTACGCGCGGTGGTATGCCATGTCCGACGAAGCACGGCGCGCCATCCGCTCGCGGACCGCCTGGCTCGTGCGGGTGACCAGCAGGATCTGCCTGGCCTGAACACCCTGCCGGTCCTGCACGCCGCGCTGGAATCCCTGGAGCGCGCCGGATTCCCTCCTCGCGAGGCGCTGCGCGGCCTGCTGACCCTCAGCAACTACGTCAACGGGTTCGTCCTGGAGGAACAGGCGAGCCCCCCGCAGGGGCAACGGGAGAACCTCGATACGGCTCACCAATGGCTCGCCGGCCACCCGCACCTGCTGGAAGTCTTCTTGGAAAGCGGCCACCCTCAGGGCGAGGAGACGTTCGAACACGGCCTGTCGCTGATCCTCGAAGGCATGCGCGCCCGCCTATCGTCGGCCTCTTGACCTGGCAGCGGAGCAGTTAGGGCACCGCGAACGTGATCATGGGGGGCGATCGGGGAGTCCCTGCCGTTAGCCGTCAAGTCTGCGCGTTGAACTTCTTGCGGTTGTCTCGCTCAAGCCGCCGACACGTCCCGAAGCGGGTCGGGCATCAGGGCCTGGTGGCGGTGTGGGCCCGGTGTTCGCGGATCTGGCCGTGGTGGTCGGCGACCCAGGTGATCAGGGACGTGACGATGTGGTGGAGGCTGCGGCCCAGGGGCGTGAGGGCGTACTCCACACGCGGCGGCACCTCCGCGTAGGCGGTCCGGGTCACCAAGCCGTCCTGCTGGAGTTGGCGCACGGTCAGGGTGAGCATCCGTTGTGAGATGCCGGGGACGTCGCGCCGCAGGTCGGTGTAGCGCAGCGGGCCGGCCTCAAGTGCGGCGATCACCAGCAGGCTCCACTTGTCCCCGACGCGGTCCAGTACCTGGCGAATGAAGTCCATCTGCTCGGCGGGGATGCCGGCGCACGGTCCTCGCTCTGCTGCGGCACCTGACCGGGCTGCGACGTCCATGGGGCACATTCCCTTCCGGTACGCACATCGATGTGCCTTTTGTACGGCCTTTCATACTGGTCCATCATGGCGCTACGCACAAATAGTAGGAATTGGGGGTGCGCCATGAGAGTCGAGATCTGGTCCGAGATCACCTGCCTCTGGTGCGGCCTGGGCAGCCACCGCCTGGACCGCGCCGTGGAGCGGTTCGAGCACGGTGAGGAGGTGGAAGTGATCCACCGCTCGTTCCCGCTGAGCGACGGTGTCACCGTCGGCAGCACGATCAGCGTCCGCGAGGCCATGTCGCGCAAGTACGGCCTGGCCGACGCCCGCCTGGAGGCGTCAGCCCGCCAGATCGAGGCGATGGCCGAGCAGGAAGGCCTGAGCCCCTACAGGGTGCTGGACAAGCAGGTCAGCAACACCCGGCTCGCCCACCAGTTCCTCGCCCACGCCTCGGCGGAGGGCAAGAACCACGGGCGCGTGCTCACCGAGGGCAGCTTCGACGGCCGATACGCCCTTTCCGGCGCACAGGACACCGACACCCTGCTCGGCATCCTGCACCAGGTCTGGGACGAGACCCACCCAACCGTTCTCGTTGCCGACAACGACGCGGCGATCTGCGGCCCGGACGGCTGCGCGGTTCCCGCCGCCCACGCCTGATCTACGCGCCTGATCTACACACCTGATCCACACGCCAGCCGGGCATCCGATCTCCGCATGTCCCGGCGGCCACAAAACGGAAGAGATCTCACTGTGCCCACTCTCGCCATCGTCGGCGCCGGCCCCGGCATGGGCCTGGCCGTCGCCCGCACCTTCGGCAGCCGCGGCTTCGACGTCGCCCTGATCGCCCGTACCAAGGAGAAGCTGGAAACGCTGGTCGCCCAGCTCGGCCAGGAAGGCATCACGGCCGCCGCGTTCCCCGCCGACATCCTCGACCGCGCCTCACTGACCGATGCCCTGGACGCGGCCAAGGCCCGCTTCGGCGGCATCGACGTACTGGAGTACTCGCCGGCCCCGCACTCCCCGGTGCCCGGCCTCACCCTGGCCGCTCCCTCGGAGGTCACGGTGGACAATCTGCAGCCGATGATCGAGTACGCCTTCTACGGCGCCATCACGGCGGCCCAGGCGGTGCTGCCCGCGATGCGCGAGGCGGGCGCCGGGACCCTGCTGTTCACCGCGGGCGGCGGTTCCGTGGACCCGGTGCCGATGTTCGGCAACGTCAACCCGGCCCAGGCGGCTCTGCGCAACTGGGTGATCAACCTGGACAAGGAACTGGCCGGCAGCGGCGTGCACGCCGCGCACGTGGTGATCGACGTCTGGATCGGCGGGGGCGGCCCGGAAGGCAGCCCGACGGCCACGCCCGAGCAGATCGCGCCCCTGTACTGGAACCTGCACGAAAACCGCGACCGCTCCGAGGCCGTCTTCACCGCCTGACCTGCTCGAACAGCCCCGTGCCGCTGATGGCTGTTCCGCCGTTCCTCGACCTCTAGGACCGCGCCGTAGCGTTCTCACCTCCATCCCTTAGACGACCGTTTCCGGGACAGCTCTTCCTGCGAGCGGGCGCGGGCTTCGCGACCGTCTCGGTGGCGGCCTGGCGTTACTTCCAGCCCTTACGGTGCCGAGTCCCCGGCGTCGGCGGCTTCCGAACGTCGCAACGCAGCCCTCCCGTGACGTGACCGAACTCGACGCCGCTTAGCCGCAGCTCAGGGCATGGAACGCAATGTTCGAGCGGTGCACCATGACAGGCGGGCTGCCCGAGGTCGCCACCCTGTACGTACGCGCGCGTTGACACCGGGGCAGACTCCTCCGTGCCAAAAAGAACGTCGATTCTGTTAGTGTTGCCCCGCAAACCGAATGATTATTCTCTTTGTGGGGGTGTGGTGCCGCGGCTCACCGACGCGCGGAAAGAGCTCCGTCGTGCCCAGATCGCCGAGGCCGCCGTCCGCTGCTTCGGCCGCACCGGCCTGAAGGGGACCTCGATCGCCGACATCATCGCCGAGTCCGGCCTCTCGGCCGGCTCGATCTACGCGCACTACCACAACAAGGCCGACCTGATCCGGGCCGTCGTCCGCGAGGTGCTCGCCAAGCGCGCCGACGTCATCGGTGAGTACGCCGCGGACGACGTCCCACCCGATCCCGACGAACTGCTCGCCCGCCTGATCGCCGCGATCGACCCCTCCCAGGCCCGGGTGGGCGTGCAGACCTGGGGTGAGGCGACCACCACCCCGGACATCCGCGACATCGTCGTCGACATGACCGAGCGGATGCGCACGCTGCTGCACGACTGCGTAACGGCCTGGCTCGTCAAGGTCGAGCACCACGAGCCGTCCGGGGCCCGGGAGCGCGCCGCCCCGATCGCCCGCCGCGTCATGGCGCTCTACCAGGCCGAACTGCTGTACACCGCCCTGAGATCAACGACTGAGGAGACAGTCTCATGACCACCGTGACCGCTCCCTTCGCCGGCCGCACCGTTTTCCGGATCGGCTACGGCGCGATGCAACTGGAGCGCCTGCACGGCGACCGCAGCACCGCCCTGGCGATCGTTCGCCGCGCGGTCGAGCTCGGCATCGACCACATCGACACCGCCCAGTTCTACGGCGACGGGTTCGTCAACGGACTCCTGCGCGAGGCGCTGCGTCCCGACGACGGGGTGCTCGTCGCCACCAAGGTCGGCGCCGACCCCAACCCGGGCGGCCCCATCCCGATGCGACCCGCCCAGCGTCCGCAGGAGCTCCGGGCCAGCGTCGAGGCCAACCTGGTCAGCCTCGGTCTCGAGCAGATCCCGCTGGTGAACCTGCGCCGCATGGATGCCGCACCCCGCATCCCCCTCGACGCCGACCAGGTCGTCGACCTCGACGACCAGCTCGCCGAGATGACCGCGCTGCGCGACGAGGGCAAGATCGGCGCCATCGGACTGAGCAGCGTGAGGCTGGACGGGCTGCGCCAAGCGATCGGTGCCGGCATCGCCTGCGTGCAGAACGCCTACAGCCTGGCGGCACGCGACGACGAGGACCTGCTCCGGTTCTGCCTCGCCGAGAACATCGCCTGGGTGCCGTACTTTCCGCTCGGCAGCGCCTTCCCCGGCTTGCCGAAGGTGACCGACGAGCCGGCCGTCATCGCCGCGGCTCAGCGCTTGGGCAGCACGCCCGCTCAGGTCGGTCTCGCCTGGTTGCTGCACCACGCGCCGAATGTGCACCTCATCCCCGGCACGGCCAACGCCGACCACCTGCAGGCCAACGTCGACGCGGGCGCACTCAGCCTCGACGAGGCCACCCTGGCCGCGCTCGACGCTGTCCCCTCCCGCCCGGCCGGTACACCGACCAGCTGACCAGCCCCACCCGAGATGACTGGCGTGCTTTTCGAACAGCGCCTACGGCATGGCCGACCAGGCCGGGAATGACCAGCACGTCCCCGACCCGAGGGATCAGCATGGCCAGCGTCGCAGCCGTCTGGTCGCGGGCGTTGTCGCCGTACCCGGCATCGCCTTCGCCGAACAGGTGCAGGTGGTGTTGCTCCCGGCCCATCGCTACCTGGATCACCTCCTGCGGCTGGTCCAGGGTCGCCGTCGACGGCAGATGGACGCGCCGCCACACCAGAGGGTGACCTTGATCTGGTGAACGGTGCCCATAGTGCCCACGCGGTCACCGTACCGGCGTGATCATCGCCGCTGGCGGGTCCTTTCGGTGATCCCGTCAACCGTTTGCTCAGCCGGGCAGTTCGGTGATGCTGAGGGCGAAGTCCAAGTTGCCCACCCCGTGGTTGGCGAGGCCCACCGTGACCACGCCCGCTCCTTCCAGCCAGTGCGCCATTTTCAGGCCGCCGACGTCCAGCGGGCGCAGCCCGAGGCTCTGGACGAACGTCTCCACACTTGCCTTGGCCTGCGCATTGTCGCCGGCGATGAAGACGTCCGGCCGACCCTTCTCCAGGACATGACGGAAGATGGTGTTGAACGCCTTCACCACGCTGGCGCTGGCCGGGGCCGCCTTGGCGACTTCCTGCGCGATCGAGGTCTCCTCGCGGTGGGCCAGCCCGTCGAACGTGGAGTTGAAGGGATTGCTGATGTCGACGATCACCTTGCCCGCGAGAGCGTCTCCGTACTGGGCGACGACTGGCACGACACCGTCGTACAACAGGGCCACGATGACGATGTCCCCGGCCGGCGCGGTGCCCCATTCTCCCGTCGTGGCGCCGCCGCCGAGAGCCTTAACCAGGTCAGCGGCCTTGGACTGATCGCGGCCCAGGACCTCGACGGTGTTGCCGCCCGCTACCGCCCGCGCGCCGATGGTGCGGGCCATGTTCCCGGTGCCGATGATGCTGATGTTGCTCATGAGATGCCTGCCCTGGTTGTGAGTCGTTCGGTTCAGATGGCGGTGGTGCCGCCGTCGGCGACGAGTTCCATGCCGTTGACGTAGCTGGAGTCGTCGGAGGCGAGGAAGAGGGCAGCGGTGGCGATTTCGTCGGGACGGCCCATCTGGCCGCGGGGGATGAGGGACTCGAACTGGCGCCTGGTGGCCTCGTCGAAGAGTTCTTCCTGCTTGGCGGTGGCGACCTGGCCGGGGGTCAGGACGTTGACGCGGATGCGGCGGTCCTTGAGCTCGTTGAGCCAGACGCGGGCCCAGGCCTGCTGGACGGCCTTGCTGCCGGCGTAGACGCTCCAGCCGGGGAAGGCGCCGAGGGAGGCGTTGGAGCCGGTCATGAGGATGGAGCCGCCGTCGTTGAAGAGTGGAAGGGCCTTCTGGACGGTGAACAGAGTGCCGCGGGCGTTGAGCCCGAACCAGGTGTCGAACTGGGCCTCGGTGATCTCGCCGAGCGGGGCGGGCTCGCCCCCGCCGGCGCTGGCCCACAGCACGTCGAGGCTGCCCTTCTCCCGCTTGACGGTGTCGTACAGGCGGTCCAGGTCGTCCAGGTCGGCGGCGTCGCCCTGGACGCCGGTGACGTTGCGGCCGATCTGCTTCACGGCCTCGTCCAGGACGTCCTTTCTGCGGCCGGTGATGAAGACGTGCGCTCCCTCGTCGACGAACAGCTTCGCGCCGGCCAGCGCCATGCCGGTGGTGCCGCCGGTGATGACCGCTACCTTGCCGTCAAGCTTTCCCATGGTCTCTCCTGTGGGTCGATGGTGCCGTGCGCACCTGGGGTGACAGTGTTATGTACACCGATCTGTTTGCTTACGGTACTGGGCGGGCGGCCGGGACGCAAACTATGTACACCGGTCGTTACCCAGCTGGGGTATCATGGACCCATGACGGAGTTGGAGAAGGGCCCCAAGGGCCGCCGCCGCGGCCGGGGCGCCCGCGAGCGCATCCTCAGCGCGTCCCAGCAGCTGTTCCGCGAGCAGGGCATCAACCGCACCGGCATGGACCAGCTTTGCGCGGCGGCCCAGGTGTCCAAGCGCACGGCCTACCAGCACTTCGCCGGCAAGGACGAACTCGTCGCCGAGTACCTGCGCCGGTTCGACCCCTCCGTTCTGTCCGGCTTGTTCGACCGCACCGACCTCACGCCCCGCGAACGGCTCCTCGCCGCCTTCGACATCCCCCCCACCACCCCCCTGTGCCCCTACATCGCCGCCGCCGTCGAACTCCATGACCCTCAGCACCCCGCATCCCAGTACGCACGCGACTACAAGGAAGCCGTCGCCGCGCGGCTCGCCGACACCGCCCGCGAAGCCGGCGCCGCCGACCCTGAACAGCTCGGCGAGCAGCTCGCGCTGCTCATCGACGGCGCCGCGGCCCGCACTCGGGTCCTCAACGCCGACGCCTTCCCCGCCGCCGCCGCCATCGCCGCCGTCCTCATCGACAACGCCATCCCCGCCACAGCCGGCGATGACCGGCGACGGGAGGAAGTGTCAAGTTGACTTGGCACTCCGCGGCCGGGCTGGACGCGCTGCCGGTCGCGCGGCTGCACCCGCTGGTACGCGACACCAGCCGCCCGGCACCTGACCCGGACCTGCTGGCTGTTACGGAACTGGCCGCCCGCCCGCTGAAGGCCGCGGCAGAAGCCGCCGAGGAAATCGAGGACCCGCCGACGTGGTCGGCCTGGCAACGGCTGGCCCCGCACGCTGCCGTAGTGCTGAACAGCCTCAGCGCCTTGCCGGACAGCTCAGACGAGACGATCGGAGCGGCAGCAGGCGCTGCGTACACGGCGGCCCGGTATCGGGCAAGCCAGGGACCTTACGCTGCGGCTGCAGCCGAATACGGCGAGGTCTTCACCGCCCGGCTGCGGGACCTCGTCCCGGCCACCCGTTCACACTGGTCTGTCCGGTGCCAGAAGTGATGCAGAGGCTCTGACCTGGTCTTCTGGGCTTTGCTCTTGTGCTGTTTCGACTTCTGTATCTGCTGGCGGTCAGCCCTACCAGCCCTACCGGCCCGAAGCTCTGTATTCGCTGACAGCCCGTCTAGCTGCGAAGACAGCTATAAGTGACTGGCTTGGCACGTTCGGTAACCGGATAGTCCGGCGATAACCATGGGGACCCGCCCGCTCCTGAGAACGGAGATCACGTCATGTGCCGCCGCATCCTGCTCACAGTGTCGGCCACCGTGCTGGCCGCCAGCGCTCTTGTCGCTGGCACCGCAGCTTCCGCGAGTGCCGCGCCCGCCCCCATCGTCTGCCTCCCGCCGCCGGTCCCCATCTGCATCTAGCGACAAAGGCCCACGCCGGGAAGCCGGCGTGGGCCGAGGAGTCGTCAGGCCCAGTAGCCGTGGGCCCACGATCGAACCCGAGCGCTTGACGTGCGCCACCCGGTCACCGTGGTTGCCCTCGATCGTGGTGATGGTGCCGTTGGAGCGGACCTTCTCCACGATGCCGACGTGGGCGATGTTCCGGAAGGTAAGCCGCGTCCCCGCCCCCATGCGTCCCCCTGCCGATGTGGTCGCGGCGTTGAACATTGCTCCCACCCTGACCGCCTTGAACAAGGGCGGCGAGGTTACTGGCCGTGCAGATTTCTCCCTCAGCCGCTTTCCCAGAGCGGACCTGTCCAACGCAGTTCTGCATGACGTGGACCTGACTGGCCGGCGCGTTCATGGGCGACACGGTCCTGGCTGGCGCGGACCTGATTCGCGCGGACCTGCGCGGCGTTCTCCGTAGTACTCGCCGAAATCGGGCGGATATGGCTGACCGGCAAAGATGTGCTGGCCCCACCTCGACATCGAGGGTGTGCCCGACCCGGAGCACGTCCCCTGGATCGACCCCGACCCATCCTCCTGCCTGGCGAACGGCCCGGTGTCAGCGGCCTCACCGATCAGAAATCCTCCGCCACATCGTCAGTTCTGTTAGCCCTCACGCACCTGTGGAAGGATTGATGACCATGACCGACGCCAGACTGCTGGGCGCCGACGAGGCCACGTTCATCGCGGCGGTCCGCTCAGGCGACACGGCGCGGTTCGCACTCATCACGGAGCGCCACCGGCGTGAGCTGCAGGTGCACTGCTACCGGATGCTCGCGAACTACGATGACGCCCAGGACATGACGCAGGAGACGTTCCTGCGAGCGTGGAACAAGCGGGAGTCGTTCAAGGGCCACGCGACCCTGCGGACCTGGCTGTACCGGATCGCGACGAACGCCTGCCTCGACTTCCTGGAGAAGCGCAACGACCGCACACCCGTACCGTCCGAGCTGCCGGACCCCGGCTCCGAGGTGCTGTACCTGCAGCCGTACCCCGACCGGATGCTCCCCGAGGACCCACAGGAATCGGTGGTGGCGCGGGAAACGATCGAGCTGGCGTTCATCGTCGCCGTCCAGCACCTGCCGCCGCGGCAGCGGGCGGCGTTCATCCTGCGCGACGTCCTCGGCTGGCCGGCGTCGAAAGCCGCCGACGCCCTCGAGCTGACCGTCGCATCGGTGACCAGCGCACTGCAGCGGGCCCGTGTGACGATGCGCGAGCAGCTGCCCGACCGCCGCCTCGACTGGCGGACCCCCGCCACCCACGAGCTGTCGAATGACGAGCGCGGCGTGGTGAAGTCGTATATCGACGCTCATGAGCGCAACGACCTCGACGGGCTGATGTCCCTGCTGCGCGACGACCTGCGCTTCGCGATGCTGCCCGAGCCGGGCACCTTGAACATGACGGCCAAGGACGCGGTGGACGGCTGGGTCTCCGGCGGGCTCTTCCAGCGCGGCTACGACGACTGGCGCTGTATCACCACGACGGTCAACCGCATGCCTGCCGCCGTGCTGTACCTCCGCACCCCCGACGACCCGGAGTACCGGCTGTTCAACATCGCGGTCCTGCACATCGTCGACGGGAAGATCGCCGAGCTCACCGGATTCGACGCCACCGACAAACCATGGCTGGGCCTGCCCCCGACACTGTCATCAGACAATGGCCCCATCGTCGACGAGTCCAGCGCACGGGCCGCCGTCACCGAAGTCACCGCGGAATGAGCACCCCCACCAGCTGAACACCAACGCGACAACGCGAACCCCACCGCCCCGCCGGCGTTGCCGGCGGGGCATCTTCATGCCCGAAGAACATCGTCACGATCAACGACGCCGTCGTCCCTCATTTCCAGCAAGTCGGTCAACAGCTCACTCGGAACGCAAGGAAGGGCCCTGGGAAGATTCCCTCATAGCCGAGGGGCACGGTGAGCACGCCAGGAAGGATTTCGGCCTGGCCTCACGAGCCGAGCATCTGGCCCGTGCTCATCGCCTCGTCTCGTATCGGCTCAGCACCACGCCGCCGGGAAACGTCCGCGTCTCCACCAGGCTCAGGTTCACCCAGCTGTCCAGCGCCGTGAAGAACGGCGTGCCGCCGCCCGCCAGGACCGGGTAGGTGGCCAGGGCGTACTCGTCGATCAGCCCGGCCCGCATGGCAGCCCCGGCGAGCGTTGCGCCGCCGATGCTCATCGGGCCGCCGTTTTCGGCCTTGAGCCGGGTGATCTCGGCGACCGCGTCGCCGGTGATCAGGCGGGTGTTCCAGTCGACCTTGTCGATCGTCGAGGAGAACACCACCTTCGGCGTGTCCCGCCAGTTCCGCGCGAACTCGATCTGCGCCGGGGTGGCGTTGGGCTGCTGGTCGCCGGTCGGCCAGTAGGAGCTCATCGTCTCCCACAGCTTGCGCCCGTACAGCGACATCTCGCTCGCCCGCTCCTGGTCGAGCCACCACTGGAACAGCTCGTCGCTCGGCGGCCCGCCCCAGCCGATGTCGTCGCCGGTCGCGGCGATGTAGCCGTCCAGGGTCACGTTCATGCCGAAGATCAGTTTCCGCATCGTGCCAGCCTTCCGTGAGTCGATCTCACACGTACAGACGGGTACGGCGCGGAAACCTAATCGGTGCGCGATCTGCCTCCGCAGGTAGTTCTCGCGTTCGGACTCGGCACGGCGTACTCGGCTGGGCTCGAGCACTACCCCCGGATCTCGACTTCACCCTGGTACGGGTAGCGGCGCAGCCAGCTCTTTTTGACCGCTGCGTCGTTCCGCTGACCTGTGCGGCAAGTTCATCCCACTGGCTTCGGACGCCTACGACCCGGACAAGGAGCGGCAGCACCGCTTCCCCCGGATGAACGGCACTCTCGCGTGCGGCTGGGCCCTGAAGATCTCCTGGCAGTGTCGGCAGCCGGGCGGCGGCTGGGAGCTGGGCGACCGGCGCGGCGAAGGCCAGGCGCTGAACAACCTCGGGAACGCCCTGCAGGAGGTGCGGCGCTTCGAGGAGGCGATCACCGCCCACCAGGACGCCGCCGCCATCTTTCGGGAGGTGGGGGATGCTCACCGTCTGGGCAACTGAGCGCACATCCCTGGCTTCCGGAGCGACGTCACGTGACGAGCACGGCGGCGAGCATCGAGAGATACGACTCATGGGCCAGACGCAGGCTGTCGAGGTCGGACGTCTCGAACCACGCCACAGCGTCGTGCTCGTCCGGCGCGGCGTTGACGGGTGTTCCGGTCCACCTGTCGACCAACCAGATCTGCATGTCGAACGTCGCGGTCCGGATCTCATGCATCGGCGGGCCGGACGGCTCCGACGCCGTGATTCCCAGCTCCTCCCGAAGCTCGCGGACAAGGCTCTCCTTCGGATCCTCCCCCTCCTCGACATGACCGCCCGGCAGGTCCCACACGTCGGGATACCAACGGCGTCCAGCGCTTCGATGACACAACAACACCCGATCGCCGTCGCGAAGAACGGCCGTCACAATCCGGACGGGACCGGAGTCGTCAGCGGAGATCGTCATCGGCACATTCTGACCCATGCGGATCTGCCGCAGACAAGGCGCGTCCCGCCTCCGATACCCGTCACCCTGCATGAGCGGTGTGCCGGCCGACGACAGACGTATCCCGCCACCACCGAGGGGTGACGCCCAAACTCACGAACATCGAGATCGGCGAGATTCCGCTGGTGCCGAACTCAGCGAGATCTGGTGCCGGAACTCGGAGCTGGCCCAAATCTCGTGAAGGCGTCGGCTGACGGGGGCCCGGCTGGGATCAGGTTCCGGTGAGTGCTTGGGTGATGGCAAGGGCTTGGTCGGGGGTGAAGGCACGGGGATGCCAGGGGCATCGGCGACTGTAGCGTTCGTCGCAGACCAGAGCGCCGTTGGCCAGTTTCGCCCAGTGGGCGGGCTGCCAGTAGGCCTGGTTCTTCCGGAGCAGGGTTTCGGCGACGTGCTGGGGTGCTGGGCTGGCGGTGGTGTGGGTCAGCGCCGCGGTGAGGGCGGGTACTGCGCTGTCGGGTAGGTCCGCATCTCCCAGAGCGGGCAGCAGCAGGAGGAGCCGCCTGGCAGGGTCCCCGGTGCTGGCCGGGGCGGAGGTGGGTGGCTGGTGGGCGATGGTGATCAGTTCGTGCCAGGAGAGTCCTGGCCCGACGAAGGAGCCCTCAACGGCGGCCAACTGAAGATCGTGTGGCCAGTCCGGATGTGAGAGCAGGTAGTCCAGGCCCATGTCGTCGGCCAGGTTGCGGTAGATGACGTGGAGGGCGGCTCCGCTGTGAAGCGGGACCGTGAAGACGGGCCAGTGGTCGGGGTCGAACAACTGCTCGCAGAGTTCTTCGGCGTCCTCGGTGTCCACGCCGAAGTCACGCTGGGGGTCATCGAGCCCGGTGGCCCCGACCATCATGGCGTGGAGCGCCCACAAGACCGGGTCGATGAGGAGCGCGGAGCCGTCGACCAGCGGATCGTTCTCATAGCCCGTGATCAGCACGCTGGGATGGTCCCAGTCCGACGCCGTTGCGGGCAATGAGTGCATGGCCTGCCGCTGTGAGCAGGACCCGTTTGCGTAGCAGCGGAAGCCCGGCGCGGCCGACCATCTGCCGTTTGATCATCTTTGCGGTGCTGAGCCGGCATGCGCGGGCGGCCGAGTACCTGGAGGTGTGCGAGCGCGAGGGGGTCGACCCGGTGACGGCCAGCCGGGCGCATATCGGCGTGTTCGTGCGGGTGTTGACCGAGCGTCCCAGCCGTCGGGGTGCGAACGTCATCGCGACACCTACCACGAACACCGACCGCACCGCGTCCTCCGGAAGGCGGCTCGACTCCGATCACTTCCCGATCCCAGCACCAGCCCCACTGGAATGACACCGCTCGACATACCGCCGACAGCCCCCAGCAAGGTCGTCGACCTCCAGCCCAGACCTCGCTGACCAGCGCCGACACCACGCCCCCGGGCCACGTGACGTCACAGTCCACCGTCGAGCGCGGCGAAAGTGGCGAAAGTACGGTCTCGTTCTCCGACTATCGGCCAGTACCGCTGTGGGCCCATGGTCGGATGTGCGGGGGGATGCCGTTCGCGATCATCGAGCTGTGAAGCGATCGTCCAGACCTGCTCCCCGCTCACGCGAAACCCGCGATCACTGGAGACGCCCTTGAGATCAGGGAGAGCCGTGAAACCGTTCCACGGCGAGCCTGACGTGGCGATCGGCTCCAGCAGGAGACAGAACAAGCCGGCTTCCGCCTTGATCATCAATTGAAGGAGACACCCCCATGAACCTCCCCTCTCATCCTCCGCTGCCGATCCCCGCACACCTCAGCAAGGCAGCCCGCCAATTCCTGACGCAGCCGCCTCCGACGCAGGCGCCCTCTCTTCCCGAACGGGAAGACACCGACGGCTGGCTGCGCCTGGTCGAGCAGACCGACGGCTACATCCGCGCCTGGCTCGCAGACCGAGCCCTTCCGTCGCCGGTCGCCGCCCAGGACACACAGGTCGCCGGCGTCCACACCTACGTCCTGCGTGCCGAGGGCGGCACGGCCACCGACGAAGGGCCGATCTACCTCGACATCCACGGCGGCGCCCTCCTCTACGGCGGCGGCGACCTGTGCGCTCACAGCTGCACCGAAACCGCGCTGAACACCGGGATGACCACCTGGAGCATCGACTACCGGATGCCGCCACTGGATCCCTATCCCGCCGCGCTCGATGACTGCCTCGCCGTCTACCAGGCTTTGCTGAAGGTCCGCGATCCCGCCGACGTCTTCGTCGGCGGCGCCTCAGCCGGCGGCAACCTCGCCGCCGCACTGCTGGTGCGGGCCAAGGACGAAGGGCTTCCGATGCCGGCGGCGCTGGTGCTACGGACACCGGAGGTCGACCTCGCCGAGTCCGGCGACAGCTTCCACACCAACGCCGGCATCGACAACGTCCTGTCAAGCCTGCGGGAGGTGAACGAGCTCTACGCGAACGGGTACGACCTCTCCCACCCCTACCTGTCCCCATTGTTCGCCGACCTGTCCGGCTTCCCGCCCACCTTCCTGCAATCCGGCACCCGGGACCTGTTCCTGTCCAACACCGTCCGCATGCACCGCAAGCTGCTGTCGGCCGGTGTCGAAGCCGAACTGCACGTCTTCGAGGCCATGCCACACGGCGGCTTCGGCGGCACCAGCCCCGAGGACGCCGAGCTCGCCGCCGCGGTCCGTGACTTCCTGGACCGGCACCGCCGACGACTCTGAGCTTGGCGGCGGGCGCCGGTCACCTCTGCCTGCCAAAACGCCGGCGGGTGCCGTGAGGGCGATCTGGGCACAACTGCCCCGTGCGCCAGTACTGAGCATCTGGTGCGCGCCGACCGGCGGGGGAGAGCAGGAAATCGCGCTCGCCCGGCGGCCGTGCCCGGACCTGCAACCGACTCGGCGCCGCCGCGGCGCCGATTCTGCACCCCTGCATGCGTGGGCACGGCTCGGAAGCCCTATCAACTGACCTGTGGTTTTGCCGCCGCCTGTGCGGGGTCGGCGCTTCCAGCGCGGCGCGCAGCCCGCACTTCCGGAGGCCGTTCGACTATTCGTTGCGGCGCAAGTCCATGCTGTCGGATCCGTCCCACCGGTTGTTCGCGGCTGCTCGGCGGGCTCGCTCTGCCAATTCGCCGGTCAGGCCGGTGCGTTCGATGCACCATTCGATGCCTTTCCCGGGTCGTGCACCGCTCGTGGCGGCCGCTCGGCCGGCGGTCGATAGGCCGCACGTGAGAAGTGCCTCTCGCACGGGCTGACACGTACTTCTAGGAAAGCCCTATCATCCCAGCTCAGAGGCCTTTTTCTCTGGTAAACGATCAGATCGCCCACAACCCGCGTGAAAGCGCGAGGCTGGTTCGCGGGCCGTGGGTACGCGGGCGTTACCCCCGGGAGTCGATCGCAGGAGCCCTTTCGGTATCCGGCAGCTCTGCCCAGAAGTTCGTCAGAGCCTCAGCAACCGGCGCCGGCGTCTCCTCCGGCCACCAGTGGCCCACGCCCTCCAGATGCGCCATCCTTGCGCCCGATTGGCGCGCTGCCCACTCGTGCTGCACCAACGTCCCGCTGGCTCTCTCGAAGTCGTCAACGGCGATGAGAGCGAGCCCCGGACGTTGTGCGGCGTTCGGCAGCAGCCGTCCCGCTTCGGCCATCGCCGGCTGTCGTGCCGACCGCAACAGCTTGAGGACGGCGCGACCCATCTCGGGATCCATGCCTGCCGCGACCCGCTCCGCCATGCGCCCGGTCATACCGAGGGCCGACGTCACCGCGAGTCGCTGCTGCAGATCGCCTCCCCACAACTCCTGCACCGAGGCTTCCCCTGGGCCCTCCTGCTGCCACACCTGTGCCCGCGGATGCCAGAGGTAGTCGGGCGCGAACACGCCCAGGGCATCGGAGGCCCAACTGCGAATCAGATCCGGACGACTCATGGCCAGCGCCGCGACGTGGATTCCGCCCCAGTCGTGACCGACCAGGTCGACCGGAGCGCGGAACAGCTCCAGCTGAGACGCCAGCCAGTCTCGATAGGCCGTCGTCGACGAGTCGAAGCCGCGGGGCGTGGGGACGCCGAACCCGGGCGGGGACAGGACGACCGCGTCGGCCCGGTCGAGCTCCCCGATGAGCGGTCCCCAGATGACCGCGGTCTCGGGGTTGCCGTGGACGAGGACGAATGGAGTGCGCGACACAAAACCACCTCTCAGATACTTGTTTGTTAACACGCAAGTATCGTAGCAGTTCGCGCCGCCCTGGCCGTATGCTTGGCCGACATGAGGATCCGAAGTGCCAGCGGCGGCAGCCTGCGTCAGATCCGGCGGACCACATGCTTGGCCGACTCGATGTCCGAGCAGTCCTGATGCCCGATCAGCCTCCCGCTCGCCGCACGCAGCGAGAGCGTCGCGAAGAGGCCGAACGCAAGGTGCTAGCCGCCGCGACGGCGCTGATCGCCCAGCGCGGGTCACGCGCGCTCACCCTGGCTGAGGTCGGTGAGGCCGCCGGCTACAGCCGGGGGATCGTCTCTCATCACTTCGGCAGCCGCGAGAATCTGCTCCGCGCGGTGATGCGCGATGCTCAGACCTTCACCCTCCCGGAGCTTGGGGACAGCGCCGCGGACTGGCTGGCGGAGACGGTTCGCGCCTACCTCGAGAACGTCACCAGCCGACGTCCGTCTGCTGGCGCGTTCCTGCAGATGTGGGGCGAGGCGATTGCCGCCGATCCCGTCCTGATGCCGCTCTACGCGGAACATGACGCCGGCTTCCGTCGGCTCCTCGCCGACAAGGTCCGCGACGGGATCCGCGACGGCTCGGTGCGAGCAGATGCCGACCCGGAGGCGATGGCCGTGTCCCTCGTTGGCCTCCTCCGCGGGATTGCACTGCAGCTGATCTCGACCCCACCCCCGGCGCGAGTCAAAGCGATCATCGACGAAGCCGAGCGATCCACCCGGCTTGCCCTCAAACCGTGACCCGAACGGCCTTCGGCACGGGCGCGCGTGACGAGTAACTCGAGGTGCGGCACGCCCTGCGCGAGTACGAACACTTCTACAATCAGCACCGAGCTCACCAAGCCCTGAACCAAGCAGCCCCACTGCGTCCCGTTGACGCACTCCCAGTGCGCCGGCGTAGTGGAGGCAGCCGCGCTTGGCCGTCAGATACTTGGCGCACGTCTCAGGCCTTTGCGCTGGTCGCCGGTCGGCCCGGCCGCCCGTGCCTGCCGATGTAGCTCGGCGAGAATTTCGCCGAGCCGTCCTTGCAGGATCGCCGGCGCTTGACCCGAACCGATACGGCGATAACTATGGCTTGGGGGCCTGCTCCTAGAACGGAGGCCGAAATGGCTGACGCGACCACGCCCAATGGCGGCGAAGCACCGAGCGCTCGGGCGCGCATCGAGAACGCCCCGAAACACTGGCAGCCAAACGCACTTTCGGACATCTCGGACAATGCCTACAGTCGGCTCTACGCCATGACCCTTGAGGAGACGTACGCGGCCGAGGTGATGGCGCAGCCGGACTCCTATGCAGATTTCTTCATGGAGTCTCCGCAGGCGCAGTTCCATGAATTCGTCGGGCCGCCCGAATTGAAGGGAACCGAGGTTCGTGCTTCCCGGATGGCCGCGATCGACCGACTCAGGCTGGCCGGCGCGACGAAGTATCCTGATTTCTTCGTCGACTCGCCACACAACGGGCCGCCGTTCCACGAGAAGTTCCTCGACAAGGGCCCGCCAAAGCCGAAATTCGACGAGGTGGAGGGTGAGGTCGACGAGGGCGAGCTGATCAGTCCGGTGTCCGAACGGGTCCGGATGCTGAGCCAGTCCCGGGTGCTGGCCGCTTTCATGCGCATGCAGCAATCGGCCGAGCAGTAGATGCCGCCCGCACCCGGCGGCCCGCCGTACGCGGAGTTCGTGGTCAAGGTCTCCAAGTTCTGCAACCTGCGCTGTCGCTACTGCTACGAGTTCCCGTCGCTTGGCGACACAGCCGCCATGTCGCTGGATGACGTCCGGATGATGTTCACCACGGTAGGCGACTATTTCCGCGAGCATCCGCGTCGGCTGGATTTCGTCTGGCATGGCGGTGAGCCTCTGCTGATGGGGGCCGACTTCTACCGACGCGTGCTGCAATGCCAGCATGAGGTCTTCGACCCGCTGGAATTGCCGTTCACCAACGCGGTGCAGACCAATCTCACAGTCGTCCGGCCGGAGATTGTTTCGGTGCTGCGGGACGTGTTCGACGAGGTCGGCGTTTCGGTCGATCTATTTGGCGGAAATCGGGTCAATCGGTTCGGCGCGGATGCCCAACCCAAGGTTCTTCGTGGCATGCAGGAGCTGGTGGATGCCGGTATTCATTTCGGCTGTATCTCCGTGCTCTCCAAGGCGACCGCGCCATACGTCGAACACATCTACACATTCTTCGAGGACTTGCGGCTGAGTTTCCGTTTCCTGCCCATCTATCGCACGGGGTACGCCGGCCAGCTCGCGCCGCACGAGCTGTCGGACAGCGAGATAGTCGCGGCACTGAAGGTCGCCACCGACCGGTGGTTCGCCTCCGCCATACCCATCCGGGTGGAGCCGGTGGAGACGTACGTGTCGAACGTACTGTCACACGTGTGCGGTCGGGGGCACCGCTACTACGACAAAGAGCACGGCGAGGCCGTCTTCATCATCGACACCGACGGCGGTATGTACAGCAACGGCGACGCCTACGACGATTCGCTCCGTCATGGGAACATCTTCTGCGACTCCTTCGCGGACATGCGCCGATCCGCCGGCTTCGCGCTCGCTCTTGCCCAATCACGGGCGCGGGTGCAGGACGCCTGCGCCGATTGCCGATACTTCGGCTCGTGCTCCGGCTTCTTCATGGGCGAGGCGACCCCGGAGCAACGCCGGCGCGACCGTGACGGTCGGCTCTTGTGCGGCGTTGCCCTACCCGTACAGCACTACATCGAGGAACGCCTCCGGACAGACGGGCTGCTCACCGCTGAAGGCCGAGTCGATCTGGCGGAGCTACGTCGGCGCGCCGAGGAGCCCGAGGCGGGCGGTCAGTTGTCGCTGAGGAAGGTGCCCCAATGATCGTGGTTACCGACGGAACCAGCCCCTACGGGCGCCTGGTCGTGCGGCATCTGCTGGACCGCGTCCCCGCCGGCCGGGTGGCCGTGACCACCACCGATCCAGCGCAGGCCGCGGACCTCGCCGCCCTGGGCGTCGAGGTCCGGCGGGAGGACTACGCCGAGCCAGGTGGAGAGGCGGTGCTCTTCGCCGAGGCCGAGCGCGTGCTGAGCAATCCGCCACCTGGCTGGATCCGCCGGCAGACGCCACGTGGCAGCATCGACCTGGCCGCGGCCCGCATCAAGGCCATGGCCGAGGCGGGCGTACCACACCTCGTCCACCTGGGCATCATCAACAGCGAGCGCACCAACCTGAAGTGGCACCACGCGCTGGAGGGCGCCGTACGCAGGAGCGGGGTGCCGTTCACCATCCTCCGCAACAACCTGCACAGCGAGGCGCTGCTGCCGGCCGCACGGCTGGCCATGACCGGCGGCGAGTTCGTCTGCGCGTTCGGCGGGCGCTCGATGGCGCCCGCCGCGCTGACGGATTACGCCGAAGCGGCGGCCATCGTGCTGGCTGACGGCGGTCACGAGGGGGAAGTCCTCAAGCTGTCCGGCTTCGGCCTGACCGCGCTCGGCATCGCATCGGTCTTCACGCTGCTCGCCGGTCGGGAGATCGCGCTCCGCGAGGTGGACGCCGCGAGCGTCGCCACCGAGCTGAAGAGCGTCGGCGCCACCGAAGAGGTCGCTGAAGCGCTATCGGACCTGTACGAGGCGACCAGCCGCGGCGAGTTCTCCCCAGAGGGTGATGACCTGGATCGGATCCTCGGCCACCCTCACCAACTCAACGAGGAGGCGCTCCGTACCGCCCTGGCCGTCGGCTGAGCGTTCGCCAGGGTGGCCGCTCTCCTTGCTGGCGGAGAGCGATATTCCGTCGGACCGAATGCCCCGAAAGTTTGTCACCCATTCAGGCACGGATCTGGCTCAGACGGCAGCGCCCAGCCCTTGGCTCGGCAGGCCACACCCTCTTTACCGAGACTTCACCATCGGCTGGCAGGGCCTGCGGCGGCCGGGAAGCATCCAAGCAATGCCGTGATCACCCGTGACGCCCGCTTTTGATTTCGGCAAACCAGTGGAGCCGGTTGTCTCAAGTGGCGCGTCGTGTCGCGGCCAGGTTCGCCGAGCCGCCGCATTCTGAAGCCCGTATCGGGCGAGCTCAAGAAAGCGGTGGACCATGGCGACCACACCTTCCCCGACCCTGATCTTCTACGTCGCGAGCCAGGAATAGCAGTACGTGCTCGAGGTCCAGGGCACTCCTTCTCCCGGTGCCTCCGTCGTCGCCGGTCCGCAGAGCGCCGACGCGCAGAACGAGCTGTGGTGCGTGCCCGGCGATGGCCACATCATCAGCCGGCTGGACGCTTCACTGGTGCTCGCCCCTGCCGACGCGTCACAGGGTGCCGGGGTCGTCGTTCAGACCCTTGACGCCACCAACCAGCTCCAGCTCTGGAACGTGACCAGCGACGGCTACATTGTCAGCCGGCAGACCGGCTACGTGCTGACCGCCCCGGACACCTCCGGCGGGCAGGTCGTCGTCGAACAGCAGAGCGGCGACCCCGAGGCCGAGCAACTGTGGTCCCTCGACGTGGCGGGACCGGTTTTCGGGCCTCCGCAGGTCTCCTACAGCACCGTCCTGAGCGAGGACTACGTCGGGAGCAACGAAGTTCTCGTGGACGCGGCCTCGGAGAACCAGGTCGCCATGTTCCGCAACCCGCAGACCGGCGGCGGGACCTGGTGGTCCGGTTGGCCCGGGAATCCGCGATGAGCGCCTTTCACGCACCGGTCCGGATTTCATCAAGCTGGGCGAGCGCCCGAGCGGCTTCGTCACGAAATTCTGCGACACGGGCAAGTTTGATCTCCTCGTAGCCGCGGATTCGCTCTGGCAACTCGGCGATGCCGAGCACCTGCTTGGCCGTATCGGAGGTGAGATGCGCGAAGGCGCTCGTCATCAAGAGCAGGTACTCCGCGATGAGCTCCCGCTCCACCCGGCGGACTCGCGCGAAGCCGAAGACATCGAGCGGGGTCCCGCGAAGTCTCCTGGCCGCCCGCAGCACTGTGAAGAGCGGTCTCGCCGTACGGCGAAGCCTGATCTTGCGCTTCATACCGAGTGCGCGCAGCACAGGGGGGTGCAGCAGGACGGCGACCTTGGCGCCCGGTCCGTGCTCAGCCACCACGCGAGCCTGCTCCACGGGGTCCAGGTGGAGGCGGGCGACTTCATACTCGTCCTTGTACGCCATGAGCTGGTGCAAGCTCCTGGCATACGCCGTCACGATCTCCTTGCCGGTCTCCTGGTCGACCTTGCCATCGACGGCGGCCTCTGCCTGCGAGACCGCCTCGGTGAAGCGACGGGCGTAGGCCGAGCTCTGGTAGTCGGTCAGGTCGTCGACCCACACAGCCATGCCCGAGGGCTCCACAGGCTCCACATCCCCTGTGGCCAAGGGGTTGACGACGGAGGCGCGGCCACTGCGGAACGCGGCGAGGTTCGCCTCCACCGCGGCGCCGTTGAGCCGGATGGCCTCCTCGATCGCGTCCGCGGTCAGAGGCAGACAGCCATACTGGAAAGCCGCGCCGACAAGCACCATGTTGGCGGGCAGGTGGTCGCCGAACAGTTTCTCGGCCAGCCCGAGCGCGTCCAGGCAGAGCGTCTCGGCCACCGACTCGACGCGCTCCAACGCGTTCGCCGGGGAGGTCGGAAGGGGCACCCGGTGGGTCACCATGCCGAGAGTGGGCACCAGCGCCGTATTGACCACGGCGACCGTGTGGCCGGGCCGAGCCGTGCTCAGGTTGACGTCACTGGCGGCCCCGATCAGGTCGAAGCCCAGCAGCACGTCGACAGTGCGCTGCGACGCCCTGACCGCCCCGGTGATGGGCTCGGCGGAGATCCGCAGATCGCTGACGACCGGCCCGCCCTTCTGGGCCAGACCGGTCTGGTCCACCCCCGCGGCGTGCAGGCCGTCGAGACTGGCGGCCATCTGGAGGACCTGCGACACCGTCACCACACCGGTACCGCCGATGCCGGGCATCCGGATCAGCACATCGGCGAAGCGCCGTACCGGATCAGGGAAGTCCACCGGCACGACCGGGAGCTCCTTCTTCTCCTTGCGTCCCGGTGTCACCATGAGGAAGGACGGACAGTCGCCCTTGAGACAGCTGAGGTCGGAGTTGCAGGACGCCTGATGGATGCGGGTCTTGCCGTTCGCGGTGGGATGCACCGACAGGCAGGTCGACTTCTCGGCGCAGTCGCCGCACCCTTCACAGACCCGCTCGTTGATCGCTACCCGCTCCTTCGGTGTGGGCAGCTTGCCCCGCTTGCGCAGGCGCCGCTCCTCCGCCGCACACCGGTCGTCGTGGATGAGCACGGTGACCCCGCTCAGCGCGCTGAGCTCCCGCTCCGCCTCGGCGAAGTCGTCGCGGTGCCGTACGGTCGCGATCGGATCCAGCCGGATACCTCTGTAGTCGCCGGGCTCCGGGGTGGTGATGACGACCTTGGTGACCCCTTCGAGCGCCAGCCACCTGGTCAGCGTCGGCACATCCAAGCGGCCCTCGACCCGTTGGCCGCCCGTCATCGCCACCGCGTCGTTGTAGAGCAGCTTGTAGGTCATCGTGACACCCGCATCGACCGCCGCCCGGATCGCCAGGGATCCGGAGTGGTGGAAGGTGCCGTCGCCCAGGTTCTGCACGAAGTGGCGGTCGTCGGTGAAGGGCGCGATCCCGAACCACTGCGCGCCCTCACCGCCCATCTGGGTCAACCCGATCTGGGTGCCCCGGCCCTTGCCGTCCAAGGCGACCATCGCGTGGCAGCCGATGCCCACCCCGACCAGAGTCTTGTCATCGGTGCGGGTCGAGATGTTGTGCGGGCAGCCCGAGCAGAAGAACGGCGCCCTGGCCGCCACCATGGGCAGGGAACGCCGTACGAGCGGCTGAGGGGCGGGGGCCGCGTGGCCGGTCAGGGTGGTCAGCGCCCGAGCCACGTCGTCCGCACCGAGCGTGCCGCGCGCGGTCAGCAGCGCGCGGCCGATCACTTCGGGCGCGCCGGGACGCCGGTAGAGCGCCTCCTTCAGGCGCGCCTCGACGAAGCTGACCTTGTCCTCCACCACCAGCACCCGGGTCAGCCCGGCGGTCAGCTCCACCAGCTCCTCGTCAGACAGGGGGAAGGGCATGGACAGCTTGATCAGCCGGTACGGCTCCGCGTCCAGGCCAAGGTCGGCCAGCGCGCGCAGGACCATGGGATAGGCGGTGCCTGGCGCGACGATCCCCAGCGTGGCGCCCTCCGGATCGGAGACGATGCGGTTCAACCCGGCCGCCCGGCTGTAGGCGAGGGCCAGTTCCAGGCGGCGGGTCCGCATGTCGTACTCGGCCTCCACCGCCGCCGCGCCCGACCCCGGAGACAGAGCCCGATCACGGTCAGGTAGCGGGATCCCTGAGCCCAGCCCGGCCAGGTCCACGGTGGCCGAACCGTCGGCGACATCGGTGAGCATTTTCAGGCCCACCCACAGACCGCTGGCCCGGGACATCGCGACGGCGTGCAGCCCCAGCTCGATGACCTCACCGACCGTGCCGGGCGCGAGCAGGGGCATCGACAGGCTCTGGCACATCTGCTCGCACGAGCTCGGCACCGTCGACGACTTGCACGCGGGGTCGTCGCCGATCCAGGCCACCGCGCCGCCCAGCGGGACGGTGCCCGCGAGCATGCCATGCCGTACGGCGTCCGCCGCCCGGTCCAGGCCGGGGTTCTTGCCGTACCAGAACCCGGTCACCGCCTCGTGGCGTCGTCCCGGCGCGCGGGCCAGCAGCTGCGTACCCGCGACGGCGGTCGCCGCCAGTTCCTCGTTCAGCCCGGCCTTGAACACCACACCGGCGGGTTCGAGCAGAGGGGCGGCCCGCTCCATTTCCACGTCGACCCCGCCGAGCGGGGATCCCCGGTAGCCACTGACGAAGACCCGGGTGTCGAACCCTCGCTCCTCGTCCAGGCGGCGTTGCTCCAGCGTCAGCCGTACCAGGGCCTGAATCCCGGACATCAGCACCCGGCCGTCGGTCTGGGTGTACTTGTCAGCGAGCGAGGCCATGGCTCGCCCCTTCCAGACGTGCGCGAACGAACTCCTGAGCGGTGAAGTAGGGGCTCTCGCCGGCCTGCTCGGCGCTGTCGAGCACCCGGCTCAGAGTGTCGGCGATCCCCGCCACGCGGGCTCGGGCCTGCGCCGGGGTTTCGTGGCGAAGTTCGACGGCGTGGGCGTAGATGGCGCCACCTGCGCTGACGATGTCGTCAGGCGCCCAAAGGACGCCCTTGCCGTGCAGCATCCGGGCCACTGACGGACTGGCGATCTGGTTGTTGGCCGGTCCGGCGATGGCCACGCATCTCAGGCCCTGCACGAGCTCCTCGGTGAGCAGTCCGCCCAGCGCGGCCGGGACGAGGATGTCGAGCTCGGCGGTGACGACCTCATCCGGGCCGAGCCAGGTGGCACCGACCTCGTCGGCCAGCGCCTGCTTGGCCGGGTCGACGTCGGCGACCAGGAGTTCGGCTCCCTCGGCGGCCAGCAGCCGGGCGAGATGCGCGCCGACGTGGCCGAGCCCCAGCAGGCCCACTCTCCGGCCCTTGAGCCCGCTCTTGCCCAGGTACGCGCAGACCGCGCTCAGCGCGGCCATCACTCCCGCGGCCGTCCCCGGGGAGGAGTCTCCGCTGCCGCCGAGCTCAGTGGGGGTGCAGAAGACGTGTGGCGTTCTCTCCTTGATGACCGCCATGTCCTCGGGACCGGTGCCGACGTCCGGAGCGGTCGCATAGCGGCCACCGAGAGAGTGCACCACGTCGGCCACGTCGTGAAGCAGATCGCGGCGGCTGTCCACGACATGTCCGGGGGGCAGAGCCACCACCGTCTTGCCGCCGCCGTTGTCCAGACCGGCGATCGCGCATTTGTAGGTCATGGCCTGGGACAGCCTGAGCGCATCGGTCAGGCCGTCTCGCCAGTCGGCGTAGTGGTTGACGCGGCAGCCGCCGACGGCCTGGCCCAGTGTGGTGGAGTGGACGGCGACGAGCACCGGAAGTCCGGTGCGTTCGCCTGCCCGAATGACGACTTCCTCATGCGAGAACATGTCAGTTCCTCACTTGTGTCGATTCGACTGTGCTGATGTGACGATGTCCGCCAGCACCGGCAGCGGGACCGACCCGTTGTCGAGCACGGCAGCGTGGAAATCCCGAAGCGTCCCGGACCCGAAACCGTTGCGCAGCCGCAGGATTTCGTGCAGTCCCACCGCGTAGCTCAGCGCCTGCGCCGGGTCGGCGATGTACCGCGCGATCTCAGCCTCGGCGAAGGCGGCAGGCAGCGGGACCGTCGTGGTCAGCCACGTCGTGGCCTGGTTCCGCGACCAGCCGAGCGCGTGGATTCCTGTGTCGACCACGAGCCTGGCGGCTCTGAACAGCCGAAGCACCAGGGCGCCGAGTCGTGCTTCGACGCCGGAGTACAACCCGGCATCCTCCGCGAGCAGCTCGGCGTACAGGCCCCAGCCTTCGCCGTGCGCGTTGACGAAGCCGTAGCGCTGCAGGTCCGGCAGCTGATCGAGGAGCTGCGCACGGGACAACTGCAGGTGGTGGCCGGGCACCCCCTCGTGAAAGGCGAGCGCTTCGAGGGCCCAGCCGCTTCCGGTCTCAGGGTGCTGCGCATTGAACCAGAACACGCCGCCGGTGCTGCCGTCGAGCCGCGGTGGAGTGTAGTGCGGCGCGTGCCCGGTCTCGCCGAGATGGACGGCCATCGGGGCCACCTCGCACGGGGGCGGCATCGGCGCGGGGAACAGCTCCGCCATCACGGCTTCCGCCCGGCGGATCGCCACCCGGGCCTGTGCCATCGCCTCCGCCGCGCCTCCGGTCGCCGAGGCGGCGAAGGCCTGCATGACCTCGGACAGACCCCGCAGGCCCAGCTCCTCGCCGAGCGAGATCATCTGGTCGGTCAGCTCCGCGACCTGGGACACCCCGAGGTCATTGATCTCGGCCGCGGTGACGTCCAGGGTGGTGTGCACCTTGATGAGCCGGTTGTAGGCGGCCGCGCCGCCGGGAAGGTAGGGCAGACCGCACTCGTCGTCGGCGCGGGCAGGCAGGCTCGCGACCGCGTCACGCCACTGCGCGAGCGCAGGCCGTACCTCGTCCGCGAGCAGTCTCTTGAGCCGGTCCGCGCCACGCCAGCCCTCCGGGAGCGGGACGTCGGCCAGTACGTCCCTGCCCTGACCGGCCAGGTATCGGTCCACCTGGCCGATCGCGACACGCACGAGGGAGGCGACGGGCGTCCGGCCCTCGTCCGCACCGGCCCGCAGCCGGGCGGCATGCGCGCTCAGATAGCGTGGCAGCTCCGCACAGCGGGTCAGATAGGCGTCCGCGTCGGCAGGAGTGCTCGGTCTGCTCCACGACCCCATGGTCAGCACCGCGGACGCGCCCTCCGCCGCGATCACCGACACCGTGTACTCCACGGCGCCGATCGCGAGGACCTCCAGTTCCCGATCGATCGCGGACAGCAGGACCCTGCGCGTCACCGTGTCAGCTCCGTCGCCGGCCCGATCCGCCAGGTCCCTCAATCGGCTCTCGAACGCCCGGGCGCCCGCCACCGACAAGTCCGGGACGAGATGGTCGTACCCCGGGATCCCGTCCTCCATCGCCATGAAGGGACGCGTCGTCAACCAGTCACGATAGAACGCGTCGGAAAGTGCCCGCATCATCGCGTCACCACCGAGACGGCGAGCACGTCGACCAGGCGCCGCAACCGGTCGCAGAGCAGCTCGACCTCGCGGTCGGCGGCCTGCACCCGCAGTTCGATCTCGCTTCCGTGGTACGGCGGAGTCGCCCGCAGGCTCATGGCGGTGACCCGCACGCGCCTGCGGGCGCGGGTGGCCAGGGTGACCCGGAGCAGGGCGTCGAGGGGATGGGCGGTCGACACGGTGATCGCCGATTCGCTGACCGGCATCACGACACCTGACCGGCGATGGTCGCCATGACCGCCTCCCGCTGCTCGAACCCGACGGCGTGGGCCGAGGCGGGCACGAAATGCGGGACGCAGGACGGCAGTGCGGCCGCCATGGCGCGAGCCACCGCGATGGGGACGTTGACGTCCTCGCTTCCGTGCCACATGTGCACCGGCCCGGTGACGTCCCCCAACTCGAATTCCCAAGGCCTGGCCAGCAGCTGCAGTTCCCCGGCGGCGGCCCTGGTCCCGGCGCGGAACGCGTCGGGCACGGCGAGGTGGCGGATCTGGTAGTCGGGATCGGCCGCGGCCTCCCGGTCCGCCGCCGGGCCCCCCTGCGCCATCCGCCCGGCTATCGCGGGCACCCGCATGGCCCACCGCATCACGGCGAGCGGAACGCGCAACGCGGCGGGCACGTAGAGCGCCAGGTAGTGGAACATCACGTTCGTCGGGCGCATCCCCTCGCGCACCCAGGGCTCGTGGCCCGGACCCATCGCGGCGAGCAGTACCGTCAGGGTCACGCTGGCAGGCAGGGCATGGCTCACCGCGAGGGCATGCGGGCCGCCGCCGGACTCGCCCGCCACCGCGTACTTCTCCAGGCCGAGGTGAGCGGCGAACTCCTCGACGTCGGCCGCCCACTGGGCGAGAGTCCGCCGAGGGCAGGGATCGGACCGGCCATAACCCGGCTTGTCCACGGAGATCCACCGCACGCCGGCCTTGTCCGCCGCGAGGTGATAACAGCCACCGGCGAGCCCGGACTCAGGGGTGCCCGCAATGTAGAGGCAGGGCACCCCACCACGGTCACCGAACTCGTACCAGGCCAGCCTGCGGCCGTCGGAGAGCCGCATCGTCTGCGGGGTCATGCGCTCATCCGGATGCTCAACGGCTGGACACCGTGGTAGCCGGTCTTGAACGACACCGAGGCCGGGCTCCACGTCGAGTAGTCGACGTTGGCGAACGGAACGACGTCGGAGCCGGCGACCAGGGCGGAATCCGCCTTCGCCCACAGGTCGCAACCCGCGTTGCCGACCAGCGCACCGGCCTGGGCCGCGACGCTGTCGTAGGTGCTGTTCTGGATGTTCGCGAAGTTGCTGCCGCCCTTCGCCGGTGTCGGACCGGAGAAATAGCCCTGCGTCTGGGCCGGGTTCTGCCCGTCGATCGGCACCCAGGCGATGTCGAAGTTCCCGGTCGCGAACACGGAGGTGAGCAGTTGGCTGTCGGTCTCACCGTGTGCCTTCACCGTCACGCCCGCAGCCGCCCATTGTTGTACGGCGAGCTGCACCGCCGTAGCGGCGGCCGGACCCAGCTTCGACTGGTAGCGCAAGGTGAGTTCCCGGCCGCTCAGCGATGACAGTGCCGCCTTCGCCGCCGCGACGTCCTGACTCGGGAGGTTGCCCGTCACGGTCGGCTGCTTGCACGGGCTGGATCCGGTCAGCCGCTCCGGCGCGGAGCCCAGCCCGGAGGTCGAGACCGACATGAGCTCGGCCAGGTTCAGCGCCTGGACCAGGCCGTGGCGGATGGCCTGCGGGCGGAGCGGCGAATCGGCCGACTGGTTGAAGAACAGCTCGCCGTACACCGAGGACGTGCTGTAGCGCGTGAGCTTGGCCGCCTGCAGGCGGCGCACGTCGGTCCCGGCCACGATGCCCGCCTGGAGACCGCCGTTCAGCAGCAGGTTCGCCGTGGTGGTCTCGTTGGTGACGACGTTGACGGCCACCTTGGCGGGCAGCCCCGCCGTGGCCGTGGTGGCGCCGCCGGGCCCCCAGCTGTAGCCGGGGCGCAGGGACAGGGTGTAGGTGGAGCCGGCCACGCTGGAGTCGAGCACGTACGGCCCGGTGCCGTCGGCCCCCTGGGTCAGCAGCGTGCGGTCGGCCAGCCCGCGGTCGCAGACGATCGGCAGGTTGGCGACACCCTGCAGGGCGAAGGCCGCAGGCTCCGGGGTGGTCAGCACCACCTCGGAGGTCGCAGCGTCGGCGGTCGCCTTGGAACCGGCCGGGATGGTGAGGTTGGCGAGCGGCGAGCCGTTCTCGGCGTCCGCCACGTAGTTGAGGTTGGCCGCCACGGTCTCGGCGGTGAGCGGCTTGCCGTCGGAGCAGGTCACGTCCGAACGGACGTGGAACCGGACCACCTTGCCGTCCTGGCTCCACTTGTCGGCCAGGCCCGCCGAGAACGCCTCGCCGTCCTGGTGGATCAGCCGGTCGTAGAGGAACAGGCCGAGCTGCTGGACCGCGGTCAGCGGGCTGGCATGCGGGTCGAGGCTGCCGGGGTCGGCGTTGAGGGCGAGGGTGAAGACCTTGGCAGTGGCGCCGGTCCGGCTCGGGGCGGCTGGTGGCGGAGTCGAGCAGCCGGTGGTCACGGCCGCCAGCGCCACGGCGAGTACCGCTTGTCTGGGGGACAACATCAGGTGCGCTCCAAATGTGGGGGGAAATGGCAAGCCGCGTGATGCGGGAGGCCACGGATGACGGGCGTCGGCTCGTCGGTGGCGCAGCGGGTGCCTGCTGGGTCGCTGCGCGGTCTCAGCGGGCAGCGCGGGTGGAAGGGGCAGCCTGGGGGAGGGTGCCGGGGATCGGGGGGATCGAAATCATCCAGCAGGTCGGCCGGTGCTCCGCCCAGCACCGGGATCGACTCGACGAGCGTTCGCGTGTACGGGTGCCGTGGCGCGGCGACGACGGCCTCGCCGGGGCCCAGCTCGAGAGTCCGGCCCAGGTACATGACGGCGATGTCGTCGCTCACCTGCCGCACGGCCGCGATGTCGTGCGAGATGAAGATCAGGCCCCAGCCGTACTGACGTTGCAGCTGGATCAGCAGGTTGATCATCGCGCCGCGTGCCGAGACGTCCAGCGCCGACGTGACCTCGTCACAGATCAGGAACTCCGGCTCGCTCGCCAGCGCGCGGGCCAGGGCGACTCGCTGCCGCTGGCCGCCGGAGAGCTGGCCGGGGCGGGAGTCGCGGAGTATCGCCGGTAGCTGAACCGCCTCCAGAAGTTCGTCGATGCGGTCACGGCGTCGCTCCCGGGGGACGGTCGCCGCCGCGACCGCGTCGCCGAGGATCCGCGCGACCGGCATCCTCGGGCTCAGCGAGCTGGCCGGATTCTGGAACGCGAGCTGGATCCGGCGCAGGTCCGAGCGCGAGCGGCGGGGCGGAAGGAGGCGGCCGTCGAGCCGGATCTCACCGCCCCCAGGGGTGACCAGACCGGCGATGGCCCGGCCGAGCGTCGATTTGCCCGACCCGGACTCGCCCACCACGCCGAGCGTGGCGCCGTGCGGGACACTGAGGCTCACCCGGTCCACCGCCACCAGGCGGTTCCTGCCGTGCCCGAAGGCGACCGTGAGGCCGTCGACCGTCAAGCCGTTCATCATGCGACGCCTTCCAGGGGATACCAGCAGGCGGTCCGATGGCCGGGCGCCAGGCCCGCCAAGGGGGGCCGCTCGCTCAGGCAACGTTCCGCGGCCCGCGGGCAGCGCGGCGCGAAGGCGCAGCCCGTCCCGGCGGATCCGGCTGCGGGCAGCGAGCCGGGAATCACCGGCAGGGGCGCCGCACGATCGGCGTCGAGGCTCGGCAGCGTCGCCAGCAGGGCCGCGGTGTAGGGGTGGGCGGCGCCGCCGGGCAACAGCCGGACCGGCAGGTCCTCGACGACACCTCCCGCGTACATGACGACCAGTCGCTCGCAGATGCCCGAGACGACGGCGATGTCGTGCGAGATGAACAGCAGTGCGGAACCCGACTCGGTGACCGCCTCCAGCAGGACCTGGAGCGTGGCCCGCTGGACGGTCATGTCCAGCGCGGTCGTCGGCTCGTCCGCGATGAGCAGGTCCGGTTCCGCTGTCAACGCCATCGCGATCATGGCCCGCTGGAGGGTTCCGCCGGACAACTGGTGCGGGTACTGCCGGGCACGCAGTGCGGGATTGGCGACCTTCAGTGAGCGCAGCGCTTTGACGACGTCGTGCCCGGCTGATGCCTCCGCGATCTGTGTGCCGACTCGGAGCACCGGGTTCATCGCGCGAGTGGCGTCCTGGAAGACCATGGCCACGCGGCCTTTCAGGTCTCGTTCACTGCGCCGTACATCCAGGACGTTGACCTTTGAGACCGAGAGGCTGTCCGCTGTCACCTGGCCGGGATGGGGTACGAGACCGGCCAGGGCGAGTGCGGTGATGCTCTTCCCGGAACCGGACTCGCCGACCAGCCCGACGCGTTCGCCCTTGCCGATGGACAGGTCGACGCCGTCGACGACGGTGACCGGGCGGCCGCCGGAATCCGGGAAGGTGACCCTCAGCCCGCGTGCCTCGGCCACGGTCGCTTCTTCTGGTACGGCGGGCAGGGGGCTTCGGGCCCTTCGGGCGGTGGATGACAGGGCACGCCGGACGCCGGACGCCGCCACGGCGCCGTGTTCACCCGCCATGCTGAGGGTCATGCCGGCCAGCATGATCGCGACGGCCGGCCCAAGTGCGGCAGCCGGCGCGGTGTAGATCTGGCTGAGGCCGGACTGCAGCAGTTGCCCCCAGTCGTAGTCGGGCAGTTGCACACCGAGGCCGAGGAAGGAGAGCCCGGACATCACCACGAGGGCGTTGCCCGCCGCGAAGGTGAGGCTGAGCATCAGCGGCTCGGCCACGTTCGGCAGCACGTACCCGGTCAGCACCCTGCTGTGCCGCAAACCGAGAAGCCGGGCCGCGCTCACGTAGTCACTGGCCATCACCGAGGCGCCGAGCGTCTGTATGAGGCGGCCGAAGGACGGCGCCATGGCCACGCCGACCGCCAGCACCGCGCCCTGAGCTCCGACGCCGAAGATGACCGCGAAGAAGATCGCGAGCAGCAGGGATGGAAAGGCGACCAGAACGTTGAGCACGGCGGTGAACAGCGGACCGACCCGTCGAGCCAGCGACGCGCTGCCGATCGCGACCCCGATGACGGCGGCCAGGGCGGTCGCGGCGACCGCCGAACCGAGCGACAGGCGCGAAGCGACGAGGATCTGCGCCAGGATGTCGCGGCCCATATGGTCCGTGCCCAGCCAGTGGCGGGAGGAGGGACCCTGCAGGAGTCCCGCGACGTCGACCCGGTCGGCGGCGGGCCCGGCCAGCACCGGCCCGACCGCGGCGAGGACGAGGAAGAGCAGGATGAGGACGAGCAGTGACCTTTTCATCAGCGCTCCAGGATGCTCGATCGCGGATCGATGGCGGCGATCGCGACATCGACGAGCAGGTTCACGGCCAGGATCGCGGCCCCGTAGACCAGGACGAACCCCTGCACCAGCGCGTAGTCCTTGCTGGTGATCGCGGTGACGATGGCGCCGCCGATGCCGGGCCAGGCGAAGACGTTCTCCACCACCACCGTGCCCGCGATCAGACCGCCCAGCAGGAGCCCGCTGACCGTCAGCGTGGAGGTGAGCACGTTGGGCAACACGTGTTTCAGGTAGATCACCCGGCCCCGGAGCCGTTTGCTCCGCGCTGTGCGGACATAGTCCTCGTGCAGGGCCCGTCGGGTTTCGATCCGCATCATCCGTGCGATCACGGTGGCGGGACCGACGGCCAGCGAGAGCACTGGCAGGACATACGCGCCGGGTCCCGTACCCCCGGCCACCGGGAACCACTGCAGCGACACGGCCAGCCCGTACACCAGCCCGACGGCCAGCAGGAACTCGGGCAGCGCGCTGAACAGGCCGGTGACCACGGTGAACGTGAAGTCCGATCCCGGTCGCCGGCCGTCGCGGCCCAGCACCCCGGCCGCCATCCCCAGCGGTATCCCCACTGCCAGGGTCAGCGCGAGAGCCGCCGCCGCCAGGCCGACCGTCGCGGGCAACCGCTGTTCCAGCACGAGGCTGACCGGCTCCCGCGACATGATCGAGGTACCGAGGTCTCCCGAGAACACGCCACGCAGGTAGGAGAGGTATTGGTCGGCCAGCGGCCTGTCCAAGCCCAGCGCCGCACGGGTCTGCTCCACCAGATCCGGTGGCGCGCTGGGGCCGAGCGCGGCCCGCACCGGATCGCCCGGCACCAGTTGGATCATCGCGAACGACGCGGTGACCAGAGCCAGCAGCGACAGGATGAACCGGCGCAGACGCCTGGCGGCGAACGCCATGCGCGGATGTGTGGAGAACCGGCCCATGCCCGCGTGCGTTGCTATGCTCACAGCAGTTCCCGTAATGTCGTTATCGTAATAATTGGGTTACGGTAATCTCGTTATGGCAAGCTGTCAATGAACAGAAGGAGAACCGTGCGACTCACCCGGACCGAAGCGCGAGAAGCCAACCGGCGAGCCCTGCTCGATGCGGCTCGCACGCTGCTGGCCCGTGACGGTGCGGACGTTTCAGTCGAGGCCATCGCCGCAGCGGCCGACCTCACGACCGGGGCGATCTACTCCATCTTCGGCAGCAAGAGCGAACTGCTCGTATCCCTCCTCGGGGACGACATCTCCCGCGTCGACACGCTGCTCGAGCCGCTGCACGACCCCGCGCTGCCCTTGGCCGAGGTCATCGACCGCTACGTCGGCGCGTGGTTCGCCACGTACGGAGACAGCTCGAAGGCACAGACCGCCTTCGAGCTCCGTGTCATCCTGGCCGCCTTGGAAGATGACCGGCTGCTGAAGAAACTGACCAAGACCCTCGACGACGAGATCGAGAGGCTGGCCGCGGTCCTGGTGAACCGGGTCATCGATCCCGCGAGGCCATCGGAACGGACTACGGCCGATCAGAGCCTGGCGATCGCCAAAGCGGCCAAGGCGGTCCTCACCGGCTTCGGGCTACGCCAGGTGACGATGACCGACGCCTTCGAGCTCGCCCGGCTGTCCTGCCTGGCGCTGACCTCACTCGCCTTGGACCAGGGAATGTCGGCAAGAGCACCCGGCCGGGCGATTCACTGAGGCGTCATACGAAGAAGCCCCAGCTCGGCAATGCCGGTTGGGGTTTCTTCGCGGATGGTGCGCCCGAGGCCCGCACGATGCATGCAGTATGGATCATGAGGCCGCCATAAGAACGGGCATCGACCGTGGATCGGCGGCGTGGGCGGCTTCCTGGCCCTGGCCGCCGTCCTCCCCCTGCCCGACCTGCGTATCACCGGACCCGCAGCAGCGGCCCTCGCCAAGATATCCGCGCGTCGACCCGGGCTGGCTCCTGCGGCAGCCGCGTCACTTCCTCGGGCAACAGCGCTCCCAAAACGCGATCTGTCGCCCCGAGACTCGCAGCACCGGCAAGTGAAGTCAGTCATCGGCTTCCCGGACACCGGTCACGATGACCGATGCGTCACGGGGGAGCCCCCGCCTAGCGTTTCCAGCGTTCAGACAGCGGCCATCGGCAATCTCGGCCGCCCTCTTGTGATTGCCGTTGGAGTCGCCCATCACGACCGCCCGGTTCAGCGAGGTGGTGAGCCTGCTCGTGGCCTCCTCCTTCTCCGGCAGCGGGCGGCCAGCCGTGTGCCGCGCGCATGCCCGCGCCGTGATCCCCCCGCCTGACCGTGGTGTCAGGCATCCTCCGCTTCTTAGTGAATCATCCGCTGCTGGCCGGAGAGGACGCCAGTCGCAGTTGGCAACCCATTGGCGCAAACGACCCGTTGGCAAGTGTCAATCGCACTGTTCGCCCGAGCCGGGCGCCGATCGGAACACGTACCGTCCCCTGTCGAAGTCCAGCGTCCATGCGTACGTCTTGAGGAAGCCGTGCGACAGCAGGCCGTCGACGCGTACGCCACCGAAGGACTGCCACGGCGTCGTCCGGGATCTCGCGACGGCCACGAGCGGGTACCGCCGGGTGAGCGGGCCGAGCGACACCGGCTCGGGGCTGTCGAAGTGCGGGCGGCCGGTCAGGTGGCGCGGGACGCCCCAGGCGCGGTAGTGGCGGGGCGTGGTCAGCAGGCAGGCCTGACGTGGCGGCTCCACGGCGTCGTCCACGTAGACCAGGCCCGAGTCGATGAAGAAGGTGAGGTCGTCGCGTGGGCCGAAGCCGCCGCGCGCGAACATGAAGTGATCCGCCCAGAGGTAGAAGCCGAACTCCGCCACCACGGGGCTGTCCGTGAGGAGGCTGGAGTGCTCGGTGGCGGCGTCGGGGTGGCGTCTCGGCGAGAGGATGAGGCGGTTGCGGGGGTGGTCGACGGTGGACAGGAACTGTTCCAGGACGTTGGTGCCGATGATCACCAGGTCCTGGGGGCCGACGAGGGTGGAAAGCACCTTGACCGGCACGTTAGTCAGCGACGCGGCGCCCAAGCGCAGCTCGGCGATGGTGCCGTGACGTAGCTGGGCGCGCTGCAGCCCGTGAGAGCTGGTGCCGCCCGGGGTTGTCACCACGCCTGCCTCTGCGGCGCGTCGTGGTCCCATGACGACAAACGTGCCGCCGGTGTCGAGATGCGCCAGTATGTCAACGCCGTCGATGGTCGCCGCCACGGCCGGAAGGTACGGCGCGAGCTCGTGGTCGGCGAACGGAAGCACGGTGGCGCCGTCGAGCCGCACCCCTAGTGGGCGGGTCAGCCTCGGGTCGAGCACGCGCAGCGCCTGCTCGACGGCCCGCGGCCGGGCGTCACGGCGTCGCCGTAGGTGCTCGACGGCCCGATCGGGGCGGCCCAGGTGCATCCAGGCCTCGACGACCGGCTCGTCCAGCGCCCTGGGCGCGCGGCCGGCCGTGGCGAGGGTGGCGTAGTGGGACAGCGCCTTCTCGTAGGCCTGCTTCACGGAGTGGCACAGGAAGAGCAGGTGATCCCGGGAAGGGCCGGACAGGGTCTCGGCGTGGCGCTCGCAGCCCTCTACATCGCCCTTCGACCAGGCCCGCCACGCCGGTCGTGACGAGGCGTCCAGTAATCCGCCCAGAGCGCTTCTCATTCGAGTTCCTCCTGGGGTGACTCGGCGGCGCCGAGATCCATGGCGACGGCGACGATCGTCATCAGCGGCACGACGGCATGGGGCGCGATCGCGTACTCGCCGCGCCGCGGTTGGATGAGCAGGCCCGCGCTCTGCAGGTCCTTGAGGTGGTGGTACAGGTGCCCGGTCGACGTCTCGCCGAGCGCCTCGTGAAGCTCCCTGCGGGTCCTCGGCTCCTTGAGGAGGGCGGCGAGCAGGGCCAGACGCGGCCCGCTGCCGAGGCGTTCGAGCAGGGCCGCGGCCCTGGCCCAGTGCGAGTCCGCCACCTCGCCGGCCGCGTGCTCCATCGCCCACATGTAGTCGCGGTCCCCGAAGGTCACCGCGCCGCCGTACATGACCGTGCCTGGGCGGGCCTCCCTTCCGGCCCTGGACCGGATCAGATCGAGCAGGTCGAACGGCACGTCGGCGATGGGGCGCGGCGGGGCGTCCGCGGGCGGTGACCGGTCGGCGGGCGCCTCCTCCAGGAGGGCGACCCTGCGCTCAAGCTCCGCGATCCGTTCTTCGAGCAGTCCCATGGGCATCCTGACTCCGTTGTTCCGTTGTTCCGTATTTCCGGAATAGTCGAACTATAACGCCAGAACAAGATGTCGTTCCACAGGTCAGCGTGTGTCCCTGCCGACAACTTCATGCGGAAGCGACAGCAAGCAGAGCATGGGCCTCCGGGCGCTGCTACTTCTCACCGACATTCCGGGCCTGATCAGTCCCCGCGTACTGTCCGAGCTGACCGGCGAACGCTGCTGCTGCTCACCAGCAAGATCACTGGGCCGTGTGACGCGATTCTTACCACCAGGGGCCGACATGGCGCGCCTGACCGGCCGCCTCAAGACGTGTCATCCGGCGATCGCCTGGGCCGGCGTGAGGCCGATGAACACCGCGCCCAGTCCGGCGACGATCGAGGCGACGACGTTGGCGACGGCGAAGAAGACCGCGCCGGTCTCGGCCAGCCGGAACGTCTCGTAGGAGAACGTTGAGTACGTGGTCGGCGCCCCACACAAACCGACGCCTAGTGGCCCGTCACGCAACCTTGGCCGGGTAACTGGTCCAGCTGCGGATAGGTGAACTGGCCGCGAAGTTTGTCTTGGGTTGTGCGCGAGCGTTGCGCCAGCGCACGTAGGCACCGATCGCCGCGTTCTGCTCATCGTGGCTGCGGTGGTCGGTGCCGTTGAGG